>DCTX01000018.1 GCA_002329325.1 Anaerolineales bacterium UBA1429
CGGAGCAGTGGTACTTTGAGCAGTAGGAAACCCGCCTACGGGCCATGTCCCGTGGCCTAGAGGGTCTCCGGTTCTAGAGCTGCCCACGCCCCCTGGGGATGCGTTCCCCGGGGGGCGTGGGTTTTTGTCCGTCCCGGCGCCCACACGTATAATGGACTGCTGTAGAGAAGACAGGGCGAGGAGTTTCCAGTGCTGCGAATCGGCAGATCCAAGATCGAGAACGGCCTTACCAAGACGCGCCAATCGGTGTTCGGGCGCATCGCCAACCTTTTCCGCGCCAACGAGATCACCCAGGATACCTGGGATGAGCTGGAGATGCTGCTGATCCAGGCCGATGCAGGCATGGATACGGCCGTCAGCGTGATCGAGGCCGTACGCAAAGAGGTGTCGCGCCAGGGCTTGCGTGCGCCTGCCGAGGTGCGCGACCTTCTCAAGCTGGAGCTCGTCAACCTGCTGACGGCGAACGCCCGCCCCTACCTGGCGGACGCCCCCGCCGGATTGCGTGTTGTGCTCGTGGTGGGCGTCAATGGGTCCGGCAAGACCACCAGCATCGCCAAGCTGGCCCACTATCACCGCCAGCAGGGCGAGCGCGTGGTGCTGGCCGCCGCCGATACCTTTCGCGCCGCCGCCATCGACCAGCTCCAGGTGTGGGCGCAGCGAGTGGGCGTGGAGATGATCGCGCACCAACCCAAGGCCGATCCCGGCGCCGTGGTCTATGATGCCATCCAGGCCAGCCTATCGCGGGGCGCCGATATCTTGATCGTGGATACCGCCGGGCGCCTGCATACCAAGCACAACTTGATGCAGGAGCTCGCCAAGATCGGCAACATCGTCCGCAAGCAGGTGGAGGGCGCGCCCCACGAGACCCTGCTCGTGCTGGATGCCACCACCGGCCAGAACGCGCTGAAGCAGGCCCAGGAGTTCGCCAAGACCGTCGGCGTGACGGGCGTGGTCCTGGCCAAGCTGGATAGCTCCGCCAAGGGCGGCATGGTCTTTGCCATCGGCCGTGAGCTAGGGCTGCCGGTGCTCTTTGTCGCCACGGGCGAGGGCATGGACGATTGGGCCGAGTTCCGCCCGGCGGCCTTTGTGGACGCCCTGTTCGCCCAGGGCTGATCGGAAAGCAAGGGGGATTACCCATCATGGATGATCTGCGTAACGCTATCAACGAGATGCGCCAAGAGGTGAACGCCCTCCAGGAGCGTCTTTGACCTGCCAGGCATAGAGCAACAGATCGCCGGGCTGCGCGAGCGCTCGGCAGAGCCCGGCTTCTGGGATGACCCCGACGCCGCCCAGGGCGTCATGCGCGAGCTGGCGGCCCTGGAGACGACGGCCGATACCTGGCGCACCCTCTCCACCCGGCTGGGGGAGCTCTCTGAGCTGCTGGAGCTGGCCGAGGCCGAGGACGAGTCGGATTGGCTCTCCGAGATCGAGGGCGAGGCCCAGGAGCTGGCGGCAGAGCTGGCCCGCCTGCGCCTGGAGCTGATGATCTCGGGACGACATGACCACGCCAACGCCATTCTGACGGTCTATGCCGGCGCGGGGGGCACCGAGTCGCAGGATTGGGCCGAGATGCTGCTGCGCATGTACCTGCGCTGGGCCGAGCGGCGCGGGTTCGGCGCCGAAATTATCGACGAGACCGAGGGCGATGGCGCCGGGATCAAGAACGCCACCGTCGAGATCAGCGGGCGCAATGTCTTTGGCTACCTGCGTTCCGAGCGCGGTGTCCATCGCCTGGTGCGCATCTCGCCCTTTGACAACGCCCATCGCCGCCATACGTCCTTCGCCATGGTGGAGGTGATCCCCGATGTGGCGGGCGAGGTCACGGTCGACATCAACCCCGACGACCTGGAGATCGACTTCTTCAAGGCCTCTGGCCACGGGGGCCAGAACGTGCAGAAGAACTCGACGGCCGTGCGCATCACCCACCGCCCCAGTGGCCTGGTGGTGACCTGCCAGAACGAGCGTTCTCAGGCCCAGAACCGCGAGCGGGCAATGGCCGTCCTCACAGCGCGGCTGTACGCCCTGGAGGAGCAGCGCATGGAGGAGGAGCGCGCCAAGCTGCGGGGCGAGCTGGTCTCGGCGGGATGGGGCAATCAGATCCGCTCCTATGTGCTGCACCCCTATCGCATGGTCAAGGACCTGCGCACAGGCTGGGAAACGGGCAACACCACGGCGGTCCTGGATGGCGAGATAGACGGGCTGATCGAGGCCTACCTGCAGCAGATGGTCGGCCAGAACTAGATCCGCGCGGATTGCGCGCCTGGGCGCGGCAGGGCATCAGAGATTGCCCCGCCGCGCTTTGTGTTCTGCCGACCGGCTGGCGCGCAGTCTCGCGAACGGGCGATGCATGCGGCAAGACATCCTGACAAGGCCTCGCCTGTTGGCAGCGCAATGCCCTCGCCTGCGGGGCTCTTGTCACGTCCTGGCGACGCGTCTATAATGTCGCCGTAACAGAGATGGGGGAGAACACGGGGAGTCAGCCGGGATGATCAGACAGGACGGGTCCATCTACTTTGCGTCCGAGCTCGTGGCGCTCATAGATCGTTTTCTGCAGGAGTATGAGAAGGTCGAAGGGCCGCCGCAAGATGGCCTGGATCGGGGACTGATCATCGCCTATCTGCTCAACGTCATGCGCTGCGATCTGGAGCTGCTGGGCGAATGCCTGAACAAGCAGGACGTATTCGGGAGCCTGCCGCCCAAGCGCGTGCTGGAGGAGTGCATGAAGCGGGATCCCGAGGGGTTGGAGCTGCGCCGCGAGCAGATCCAGCGCGCGCTGTACGAAGCGGGCTGGCTGCCCCTCAAGAGCAGCTAGGGCGCGGCCGCGGCCCCTATGCGGTCATCATCGCCTTGTACAGGTGCACCAGGTTATCCAGGTGCAGCCGGCTAACCGCGCCATCCAGGGGGATGCGCGAAAGCCCGCATGATTCGATATCGATCTTTTGCAGCTCCCGCGGTGAAGCGTTGCGCTCCACCACCTCGCGCACCCGCTCGCTGATGGCGTCGAGATAGTGCAGGTGTCCCTCGACCATCTCGCCCACCTCTCCCCGCAAGAGCACATCGCCATGTCCCTGTACGACGAAATCCGGCTCCAGGGCCTGGATGCGCTGCAGAGAGGCCCGGAACTGGGCCACATCGCCGGAGACGATGTGGGGCACGGGCATGGCCAGATCCCCGGCGCTCAGGGCCCGCTCGTTGGTCTCGAAGACGCTGATGCTATCGGCGGTGTGGCCAGGCGTGTGCATCAGGTGCAGATGCCGGTGCCCCAGGTGCACGTGCATCTCCTCCTGGAAGGTCATGTCCGGCAGGCGCAGCTCCACCTCGGCCAGGGAGGGCGTCTGCTGCTTGGCGCGGGCCAGGCTGGCCGGCCCCAGCCGCGCCAGGAGTTCGCGGCAGCTATCGTGGGCGATGACCTCGGCGCCCGCGAACAGGTAGGCGCCGTACACGTGGTCGGCATGGTGATGGGTGTTGATCAGGTAGCGCACGCTATCGGGCCCAAGGCGCGCCTCGATAAAGGCGATGATCTCCCGCGCCTCGGAGGGGAAGGGCATCGCATCCACCACCAGCGCGCCTTCCTCGGTGAGCATAACCGTCGCCGTGGCCTGCACGTACAGGTCACTGACGAACACAAAGATATCCTCGGAAACCCTATCGCGTCTCAACGCACTGCTACTCCTTCTTGAAAGCGCCGCAAGCATAACACGCCGAACCTGCCGTGTCAAGAAAAGCAGGAAAAGTTGCTATCTCTTTTGACAGAGTCGGTCGGCACGGCTATACTGCTCCTATGGCGGCCCGTCGGCGCTCCTGCGCGGCAGGTCCATTCAGCAGGCTCTGATCGAGGCCCATCGGAGGAGTCGCGACGTGATTCTCGAAACGATCCGGCAGATCTATCCCGAGCTGACCAAGAGCCAGAAGCTGCTGGCGGATTACATCACCAGCCACTACCGCGAGGCCGCCTTTATGACCGCTTCGCAGTTGGCCAGAAACCTGGATCTCAACGAGGCCACGGTGATCCGCTTTGCGCAGCGCCTTGGCTATGACGGCTACCCTCACCTGATCCGACAGGTGCGCGACCTGGTGCACGAGGAGCTGCTGCCATCAGCAGCCGAAGGGCCGCAGAGCCAGGATCCCCTGCATAGCCTGCTGGCCACAGAGCTGGACGGCGCGCAGCGCTTTATCACCCATCTCTCGCCGGCCGTGGCGCAGGAGGTCGTTTCGCTGATCTCCCAGGCCGAGCGGGTCTACGCCGTGGGTCAAGGGATCGCCTCCCCGCTCGCACAGCTCCTGGCGTACTCGCTGCGGTACATGGGCGTCCCGGCCACCAGTCCTCAGTCGGACGTGCCGGGCCTCGCCATGATCGTGAGCGAGGTCACTGCTTCATCGGTGCTGATCGGCATCTCGGCTTGGGACGAAAGCGAGGAGGTAGCCAACGCGCTGCGGCAGGCCAGCGAAAAGGGCACGCCTACGGTGGCTATCACTTGCTCGGCCATCGCGCCCTGCGCCCTGGCCGCCGACCGCGCCCTGGTGTGCCCGCTCTCGGAGCAATTGCCGGTGCGCTCGGTGGCAGGCGTGGCGATTCTGATCGATGCGCTGATCCAGACCCTGGCCGCCCAGGATCCCGATGGGCTGGCCGACTATCGTGCCTCGGTGGAGCAGGCGCAGGAGACGATCTTGCGCGCGCGCCGGCGCTAGCCTGCACGGATCGCTTGGCCCTGCCAAGTGAAATCCCCGCGATGCCGTGTACCTCAGAAGTACTTGAACCTTGAATCACAAGTGGGTGCCACCCGGCGAGGGGGATAGCCCCCATAATCGCCACTGGAGCAAGGCCCCCTGGACCAAAGCGTTGGCTCAGTACAAAAGAGATATCACGCACACCGCAGGGATTACGCCCACAGTTTAGCATAACGTCGACGGGATGCAAAACCTGCCGAGGTGCGCGGCCCACGGAGGAGCCGCAAGGGGGAAGGATGCCGGAGATCATCACAGCGGGCCATCTCTGCGTGGATATCATCCCGCGCATCCCGGCCGGCGCGGCCACGGGCGCCGGCTGGTTGGCGCCCGGCCGTCTCACGGAGGTGGCCGAGGCGGTGCTGACCACCGGCGGCTCGGCCTCCAACACCGGCCTGGCGCTGCACAAGCTGGGCGTGGACGTGCGCCTGGTGGCCCGCCTGGGCGACGATCTGGTCGGCCATCTCATCCGCCAGATCATCGCCGACTTTGATCCCCGCCTCACCGAGAGCCTGGTCATCGCCCCGGGCGAGGCCAGCTCGTACACCATCGTCATCAGCCCGCCCGGCGTGGATCGCTGCTTTCTCCATTGCCCCGGCACCAATCACACCTTCGGCCCCGAGGACGTATCCGAGGAGCTTCTCGCCCAGGCGCGGATCCTGCACTTTGGCTACCCGCCGCTGATGCGGCGCTTCTACGAGAACGAAGGCCGGGAACTGGCACAAATGTTCCATCTCGCCAAACAATATGAAGTCACCACATCGCTGGATCTGGCTCTGCCCGATCCGGCATCTGATGCCGGAAAGTGCGACTGGAACGCGATTTTGAGTCATGTCCTGCCAAACACGGATGTTTTTTTGCCCAGTATTGAAGAGCTGGCTTTTATGCTTGACCGTGCTGAATTCGACAGACTCAAGGCAAACCGTCCGGATGCGGATCTGATCGCGCTCTACGATTATGGGCGGCTTCCGGCACTGGCTGACNNTGGACCTGGTCATGCCCGATCCGGCGCAACCGGGCGGCCAGGCCGACTGGCGCGCGATCCTGGCGCGGGCGCTGCCCTGGGTGGATATCTTTGCACCCAGCCTGGAGGAACTGCTCTACATGCTGGATCGCCCCCTCTTCGAGTCCCTGGCACAGGCCGCCGGCCGTGCGCCCCTCCTCGATCTGGTGAGTCCGGAGCTGGTCGCACGCCTGGGCGCCGAGGCCCTGGGCATGGGCGCCCAGATCGTGATGATCAAGCTGGGGCACCGGGGGCTCTACCTGCGGACGGGGGCGCTGCCGCGTGAGTTCGGGCGCGGCGGCCCGCACGATCTGGCGCCCTGGCGCGACCGGGAGCTCTGGGCGCCGGCGTTCCAGGTGGACGTGGTCGGCACGGTAGGCGCGGGCGACGCCACCATCGCCGGGTTCCTGACGGCGATCCTGCGGGGCCAGGGGCCGGAGGAGGCCGTTCTCTCGGCGGCGGCGGTGGGGGCCTGCAACGTGGAGGCCGCCGATGCCACCAGCGGGGTGCAGAGCTGGGAGGCGACCCAGGCCAGGCTCGCGGCGCCCTGGCCCCAGCGCGATCCCGCCATTCCCGCCGATGGCTGGCGATTGGAGGCGGGGCGACGGGTCTGGCGAGGGCCCCTGGATGGCGCAGGCGCCTACTGAGGCGGCCGCACGCTGGGGACGAAATCGGCCAGCGCGCCGCCCGCCAGCCGGTACGACCACACCAAGGGGAACTCGCCCCCTGCGGGAGCCAGCAGGAACCAATCGCCGGCGTAGGCGAGCCCATTGCCGGCGACCCATGTGCCCCACTCGGTGCGGGTCGTAGCCCGGTGCCGCACCAGGAGCGACAGGCTCTCAGGATCGAGCACATCCAGGACGGCGCCGCCCTCCTCGGTGCCAGCGCAGACCAGGCTCCCCCGCACGAGCTCGCAATCGGTATAGAGCGCGCCTGTGGCATTGGTGCCGACGCGCTGGAGCGCGCCATCGGGACCCCAGCGGTAGAAACGCCGCCCCTGCGCATCCATCCCCACCAGGGCGCCATCGGGCGTCTGGGCAATGGCGCGCAGGGTATCGGTGAGGGGCGCCCACACGGCCGCCGCCCAGGCGTCGCGGTCCACGGCCAAGATCAGGGCGCCCTCGCTCGTGTTCACACAGGTCCACAGGAGTTGCCCGGCCGCCTGCACGCCACAAGGCTCGCCGGCCCCCTGCTCGTACAGGGCAAGGGAGCGCAGCACCGTGGCGGAGCCTCGATCGAGTTCGTGCAGCCAGGCGGACTGGGCGCCGGCATCGTAGGCCGTGGCGTAGAGCAGGCCATCGGCGGCTGCCAGCCCTCGGATCCCCAGCGGCACGCTGGCCAAGGGCTGCAGCGCCTCGAGATAGAGGCCCTCGATGCGCTCCTCATAGACCAGGTCCTCCGGCAGCACGACGGCCGTCGGTGGCGGGAGGGTGGGCAGCAGCTCGGGGGCGGATGCTTCGGGGCCAGCGGCTGTGGCGCCGGGCAGGGGCGTCTTGGCGGTGCTTGGGCCGGGCGCCAGATACTGCCGCAGCCAGAAGGAGGCCGCCAGCAACACGGCCGCCACCAGGATCAGCCCAACGAGACATGACCTTCGCATGATTCCCCTCCCACAGCGCAGAGCCATTGTACGCGAGGGCCAGGGCGACAGCAAGGGGGATGCAAAGCCAGCGCCACTGAGGTTGGCGGCTCGGGTGTTCGCGGGTACAATCGCACCGGAGCGCCGGGCCCCCCAGCCGTGCCAGCGCCATCCGCACACCGATATCGCCCATCAGGAGAAATTGTGATGCCCCATCTGTTCGATCCCCTGACACTGCAAGGCCTGTCTCTGCGCAACCGGATCATGATGTCGCCCATGTGCCAGTACGTGGCCGGCAGGGATGGCCGGGCCACCGATTGGCACGTGGTCCACTATGGCAGCCGGGCCGTGGGCGGCGTGGGCCTGGTGATGATCGAGGCCACGGCCGTCGAGTCCCGCGGGCGCATCAGCCCGGGCGACCTGGGGCTGTGGGAAGATGCCCAGATCGAGCCCCTGGCGCGCATCGCGGCCTTCTGCCATGCCCACGGCGCGGCGGTCGGCGTGCAACTGGGCCACGCCGGGCGCAAGGCCTGGGCCGCCGATCGCGGGCACGGCCCCGAGGCGCCTGTGGCGCCCAGCGCCATCCCCTTTGCCGATGGTTGGCGCGTGCCGGAGGCGTTGGATGAGGCGGGGATCGAGACGATTGTGGCAGCCTTTGGGCGGGCCGCCGCCCGCGCGCAGGAGGCCGGACTGGATGTGATTGAGATCCACGGCGCCCACGGCTACCTGATCAGCGAGTTCCTCTCGCCCCTGGCCAACCAGCGCCAGGATGCTTACGGGGGCGATCATGCGGGCCGGGCGCGCCTGGCCGCGCGCGTCGCCGACGCCATCCGCCAGGTCTGGCCGGAGGCCAAACCCCTGTTCGTCCGCCTCTCCTGCACCGATTGGGCCGAGGGCGGCAACGAACCCGCGGATGCGGCCCTGTTTGGGCACCTGCTGGCTGAACACGGGGTGAACCTGGTGGATTGCAGCAGCGGCGGCGTGGTGAACGTTCGTCCTGCCGCCTCGCCCGGCTATCAGGTGCCCTTTGCGACCTGTGTGCGCTCCGAGGCGAAGGTGCCCACGGCCGCCGTCGGCTTGATCACCCGCCCCGAACAGGCGGATGCCATCATCGCCTCGGGCCGGGCCGATCTGGTCGCGCTGGGGAGGGTGCTGCTGCGCAGCCCGTACTGGCCCCATTATGCGGCTCGCAGCCTGGGGGTGGCGGCCGATTGGCCCGAGCCCTACCGCACCGTGGCCGAGGCGCCCGTCTACCCCGAGAACTAGAAGGCGGCGGGAGGATCCTCCCGCCGCCCGATCAGCCGCCAGAACTAGCCTTCGGCCACCGATTGGCCCGCGGCGGGCACCCGCTCGGCCTGCTCCTCGCCATGGCCGGCGACCTCCACCTCATCCATGCGCCGCACAGCCCGCGAGGTCAGCGCCCACAGGCAGATGAGGGTGGTGATGGCGCCGGAGACGAGATACCAGGAGCGCAGACCAAAGCGCTCCACCAAGGGCGTCGATATGGCCAGACCCAGGGGGATGGCCAACATGACGCCGCTCTGCACGGCGGACTGGACGCGCCCCTGCACCTCGGGGGCCACAGCGGCCTGCAGAAGAGCCACGAAGGTGCCGTTGCCGATGGCGCTAAAGAAGGCAAAGACAGACCAGGCCACCGCGACGCCCCACAGGGCCGAGGCGGGCATGCCGCCCACGATGATCACGGCCATGCTCATGATCGTGAAGGCGCCAAAGCCGGTGGTGACGCGGCTGCGAAGGCCCCCCCACGCTCCCAGCAGCAACCCGCCGCTGATCAGGCCGATGCCAAAGCCGGCCTGCACCATGCTCAACCCGGCGGCATCGCCCCCAAAGACATTGCGCACGTAGAGCGGCAGCAGCGTCCAGTTGGGCGCTCCCAGAAAGTTGAGCGCGACGGCGACGCCGATGACGGCCAGCAGGCCCGGCAAACTGCGCACATAGCGCAGACCCTCCAGCATGTCGCCCCAGACGGCCCTGGCGCCCACGCCCGTCGGCTTGCGCTCCGGCTCGGGGATGCGCACAAAGAACAGGGGCAGGATGGCAAAGGCGGCCGTGATCACGTCAATGAGCATGACCTGGTGCAGCGCCAAGAACGCCAGGGCCAGGGCCCCCAGGGGCGGCCCGATGACGTTCACGGCCCCGCCCAGGGCCTGATTCAGCCCTTGCACCCGCGAGAGATGGGCCTTGGGCACCATCATGCTCGTGGAAGCGTGCATGGCTGGGCCATGAAAGATGCCGCCCAAGGCGCGTCCGACCATGATCACATACACGTGCCAGATCTGCAGGCTATCCTGCCAAAAGAGCCAGGCTAGCCAGAGGGAGAGCAAGGCGATGAACCCATCGGCTATGATCATGACCATGCGTCGGTTCCAGCGATCCACGTAGGTGCCCGCCAGGGGGCCCAGGATGATCTGGGGCAGCATGGCCACCGTGCTGGCCGTAGCCAGCACGGCGGCGGAGCCGGTGAGATCTGTGAGCCACCATACCAGGGCAAACTGGGCGATGGCGCTGCCGACCCAGGATAGGGCCTGGCCAATCCAGATGGGGAAGAAGGTCCATCCCCAACGGCCTGCGGATCGCGTCGGTGCTTGGGTCTCAGATGCCACGCCTGTCAGTCCTCCTCTGGTTCCGGTGCCGATGGTTCTGCCTTGCGGCTGAACATCCGGCCCAGGTTGCCCAGATCGATGTCCAGATCCAGGTTGCCCAGGTCAATGTTGATATCCAGCCCCTTGAGCAACTCGTCCACAAGGGCCGTGCCCCGCAGGTTGGTGTGCTCGGTCTTCATGCCCTCCATGCGGGCGTCCTTGAGGTTGGCCCCCAGCATGTTGCAGTGCGCCAGCAGCGCGCCGCTCAGGTCTGCCCCTGTGAGGTTGGCAGCCTGCAGGTTGCAGTGCTCCAGGCGCGCCTCGCTCAGAATGGCGCCCGACATGCGGGCCGCCTGCAGGTTGACATGCTCCAGGCGCTGCCCGGCCAGGTTGGCCTCGTTCAGCGCAGCGGCCTGCAAGTTGGTGTGGCTCAGCACCGCGCCGCGCAGATCGGCGCCGCCCAGCCGGGTGACCTGCATATTGGCGTGGTCCAGGTTGGCCTCGGCCAGCACGGCGCCTTCCAGGCGCGCGGCCTGCAGGTTCGCGCGGCTCAGGTCGCGGCCTCGCAGATCGAGCCCTTCCAGATTGGCCGTCTGAAAGTTGGTGCGCGAGAGGTACATCCCCTCGGTCCTGGCGCCGCGCAGATCGGCGGCCTGCATGTTGGCCCGCTCCAGGTTGGCGCCGGTCATGTCGGCGTCGTTCAGGTGGGCGGCCTGGGCGTTGGCCCGCACCAGCCTGGCGTTCACCAGCTTGGCGCTGGTGAGGTTGGCCCCCTGTAGATTGGCGCGCTCCAGGCTGGCGCCCGTCAGATCGGCCTCTTGCAGGTTGGTGCGGATCAGGTTGGCCCGCACCAGGCGCGCGTCGCGCAGGTTTGCGCCCTGCAGGTTCGCGCCCCGCA
This sequence comes from Anaerolineales bacterium UBA1429, assembly GCA_002329325.1. GTDB lineage: Bacteria > Chloroflexota > Anaerolineae > UBA1429 > UBA1429 > UBA1429. Next base: position 10,806 of record DCTX01000018.1, read on the forward strand.
GGTTGGCGCCCTCGAGATCCATGCCGTGCAGGTCCACGCCGCGCAGATCGGCACCGCGAAAGTCGCGCCGCTCGCGGGCAGGCTCTTCGTCATCCAGCCCAAAGGGCTCCGGCTCCTCGCTAACGGGACGAGGCTCGACGGGGTCCTCTTCCAGACCAAAAGGGATGCTCGCCTCGCTCAGGATGGTGGTGGGA
>DCTX01000076.1 GCA_002329325.1 Anaerolineales bacterium UBA1429
CTGAGCCAGGATCAAACCCTCCATAAAGAGTTTATCCTCTTACGAGGTTAAAAACCGTTGACCCACTCAAGTGTAACTTGACTTGTGTTTCTGCCACTATCTAGTTGTTAAGGTGCCCTCTCTGTCGCTCCCGGCGCGCCCGTGGCCCATCGCCTCTCCGGCGGTGTGCCCCTGGCGCTCCCTCGGCTCCCCAGAGTGCGTCGGCCATTCTAGCCTCACCCGGCCACCGTGTCAAATCGGCTCCCGAGCTCTGCTACCGAGCCTGCGCGCTCCCCGAAAGGAGCCTTATAGTGCCACAGAGCGGATGGCCTGTCAAATCGGCCCGGGAGAGCCTGCGCTCTCGCCTCAGTCTTCATTATGTCATGCTTTGCCCGGATTGTCAATCCTCTTCCGGGGAGCACTCCTCGCGTTCTCAGCCGCCCCCACCTCTGGCGGGGGCCTGCTTTCACGCAAGGCAACGAGGCGCGATTCTACACCATCGCCCTGAGGCTGTCAAACGCTCAAATTCGACGTCTTCCGGCTATCGCCTCGGCCAGGGTCATGCGGTCAGCGTACTCCAGGTCGCCGCCGCGGGGCAACCCCAGCGCCAGGCGCGTCACCGTCACCCCCAGGGGCTGCACCAGCCGCGCCAGATAAATGGCCGTCGCGTCGCCCTCCAGGGTCGGGTTGGTGGCCACGATCACCTCGCGCACGCCCCCACCCTCCAGCCGCCGGAGCAGCTGCTGGATGCGCAGATCGTCCGGCCCGATCCGCTCCATGGGCGAGATGTGCCCGTGCAGCACATGGTACATGCCCTTGTAGCTGCCCGTATTCTCGATGGCGACCACGTCCAGCGGCTCTTCCACCACGCAGACCGTCTCGCGGGTGCGCTGCGGGTCCGCGCATACGGCGCACGGATCGCTCTCGCTGATGTTGCAGCACACGGAGCAGAGCACGGTCTCCTGGTGCAGGGCGGCCAGCGCCTCGGCCAGGGCCTCGGCCTCGCCTTGGCCGGCGCGCAACAGATAGTAGGTCAGGCGCGAGGCCGTCTTGGGGCCGATGCCCGGAAGCCGGCTCAAGCCCTCAATCAGGCGCCCCACAGCCCTGGGCATGGCCGTCGTCATTACAGCAACCCCGGGATATCCAGCCCACCGGTGAAGGGGCTCATGCGCTCCTGGGTCAGTTGCTGAACCTTCTGCTGCGCCTCGGAGAAGGCCGCCAGGATCAGATCCTGCAGCATCTCGACGTCATCGGGGTCCACCACGTCGGGGCGAATGGTGATCGCCCGCACCTCTTGGGCGCCCGTCATCTCGATGGTGACCGCACCCCCGCCCACGCTGGCCGTCACGACCTCTTGCTCCAGGCCGGCCTGGGCCTCGGCCATCTGGCTCTGCAGCGCCTCGATCTGCTTCATCATATCGCCCCCGCGCGCAGGCCCGCGAGGTGCGCTGAAGCGTCGCTTCCCTTTGCTTGCCACGGCGCTCCTCCCTCTGTTCTATTCCTCGTCTTCGCTCAACTCGATCTTGGTCACCTGGCCGCCGCGCTGCTCTAGCGCCTTGACCGCCGGATGGCTGCGCAGCTCTTGGGCGCGCTGCTCCTTGCGGTCAGCTTCGGAGAACAGGTGCTCGTCAGGAGGCTGACCCTCACCTGGCGGCGCAAGGAGTGCGTCGGGCGGAGCCACCACGCACTCGATCCGGCAGGGCACGCCCAGGACCTCCGCCATTACCTGCTCCACCAGGCTGCTGCGCTTGGCCTCGGCCAGGGTGTCGCGCTGGAACGGCTTGCCGCAGCCGATGGTGACCACGCCGTTGGCCACGCGCAGCGGGTACGCGTCCTTGACCAGCCCCCCTACGGAGGGGTTATGGTTGGTGACCTTGCCGACGACCTGGCGCCACTTGCCCCGCACCCAATCCAGCGTGAGTTGCGGCGCAGCCCCCTGGGCAGGCGCGCTTGCGCGGTCCGGCTCGGGCTCCGCTTGCCCCGCCTCCGCGACGGGCCTCGGCGGCTCGGAGGAAGGGGCGCCCTGGCTCCGGGGCCTTGCCTCACGCGGGGCAGGCGACGGCGGTTCGACGGCACGGCGCGGAGGCTCGACGGGGCCTGGCTCGGCCTCGCCCCGCTCTACCACCACCTCGACCAGAGCCAGCTCCAGGGGCAACTGCAGTCGCACGGCATTGCGCAGCTCCTGGCCGGCCGTCTGAAAGATACGGATCGCCTTGACCAACAGGGCCGCGGAAAAGCCCTCCTCGTGCAGCAGGTCGGTCAGCGTGGCCACCGTCGTGGGCGCCAGGGCCTCCAGCGGCTCCTGGCTGCCGACGCGCAACAACAGCATAGCCCTGAGTTGATCCAGGATCTCGCCCAGGAACTGGCGCGGATCGGCGCCCTGGTCCATGGCTGCGTTGACGAGGCTCAGGCCCAGGGCCGCGTCGCCGTGCATCATGGCGGCGATGAGCTGGGTCACCGCATCGGCCGAGGCGGCGCCCAGCACCCGTTGCACGAACGCCAGGTCTATGGGCTCGCCGGCATAGGCCGCCACCTGATCCAGCAGGCTCTCGGCATCGCGAAAGCTCCCGGCCCCGCGGCGCGCGAGGTAGTCCAGCGCCTCGGGCGTTGCCTCGATGCCCTCGGAGGCGCAGATGCGCTCCAGCTTTCTCACAATCACCGGCACCGTCGCTCGGCGGAAATCAAAGCGCTGGCATCGCGAGAGGATCGTCTCGGGCAGACGATAAGCCTCGGTGGTGCATAGCACAAAGATCACATGCTGGGGCGGCTCCTCCAGCGTCTTGAGCAGACCGTTGAACGCCTCGCGCGTCAGCATGTGCACTTCGTCAATGACATAGACCTTGTAGCGCGCCTCCTGGGGTACGAACCCGACGCGCTCGCGCAGCTCACGGATCTCGTCAATGCCCCGGTTCGACGCGCCATCGATCTCGATGAGATCCAGCGACCGCCCCGTGGTGATGCTCTGGCAGATGTGACAGACGTTGCAGGGGGGATCATCGGTATCGCCCACGCAGTTGACGGCCTTGGCCAGGATGCGCGCCGTCGAGGTCTTGCCCGTGCCGCGTACCCCGGTAAAGAGATAGGCGTGGCCGATGCGGCCGGCGCGGATCTGGTTGCGCAGCGTGCCGGTGATATGCTCCTGGCCCAGCAGGTCATCGAAGGTCTGGCTGCGCCAGCGGTTGTACAGCGCTTGCGAGGTCATCGGCGGTGCGATCCTTTGCGTTGGCGAATGGGCTCAGATGCCAGCGTTATGGGTAGTGTAGCACCGGCGGCAACGGCTGGCAAAGGAGGGATGGAGCGGGGAACCGATGTTGCCCGGCCTCAGTTGAGGCGTTCGATGTTGGGGCGCCATCCCAGCAGAGCGATCATCTCTTGGGCTTCGGCGGGCTCCAGGGCGCGCCCCTTGCCGGCCAGGGCCACGAGCACCGCCTCCATGACATTGGTGCCAAAGGAGCGGGTGCCCAGGCGCGGGGTGCTGGTCACCAGATAGCGCACACCGCGCTCGCGGAAGAGGCGCACATCCAGCTCGGTGGTGGTGTTGGTGGCGATGATCTTGCCCGCCATATCCTCGGGCATATGCCTCCGGATATAGTTGCAGTCCCCCGCCACCACGCCGGCGCGGGCGAACCAGGCCGGAAAGCGCGGCTCGATGTGATCCTCCTTCTCGCCCGTCGGGTAGAGCCAGCGCATGGGCAGGTGCCGAAAGACGGGCCCCAACACGCCCATGAGGCGCTGCAGCGAAGCCATGCTGTGCAGCGCCACCGGCAGGCCCAGGGCGAAGGCCAGATCCCCCAGGATCAGCTCGTAGCCCATCTCGGCGAAGGAGAGGGTCATGGCCAGCCGATCGGCGGCGCAGGTCACCATCACCGTGCGCGGGGAGACGCCCTCGGCGATCTCGGATTCGATGGTCTGGGCCATCTGCCGCTCGATCACATCGCGAAATCCGGCGCCATCCACATAGGGGGTCTGGCGCACCACCTGCATGAGGCGGTGCACGTGGGAGAGGTCGTAGCTGGCGCGACCGGCCGAGATGCTCAGCGTTGCCCCGCCGATCCCAAAGCAATCCACACGCCCATCGTATTCCTGATACAGGCGGGCGGCCTCGGCCGGATCGCCATCAACGCCGATGCGCTCGATGAGCAGGCGCTCTCCCAACAGCTCGACCTCGATGCGATAGTCTCGCGAGCGGCTGCCCAGGCTGATGCTCAGAACGTGTTTCATGGGTGCTCCCGTGTGCGCAGCGGACGCCCGTCTGCCGGGGAGCGGCGCCTGACGGGCGAAACCTCGGATCTCGCAGCGCCGCCCTCTCCCCGGCCCGATCGCACTGCCCCGTTCACCGCTACCGCGTCAGGGCGCGTTCCGCCGCCGTTGCGATACCTTCGGGCGTCAGCCCGTGCTTGGCCAGCAGCTCGTCGGCGGTGGCCGATTCGCCAAAGTGGTCGCGGGTGCCCAGGCGCAGCAGGCGCGCGCCGCTGCCGGCCTCGGCCATCACCTCGGCCACGGCGCCGCCCAGGCCGCCCAGGATGCTGTGCTCCTCGACGGTCACCACCAGGGGCGCGGCCTGCATGGCTGCTGCCACGGCCTCCTCGTCCAGCGGCTTGATGCTGGACATGTTGACGACGCCCGCCGAGAGGCCGCGATTCGCCAACAGGCGAGAGGCATCCAGAGCGGCGCTGACCATGTGGCCGCAGGCGATCAGGGTGACGTCGCTGCCCTTGGCCAGCCAGGCGGCCCGCCCCAGCTCACAGCGATACGAGGCGTCAAAGAGATCGGGCACGGGGTAGCGGCCCAGCCGCAGATAGATGGGGCCGTCGATCTCCTGCGCGGCTGCCAGGGTCATGGCCTCGGTCTCGACGCCATCGGCCGGCACCAGCACGCGCATGTTGGGCAGCGCCCGCATCAGGGCGATATCCTCCAGCGCCTGATGACTGGCGCCGTCGGGGCCCTGGGTGAGCCCGGCGCTCGAGCCCGCCAGGATCACGTGCAGGTTCGGGTAGCAGATCTGGATGCGAATCTGATCGTAGCAGTGGGCCGTGATGAACATGGCGAACGAGTTCACATAGGGGATCAGGCCCGTGGCGGCCATCCCCGCCGCCGTGCTGACCATGTCCATCTCCGAGATGCCCATATCGAGGAACCGCTCGCCAAATCGACCGCGGAACAGGTCGGTCCGGGTGGACTTGTAGAGATCGGCATCCAGGACGACGATCTGAGAGCACTGCTCGCCGGCGCGGAGCAACGCCTCGCCGTAGGCATGCCGGGTTTCGCGTTTGGTGGTCACCTTATGCCTCCCCCATCTCGGCGCGTTGGGCCGTCAGTTCCGCCAGGGCCTGGGCGATCTGTTCGGGCGTGAGGGCCGCGTTGTGGAACTCGGGGCGATCCTCGATGAACGAGATCCCCTTGCCCTTGACCGTCTCGGCGATGATCACAGCGGGCGCATCGGCGCTCTCGGTGGCCCAGTCCAGCGCCTCAACCAACTCGCCCATGTCATGCCCGTTGATCTCGCGCGCACGCCAGCCAAAAGCCTCGAACTTGAGCGGCAGGCCGGCCAACTCCTTGCCACAGTAGGAGCGGTCCATGGCCTTGAGGCCGTTGGCGTCGATGATGGCCGTCACGTTGCTCAGGCATTGGGCCGCCGTGCTGCGCACCGCCTCCCAGACCTGGCCCTCCTGCGTCTCGCCATCGCCGATCAGGCAGTAGACGTCAAAGGCGAGCCCCTGCACGCGCCCCGCCAGGGCCATGCCGTTGGCGAAGGATAGCCCCTGCCCCAGCGAACCGGTGCAGCCCTCGATGCCCGGCAACAGGTGGGCCGCCGGGTGCCCCTGCAGCCGCGTGCCCAACCGCTTGAGGGTGGTCAGCTCCTCTTTGGGGAATACGCCGAGCATGGCCAGGGCCGCATACTGGGCAGGGACGCAGTGCCCTTTGCTCATAATAAAGCGATCGCGCTCCGGCCAATCGGGATGGGCCGGGTCATAGCGCATCTTGGAGAAGTAGAGCGCCGCCACAATGTCGGCCGCCGAGAGCGAGCCGCCAAAGTGATGGGCCTTGTTGGGGCCCATCATCCTCACAATCTCGATACGCATATCGAGGGCCAGACGGCGCAACGCATCCAGATCACGGACCCTCATCCCCTTGCCTCCTTGTCATACGCTTGGGCGTCGAACGCGGCCACTCTACACCGCGCGCCCGGCTACGTCAAGCCTCGCCGCAGCCCGCCTCCGGCTCGGCGAACAGCTCCGCATAGTCGTGGGGGAGCATGTCCTCCGGGTGCGCCCCCAGGATCTCCAGCAGGTCGCCGATCAACTCTGCCTTCTGCACCGCATCCCGCTGCGACCAGGTGCGGCTCTTGATCTCGACAAAGGGCCCCGCCGGGCGCGGGCTGTGGATCTGGTCGAGATTCACGGCAAAGTCCAGCCCTCTGTAGCGAATGTGATAGCGCTCGCGGTGCTTGCCGATCTCGACGACTCGCTCCGGCCGGAAATACTCGCAGTAGAAGCGCAGGCTGCGGTCGGCCTCGGCGGTAAAGCGTGCCCGGCTGAGCACGACGCTGTGCTGATACTCGGCCTCCTTGGCGGGGCCGGTCAGCGTCAGGTTGTAGATAGGCTCCACCGAGCCATCAGGCTGGATCACCTGATCCTCTCGATAGCGCAGGCGCTGGGGATCATGGTGATCGAAGAAGAAGTAGGTATCGTACTGGTCGCGCGAGGTGTGGGCGATCTGGTGCACATCGGGGTGCCCCAGCCCGCGGTAAAAGGCGTCCGGGTCGCGCAGGGCCCCCTTGGCCTGCACCTCAAAGGTCTCGTGCTGCTCCAGGGGGGCGATGTCGAGCAACTTGTCGAGGATGCGCGCCTCGCGCTGCACAAAGAACTTGGTGATGCGCCCGGCCAGGTCGGCGGCGCGCTCCAGCACCCGAGCCACGTCGATGGAGGTGAGCTGGCCCTCACGGACCAGTTGCTTGCCGTTGACCCATACATGGCGCACGTCATGGGCCTGGGACGTGTAGACCAGGCGCGAGTAGGCGTTGGCGCCGGTGGTCTCGAAGGCGGGCATCTGGTGGATGGCATCGCCGCGCACGACGACCAGATCGGCGCGCTTGCCCGGCTCCAGCGAGCCGATGAGGTGATCCAGGCCGATTGCCCGGGCGCCATAGATGGTGGCCATGGCCAGCGCCTCCGTCGCGGGCACCGCCATGGGATTGCCTGTCACAGCCTTGGGCAACAGGGCCGCCAGCCGCATCTCCTCGAACATGTCCAGGTCGTTGTTGCTGGCGCAGCCATCGGTGCCCAGCCCCAGGTGCACGCCGCGCCGCAGCATCTCGGCCACCGGCGCGATGCCGCTGGCCAGCTTGAGATTGCTGGTCGGGCTATGCACCGCCCCCACGCCATAGCGGGCCATGAGCAGGATCTCCTCGCTGTTCACGTGCACGCAGTGGGCGGCGATCAGGGGGTGCTCCAGGATACCGTGCTCCTCCAGCCAGCGCACGGGCCGCAGCGCCGAGCCGTCCAGCAGGGCGTCCACCTCGTCCTGAGTCTCGGCGACATGGGTGAGCTGGGGCGCCCCAAAACGGCTCGCCAGCGCCGTGGTCGCCTCCAGGATCTCGGGCGTGGTCATGTAGATCGAATGGGGCGCGGGCGCCGCCACGATCAGCTCGTGGCCCTGCCAGTGTGAGACGAAATCGGCGCAGTAGCGCAGCCCGTCCTCATAGCTGGCGGCGTCGGGGGTGGGGAACTTGCCGACCGTCTCGCCGCAGATGCCACGCATGCCCGCCTCGGCGGCAGCCCAGGCCACCTCCTCCTCGTGGTAGTACATGTCCACAAAGCAGGTGGTGCCGCCGCGCAGCATCTCGGCGCACGAAAGAGTCGTGCCCAAGAAAGAGAACTCGGGCGTCACGAACTCGCGCTCCACGGGCAGGATGTAGCCATAGAGCCAGACGTCGAGCCGCAAGTCGTCGGCCAGGCCGCGCAGCAGGCTCATGGGCATGTGGGTGTGGGCGTTGACGAGGCCGGGCACGATCAGGTCGCCGTCGCAGCGCACCGTCTCCGCCGCCTGGAAGCGGCTCACGAGATCGGCCTCCGGGCCCACGGCCACGATGTCGCGGCCGCGCAGGGCCACCGCGCCCGGACGGTAGAGATGGCGCTCGGCATCCATGGTGATGACGGCCCCGCCGACCAACAGGGTATCTACCGGCTCTGGATTGGCGAGCTGGCCCATGGCAACCTCTCCTGGGGTGTAGCGATATTGGGCCCATTATAGCGCCCCCTGGCCGCGCCGCCAACCGCACCTACGAGGCCCTGACGATGGCCCTCGCCCCGGCGTGGTGGCCAATGGCCCTCACCCCCCTCCCCCCTCTCCCGCAAGCGGGAGAGGGGGCGCAGATTCGCTGAGCACGCGTATCGCCCGCGGGGGTGAGGGCGACAAAGGCGCGGCAGGTGGCCCTCTCCCCCCTCCCCCCTCTCCCGCTTGCGGGAGAGGGGGCGCAGACCCGCTGGCTACGCGCATCGCTCATGGGGGTGAGGGCGACAAGTGCGCGGCAGGTGGCCCTCTCCCCCCCTTTCTCCCTTCTCCCGCGGGCGGGAGAGGGGGCGCAGACCCGCTGGCTACGCGCATCGCCCATGGGGGTGAGGGCGACAAGGGCGCGGCAGATGGCCCTCACCCCCCCCTTTCTCCCTTCTCCCGCTTGCGGGAGAGGCGGCGCAGACCCGCTGGTTACGCGCATCGCCCGCGGGGGTGAGAGCGACAAGGGCGCGGCGGACTTGGCGACAACCGTCGTCGGTGCTATGATGCCCTCAACGCCATCTGTCGGGCTCGCCGCCCGAGTTGCCTTGAGAGGGATATCATGAAACGAACGACGATCTTGCGCCTGCTCTGCCTTTGCGCCCTGCTCCTGGTCATGACCGGCTGCTCGTCCAAGGGCGAGCCTGAAGCCACCCCAACGGTGGAACCGACGGTCGCAGAAGCCACGACGCCCGAGACGGCGACTCCCACGGCCGAGGTCGCCGGCGCAGAGCTGACCCCCGCGCCCGGCGAGACGCCCGTTGAGCAGTACCCCACGGAGGCCGAGCTGGCCAAGCTGCGCAAGCCCGCCATCGACCACGTCCTGACCTTGATCGACCTCCCCGCCGAGGGAGATCTGGTGGCCAAGGTCAACGGCGTGGGCATCCCCCTGCAAGAGTACCGCGAGTTCCTCCGCCTTCGCCTGGATAGCCTGGCCGGCCAATACCAGATCGATTGGTCGGGAGAGGACATCGAGCCGCTGTTGCGGGACGTCGAATCGCAGGTGCTGGAGCAGCTCATCGAGCTGGAGCTGATGGCCCAAGAGGCCGAGAAGCTCGAAATGCAGGTGGACGAGGCCGAGGTGGAGGGATTCAAGCGCGACGTGCAGAAGAGCATCATCGAGGGCGGCGGCTTCGCCACCTGGGAGGACTACCAGGAGACCCTCGAGCTCTCTGACGAGGCCTTTGATCGCATCATCCGCCAATCGCTCCTGACCCAGTACCTGATGGAGATGCAGAGCGAGGGGCTAGAGACCGTCGTGGACCAGGTGCACGCGCGCCATATCCTCGTGAGCGACGAGGCCCTGGCGCAGGAGATACTGGATCGGCTATCCCAGGGCGACGACTTTGGCGGGCTGGCCACCACCTACTCGGAGGATACCTACAGCGCTCAACAGGCGGGCGACCTGGGTTGGTTCCCCCGCGGCGTGATGGTCGCCGAGTTCGAGGATGTGGCCTTTGCTCTAGAGCCTGGCGAGATCAGCCCCATCGTGGAGAGCGACTACGGCTGGCACATCATCCAGGTCCTGGAAAAGGGCCCCCACGAGCTGGATGCCTACTTTGTGTCCCAAATGCAGCAGGAAGCGTTCGTCGAGTGGCTGGATGGGCTACGCATGAACGCCGAGATCGAGCGCTTTGTGCTGGAGCCCTTGGGCTAGGCGCAGCGCCGCGTTTCACGCAACTGCGCGCGGGGCAGTGGGGAAACCCACCGCCCCGCGCGTTCGTTCTTAACCCGTGATCAGTCGCTTGAACGCCTCGGCATAGGCGTAGCCGTGGGGCTCGCCCGCGGCGCGGGCGGTCTCGCGCACCCGCTGCTCGAACGCCGCGGCGCGGTCGCGCATCTGGCTCGCATGGCAAAAGAGCGCCTGGATGCGGCGATCCATATAGTCCGTCACGTCCTCCCAGTGGTCCGGAGCACCCGTCCAGAACAGGTACACCTCCTGCACGCGCCAGGGCTGCAGGCCGGTCAACTGCTCGGGGAAAAGGTTCCACGAGTGGGAGCCGCGCACCGCATCCAGCGCGCCAAAGCCGGCAGCGCGATGGTCGGGGTGGAGCTGGTACGGACGCCAGGGGTCGATGGCGAACACGGCGTGGGGGCGATGCCGGCGGATCAGCCCGCAAAGCCTCCGGCGCAGCTCGATGGTGTTCTCCACCAGGCCATCGGGGTAGCGCAGGAACTCGACGCTGCGCACGCCCAAGGTCTCGGCCGCGGCCCGCTGCTCGGCCTCGCGCAGGAAGGCCATCTCGCTGGGGTGCACCGCCCGGTCGCGATTGCCCTGGTCGCCGCTGGTCAGCAGGACGTAGTGAACCTCCTGGCCCTGGGCGGCCCACTTGGCGATGGTGCCGGCGCATCCAAACTCGGGATCGTCGGGATGGGCCGCGATCACCAGCACGCGCCGGGCCTCTCCCTCGGGGTTCTGATTCGACATCTCTTGCTCCTAGATTGTAGTGGTTTGATGGCGCGCTAGCGTCGGACGGGCAGCAGGTCCCGCAGGGCACTCCCCAGGGCGCGCAGGCTGGGGCGCCGGTCATCCATGGGGTAGCGGTAGAACAGCAGCATGCCCAACGCCCGGAGCACCCCGCCCAGCACCAGAGTCCAGCGAATCCCGATGACGCCCGCCAGGGCGACCCCCGCAATGGGGCACGCAAACGCCCCCAGGTTCATCACCACGCTGTAAAAGGCGATGCTGGTGTGGCGGCGGCTGGGCGGCACCCGGGCCATAAAGATCAGGCTGTGGTTGAGATCCACCCCCGGCAGGAAAAAGTGGATCAGCAGGCCGATCGCCAGGATCAGCGACAGGTTGGGCAGCAGGGCCACCAGGAAGGGAAAGGCCGTCACCACCGGGAGGGCCACCAGTAGGCTGGGGAAATCCCCCATGCGGATGGAGATGCGCCGCCACACCCAGTACCCCGCCACGATGGCGACGTGGATCACGGTGGTATAGAGGCCCACCCAGCTATCCGCCGCCCCCAGCTCCTGCACGAAAAAGATGATGTAGAGTGGCCCGACCATCCAGGCGCCCAGGTTGAACACCAGGGTGTTGATGGTGAGCCGTCCGAACTCAGGGCGCTCGCGCAGCCCCTCGCGCACTCCCTCGATGAGGGAGGACTTGCGATGCAGCAGGGGCACCTGGGCGGGCTCGACCTCGGGGATCTTGATGCGGGCCACCAAGTAGACGCTCAACAGGCCGCCCGCCAACCCCACGGCAAAGAGCCACTGGTAGTTGCCGGGGAAGGCCGCTCTATCCAGCCACAGGCCCGCCACGTAGGTGAGTGCCGCGATGGTGGCGCTGCTGAGGATGCTCCGCCAGGAGAAGACGGTGGCGCGCACCTGCTCGGGCACCACATCGGCCAGGAGGGGGTTCCAGCCGGTGGCAAACAGCACCGCCGGGGCCGACATGGCGATCAGCACGAACGTTGTGGCCTCGGGGATCCAGCGCCGCAGGAAGAGGGGCATCAGGGCGATCAGCAGGTAGCCGATGCGCGAGCCGAACAGGCTCCACACCACAAAGGGGCCGTAGCGGTGCTGGCGCTCCAGGATGCGGGCAGCGGGCATGAACAGGAACACGGCGATCAGGGCGGGCACAGAGGATAGCAGGCCCACCAGAGTGCGCGACCCGCCCCATCGCAGGATGTACGTGGCGTTGAACGCCCCGGCCGCGGCCAGCACGGCGGCAGCTACTACCTCGCCATACAGCAGGTAGATGTTGCGTTCCTGGGTCGTCCGGGGCCAGGGCGCCTTGCGCCATAGCCGATGCCATTGCTCTATCAGCGGGGCTCTCCTTGGCGAATCCTCGCGTTAGCCGCGGGCCAATGGCAAGTATAACATGCCTGCCCCAGGAGCAAAACCGCTGCGGCGCTCCCGTGGGCTGGGCGATCCGGAACCGACATTATGGTAAGACGCCAATGGCGAATCACGGACGACCGGGGTGCGGACGAGTTTCGCCCCTGCTTTTGTACGCTTTACTGCTCTTTTCGCCGTGGGGACGATCTGCGCAAGCGTGCGCTTTGTTCGCTCAGCATGGAAGCGGCACCCGATTGGCGTGCCAGATACACCACAGGGACTCTGAAGACGCCGTGGGCAAGGCGGCGGGCCTCCCCACTTGTGCGTTTTGCCGGCCATGTTATAATCACGTGCAGCCAAAGAGGGGGAGCGAGCCTTGACGTCAAGTAATGCCAGAACGGAGCCGGGGCGCTGGCGGCGGGTGGTGGTCAAAGTGGGCACCAGCACCCTCACGGCCGGGACCGACCGGCTGAGCCCGCCGCGCATGGTGGACCTGGCGCGGCAGATAGACATCCTACGCCGCGCGGGCGCCGCGGTGGTGTTGGTCACCTCGGGCGCCCAGCAGGCTGGCCGCGAGCACCTGGGCTTTCCGCGCCTCCAGAAGAGCATTCCCTTCAAGCAGATGCTGGCCGCTGTGGGCCAGGGGCGCCTCATGCGCCTCTGGGAGCAGTACTTTGAGCTCTATGGCATGATCGCGGCCCAGGTGCTGCTGACCCGTGAGGATATCGAGGATCGCCAGCGCTACCTGAATGTGCGCGATACCTTTGCTGCGTTGCTGCAGGGCGGCATCGTGCCCATCGTGAACGAAAACGACGCCGTCGCCACTGACGAGATCAAGGTGGGCGAGAACGACAGCCTGGCCGCCATGGTCGCCAACCTGATCGAGGCGGACTTGCTGATCCTGCTCACCGATACCGACGGGCTCTACACGGCCGACCCCCGGGTGGACCCCCACGCCCGCCTGATCGAGCGCGTGCCCGTCATTGACCCCTCCATCTACCAGCTCGCCCAGGGCAGCCGCACGAGCATGGGAAGCGGCGGCATGCACACCAAGATCGTGGCCGCCGACATGGCCGTGCACAGCGGCACGGCCGTCGCCATCGCCAACGGCAGCCGCGAGAACGTCCTGGTCGGCCTTTGCGAACAGACGGTCCCGGCCACCTGGTTCCCGGCAAGCTTTACGCCCGCCGAGGGGCGCAAGCGCTGGCTGCTGGCCCAGTCGGTCACCTCAGGCAGCGTGATCGTCGACGAGGGCGCCCGGGCGGCCATCGTGGAGAAGGGGCGCAGCCTGCTGCCTGTGGGCATCGTGCGCGTCGAGGGCGAGTTCGGCCGCGGCGAGGTCATCTCGGTGCGCGACGAGCCGGGCCGCGAGATCGCCCGCGGGCTGGCCAACTATGACGCCCACGATCTTTGCCGCATCCTGGGCCAGCGCTCTGCCCAGGCCGCCGACATCCTCGGCTATGATTACGGCACCGAGTTCATCCACCGCAACAATTTGGCCCTGATCTAGCGCCAGGGGCCAGGGAGGTGAGGCAATGACAATGGATATACGCGCCATGGCCCTCGGGGCCCGCGAGGCGGGTCGCCGGCTGGGGCTGCTCTCCGGCCAGGTGCGCGACGCCGCCCTGCTGGAGATCGCCGCGCGCCTGGAGCAGGTGGGCGAGCCTCTCTGGGAGGCCAACCGCGCCGATGTCGCCGAGGCATCCGCCGCGGGCATCGCCCCCCATCTGGTGGATCGCTCCACCCTCAACCCCGCGCGCCTGCAAGCCATGGTCAACGGCTGCCGCGACGTGGCCGCCCTGCCCGATCCCCTGGGCCAGGTGTACGATGGCAGGACTCTGGCGAACGGCCTGCAAATCGCCAAGAAGAAGGTGCCCCTGGGCGTCATCGGCGTCATCTTTGAATCGCGCCCCAATGTGACGGTGGAGATCGGGACGCTGGGCATCAAGACGGGCAACAGCGTGATCCTGCGCGGGGGGCGCGAAAGCCTCCGCACCAACATGGTGCTGGTGGAGCTCATTCGCGCGGCCTGCGCCGCCGTCGGCGTGCCGGAGGATGCCGTGCAACTGATCACCTCCACCGATCGCGCCCTGGTGCCCGAGCTGCTGCGCATGGACGACCTGATCGATCTGGTGGTCCCGCGGGGCGGCCCCGGGCTGCAGGCGCTGGTGCGAGAGCATGCCCGCATGCCCGTGGTCTATGGCGGCATCGGCGTCTGCCACCTGTACGTAGACGCCACGGCAGACCAGGCGCGCAGCCTGCCGGTAATCAAGAACGCCAAGATCCAGGCCCCTTCGGTCTGCAACGCGCTGGACACCGTGTTGGTGCATCGCAGCATCGTGCCGGCGTTCGTGCCCGCCATGGTGGCCGACCTCACCGCCGCGGGCGTGCGCGTCCTGTGCGATGAGGCCTCGCTGGCGGCGCTCCAGGGCGCCTCCTACGACGAGAGCCTGGTGGCCCCCGCCACCGCCGAGGACTATGGCAAAGAGTTCCTCTCGCTGGCCCTCTCCGTCAAGGTGGTGGATTCGCTGGATGAGGCCATCGCGCACATCCAGACCTATGGCACCGCCCACTCGGACGGCATCCTGACCAATGATTATGCCAACGCCACCCGCTTTCTGGACCAGGTGGATTCGGCGGCCGTGTATGTCAATGCCAGCACCCGCTTCACCGATGGCGGGCAGTTCGGCCTGGGGGCCGAAGTCGCCATCTCGACGCAGCGCCTGCACGCTCGCGGGCCGATGGGTCTGCCCGAGCTGACCACCTACAAGTGGATCATCCAGGGGGACTATACGGCACGCGCGTAGCGGACGGATCGGGCAGAGCCGCCCGACGCCATGCAACACAAGGGAGTTACCATCATGCCAACACCGTCGGCCATCCGTCGTCTGGCAGAGCTACACCCCGATACCGAGATCTGGTGGGATTCGTCGCCCCTCATCCTTGGCGCCTGGCGCGACGAGTGCCAGCGCGCCTGGTCGGGCCGGCCTGACTTGCTGGAGGCGCTGGAGGATCTGGGCGGCTTTCAGTCGCTGGCGCGCGTTTTTCGCGGTTGCACCACCAACCCGCCCCTGGCGCTGCAGGCCATCCAGCAGGATGCCGAGGCGTGGGATGGCTGGATCGCCGCCCAGGCGCCGGGGACTGCCTCGCCAGAGGAGCTGCTCTGGAGCACCTACGAGGAGGTGCTGCGGCGCGGCGCCCGCATCCTGGCCCCCATCTGGGACGAGTCCGGCGGCCGCTACGGCCACATCTGCGGCCAGGTGGACCCGCGCAGCCTGGCCGACGTTGACGCCATGGTGGCCCAGGGGCAGCGGCTGCACGCCGTGCACCCCAACGTCATGATCAAGATGCCCGGCACCCGCGAGGGCATCGAGGGCATTCGCGTGCTCTCCAGCCTGGGCATCTCCACCAACGCGACCCTTTGCTTCAGCGTAGCCCAGATCCTGGCCGTGGCCGAGGCCGCCCGCGACGGTTTCGCCGAGGCCCGGGCCAAGGGCGTGAACATGACCGGAGCCCGCTCTGTCGCCACCATGATGCTCGGCCGTATGGAGGACGCCCCGCCCTTTGCCGAGCAGGCCCGCCAGCAGGGCATCGAGCTGAGCGAGGTGGACCGGCGCTGGGCCGGCGTGGCCGTCGCCCGGCAGACCTACCGCCTCCTCAAGGAGCGCGGGCTGGAGACGATGCTCCTGCTCGCCTCGATGCGCATGGGCCCCACCATCGACGGCGAGACCGAGATCTGGCATCTGGCCCAGGTGGCCGGCGGACGGACGGTCATGACCATCTTCCCCAATATCCTGGCCGCCTTCATCGAGAGCTATGCGGGACGTCCGCTGGAGCCGACCATCGAGCAGCCGGTGCCCGCCGACGTGCTGGAGCGCCTGCTGCGCGTGCCCTACTTCCGCCAGGCCTACGAGCCAGAGGGCGTCTCGCCCGAGGGCTTCGGCGACCTTCCGGGCGTCCGGATCACCGGTGCGAGTTTCGCCGAATCGATGCAGACCCTGGCCGACCATGTGGGAGAGATCTGGGCCAGCGCACGCCGCTGAGGCAGCGCCCATCCGGGCGCAGGCTGGCCCACGTGTCGTTGCCATCATCCAAAGATGTATGAGGGAGCGCCGATGCTCACTATCACCGAACCGGAACGCCAGATTCCCGTCGTGGCCCAGGCCGACGTGGTCGTCTGCGGGGCGGGGCCGGGCGGCTTTGCCGCCGCCGTCTCCGCCGCGCGCCGCGGCGCCCGCACGCTGCTGATCGAGCGACACGGCTTTATGGGCGGCCTCGCCACGGCTGGCCTGATCGCCCCCATCCTCGGCCATACGGCCCACGAAAGCTGTGTCCCCATCGTCCAGGGCATCCTGCGCGAGATCACCGAGCGCATGCACGCCATCGGCGGAGCGCCCTCCTGGGCGCAAGCCCTCAACGAGTGGGGCATCCGCTTTGACGCCGAGGCCCTCAAGATCGTCCTGGATGAGATGATGCAGCAGGCGGGCGTGGAGGTGATGCTCCACACCCTGGTCAGCGACGTCGTCCGCCAGAACCAGCACATCCAGGCGATCCTGGTGGAGACCAAGTCGGGGCGCCAGGCGGTGCAGGGCAAGGTGTTCATAGATGCCACTGGCGACGCCGACGTGGCCTATCGGGCGGGCGCCCCCATCACCCACGGTCGCGCTTTCGACGGGCGCGGCGAGGCCATGGGCTCCTTCTTCCACCTGGCCGGCTTTGCTCCGTTGAGCGAGGAGCAGGCCCATGCCGTGCTGCAGCAGGTCGAGCACGAGATGGAGGACGGGCGCTTTCACTTTTACAATGCTCGCTTCCTGGCCCGCAACACCCACCATGACGACCATGCAGCCGCCAACATGACCCGCTTTGGCGGTGACGCCGATCTGGCGCAGGATCTCACCCGGGCCGAGTTCTCCACCAGGCGCGACGTGTGGGACCTGGTGCGCTACCTGCGGGCCAACGTCCCCGGCTTTGAGGACTGCTACGTGCAACAGACCTCGCCCCAGGTGGGGCCAAGGGAGACCCGCCAGATCGTGGGGCCCTATGCCCTCACCGGAGACGACATCCATGAGGGGAGCAAGTTCGAGGATGCCATCGCCCGGGGTTCCTGGTGGATCGACATCCATTGCCCGCTGGGGCGCACCTACCCCGTGCATCTCTGCACTGCCGAGTGCCCCCAGGGCGCCGACTGCGCCTACTGGGCCAGCCATCACGACCAGATGCGCGGCCGCGCCGAGCTCTACCCGCCCCCCGGCGACTGGTACGACATCCCCTACCGCAGCCTGCTCTCGGTCTCGGTGCCGAACCTCCTGGCGGCGGGGCGCTGCATCTCGGCCACCCACGAAGGCATGGCGGGCGCGCGGGTGATGGGCACCTGCATCGCCATCGGGCAGGCCGCGGGAACCGCCGCCGCCTTGGCCGTGCAACAGAGCTGCGCGCCAGGCGAGGTCGACGTCGAGACGCTGCGGCGCATGCTGCGAGAGGATGGTCAGTTGGTGTAGGGTGCTCGAGCGGCAGGATCCCGCCGCGGGGCCTGTGCGCGGCGGGCGACATCTCTACCTGATTGATCCGTTCCATCGCCTTTGCCGGTAGGGGTGAACCCTGTTCACCCATCGGCAGGGCAGGCGTACCCTGGCGGAGGCGACACAGGCACAGATTCTTGGCTCAGGCCGGGCCCGCACAAGCTACCGAAACGTCTTGACACGCGGCTCCAGCCTGTGCACAATGGTCGGTAGAACAGCGTTTGCTGCCCCGGCGATGCACGCCGGGAGAACAAAGTTCGTTCAGAGCTATAGGAAAGGAGCATGCCATGGGTGACGCATTGGGCAGTTCGACTGCTGGAGAGGCGCTGGGGTGGTTCCCCCGCAAGCTGCGCATGGGCATGGTCGGCGGAGGCCGCGATGCCTTTATCGGCGCCGTGCATCGCCGGGCCGCCATGCTGGATGGCGCCGTTGAGCTGGTTGCCGGAGCGTTCTCCTCGACGCCTGAAAAGAGCCGGGCCTCCGGGCGCGACCTCTATGTGCCCGAGGATCGCGTTTATGGTTCCTGGGAGGAGATGCTCGAGGTCGAGAGCAAGATGCCCGAGGACCAGCGCCTGGACTTTGTGTCCGTGGTGACGCCGAACCACATGCACTATCCCGTCTCCATCGCCTTTGCCAAGGCCGGATTCAATGTCGCCTGCGACAAGCCGCTCTGCCACACGGTGGAGCAGGCAATGGACATCGTGCGCGCCGTGCGCGACGCCGGCGTGCTGTTCGCCGTGACCTACAACTACACCGGGTACCCGATGGTCAAGCAGGCCCGCGCCATGGTGCAGAGCGGCGAGCTGGGCGAGATCCGCAAGGTGATCGTCGAGTATCCCCAGGGCTGGCTGGCGGAGGCCACCGACGAGAGCAACAAGCAGGCGGCCTGGCGCACCGATCCGGCCCGCTCCGGCATCGCCGGCTGCATCGGCGACATTGGCTCTCACGCCGAGAACCTGGCCTCGTACATCACCGGCCTCGAGGTATCGGCCGTGTGCGCCAACCTCTCGATCTTTGTGGAGGGCCGCCGGCTGGACGATGACGGCGACGTGTTGCTGCGGTTCTCCAATGGCGCCAAGGGCATCCTCACCGCCTCGCAGATCTCTGTGGGCGAGGAGAACAACCTGCGCATCCGCGTGTGGGGCACCAAGGCGGCCCTCTCCTGGGTTCAGGAGAACCCCAACTACCTGCACATCATCAGCAACGATGGCCCCGAGCAGGTCTTCAAGCGGGGCAACGGCTACAACGTAGCCGCCGCGGCGGCGGCCACCCGCCTGCCCACCGGCCATCCCGAGGGCTACTTTGAGGCCTTTGGCAACATCTACAAGAACTTTACCGATGCCATCCGCGCCAGACTGATGGGCGTCCAGCCGAGCGAGATCACCATGGACTTTCCAGGCCCCGTCGAGGGCGCGCGCGGCGTCTACTTTATCCACAAGGTGGTCGAGAGCAGCGCCTCTGACGCCAAGTGGACTCCCTTTGACTTTGAGGTCTAGCGCGCCTGCGCTCGCTCGGGCCCGTATACAACCATAGGAGAGGACAACATGCCGAGACCTGTCACACTCTTTACCGGCCAGTGGGCGGATCTTCCGCTGACGACCCTCGCCGAGAAGGCGGCCTCCTGGGGCTATGACGGCCTGGAGCTGGCCTGCTGGGGCGACCACTTTGAGGTGGATCGCGCTCTCTCGGAGGATGGCTACCTGCAGACCCGCTGGGACATCCTGAACCAGTTCGGGCTCAAGTGTTGGGCTATCAGCACGCACCTGGTGGGCCAGTGCGTGTGCGACGATCCCATCGACGGCCGCCACAAGGCCATCCTGCCGCCCTACGTGTGGGGCGACGGCGATCCGGAAGGCGTCCGCCAACGGGCCGCCCAAGAGGTCGCGAACACGGCCCGCGCCGCCAAGGCGTTTGGCGTGAGCGTGGTCAACGGCTTTACCGGCTCCAGCATCTGGAAGTACCTGTACTTCTTCCCACCCACCGGGCCTGAGGTGGTGGATGCCGGCTTTGCCGACTTTGCCGCGCGCTGGAACCCGATCCTGGACGTCTTTGACGAGATGGGCGTCAAGTTCGGCCTCGAGGTGCACCCCACCGAGATCGCCTACGACATCGTGACGGCCAAGCGCACCCTGGAGGCGCTGGGGAACCGCGAGGCCTTTGGCTTCAACTTTGACCCCAGCCACCTGCTCTGGCAGGGCGTGAATCCCGCACGCTTTATCCAAGAGTTCCCCGACCGCATCTATCACGTGCACATGAAGGATGCCGCGGTGACTCTGGATGGCCACTCGGGGATTCTGAGCTCCCACCTCGGGTTCGGCGCGGCCGGACGTGGCTGGGACTTTCGCTCCCTCGGCCATGGCGGCGTGGATTTCGAGCCCATCGTCCGCGAGCTGAACCGCATCAACTACCAGGGCCCTCTCTCCGTCGAGTGGGAGGACTCGGGGATGGATCGCGAGTTCGGCGCTGCCGAGGCGGCCAGCTTTGTCCGCAAAGTGGACTTTCCGGCCTCAGCGCTGGCCTTTGACGCCGCCTTTGGCGACTAGAGCCACTATCGCACAGAAAGGCGAAACGGCCCGAGCTAGCTCGGGCCGTTTCTCTTGCCAACGTGGTTCGTCGCGCTCAGGCGACGGGGCGCCGCTCCGGGCGGCGCGAGAATAGCAGCCGGAACAGGACGCCGCGCAATCTGCGCCAGGCTTCCTGCACCTGATAGCTCTCGTCCTCGCTGATCCCCGCCTGGCTGTATCGCGCCCGGATGTAGGCATCGCCGATGAGGCGGATATCGGCCACAGCATGGCCATACTGCCCGCGCACCGAGATCTCGGCCGTCAGGTAGCGCACGTACTCCTGCGGCGTCTGGCCCCCCCGTGGCTCCAGGCTGAGCCAGCGCGCGCGGTCCAGCAGGCGTCATACGTGCGCCTCACCACCTCGCCCGGATCGCGCAGGCGGCTGCGCAGGAGCCCAAGCGACCAGATCCGCAGGGCGACCAGGGCGGCGCCCAGGACCGCCACCCCTACCCAAAGCGAGGGGGGCAGGCGGCTCTCCACAGGCTCGTCGCGCAGGGGCATCTGGGGCAGCGGCTGAGGCGGCAGCGGCGCGGGCGCGCCAGCGAACTCGCGCGGCAGCTCGATGGGCGTCGGCTCGAACTCGATCCAGCCGAGCCCGGGGAAGTAGACCTCGGCCCACGCATGGGCGTTGAGGGTGGTCACGGCCCAGGCGTCGCGGGCATAGTCATAGTGACCCATGCCGTAGCCAGAGGCGTAGCGGGCCGCCACGCCCACGGCCCGCAACATGACCACCATGGCGCTGGCAGAGTAATCGCAAAAGCCGCGCTGCGCCTCGAAGAGGAAATAGTCGGTGATGTCCTGGTCCGGCGGCGGTGGCGGCACGTCCAGGTCATAGACGAAACGTCGCAGGTAGAGCTCGATGGCCCGCGCCTTGTCGTAGCGGGTCTCGGCGCCGGCTGCGCTCACGATCTCTTGGGCCAGATCGATCACCCGCTGGGGCACCCTGGGCAGGGCCAGATAGCGCTCGGCGATCTCGGCGGGGTACTCGCCCTCGGCGGTCAGCAGATCCGTGATCTCTGGCTGGGGCGCATAGGACACCACCGTGTACTGAGGCTGCTCCACCGAAAACGCCACCATGTCGTCCTCGCCACGATAGAGCACGCGGTAGTCCAGGTCCACCGTGGTTGGGGCGTTGACGCCAAAGACGACGTTGCTGCGAGGCCGCAACAGGGTGTACGTCTGGGTCACCACGGTATGGGGATAGTCGGGCGGTTCGCGCCAGGGCTCCAGGCCCGGGACCTCCTCGATGTTGCGCTCGCTGGTGTCCCACCCCTGGCCGGTGTAGACGTCGTAAGTGCGCTGGCGCCAGTAGCGCCTCTCCACGAGCCGGCGGGGGTCGAGCCCCTCGGCGATACTGATCTGGTCAATGACGTCGGGCGCCGGCGGCGGCGGGTCGCTGACCTGCACCAGCATCACCAGGCTCTCGGGCAGATCGCCGCTCAACCCCACCTCGTGGGGCAGAAAGCCCTGGGTCATCTGCTCCTCAAAGGCCTTGGGCGGCTCGGGGATGGGCTCGCGCCCGGCAAAGGCGCGGTCCAGCCGATCATAAAAGCGCTGCAAGGCGGGACCGTAGTTGGTCCAGAAAAAGTCCACGGCGCGGCTGTAGGTGGCGTAGGGCATGATCAGGGCGAGGGTCAACACCAGCACCGAGATGCCGGCCCCGGCCAACAGGGTATCGCGGCGCAGCTCGGCGGAGAAATCCACCCCCAGGCGCTCCCAGATGCGCTCCAGCCGGTTGACGTTGGTGTACACCAGGATCACCAGCATCAGCGCCGCAAAGATGTGTACATAGCCCGCGCCGACCCAGGTGACGGCCACGTTGGAGACGATGGCAACGCCCAGGGGCAGCAGCGCCACCAGAGCCCGCTGGGTGCGCATCATCTCATAGCCGGCGTACCAGCAGACGACCCACACGGTAAAGGACACCAGCAGCCAGAGCACGGTGATGTCCTCGCTGACCACGCCCGTGCTAGCGGCCACCAGCCAATCGCTCACCGCAGCGATGGCCAGGCGGATCTCGGTGGCGATGTGCACCCCGGCCTGCATCGTGGGGAACGGCGCCGACCACTGGTGCTGGAAGAGGAGCTGCCACGCCCAGCCCAGGGCATCGCGCAGATCGCCCATAAAGACGCCCGGCGAGGGCAAGAGACGTAGAGCGAACTGGACGCTGTAGGTGATCCCGGCGGCCATGCCCACGACCCACATCAGCCAGCCCGGAAAGCGCGAGCGCCCCAGCACAATGCCCGCCAGCATCGACCAGAAGACCATGTAGAGCAAGCGCTCCGCCCCCGGCAGCCAGTGGCTATCGGTGATCGAGAGCGGCAGGCAGGCCGCCGCCACCAGCAGCAGGCTGTACAGCAGCCATCTGGAGCGGTCGGATTGGCGCCTGATCGCCCAGGATGTAGTGCTCATCGGCGCGCCCTTTCCGAGACCCCCACCGGCACCCATTCGGCGCTCTCCTGCTGAGGCACCGCCACCACCCGGCCGGTGCCCAGCACGCGGAACTCGGGCTCCTGGGTGTCTCGCTTGTTGATCGGCTCAAAGCGGAACCGGCTGTTGACGATGAACGACTCCACGCCCAGATCCGCCAGCGCGCCGTGCATGCCCTCCATGCTGCTGGCGCCGCCAAAGCTCCGGGCATCCAGCAGCAGCGCGCTGGTGTGCACGCCGTGGGCCATCAGCGTGGCCAGCTCGCGCAGCCAGGCGCCATCGCTGGAGGGGGTGACGACCACGACGGTGATGTTGCGGCTCAACACGGGCATACAGAGCCGCAACAGATCGCTGATCGAGACCTCGGAGACGGCATAGACCCCGGCCAGGACCTGGAGCAGCTCCCAAAGCTGTTGGTGGCCCTTTTGCGGGGAGATCAGGATCGGCTCTTCGTTATGGGTGGCCAGGCCCACGGCGCGGTTGGCGCGCAGCATCTGGTTGGCCAGCGAGGCCGCCAGGTTGACGGCGTACTCTTGTGTGGAGCGAGGGCCGCTGCCTGCGTGCACCCGGCGATCCATATCCACCAGGATCCAGACATCGCCCGCCGGCTCCAGGTCGAACTCCTTGACGTAGATGCTCTCCTGCTCGGGCAAGGAGCGGCGGGCCGTCGAGCGCCAGTGGATGCGCTTGAGGGCATCGCCGGGCGCATAGTTGCGGATCGAGGAGACGTTGGTGGTCACGTTCAGGCTGCGCACCGACGTGTGCGAGCTGCCCTGGGCCATCCCTCGTGGCTCCACCAATTGAGGCAGCGGCGCCACCATGGGATAGACGATAAAGGTATCGGTGGCCGGGTCGCTCAGCTCGACTCGGAAGAAGCCAAAGGGGTCGCCCATGGTGAGGACCAGGGGCCCCAGCGTAAAGATGCCCCGCATCTGGCAGACGCCCTGGGCCGTCCAGGCGTGAGAGGAGCGCGCGCTCAGCCCGACGGCGCGGCTGGCGTCATAGCCCACCAGGTTGCTGTACTCACGGATCTCGGCCCAAAGCACCGGCACCCGCGAGTCGTTGTGCATAACCCAACGTTCCTGCAGCACGTCGCCCACCTGGGCCCAGCCGTAGCGGCGCTTGCGTACAATGGAGACCCCATGGCCGAGGGCGCGCACCCACAGGTAGGAGACAAGCAAGAGCCCGCCGAGGACGACCAGGATGAACATGATGGGGCGGGCGGGGGAAAAGATCTGAAACAGCAACAGGCCAGCGACGAGGACGACGGGCAGCCAGGACTGTATGTAGATCTTGGATTTGAGCATATATGTCAAACCTCCATGAAAAGTATACCACGTCTGTACGGCCTGACGAATTGTCCCGTTATTGGCGCTGGCTACCGCTCAACCAGATGCTTGCCCTGGTCAGTAGCGAATACCGCACACACATGCGCAGTTCGCCCCTATGAATAAGAAGCAACAAAGCACAGAGAAGTTGGGGGCGAAGCTCGCCCTCGCACCTGGCATCCGCGATCCGCCCAAGGCGCCTTGCCATAGCTCGACACCGACATCGGCCAGAGTCAACGGGTCGCCCGATGTTGTCAATCAGTGAAAATGTC
>DCTX01000064.1 GCA_002329325.1 Anaerolineales bacterium UBA1429
ACGCCGATCTGGCGCAGCTCGATGCGCGCCTTGAAGGTGCGCGCCAGCTCACGCACCAGGTTGCGAAAGTCCACCCGCTTCTCTGAGGTAAAGAAGAAGGTCAGGCGCGAGCCGTCATAGCTATACTCGGCGCCGACCACCTTCATCTGCAGCCCGGATTGATCCACCTGCTCCTGGCAGCGCTCCACAGCCTCCGCCTCTTGGGTGCGATAGCGCTCGGCCTCCAGCAGGTCGAGGCTGGTGGCCCGCCGCAACACCGGCTTGAGCTCGCCCACCACCTCCGAGTCATCGGCCTCCCGGTTGGCCAGCGCCACCTGGGCCAGCTCGTCGCCCCGCGAGGTATTCACGATCACATAGTCGTCCATCTCCAGAGTCAGGTCGCGGGGGTCAAAGTAGTAGATCTTGCCCGTACCGCGAAAGCGCACCCCACAAATCGTTGGCATATGCACGTACTCCACAAAGGCTGTTGAATCAGTTGGGCTGCCAGCTCAGCAGCATCGTCTCCAGCGCCAGGCGCGGGTTCACATTCTGAGCGATCTGCCCGATGACCTCCTGGGCGCGCCAGGCGGCCGCGCGGGCCTGCGCCAGATCGATGCCTTTGGCCAGGCGGCGCAGCCTGGGCAGTTGCTTCTGGTTGACGATCAAATGCTCCTGGCAGCCGGCAGCCAACAGCATCATGTCGCGCCAGACGATCTGCCATTCGAACACGGCCGTGCGCACATCGGCCCGCTTGGCCAGCTCCTCGGCCGCGTTCAGCCGGGCCGCGTATCCCTGGGGCATCAGCTCCAGCAGCATCTGCACGTCGGCCTCATGTTGTTCCAGCAGAGCCGGGTCCTGGCAGGCGCGAATGGCCCATCCCACGCGACCGGCGGAGAGCTGAGCGATCTCTTGCGCCTGAGAGGGTTCGGCGCCATAGCGCTCCACCAACGCCTGGGCGATCTCTTGCGTCGGCACAGGCCGCAGCGGCAGCACGCGACAGCGCGACACGATGGTGGGCAACAGGAGCCCAGGATCCAGCGCCGTGAGCAAGAGCACGGCATGGGCAGGGGGCTCCTCCAAAAGCTTGAGCAGGGCGTTGGCGGCCTCGGTCGTGGTCGTCTCAAAGCCCGTCACGATGCACACCCGCCACCGCCCCACATAGGGGCGCAGGGCGAGCTCGTGCTGGATCTGCCGCACCTGGTCGATCTTGATGCGACCGTTGTCAGGCTCGATCAACAACAGGTCGGCGTGGCTCCCGGCCAGGCTCGCAAGGCAATCGGGGCAAACGCCGCAAGGACGCCCGGCCTCAGCGCGACACTGCAGGGCAGCCGCGCACTCCAGAGCCAGGTGCGTCTTGCCGATCTCGGCGGGGCCGGTTATGAGGGTGGCTTGGGCGACCCTACCTGTCTCGATGGTTTTTTGCAGGTAGGCACTGGCCCAGGCATGTCCTATCGTTTGCCACATCGTCAAGCCGTTTAGTCTATCGTTGTATGCACGGGTACATCTGATTATGTCCGATTCTACCATGAGAACCGATGCGGCACAAACGCGACGCGGCCCGGAACGTGCCTCTGTTGAGGCTATCGTAAGGCGCGCCGCGTCGGGCAGGTGGCGGCGAACGTCCCTTTGCCTGGCGGCTGGCAGCGCGGCCGCAGCGCCCCGCGGGCGCGGGCACGCCCAGGCCGCTAAGCGGTTTGACCCGCGCGGCGAAACGGGTAAAGTAGTGCGTCGGCTTGGCCCCCATCTGGCGCGCAGCGCCTGCGCCCGTCTCAAGTGAAGAGGAAGGATGGCCGTGACGTGACAGACCGCCCAGAGACCACCCCCAACTATCGCCGCAACGCCATCGCCATGATGTGCGATTCGTCGCTTTTCTACATGGCCATGGCCTTTATTGGCACGACCACGGTGCTCCCCTCGTTCCTGGCTACATTGACCGATTCCGAGCTGTTGGTCGGCGTCGGCAGCGGCATCACCCGGGGAGCCTGGCTGCTGCCGCAACTGCTGGTGGCGGGCATGGTCACGCGGCTGGTGCACCGCAAGCCGGTGATCGTCGGGGCGGCCTGGTTCTCGCGCCCTATCTTGCCGCTGATGGCCCTGATCGTGTGGCGCTACAGCACCACCGCGCCCACCGTCACCCTGGCGTTGGTGCTCTCCTTCCTGTTCGTCCTCTTTGCCGCCGACGCGGTGGTGAGTGTGCCCTGGTTCGACCATCTGGCCCGCACCATCCCCGCCAAGCGGCGCGGCATCGTCGTGGGGGGCGGCCAGGTGATCGGCGGGCTGGGCGGCATCGGCGCCGGCGCCCTGGTGCGCTATGTGCTCAGCGAGGGCAGCCGCTGGGGCTACCCCGAGAACTATGCCGTGGTCTTTGGCGTGGGTGGCGCCTTCTTGATGCTCTCAGCGGTGGCCATCAGCTTTATCAGCAACCCCGAGTGCAAGCGCGATCCGGGTGAGCGCTCCCCCTCGCTGGGCGAGACGCTGGCCTCACTGCCCAGCCTGCTCTCCGGAGATCGGCCCTTTCGCCGCCTGGTGGTGGTGCAGCTCCTGGCCGGCTTTGTGGGCGTGGCCAGCGCCTTTTACATCCTCTATGGCCAGCGCGCGCTGGGCTTTGGCGAGGGCGATACCGGCCTGTTCGTCTCCGCCCAGGTGATCGGGTCGGTCACCGCCGGGTTCCTGCTGGGCTACATCCAGAACCGCTGGGGGCCATTGACCCATGTGCGCATCCAGATCATCGTGGCGATGCTGCCGCCCGGGCTGGCCCTGTTGGCGGGGCCCGTGGCGGGCATCTCGCCCGCGGCCGTGCGCGCCGTGTACCTGGCCCTCTATCTGGTCCTGGGCGTGTACATGGGGGGGTTCAGTTGGCCCTTCTTCAACTGGATCCTGGAGTACGCCCGGGAGACCAAGCGCCCCCTCTACATCGGGCTGATGAACACCCTGGGAGCGGCCACCATGCTGGCGCCCGTGCTGGGCGGCTGGGTGGTCAGCTCGATCTCGTACCCCGCCGTGTTCGCGCTGGCCGTCCTCTTTGCGCTGCTCGCCCTGGGGCTCTCCATAGGGCTGCCCTCCACCCGAGGGGCTGCGCTGCCGGCGGCGCAGGAGCCAGGCTGACGCTCCGATCGGATGACGACGCTCGCCAAGAGGGAGCCTGCCGTGAGTGAACAGAACGAGTTGACGCCCGAACAGACAGAACCGCTGCCCTGGTACTATCGCCGCAACGCCCTGGCCTTTGGCGCGGATATGGCCCTCTTCCACAGCGCCATCAGCCTGATCGGCGCGACGACGGTGTTGCCGACCTTCCTGGCGGCCCTGACCGATTCCGAGGTCATCGTGGGGCTATCCACCGGCATCTCCAGCGGGGCCTGGCTGCTGCCCCAGCTCGTGATCGCCAGCCTGGTGGCCCGCAAGCCCCGCAAAAAGCCGGTTGTGGTGCGGGCGGCATGGCTCTCGCGGCCCGTGCTGCTGCTCATGGCCCTGACCGTCTGGCTGGTGGGCGCCGACATACCGGCGCTGACCCTGGCGGTGACGCTGCTGGGCATCGCCATCTTTTACGTCGGAGACGCCTGCGCCACCGTGCCCTGGTTCGACCTGGTGGCCAAGGGTCTGCCTTTGCAGCGCCGCGGGCGCATCCTCGGAGCGGGCCAGGTGATCGGCAGCCTGGGCGCCATCGGGGCCGGGGTGGTGGTGCGCTATGTGTTGGGCCCGAACAGCCCCCTGGCCTTCCCCAGCAACTATGCTGCCCTGTTTGGCCTCTGCGGGACCATCTTCTTTTTCGCGTCCCTGGCGCTTCTCTTCATCCACGAACCAGATAGCGCCGCCCCGCCTTCAGAGGCGGAACCGGTGCACCGCGTGCTGGCCTCGATTCCCCGCATCCTTGCGAGCGACCGCATCTTTCGGCGTGTGGTGATCGTGCGGGTGTTGGTGAGCTTTACCGGCGTGGCCAGCGCCTTTTACGTGCTCTATGCCACGCGGCACATGGGGTTCGGCACCGCCGACGCGGGGCTGTTCGTCTCGGCCCAGGTGGTGGGCTCGATGGCGGCGGGCGCGCTGATGGGCCTGGCCCAGGACCGGTGGGGCCCGCTGGCCCACATGCGCTTTGTCATGGTCGCCGGGATCCTGCCGCCCGCGCTGACGCTGCTGGGTGGGGCGCTGCAGGGCGTGGCGGCGAGCAGCCTCTCGCCCCTCTTTCTGGCGATCTACTTCTTCCTGGGGCTCTATGGCAGCTCCATCGGCTGGCCGTTTTTCAACTGGATCCTGGAGCACGCCCCAGAGGATCGCCGCCCCCTGTACGTGGGCCTGATCAACACCCTCACGGCGCTGGCCATGGTGGCCCCGGCCTTTGGCGGGTGGGTCGTGGGGGCCATCTCGTACCCCGCGGTATTCTGGCTGGCCCTGGCCATCGGCATCACGGCGCTGGCGCTCACTACCATGATCCCGAACACGCGCAAGATGCAGACGTCGCCGCCAGCGCCCTAGCCCGACGCCACCTGTGGCCCTGGGCTGCGGGCGGGCCGTTCGTCTACAGGGCAACCAGGGGGATCGGGCCCGCGATGGCGATCTCGCCCAGAGAGACGTCGCAGCGATAGGCCTGGATGGCCACGCCGGCGCGTTCGGCGGCGGCCAGGGCAGCGGCAAAGGCGGGGTCGGCCTCCCGGTGGGGGCCAAAGCGCACGGCATCGGCCCGCTGGGCCACAAAGGCCGCCGCCGCCCGCTCGCCACGCTCCGCCACACGCGTCAGCTCCTCCAGGTGGCGCACGCCCCGGGTGGTGGGCGCATCGGGGAAGAGGGCCACCCCCTCCACCACCAGAGTCACCGACTTGACCTCCATCCACACCACGCCCGCCTCGTCCTCCAGGAGCAGGTCCAGCCGGCTCTCGCCCAGGGGCACCTCGCGGGTGAGGCTGCGCAGCGGGCGCCCCTGCCACCCCTCGCGCCGCAGGTGTTCGGCCACCAGCGCGTTGGGCAGGCGGGAATCAGTGGAGACCAGGATGCCTTCGTGCTCCACCAGCACCAGATCGTAGGGAGTCTTGCGGTTGGGGTTCGGCTGGGGGCGCAGCCAGACGGTGCGGCCGGGCAGCAACAGCTCTCGCATGCGCCCCGAGGTGGGCACATGGGCCGCGGTGGGCGCGCCCCCCACCAACACGGTGGCGCGGAACCGGTTGTCCCGCGCCACAAACTCGGCAGGGATCAGCGGGGGGAGGCGCATGCGCCCCTCAGCCGCCCTGAGCCGCCGAAAGGATGCCCCGCGCGGCGATCTCGCCGGTGGCCGCCGCCCCGCCGATGCCCCGGGCCACGCCGGCGCCATCGCCCGCCACGTACAGCCCGGCCAGCTCCGTCTGCAGATGCTTGTCGGTCTTGGGCTTGTTGGCGTAACGCTTCAGCTCGGGCGCGTAGAGCAGGGTGCGGTCGGCATCCAGGCCGGGGATGATGCGCGCCAGGATATCCAGGGCCTCCAGCAGGTCGGTGACGATGCGGTGGGGCAGCGCCATGGAGATATCGCCGGGGGTGGCATCCTCCAGGGTGGGCACCACATCGCCGGGGCTCTTGGTCAGGCGGCCCCAGGTGGAGCGCCGGTGGCGCCGCAGGTCGCCCAGGCTCTGCAGTGTGGGTCGGCCACCGCCGATGGTGGTGGCCAGCCGCGCGATCGAGATGCCATAGGCCGTGGTGCTCTCCACCGGCTCGGTCAGGTTGATGCTGGTGAGCAGGGCAAAGTTGGTGTTCTGTGAGTTGCGGTCTCGAAGGGCATGGCCGTTGACGCCCACCACGCCCTCTTCGGCATAGACCTCTTTGACCACAAAGCCATGGGGCGAGACGCAAAAGGTGCGCACCATGTCATCATAGGTGGGGGCGCGCACATAGAACTTGGGGTCGTAGCAGACGGCGATGACATCGGCCATGACGATGGCGGGCACCTCGACCCGCACGCCGATATCCACCGGGTTATAGACCACCGAGAGGCCGTGGCCCTGCAGCACCCGGCGCATCCATTCGCTGCCCACGCGCCCCGGCGCCAGCAGCACCGCCTCGGCGGCCAGGAACTCGCCTCCCTCCAGGCGGACCCCCGCCACGCGGCCGCCCTCGGCAACCACGTCGGCCACCCGCGCGCCAAAGCGAAACTGAACGCCCATACCCACCAGGTCATCGTGGAAACGCCGCATCAGGTCCGTCAGGTGATCGGAGCCGATGTGGGCCTGGCGGATGGGCAAAAAGCGCACGCCCGCCTTGGCGGCCTGCTTCTCCAGCTCGCGGGTGTCGTCATCGTCGGTGGCGATCACTTCCACGTCGTACTGGCGAAAGACCGCCTCGATATGGTCCACCAGCTCCCAGGCCTGATTGGGCGAGAGGAACTCGTTCAGATCGCCGCCCACCTGGGGGTGAAAGTTGATCTTGCCGTCGGAAAAGGTGCCCGAGCCGCCCATGCCATGCAGCAGATCGAACCCGTCGCTGCGGCTACGCTCGGTCACGGGCTTGCCCATGTCCAGCACAGTGACCTGCAGGCCCGCCTGGGCCAGCTCAAAGGCCGCGAACAATCCGGCGGGTCCCGCGCCTACAATCGCTACGTTTACCATCTCTTGCCTCACGATCCGATCGTCTGAGCCCCGGCGCGGTGCGACGCGGCATGACGCAGTAGGTTTGGTGGTACTCACAAGCCCGGCCTGATCTGTCAGGCTCGCTCGGAGGGGTCGCTGGCGTCTGGCTCGGATGCAGAGGCCAGCGCATCGAGAAACCACAGGGGGTCCAGAACAAGCGGAGACGCAGTGGAACCTGCATCCATTGCATGGGACTTGGGAAAGCTCGCGTGTGTATGGCCAAAGTAAACGGACCGCAGTCGCTGCCTAATCTCTCGTTCCCTCATCCCAGTTCAGCACGGTCGTAGCCCCATCCTTGGCTCAAAGATCCCCTCGAGTGTGGTGTTGATGTGATAGCGCAACTCCTGGTCGTGTGTCAACGATTCCACGTTGACGCTCAAGCGCGCACTGAGTGCATCCACCATGGGTGAAAGACGCAACACCACATCGGGATTCTCCGCCTCGTCCGCCTCTGTCTCGATTCTTCGCTCGACCCGAACCTCCCAGAGTCTGACGTTCGCTAGCTGATAGCGGTAGAGCGGACACGAATACAGCGTCTCTGCATGCTCCTGCTCCGTGTCGTCCGGGGTCGTGCTGATGGTCTCGGACTCCATCTATTCTGCTCTGCTCTCGGTTGAGCCGCCACTCTCTTGAGGAGAGGAAGGGGCTCTGGCGCGCCCGAAACTCACAACGCACCTGTATTCACTCGACTCGGGCCACGGCGTTGACGGTCTGAGTCGCTCGGCGGCCGCTCGTTCGCGAGGGGGATGCAGCGCCTAGACCATCTGTGTTTTCGCGACAACCGTGCGGGGAGCTACATCCTGCTCCAATGCCGGATGCTCAAACTGAACATTGAGCTTGGCGCCCAAGGCATCGGCCAGCCGTTTCAAGAGCGAGATGGACGGGTGGGACACCCCGTTCTCAAGGCGCGAGATCACCGCCTGTCTGGTGCCGGCCTTGGCGGCGAGCTCCTTTTGCGTCATCCCAGTCTCAAGACGGATGCGCAGAATCTGACGCGCAATCTCGTGCTCTGGCTCCGATTCCTGATAGGCAGCTCGGAACTCGGGGCTTTGTTCGAGTTCAGCAACAAGCTGCTTGAGCTTCATGAATCTCCTCTCGCTTGGTAGTACTCGCGCACGTCGCGAGCGCGCTGCTCAGCCGTCCTTACGTCCGCTCGCGGAAGCCTTCGCGCCTTTTTCGCAATGAGATGCACCACGACCACCGTTCTATTGACCACACTGACAAAGAGCCGATACGAGTGCCCTCCGCCTCCTCTGAGCTTGAGCTCGTAGAGCGGTTCGTTGACGCCACTCACTTTCTGCGCCTGCCCCTGTTGGCTCAGGAACAGCACCCCAAACTCCTCAACTCGCTCCAGCAGGCGCACCATGCGCGCCTGCACATCCGCAGGCTGCTTCCTGAAGAAGTCGAGCACGGGGCCGCCTTCGTCCCAGGGTGGATAGAACTCGACTTGCCAAGCTGCATCTTGTGATGGCAGCACCACGCTACAACCTCAGTATACCAAAAAAGTCATAGCAGTCAATGGGCTGTTCGGACATGGCGATGCGGAATGCGCCAGATCGCGCGCCTCAGGGCACCCAGGGGCCGCTGGCCAACACGCGGCTGAGCTGGCGCAGATGATCGCGCTCCTCATCGATGACGGCGCGCACGGCGGGCAGGTGGGATTCGGGCACCGCCTCGGCCAGCTCGTAGAAAAAGAGCAACGTATCCTTCTCAAAGGTCATGGCGGCGCGCAGTGCCTGCTCCTCGTTCTGGGCTTCGCGCGCCCGCTCCAGCCCCTTGTCCGGCCCCAGCAGGGCGCCGGCCAGCGCCGTCTCGACAAAGGTGCGATCCTCGTCCGCGGTCTCTGAGGCGGGCGCGGCAGGGGCGCGCGCCAACATACGCTCAAAGGTGCGGTAGTGGCGCCCCTCCTGATGGGCCAGGTCCTGCAAGAGGTTGCGCACCTCGCGATCCTGGCTGGCGGCGGCTGCGGCGCGATAGAACGCCTCGCCGTTGCGCTCGATCTCCATCGCCCACTGCAACACGGTCTGCGCCGATAGCGTTGACATGGTAGGAACCTCGCTTTTCTATAATGAGATCACACTTCTTCGGCGATGCCAGCCATCGCCCCTATCTGTCTCGTACACTCGCTTGCGTCTGCGACTCTGCGCCCTTGCGTGAGAGTCCCACCCCACGCGGCGCGTCGGGCGCCGGCGTTACGGCGTTGCCGCCTCGCGGGCCTCGCCGCGCGTCACCCCCTGCATGGTGAGGGCCGCCGCCGTGAACAGGAATACCGGCACCAGCAATGTCAGCCCATAGTTGCCGGTGCGCCGGATCAGAAAGCCGTTCATCGTCGGCCCGGCGATGGCGGCCAGTTGCGAAGCCAGGTAGTACAGCCCGGTATAGGTGCCGATGTTGGTGTTGGTCGGCGAGGTATCCACCACCATGGGCAGGCTGTTGATGTTCACCAGGCTCCAGGCGATGCCGCCCAGGGCCAGCGCCCCGCCGATGACGGCCAGGTTGGGCAAAAAGTAGCCCACCAGCAGTACCGCGGCAAAGGCCAGCAGCCCCACGGTGATGGTGCGCCGCCGCCCCACGCGGGCCGCCAGATAGCCGCTGGGCACGGCGAACAGGATAAAGGTGACATACGAGATGCTGGAGAGCAGCGAAGCCTGGTTCTCGGCGATCCCCAACACCGTGACGCCATAGGAGGTGAAAAAGGTCTCGATGGCGTTATAGCCCACGAACCAGAAAAAGATGGAGAGCATCAGAAACAGGAGGCTGCGGCGCACTTCGGGGGCGATGCGGCGCACGTGCTGCAACGCGTTGAGCGCCTGCTCCTCCTCGCGGGTCTCGCCGCCCTCCAGCTCCTTCGGCTCGCGCACGAAAAAGACCAGCATCAGCACGGCGATGATCATCAGCACGCCGCTGGCGATAAAGGGCAGGGCGATATGCAGCCCATAGAGGTAGGCCCCCACCAGGGTGATGATCACGCCGCCCAGGCCGCCCATCAGGTTGATGATGCCGTTGGCCTGGCTGCGCAAGGGCGAAGGCGTCAGGTCGGGCATCAGGGCGATGACGGGGGTGCGAAAGCCCGCCATGGCCGTGATAAAGATGCCCACGGCGGCGATGAACAGGGCCAGGGGCTGGCGTAGCTGGTCGGTCAGGCCGCTCAGCTCGGCGGGGATCATGCGCACCACAAAGGGGATCAGCACAAAGGCGATCACCGAGATGGGCGCCAGGGTGACGATGAAAGGCTTGCGGCGTCCGCCCAGCCGCGGGTTCCAGATGCGGTCGCTCCACATGCCGATCAGCGGCAGCAGAAAGAGGGCCACGATGTTATCCAGGGTCATGATAAAGCCGGTGAGGTCGGGGAGCAGGCCGAAACCGCTGGAGCGGGCGCTGGCGCTGCCCTCAAAGAGCGGGTTGCCCACCTGCAAGAAGATGGGCACATAGTCGTTGTACAGCTTCCACATCACGCTGGTGCCGAAAAAGCCAAAGCCGATCAGCAAGGTACGCTTGTAGTCCAGCCGCATGCCAAGGGCCTCCCTTCTTCTTGGTCGCAGAGGCCGGGCCCCCTGCCCCGGAAAGACGATGGGCGCTTCGTCACAGCGCCATTCTAGCGCGGCGATGGGGGTGCGTCAACGGCAGCGCCCTTTGACGGCGAGCACCCTGGCGGCTATGATCGGCGCCGTAAGTGCCGAGGCTACAGGATTCCCGGAGCGAACCAGAGCGATGCCCCCCATGGACAAGAGCCTCTCTCCCCTGGCCCGCACCGTGCGCCGCGACGCCCTTGTGCTGGGGCTGCTCATCCTG
This sequence comes from Anaerolineales bacterium UBA1429, assembly GCA_002329325.1. GTDB lineage: Bacteria > Chloroflexota > Anaerolineae > UBA1429 > UBA1429 > UBA1429. The sequence goes on from DCTX01000064.1 coordinate 10,356, forward strand.
CTGGGGGCGGCGCTCCGCCTGCATGACCTCGATGCCCTGAGCATCTGGTACGATGAAGGCTGGACCCTCTTCCTGACGCGCCTTGGCCCCGCGGAGGCCCTGCGCCAGATCGTGCGCTATGCCGACCCCCACCCGCCGGGGTACTATCTCCTGCTGATCCCCTGGATGCGGCTGCTGGGCCAGCACGCCTGGGCGGCCCGCGCCTTTTCGGTGGCGGCGGGCGTCCTCACCATCCCCGCCGTGTACCAGCTCGGGCGCAGGCTCTACGATCGGGCGACGGGCCTGCTGGCCGCCGCCCTCGTCACCCTGGCGCCGGCCCACATCGCCTACTCGCAAGAGGCGCGCATGTACGCCCTCTTGGGGCTATGGACGGTCCTCCTGCTGGAGCTATCCCATCGCTACGCCCATCGCCGCGCCGCCTGGCGCTGGCCCCATTGGGCCGCCCTGGTCGTCGTCGAGTCTCTGGCCCTCTACACCCACTTTTTCGCCCTCTTTCTCCTGGTCGGCCTGCAGGCGTGGGTCATCGCGTCCCTCTGCCTCCAGGCGCGCCGCGCTTCCTGGCGGCCCCTGGTGGCCTGGTTGCTGGGGCAGCTCGCAGCGGCCCTGACGCTGGCTCCCTGGGGGCCGGTGATGCTGCAGCGGCTCGGCGGCCATGTCACGGCGAGCACCTACACGCCCCCGCTGGGGACCTTTGTCAGGGAGGTATGGTCCTTCCTGCTGGCGGGTCAGATCGACCTGCTGGGACCCAACCGGCTCTACGCCATCCTCGCCATGGCGGCGCTGGGCTCTGTGGCCGTGGCCGCCGCCTGGACCCTCTGGCGCGATGCCCGCCGCCGCGAGATGGGCTATCTCTGCGTCGTGGCGGCCTGCACCCTGCTGGGCGTGTATCTGCTCATGCGCCTCCGGCCCGGCTTTCATCCGCGTTACCTGTTCCTTCTGCTCCTGCCGCTGCTCGTCTGCGTGGCCCGCCAGGTCGTGGGCCTGGTGCGCTCGCCCTCCTGGCTGGCCCGCGCGGGCGGCGCGGCGTTGCTGCTGGTATGGCTGGCTGCCAACGCCCTCGGGGGCCAACTGGCCGCCGCCACCAATCCCTGGCGCGACGACGCCCGCGGCGCCGCCGCCTATCTGCGCGAGCACCTGCCGGCGGGCTCTGCTGTCGTAGCCGCCTACACCGGGTGGGAGCTGGAGTACTATCTGGAGGGCAGCGGCCTCACAACCCGTTACTATGGCCTGGGCGATTTCGAGTATGAGATGGTTGCGGACCTGGCCACGCTGGCGCGGGGCGCGCCCCAGGTGGCCTATGTGCGCTGGCGTCAGTCGGACACCGATCATACCGGCCAGATCGCCTACACCCTGGCCCGCGAGGGGCGCCTGCTGGCAGAGCGGCAGTTCCCCGCCTATGATATCTCGATCTATGCCGTCGCCCCGGGGCCCCCGTCGGTGCGCGAATGCCCGGCCGAGGCCCGCTTCGGCCCCCTGATGCTGGCGGGGGCCGAGGTCGCCGATCCGACGCCCGCCGATGGCGTCCTGACCGTCGCCTTGCGCTGGCGCCTTCTGGAGGCCACGCCCGATGACCTCAAGGCGACCCTGACCCTGACCGATGCCCGCGGGCGCGTGCTGGCCCAGCAGGATCGCTATGTGAACGACGCCCGCGGCCTGGGGACTTCCCACTGGCAGGCCCCGCAGGCCGGAGCCACCTATCACACCCTGGCGCTGCCCCCCGGCACAGCGCCCCTCGCCTACCGGTTGCAGGTCGGCGTCTACCACGAGGGGAACCTGGGCGGCCTGGACGTGCTGGATGCAGCCGGCGCCCCTGCCGGCAGGTCGTCGACGCTCTGCTCCGTCGAGCTGGCGCCCAGCGCCTCCGCAGGCGAGCCCCGCCCGGTGGATCGGCAGGCCCTCGGCCTGAGCGAGGCGCCCCCCGCAGCCCAGAGCGCCTCGGGGCTGCGGTTGGCGGCCTACCGGCTGGAGCGTGGCGCCGCCGCCAGCGGCGAGAGGCTGGGCGTGTTGCTGGAGTGGCGCAACGCCTCCGGCGGGGCCCTGCCCGACCTCCGGCCCGCGCTGCGGCTGGTGCAGGACGGCGTCGTCCTGACGACGGCGGAGGATGCCCCCGTGTACGGCGCCTATCCGACATCCCGCTGGGCCCCCGGCGAGATCGTGCTGGAGTGGCGCGACCTGCTCATCCCCGCCGAGGCCGCGACAGGCCCGGCCGCCATCGAGCTCCTGATGCCCGGCGAGGCCCCGGTGGCACTGGGCAGCGTCGAGATCAGCGCCGTCGCGCGCACCTTTGCGCCCCCGCAGCCGCAGCACAGCGCCCAGATGCCGCTGGGCGAGGCCGTCGCCCTGGTGGGCTATGACCTCTCGGCCGCGATCGTGGCACCGGGGGGCGAGTTGGGCGTCACGCTCTATTGGCAGGCGCTGGCGCCCTCGGAGAAGGACCTGACCGTCTTTGTGCACCTGTTGGACGAGCAGGGAGGCCTGGTGGCCCAGGACGACGCGCCGCCAGCGCAAGGCAGCCGCCCCACCACCGGCTGGCTGGCGGGCGAGTACATCCGCGACGAGCACGCCCTGCACTGGCTGGACCCCCAGTACACGGGCATGGCCCGGATCCAGGTGGGCCTGTACGATCCGGCGACGGGCGAGCGCCTGCTGGCCCCCTCGGGGGCATCGAGCCTCGTGTTGCCGGAGGCGATCTCGGTGGAGCCAGGGCCGTAGCGCCCGGCGGTGGGCGCTCGCCCTGGGGCGACGGCTCGCACACCGGCATTGCTCGCCTTGGGGCGAACCGCAGCGTAACTTGACAGTCCCGCCCGTTCGACCTATACTCTCGCCTGTGTTCGGGGCTGTAGCTCAGCTGGGAGAGCGCATCAATCGCACTGATGAGGCCAGGGGTTCGAATCCCCTCAGCTCCATCACCCGAATCGCAAGGCTCCTGAACAACTACTTGATCGCACCGGAGGGCGCCTGGCGCCCTATGTTCAGAAACTTGGGGCTGTAGCTCAGTTGGGAGANNGGTTCGACTCCCCTCAGCTCCACCTGCTAGGTGACGGATCTCGATCAGGTAGATGGATCCCCCCTTGCCCTTGGGCCGGGGGGCTCTTTGTCTGGAGGTCCTGCCTAGGCAACGGGATCGGGGCGGAGCGGTTCCTCCCTCGCCCGCCCGGTGCTGGCCTCGAAAACATGGGATGTGGGGACTCGACGCCAGGGGGGAAACAGGCGCTGGGTCCCCAGCCCACCCTAGCATCGGGACACCCAAAATCCCCTAGTCTCCTGGAGGTCTGCCATGGCAGATGCTGCGCGCCCCTATCAGCCTCAGCGAATAGAGCGCAAATGGCAACAGCGTTGGGAGGAGACGGGTCTCTACAAGCGCGTGGAGGACCCGAGCCGCCCCAAGCATTATGCCCTCACCATGCTGCCCTACACCTCCGGGGATCTACACATCGGCCATTGGTACGCCATGGCGCCCTCCGACGCCAAGGCGCGCTATATGCGCATGCACGGCTACAACACCTTTTTCCCCATCGGGTTCGACGCCTTTGGCCTGCCCGCCGAGAATGCCGCCATCCAGCATGGCATCCACCCTCACCAGTGGACCATGGAGAACGTGGAGCACATGCGCGGCCAGTTGCGGGCCATGGGCGCCATGTGGGATTGGGAGCATGAGGCGGTCTCCTGCCTGCCCGGCTACTACAGGTGGACCCAGTGGTTCTTCCTGCGGTTCTACGAGCGCGGCCTGGCCTACCGCCAAAAGGCGCCTGTGGACTTTTGCCCCAAGTGCAATACCACCCTGGCCCGCGAGCAGGTGTGGGGCGATGATCGCCATTGCGAGCGCTGCGGCACCCCCGTGATCAAGCGCGAGCTCGAGCAGTGGTTCTTTCGCATCACCGACTATGCGGATGAGCTGCTGGACGACCTGGAGACCATCGACTGGCCGGAGCGGGTCAAGATCATGCAGCGCAACTGGATCGGACGTAGCCCGGGTGCTCACGTAGTCTTTACGTCCGAGCAGGGCGACCCCATCGAGGTCTTTACCACCCGCCCCGATACCCTCTGGGGGGCCACCTTCATGGTCCTGGCCCCGGAGCACCCTTTGGTCGCCAAGCTGACGACCGACGACCGGCGCGCCGAGGTCGAGGCCTATGTGGCCGAGAGCGTCCGCCAGACCGAGATCGACCGCCTGTCGCTGGAAAAGGAAAAGACGGGCGTCTTTACCGGCGCCTATGCCATCAACCCGGTGAACGACGAGCGCATCCCCATCTGGATCGCCGACTATGTGCTGATGGGCTATGGCACAGGCGCGATCATGGCCGTGCCCGCCCATGACGAGCGCGACTTTGCTTTTGCCCTCAAGTTTGGCCTGCCCATCATCCCGGTGATTGACCGGCCCGATGGCGTGGCCAAGAGCCTGGTCTTTCCCGGATCGGTATCCGCAGGGTTCGCCGATCTGCTGCGGGCCGAGGGCCTGACGTTCTCCGCCGAGCCGCTGGGCGACCTGGGCGAGGGCCTGTTCGTCACCCTGGAGGGCGAGGAGCAGATCGAGCGCTATGTGGCGCTCATGCGCGCCCATCTGCAGCCGGGCAACTGGAACGAGATCGTGGGCGCCCGCTGGCTGTTCGTCTTTGACGATGGCGTTCAGGAGTTGAGCTCCGTGGCCCAAGATGCGGCGATCCTGGCCCGCTGCAAGGCCATCTACCCGCCCATGAGCGGCAACCGCAGCGTGATGGAGATGCTCTACCACCTGCCCTTCTACCAGGACGTGCTGTATCACGCCGAGTACGGCACCATGATCAACTCGGGCGCCTTTAGTGGGACCCCGGGCGAGACGGCCAAGCAGGCCGTCACCCAGTGGCTGGAAAGCCAGGGGCGCGGCCATGCCGAGGTCAACTACCGCCTGCACGACTGGTTGATCAGCCGGCAGCGCATGTGGGGCGCGCCCATCCCCATGGTCTATTGCGACACGTGCGGCATCGTGCCCGTGCCCGATGAGGACCTGCCCGTGCTGCTGCCCGATGATGCCGAGTTCCTGCCTACGGGCGAATCGCCCCTGCGCTACCACGAGGGGTTCTTGAACACCACCTGCCCCAAGTGCGGCGGCCCCGCCACCCGCGAGACCGACACCATGGACACCTTCATGTGCTCCTCCTGGTATCACTATGCCTACATCAGCCCCTACTATGAGGGGGATACACCCTTTGATCCCGAGATCGGGCGCTACTGGCTGCCCGTGGACCAGTACACCGGCGGGATCGAGCACGCCACCATGCACCTGCTGTACACGCGCTTTTTCACCAAGGCCATGCGCGATATGGGCCTGGTGGATTTCGACGAGCCGATGAAGCGCCTGTTCTGCCAGGGGATGATCCTGGGCGAGGACAACGAGAAGATGAGCAAGTCGCGGGGCAACGTGGTGAACCCCGACGATTATGTCAGCACCCTGGGCGCTGACTCGGTGCGCGCCTTCTTGATGTTCATCGGCCCGTGGGAGCTGGGCGGAAGCTGGAGCACCAGCGGCATCGAGGGCATCTATCGCTTTATCAACCGCATCTGGTCGGTGGTGGTAGACCCGGCGGAGGTCCCCGCCGGGGTCAGCGCTACCGAGGAGGAGATCGCCGAGCTGCGTCGCATGACCCACCAGGCCATCCGCGATGTGACCCGCGATTTCGAGGCCTTCAAGTTCAACACGGCCCAGGCCAGCCTGATGAAGTTCAACAACTATCTGATGAAGGCCCAGGGAACGGCCGTAGCTGCGACGGAGGCCTGGGATGAGGCGATTCGCAGCCTGATTCTGATGATCGCGCCCATCATGCCCCACGTGGCCGAGGAGCTGTGGGAGAGCATCGGCGGCGCCTATAGCGTCCACGACCAGCGCTGGCCCGAGTGGGATGAGGAGCTGGCTGCCGACGAGGTGATCACCCTGATCGTGCAGATCAACGGCAAGGTGCGAGCGCGCATCGACGTGCCCGCCGCCATCACCGAAGAGGAGGCGCGCGAACACGCGCTGGCCCACGAGAACGTCCAGCGCTTCCTGGAGGGGCTGACGGTCCGCAAGCTGGTGTATGTGCCCGGGCGTCTGGTGAATATCGTCGCCCGCTAGCCAGGTAGCCTAACGGGGCGTTGAGGCGCGGGGATCGTTCCGATCCCCCTCACCTCAGCGCCCTTTTTCTTTGCGTGCGTGCGCCGCAGCTCGCTACTTGGGCTGAACGGCGACCCAGATGGTGACCGCCGCATCGGGAGACATCGTCTCCGGCGGATAGTACTCCAGGGCCGGCCGCGTATAGTCCTCGACATAGCCGCTGGAAGGCAGCCACTGGCCATAGATGGCGCCCCACGTGGGCCCGATGGTCCCCAGGGTACAGTCAAAGCGGGCGTACGTGCCGCCGGGCATGGGCCTCACCTCCAGCCCCTTGGGCGCGACAGCATCCGCGCCGACGACCATGCCCGCCATAAAATCCACCCACCCCGGCTGATCGGTTCCATAGTAGACGCCATAGTAGCCCTGCTCGGTGGCCAGGGCAGCCACGGCTGCCGCGTGCGGATCAAAGCCCTTGCTCCATAACGCCATATAGTCGGCGCTCATGGGCTCGATGCGACTCACCGCGCCCATCACATGGCGATCGGGGAGCTGAACGATCTTGGCCTCCATCCCTTGACTCCTCTCGGTGAACAGAAACACCAGCGCGCAGAGGGACACAGTGGCCTGCGCCAGAGATCGGTAGAGCGTCGATGGACGCGGCGGCCATCTGCTTGCAGTCTAGCATGGCTCAGCCCGCCCCTCAAGCGGAACGAAAGAGGGCATACCCGCAGCAAGCGCAGGGGCGGGCCTTTACACAGTCATTACGTCCCTGGCAAAATGCCCACTCCGCCAGGGAAATATGCTATAATGGCGGCATGTGGGTGAGATCGGTAAGTCAAGTAACCCGGCATATCAAGTCCCTTATTGATGGCGACCCGGAGCTGAGCAACTTTTGGGTCAGGGGCGAGGTATCCAACTTTCAACGCGCATCCTCGGGGCACTGCTATTTCACCCTCAAGGATAGCGAGAGTGAGCTGCGCGCCGTCATGTGGCGCAACACTGCTGCTCAGCAGAACTGGCTCCCGAGCCAAGGCGATCTGGTGGACGCCTATGGCTCGGTCTCGGTGTATGAGCGCGGCGGCGCCTACCAGTTCTACGCCGAGAGCCTGGAGCCGGTGGGCGAAGGGGCGCTCTGGGAGGAGTTCCAGCGCCTGAAAGTGCGCCTCGAGGCGGAGGGCCTCTTTCAGGATGAGCGCAAGCGACCGTTGCCCAGGTGGCCACGCCGTATCGGCGTTGTGACCTCGCCCACGGGGGCGGCCTGGCGAGATATCATGCGGGTGGTGGCCGAGCGCTATCCCCTGGCAGAGTTGGTGCTGGCGCCAACCCTGGTCCAGGGCAGCGAGGCGCCGCAACAGATCGTGGAGGCCATCCAGCGCATCAATCGGGAGCCGAACATAGACGTCCTGATCGTGGCGCGTGGAGGCGGCTCCCTCGAGGACCTGTGGGCCTTTAATGACGAAGGCGTCGCCCGCGCGCTGGCTGCTTCGCGGGTTCCTGTTGTTTCCGGCGTGGGCCACGAGACCGATGTGACCATCGCAGATCTCGTGGCGGACGTGCGGGCGCCTACGCCCAGCGGGGCCGCCGCCATCGTAACGCCGGATCGCATCGTGTTGCGCGAGCAGGTGCGCCTGGGCCTGGAGAGCCTGCACGCCAGCATGGGCCGACGCCTCGCCGAATGGCTGCGCGAGCTGCGCCAGGCGGAACGCCTGCTGGCCCTGCATCACCCGCGCCGCACCATTGCCGAGCAGCGGCAGCGCCTGGATCAGACGGTGGAACGCATGGGGCGCGCCATCAGGCAGCGCCTGGCCCTGGGCCGCTCGCGCACGGCGGCCTGCAGCGCCCGGCTGGAGGCCCTCAGCCCGCGCCTTGTGCTGGAGAGAGGATACGCTGTGGTGGAGCATGCCGCGACGGGGCGTCGCCTTGTGCGCGTATCTCAGGCCCGCCCGGCGGATGCGCTACGGATCCACCTACGCGATGGACAGGTGGATGCCGCGGTAACAGGGATTCGCCCGCTCGTCGGCGCTCAAACACCTGCCGAGGGCGAGTGCTGAAAACTGGAGAAAGGAGCATCTGGGGGGAGTATGAACGTCGAGGATATCCGATCGTTGAGTTTCGAAGATTCCTACGATCGCCTCGAAGAGGTGATCAAACGACTCGAGGATGGAGAGCTGAGCCTGGAGGAATCGGTCGCCCTCTATGAGGAGGGGGTCCAGCTCGCCAGGCATTGCGGCGACAAACTGGATGATGCCGAACTGCGGGTAAGCGGCTTGCTGCACGAGGCCGCCGAAGAACAGGAATCCGCCCGCTAGAGGCACGCCCGGATCGGCGCCTCCTTGGCGCAACCCATACGGCTCCGACGGGGCCTGCTCGCCGACCGAGCCCGGCGGCTCGGTGGCCTTCTGGACCCGTCCCTCCGCCTCTCCCATCGCTCCCTGGCCTGCCCCCAGCACGCCCGAGGAGCGCTTTTTCTTTCCCCGCTTGCCCGATCCCTATTCTCCCGGCGCTCCTGTCGGCTTGAGAGGCAGCGTCGGCAGCGGCGTCTCCGTCGGCGTAGGCGTGGGCCCGACGGGCGTCTCGGACGCCGTTGGCGTGGGCGTGACGCTGGGTGTCAGCGTCTCCGTCGGCGTACCCGTCGCGCTCGGCGTCAACGTGATGGTCGGCGTGCGCGTGATGGTGGGCGTGCGCGTCCAGGTGGGCACCAGGGTCCAGGTGGGACGGCGCGTCCACGTGGGCGAAGGCGTGCGGGTGGGCGTGCGCGATAGGCTCGGGGTGGACGTGCCCACGGCCGGCGTCCAGGTCGGGCGCAGGGTAAAGGTAGGACGCGGCGTGGGCGTGTCGGCGGGAGAGCCCGGCCTCGTGGGGGAGAGCCGCGTAGGCTCCCGCTCAAAGACGCTGGCCGTCACCGTGGAGGTGGGCGTCGCCTCGAGCATGATCACGCTGAGGTCATAGGTGCGCTCCGTGCCATACCGATCCTGGTTGTAGACGGTGATCTGGGCCGTGCCGTCCTCCGGCGCGGTGAACTCGACCTGCGAGGCCAGGGTGCCGGGGACGACGTCGTCATTGGCGAACACCCGATCCCCCACCACAACCTCGAGCCGCGTATCGACGCCAATGGCCAGGTTCGACGTGGAGACGAGATAGGCGCTGCCGGCCTTGACGCGGAATACCACGCTATGGGCGACGCCCTCACGATCGAATACCCACGTCTGCCGTTCGCCGATGGAGATCGAGGCGGGCAGATCGCCCTCGGCGTGACGCAGCTCCGTCGCCCCTTGCACCAAAGGCTCCACGCTCGATGGTGCCCCCTCGGCTCGCAACGCGATGGTGGCTTGCTCCTGCGGCGAACCCACCAGCAACGCCTGGCGCACATCCTCGGAGGCGGGCAAGAGGGCCAGCCCCTCCTGGGGGGTGACGGTCAGCGTGGGCGCCTCGCCGGAACCCACGGCCAGGGGCAACTCCCGCAGCGCGCTGCCGATGCGATAGACGCCGATCATGAGCACCAGGGCGCAGGCCGCAGCGGCCACGGTCAGCAGCCGGCGCGTCGGGATCCCCTGCAGCAGGATGCCCAGTTGGCCCAGGGTGCTCTGGTCGCGCACATGCTCCAGGTCGCGGCACAGCTCTGCCGCCGTCTGGTAGCGCTGGGCGGGGTCCTCTTCCAGCGCCTTGAGCACGATGCGGCTGAGGGCCAGGGGCACATGGGGAACCAGGTGGTGCGGCGGCACCCGGTTGCGAACATAGAGCACGCCGGTGAGCATCTCGTACAGCACGAGGCCCAGGGCGTAGAGATCGGAGCGTTGGTCGAGGTATCCTCGGGAGGTGGCCTGCTCGGGCGACTTGTAAGCGGGGGTGCCGGGGTGCTCGGTCGTCTCCTGGGTGCGCAAGGTCTCGCGGCCCACCTGCGCCACGCCAAAATCGGTCAGCTTGGCATGCCCATCGGCCCCGATCAGGATGTTGCTGGGCTTGATGTCGCGGTGCACAATGTCGTAGCGGTAGATCGCCTCGATGGCGTGGGCGATATCCAGCGCGATGCTCACCGCCCGACCGACATCCAGCGGCCCGTCCTTCAGGATCTCCCGCAGGCTGCCGCCCTCGACATACTCGGTGATCAGGTAGAGGTTCCCCTCGGCGTCGGTCTCTAGCGCATAGGTAGTCACCACGTTGGGGTGCGCGATATGACTGACGACCTGGGCCTCTTTGGCGAAGCGATGCTGATAGTCGCGCCACTCCTCCGGAGACGCGTCGGCCTTGCGCCCCAGCAGCTCCTTGATCGCCACGGGGCGATCCATGGCCTCATCATAGGCTCTGTAGACCTGGCCAAACCCGCCCTGGCCAATGACGGTCTCGATCCTGTATTTGCCGACCAGCATATCACCCGGGCTTAGCACCAGAGACCTCTCCCCATGAGCGTGCCAGTGCCGCGACGTGAGCCCAGTATAGCATCTGCGCAGAGAGATGGCAATCGATCCGCACAGAATCGCCCCGCTGCGGAGGGGTGGACGGCCCTCACCCCGGCGTTGCTCACGCTGGCGGCGCGTGACGCCCGTAGGGGTGAGGGCGACCAGGGGGCATGGCCCTCTCCCCCCGTCCCCCCCTGCGTGCGGGAGTGGGGCGCAATCGCGCTGGTTACGCGTGACGCCCGTGGGGGTGAGGGCGACCAGGACGCAT
>DCTX01000083.1 GCA_002329325.1 Anaerolineales bacterium UBA1429
CCCGAGTTCCTCAACCGCGTGGATGAGGTGGTGGTGTTCCACGAGCTCACCCGCTCTGACATCGAGCAGATCGTGGACATCCAGGTTCGTTACCTGAACCAGCGGCTGAGCGAGCACGAGATCACCCTCGAGATCACCGACGCGGCCCGCGAGCTCTTGGTCAACGAGGGCTTTGATCCGCAGTTCGGCGCGCGCCCGCTACGCCGGGCCATCCAGCGCCTGCTGGAGGACCCGTTGGCCGAGAGGCTGCTGGGGCGCGAGGGCACCGTGGTGCGCGTCATCGCCGACGCCAAAGAGGACCAGATCACCTTCGAGTTCATCGAGGCGGTGGACGAGCCGGCCACGTTGCTCTCGGGAGAGAAACTATAGCATGGCGCGCCCGCGTCGCCGCTTTGTCTGTCAACAGTGCGGCGCCACGCAAGCGCGCTGGTCGGGCCAATGCCCGGAATGTGGTGAATGGAACACGATGGTGGAATCCCTTGTGGATTCCCCATCGCGTTCTGCTTCTGGGGGGGGCGCCCGGCCCCACGAGCTGGTAGGCGAGGCACTGGCCCTGGCCGAGATCCCCGGCCACGGCGAGCAGCGCGTGCCCGTGCCCCTGGAGGAGATGAGCCGCGTGCTGGGCGGCGGCATCGTGCCCGGCAGCGTCGTGCTCATCAGCGGCGACCCCGGCATCGGCAAGTCCACCCTGTTGCTGCAATTGGCCGCCCTGTTGGGCGCGGGCCCTCAGCGGGTGCTGTACGTCTCGGGCGAGGAATCGCTGCAGCAGATCAAGATGCGCGCCGACCGCCTGGCCATGCTCTCGCCGAACCTGTTCGTCCTGGCCGAGACCAACCTGGGCCAGATCCTCGGCCAGATCGAGCAACTGCGCCCCGGCCTCACCATCATCGACTCGGTGCAATCCATCTACTCGGAGGAGCTGACCTCCTCGCCCGGCAGCGTCAGCCAGGTCCGCGAGTGCGCCTCGGCGCTGCAGCGTCAGGCCAAGGCCCTGGGCGTCTCGACCTTCCTGGTAGGCCATGTCACCAAGAGCGGCGCCATCGCCGGGCCGCGCATCCTGGAGCACATTGTGGATACGGTGCTCTACCTGGAGGGCGAGCGGTTCCACAGCTACCGGCTCTTGCGCAGCGTCAAGAACCGTTTCGGCTCCACCAACGAGGTGGGCGTGTTCGAGATGACCGACAAGGGCATGATCGAGGTGGCCAACCCCTCGCAGGTCTTTTTGGAGGAGCGCATCGAGCACGCCACCGGCTCGGCGGTGGCCGTCACCATGGAGGGCACCCGCCCCATCCTGGTGGAGATCCAGGCGCTGGTGAGCCAGGGCGCGCCTGAGCGCCCGCGCCGCACCTGCAACGGTGTGGACATCAACCGGGTGCTGTTGCTCATCGCGGTGCTCTCCAAGCGTGTGGGCCTCTCCCTGGGCGATCAGGACGTGTTCGTGAACGTGGTGGGCGGGCTGCGAGTGCAAGAGCCCGCCGTGGACCTGGCCATCGCCACGGCCATCGCCTCCAGCCTGTACAACCGCCCCGTGCACCCCGAGTTGGCCATCTTTGGCGAAGTGGGCCTGGCGGGCGAGCTGCGCAGCGTGGGCCAGAGCGAGCGCCGTCTGCGCGAGGCCGCCAAGCTGGGCTTTGGCCGCATCCTGATGCCCCGGCTGCGGGGCGATGGCCAACTGCAGGGCTCCGGCGCCACCCCCGTCTACTGTCGGACCCTGGCCCAGGCCGTGAGCACGGCGCTGGAGCGGGATTAGGCCGGCCCGCCTGGCACGCGCCCCCACGGGCGGCCCGCACCGCCCTCACCCCCATGGGTATATCGCGTAACGAACGCAGCCGCGCCCCAAGGCGCGCAGCGCCGCTCGCGAAGGTGGGCGAACAAGGTTCGCCCCTACGGGACCGGGCGTGGCGCCGCGTTCACAAGATGGCCTGTTACCTATGTCCTGACACAGTACAGCTCGTCTTCGCCCAGGGTGCGCGGCGCCGCCCGCGAAGCTGGGCGAACACAAGGTTCGCCCCTGCGGGACCGGACGTGGCGTCCCGTTCACAAGATGACCTGTTACCTATGTGTTGACACGGTACAGCTCGTCTTCGCCCACGTCGTCCGCGAGTTGCCATGGTCACCCTACCCCGAGACGGACCTTGACATCGCCGTGGGCGCAGGCCACCTCGCCATTGACCCACCCCCTTTCCCCGGCTAGAATACCCCCATACAGGTATCGTATCTCATCGTCAAAAGGAGTGTATCCATGCGTCAGGTAGAATTGGGCCGGACGGGGCTGCGCGTTTCGGAGGTGGCTTTCGGCGGCATCCCCATCCAGCGCCTCACGGATGACGAGGCCGTCGCCGTCGTGCGCCGCTGCCTCGATCTGGGCGTCACCATGCTGGATACGGCCCACGGCTATGGTTCCAGCGAGGAGCGCATCGGCCGCGCCATCGCGGGCCGCCGCAAGGGCCTGGTGATCGCCACCAAGAGCCCCGCCCGCGAGGCCGCCCCCTTTCGCGAGCAGATGGAGCTCAGCTTTCGGCGCCTGGGCGTAGACCATATCGACCTGTTCCAGTTTCATAATGTCAGCACCGCCGAGGACCTGGAAAAGGTGTTGGCCCCCGGCGGGCCCCTGGATATCGCCCGCGAGGCCAAGGCCGCCGGCCGCATCGGCCATATCGGCGTCACCTCCCACAAGCTGGAGATGGCCTTGCAGATGGTCGACAGCGGCCTGTTCGAGACCCTCATGTTCCCGTTCAACTATATCTCCGACGAGCCCGCCCGCGAGCTGATCCCCCTCTGCCGTGCCAAGGGCGTGGGCTTTATCGCCATGAAGCCCATGGGCGGCGGCCTGCTGGAGGATGCCACCCTCTCCTTCAAGTTCCTCCGCCAGTACGAGGGCGTGCTCCCCGTGGTCGGCATCGAACAGGCCGCCGAGATCGAGGAGATCGTCGGCATCATGGAGGGCGATACCGCCTTTACCGCTGCCGAGGAGGCGCGCCTGGCCGAGATCATCGAGTTCCTGGGGACGCGGTTCTGCCGCCGCTGCGATTACTGCCAGCCCTGCCCCCAGGGGATCTCGATCTCGACGGTGATGACCATCAAGAGCTTTGTGCGGCGCATGCCCCCGGACCGGGTCTTTGGCGAGGGGATGAGGGCGACGGTCGCCCGGGCCGAGACCTGCATCGTCTGCGGCGAGTGCGCGGCAAGATGCCCCTACGGGCTGCCCGTGCCCGAGATGATCGCCCAGAACGCACAGTGGTACAACGAGCAGATGGCGCTCCACAGCGCCTAGGGTCGGCCAACGAATCATCCGCAGAGAGGAGCGTGCCATGGGAGCCTTGCTGGGAAGCGGCGATTTCCGCTACGAAGAGGATCTAGAGTGGGCCAAGCTGCCCGAGGGCGTGTCCCTGCAGGAGGTGCCCGATGTGGTGGTGGGCCCGGATGACCGGGTCTATGTCTTTACCCGGGGCCCCCACAAAATGCTGGTGTTCAGCCGCGAGGGCGAGCTGCTCTCCACCTGGGGCGCCGACATCTTTGAGCGACCCCACGGCGTGTCCCTCTCCCACGATGGCACCCTGTGGTGCGTGGATGATGGCGACCACACGGTGCGCCGCTGCACCCTGGATGGCCAGGTGCTGATGACCCTGGGCATCGCGGGGCAGCCGGCCCCCGCCGGCAGCGGCCAGCCCTTCAACCGCCCCACCAAGGTGGCCGAGGAGCCCGGCACCCACAACCTGTACATCAGCGATGGCTATGGCAACGCCAGGGTGCACAAGTTCACCCCCGAGGGCAAGCGCCTCTTCTCATGGGGCGCCTATGGCACCGGGCCGGGCGAGTTCAACCTGGTGCACATGGTATCCACCGACCCCGATGGGCTGGTATACGTTGCGGACCGCGAGAGCCACCGGGTGCAGATCTTTGACGGCGAGGGCAACTACCTGCGCGAGTGGCGCCATCATCTGCACCGGCCCTGCGGCCTGTACATCAGCGCCGAGCCCCTGGTCTACATCGGCCAGCTCGGCCCCACCTTCGCCGTGAACCGCGCCTACCCCAACCTGGGCGCGCGGGTCAGCATCCACGATCTGACGGGCAAGCAACTGGCCTGGATCGGCGGCGAGCACCCCGGCCTGGGCCCCGGCCAGTTCCTGGCGCCCCATGGCGTCGCCGTGGACTCGCACGGCGACATCTATGTGGGCGAGGTCTCGTACACCGACTATGGCCGCCATCAGGATCCGCCCCGCGAGGTGCAGAGCCTGCGCAAGTTGGTGCGGGTGCGCTGAGCCTCCGGCACCGGCCATCTTTCTGTGGCGGGGCGCGCCTTGGGCGCCCCGCCACGTATTTCCACATATGCCATTGACGCTGCCCCCGCACGGCCCTACAATCTCCTCGCCGACGGACTCGTCGAGCATGCCGCCTGCAGGAGATGCCACCATGTTGAGGCGTACTCTCGGGTTGCTCATCGTCGCTGTCCTCGCGTCCCTCATCGCATGCCAGGGCCCGCCGGCCGGAGACGACGCCCCGCCGGGCCAGAAGGCAGTCAACCCCCCGGCCGTTCAGGAGCAAGCGCTCCTCACCCAGGAACTCGTGCCCTCCGCCGCGGACCAGACTATCGCCATTCGCGAGCAGCTCGCCATCACCCTGCCCGGCGGCCTCCTGGCCGGTGAGGCAACCCTCACCGTGACGGAGATCGGCCAGGGCGCGCCCGCCCCTCCCGAGAGTCGCGAGGCCCTCGCCATCTATGGCATCCAACTGGGCGATCAGGCCGAGTTCTCTCAGCCCCTCACCCTGGAGCTGGCCTATGATCCCTCCGAGCTCGACGCCGACGCGCCGGCCGACGCCCAGCTCACCGTCGCCTTCTATGACGAGGAGCGCGGCGCCTGGGTGACGGTGCCCGCCCAGGTGGACGAGGCCCGCCAACGCCTCATCGTCCACACCGACCATCTCTCTGTATGGGCCTACTTTCGATGGTTGCGGGGCTACGAAACCCACTATTGCGGCGATGCCTTTGCCCTGGCCTACGATCAGCAGACGGTGACGGGCGGCTCGGCCGCCAGCTACAGCGGGCCCGTGTCAGAGCCGGTGTGGTCGGGCTGGCCGGCCATCGTGTCGGATATCTGCAACTTTATGAACACGGCCCACGACGCCTACAAGCAGGCCGGGTTCGCCCTGCCCGCCGGCCGCATCCATGTCGCGATCGGCGAGTATGCGGACCCCTACACGGAGGCGTTCTCCGGCGTCATCCACATGACCCTGGAGAGCTGGCACGATGAGAACCTGTTGCGGCAGCAGGCGGCCCACGAGCTCTTTCACGTGGTGCAGATGCACCAGCTCGGCACCCGCACCATGGAACGCCGTCGTTGGTGGATGGAGGCGACGGCGGAATATGCCTCTAGCGCGGTGGCCTGGGCCTCCCGGGGCGGCACGGGCACCATGGGCAGCGACATCCGGCCCCGCTACCTGGAGCTGCCCCTCGTCTCGCGCGACGATTACCATGATTATTCCAGCGCCCACTTTCTCGCCTATCTGCGCGACCAGATCCCCACGCTGACCTTCACAGAGATGTGGGACGCGGCCGCGGGCGGCGATGGTACGCTGGACCTGCTGGACGCCGCCGTCACGACCAAGTCGGGCACGCCGCTGGGCCTCTGGTATGTGCGCTATGCCCAGCACTTTGTGTTTGATGCCACCAGCCCCATGCCGTCGGTCGCCAGCCTCTCTGGCGAGGTGGCGGCCAGGACGAGCCAGTTCCTGGTCGAGGAGAAGGAAAAGACCCAGATCCTGTCGGTGGACTATTACGCCTCCAAGCTATGGGTCATTGGCAATCAGAAGGAACGCGATGTGACGGTCGAGAAGCTGGGCGGCGAGAGCGGCTGGGTTTTCGCCCTGGTGCTGCGGGGCGACGACAAGCTCTCGCCTGTCATCGCCGGCCCTCTCGTCATCGAGTACGACAAGCCCGCGTCGCTGCACCTGGCCTCGGGCGATGTACTGTTCCTTCAGGCGACCAACGCCTCCGGGCGCGATGGGATCACCTTCGATCTGCGCGTCGCAGAGACGACGGCGCCCACCGGCATGTTCACCGTCTATCCCAAGTTCGATGGCGGCTGCGACGCCCACTTTGATGGGGGCTATGGCCCCTGGGCACGCGTCTCCGGGTTTCCCGTCCAGGTGGAGGGCAGCAGAGCCACTGTGGCCTACGACAAGACCACGGGCGACAAGCACATGGTGGCCACCGGCTCGGGCAGCGTGGACGCCCAGGGCAGGCTCACGCTGGATGTGGACGTGGTGTTCACCCGCGCCCCGTGCGATGGCGGCGCCTGCCTGTATACGGAACACCTCACGGCCCGGTTCGTGGGCGAGTGGGCCCCGGATGCGAACCGCTGGCGGGGTACGCTGACCGGCTCGGTGCAGGTGAACCGCAAGGAGACCGCCGGCGTAGGCGAGGCGCCCAACGGGTACTCCTGCAGTGCGGCAGCCGCCTCGGCCGAGGTCGTGCGCGGTTTTCGGGATACCGATCTCTGATCCGCCGCAGGCGATAGCCACCCGGGGCGCGGGCCAACGCCGCGCCCCGGGCGCGCAAGGCGCGCCAGCAACCACCCCGCTTGCCCCGAATGCCCCCCTCTGGTATCATAGTTGTATTCGGTTTCGTCTACATGCGTTGTTCTATCGAGGAGGAATCTGTGATCTATCGCGAACTGGGCAACACCGGGCTAAAGGTCTCGCAGCTAGGCTTTGGCGCCATGCGCCTGCCCATGGTGGGCGAGGGCGCGGATGCGCGGGTGAACCGCGAGTTGGCCATCCCCATGCTGCACGCCGCCTTTGACGCCGGCCTCACTTATGTGGACACCGCTGTAGGGTACTGCAACGAGGATAGCCAGCGCGCCGTGGGCGAGGCCCTCAAGGGCTACCGCGATCGCATCGTGGTTTCGACCAAGAACCACGAATACGAGGACGAGAAGGTCTGGTGGCAGCACCTGGAGAACAGCCTGGAGCGCCTGCAGGTGGATGCCATCGACATCTACAATCACCACGGCATCAACTGGGAGCGCTATGTCAAGACGGTGGAGCCGCGCCTGAGCAAGCTCATGCGCAAGGCCAAGGATCAGGGCCTCATCCGCAACATCGGCACCAGCTTTCATGATACCAACGAGAACCTGATCAACCTGATCAACACCGGCTATGTGAGCGTCATCACCCTGCAGTACAACATGCTGGATCGGCGCCTGGAGGAGGGCATCGCCCTGGCCCACGAGCGCGGCATCGGCATCGTGGTGATGGGGCCGGTGGCCGGCGGGCGGTTGGGCGTCAACAGCGACGTGCTCAAGGCCCTGGTGCCAGGCGTGGAGCGGGTGCCCGAGCTGGCCTTGCGCTTTGTGCTCTCGAACCCCAACGTGTCGGTGGCCCTCTCGGGCATGAGCACCATGCAGCACGTGCAAGAGAACGTGGCGGTGGCCTCCGATGGCCGCACCCTCTCGGATGAAGAGCGGCAGGCCATCCAGGCGCAATTGGCCCGCCTCAAGGCCATGGCCGATCTCTACTGCACCGGCTGCGAGTACTGCATGCCCTGCCCCCAGGGGGTCAACATCCCCTACATCTTTGGCAAGTACAACGAGGCCCGGGTCTATGGCCTGTGGGACGCCGCCCGCCAGGCCTACCAGGCCTGGACGCGGGTCTCCGGCCAGCGGGCCGATGCCTGCGTGGAGTGCGGGCTGTGCGAAGAAAAGTGCCCGCAGCACATCCCCATCCGCGAGCAGTTGCGCGAGGCGCATGAGGCGTTGATGGGGGAGTAGGTTAGGGCTAGGCGACGAACGACGGCGGGGGCGATCCGTGAGATTGCCTCCGCCGCTTTTGATTTGGGCGTTTGGCATAAGGAAAGTCAGCATGGCAAGGAACAGCGTTCCTTATGACGAGGTCAAGGCCTGGTTGCTGGCCGCCCCCGAGGCCAAGGCGGCTTACGATGCGCTAGAGCCCGACAGAACCCGGACCAGCACAACCCCACGCTAGGCCCGTGCGCCGCGCCGCTAGGCCATGCAGCCCGGTGCTATCCTGGCCCCTTTGGCTCTCCCTACCCCGCCCGCTCCTCCGCCGCGGCCGCCGGTTCCGGCACCGCCGCCTTGGGCGCCGCCGCTTTGGGCGTCACCGGCCTGCCCCGCACCAGCAGCAGCCCGCTCAAGATCAGCCCCAGGGCCGCAAAGGCGTTCCAGGTCAGGCGCTCGTTCAGGATCAGCCGCCCCCAAAAGACGCCGAACACCGGCGTGATGTAGGTCACCAACGAGGTAAAGGTCGCCCCTGCCTCGCGGATCAGCCGGTAATAGATCAGGTAGGCCAGGGCCGTGCCCAGAACGCCCAGCACCGCCACCGCCCCGATGGAGCGATAGGTCAGCGTGGCGCGCCACGAATCCTCCATCAGTGCCAGGGGCGCCAGCATCAGCGCCGCCAGGGTGAGCTGGCCGAAGGACACATGCAGCGGCGATTGGTTCTTCAGGTGGCGGTTGGCGTACACCACGGCCAGGGCATAGCTCAGGGCCGCCGCCACCACCGCCAACTGCCCGAACACCGTCGCCTGCAGGCCGCCCTGCAGCAACTGGGGCAGCACCAGGATCAGGATGCCGCTCAACCCCAACAGCACGCCCACCAGCCGGCGTAGGCCGGCTGGCTCGCCGCCGGAGAGCGCCACGATGCAGAAGGTGAACAGGGGCATGGCGGCGTTCAGGATCGCCGAGAGGCTGCTGGCGATGTGCTGAGTGCCCCAGCTAATGGCCGCAAAGGGCACGGCGATGCCCAGGGCCGCCATCAGCACCAGGCGCAGCCAGAGGCGGCCCTCCCGCGGCAGGCGCTCGCGCCGCACGGCCAGGATCGCCCCCAGGACAACGGCGCCAAGGCTCACCCGCAGCAAGGCCAGGGTCATCGGCCCCATCTCTGCGAGGCCGATCTTGATCAAAAGAAAAGAGGCGCCCCAGATCGCGCCCAGAAGCAACAGCGAACCGTAAGCGCCCAAGCCCATGTGTGGCCCCCCGCTAAATGTCATCCGGCAGGCCAGCGCCTGCCAGAGTCTGCATTATAGCAGCCGCGTCGAGGGCCACAAATCCCGCCTGCGCGCCGCGCCCTGTCGCAGCAAGGCCGATTGCACGTGCATTTTATGGTGCACTTGTATTTGTGCTATAATCCCGGACAGTCTGTACCCTTTGGGAGTATCGGTTTGACTCGATCTCGGAGGATGCAGATCGGAGCAGAAGCCCCCGCACTCAGGGAGTAGGGGGCGGAGGGCCTGTCTCCGTTCGGGGAGAGATAGAGCAATTCGCTCGTAAGCAAGGAGGAGCACGCAATGAAGTTCAAGTGGGGAGCGCTGTTGGTCGTTCTATTGGCTGTGTCGCTGCTGGCAAGCGCCTGCACGTCCCAGCCCGCCGGATCGGGAGATGACGTCTATGTCGTAGCCATGGACGCCTCCTTCCCGCCGATGGAGTTTGTGGACGAGAACAAAGAGATCGTCGGCTTTGACGTGGATCTCCTGACGGCCATCGCCGATGAGATGGGATTCGAGTTCGAGATCAAGAACACCGCCTGGGACGGCATCTTTGCCGGGCTCGAGAGCGGCGACTATGACGTGATCATGTCGGCAGTTACGATCCGTGCGGATCGCCAGGAAAAGTACGACTTTACCGATCCGTACATCAATGCCGGTCAGGCCATCGTCGTGCGCGCCGATGAGAGCGAGATCCAGGGGCCGGATGATCTCTCCGGGCGCACCGTGGGCGCGCAGATCGGCACCACCGGCGCTTTTGCCGTGCAGGATATCGCCGGGGCAACCCTCAAGGAATACGACTCGGCCGACCTGGCGCTGCTGGATCTGGTGAGCGGCAACATCGACGCCGTGGTGGTGGATACCCCCGTGGCCGCCGACTATGCCCTGCTTTCGACCCAGTTCGCCGGCCGCCTCAAGATCGTGGGCGATGCCATCACCGATGAAGAGTACGGCGCCCTGGTCAACAAGGGCCAGAATGCAGAGTTCATCGAGATGTTCAACGAAGGCCTGCAGAAGGTCATGGATTCGGGCGAGTACGATCAGATCTATGCCCGGTGGATCTCGGCCGGCGAGCTGGCCTCTCCCACCGAATAGACGCGGGCGCACATGACGGGCCCCAGCGGCCGAATGTTTTATGGTACACTTGCTTTTGTGCTATAATGCCCGACGGTGTGTACCCTTCAGAAAGTGTAGCATCAGGAGGGCTCTGAAGGCAGTACCTAGAACCGAAAGCAACGAGGCTTTGACCCAACGAAGGGCGAGGGGTTGCCATCCCCGTTCGTGTCGCGACGGATCGTTTGGCTCATGTTCTAAGGAGGAGCACAAGATGAAGTCCAAATGGGGAATGTTGCTGACGGTTCTATTGGCTGTGTCGCTGCTGGCCATCGGGTGCGCAAAGGAACAACAGGAAGAAGCACCCGCCACGGACCAGCCGATCAAGATCGCCATCCTGGCGCCCCTGAGTGGTGACGTCAAGACCTTTGGCGAATCGACACGTGATGGCGTCCTGATGGCTTTTGACGAAGCTATTGCGGACGGTTGGAACATCGAGGCCGTGATCGAGGACTCGCGCTGCGACGCGCAGGAAGCTGCCAACGCGGCCAACAAGGTGATCTTTGAGGACGGAGTCCACTACATCATCGGTGAAGTGTGCTCGAGCGCCTCGATCCCCGTATCCGAGATCGCCGAGGCCCAGGGCGTTCTGCAGATCTCGCCCACCTCGACCAACCCCGCCGTGACCATCAATGAGGACGGCAGCAACAAAGAGTACGTCTTCCGGGCATGCTTCCTCGACCCGTTCCAGGGCGAGGTGGTCGCCAGCCTGGCTCGCGAGCTGGGTGCTGAGAGCGCCGCGATCCTCTTTGACGTCGGAAACGACTATGTCAAGGGCTTGGCCGAGTACTTCCAGGCCTCGTTTGAGGAGATGGGCGGCACCGTGCCCGTGTACGAGGCGTACAACAAGGATGATACCGACTTTTCGGCTATTCTGGGCAAGGTGGCCGCGGCAGATCCTGACGTGATCTTCCTGCCCGACTACTATGCCAAGAACAACCTGATCGCTGCGCAGATCAAAGAGCGCGGCATCGACGCGATCCTGTTGGGCGCCGACGGCTGGGATTCGCCCGAACTCGAGAACGATCTCTTTGAGGGCGGCTACTTCTCCAACCACTACTCGCCCGCTGACCCGCGTCCGCTGGTGCAGAACTTTGTGCAGCAGTACGCGGCCAAGTACGGCGCCGAGCCCGATGCTCTGGCGACCCTGGCCTATGACGCTGCTCACATCCTGCTGCAGTCCATCGCCGAGGCCGGTGTGGATGATCCCGCCGTGGTCCGCGAGAAGATGGCCAACATCCAGTTCGAGGGTGTCTCTGGCGACATCACCTTCAACGAGTTTGGCGATCCGGTCAAGAAGGCCGCTATCGTCAAGATCGAGAACGGTGAGAAGGTCTTCTATCGCTTTGTAGCGCCGTAACCCGGCTCTCAAAGGGGAGAGCAACCTCGGTTGCTCTCCCCTTTTGCTGTTCACTGCTGTCTGCCAACAGGCGGCGCCGCCTAAAGGGAACTGCCGGACAACGCGCGTGCGGCGGTGTGCGAGGAGAAGACCGCAAGCTCCTCCTACGGGATCTGGCTGTCCCGTCTCGACTTGTACCAAGGGGATCGCATGAGGATATCGCTTGAGAAGATCAGCCTGCGCTGTCTGGTCTGGGCTATCTACGCAGCCCTGGCAGTCGGCCTTCTGTGGGGGATCGTTGCTCTCGTCCGTCTGAACGGCCCCGTGTTTTTCATCCAGGCCGTCATCGATGGCCTGCGCTTGGGCTTTATGTATGCCCTCATCGCCCTGGGCTACACGATGGTGTATGGCATCGTGCGCCTGATCAACTTTGCCCATGGCGACGTCTTTATGGTGGGCTCCTTCACCAGCTTTTACGCCATCACCCGCTATGGCTGGTCCTTTGTGCCGGCCATCCTGCTGGCCATGCTGGTGTGCACCGTCCTGAACGTGGTGATCGAGCGGGTGGCCTACAAGCCGCTGCGCAACGCCCCCCGCATCGCCTCGCTGATCACCGCCATCGGCGTCTCGTTCTTCCTCGAGTACTTTACGGCCTTGCGCTTTGTCTTTAGCGCCGACTTTATCACCTACCAGCGGCCCTTCAACGTCGTCGTCTGGGATATCGGTGGCGTGCTGATCTCCAACATCACCGTCATTATCGTCGGCATTACCTTGGCGCTGCTGCTCTCGCTGCAATTCATCATCCGACGCACCAAGATCGGCAAGGCCATGCGCGCTACCGCTCTGGACAAGCCGGCCGCCCGCCTGATGGGGATCAATGTGGACGCGGTGATCTCGTTCACCTTCGCCCTCGGCGCGGCCCTGGCCGGCGCCGCAGGCGTGCTCTATGCCATCGCCTTCCCCCAGATCCTGACCTTCATGGGCATCATGCCCGGCCTCAAGGCTTTTGTGGCTGCCGTGCTGGGGGGCATCGGCAGCATCCCGGGCGCCTTTGTGGGCTCTCTGCTGATGGGCACCACGGATGTGCTGGTGGTCAGTTTCATGCCCATGGGCTCTCGCTTGCGTGACCTGATCGCTTTCCTCATTCTAATCCTTGTGTTCCTGGTCAAGCCCACCGGCATCTTTGGCGAACCCCAGGCAGAGAAGGTCTAGGAGGAGCACTGAGCATGAAGAAACTCTCTTTGCCGTCCTGGATCCCTACGCTGGCCGTAGGCCTGGTCATCTTCTTGGGCGTTCTGATCGCCAAGAGCACGGGCAGCATCTCCGCCTACCGGTATCAGGTGTTCCAGATCGCCCTGATCACGGCGATCTCGGCGCTGGGGCTGAACCTGATCTATGGCTTTAACGGCCAGTTTTCCCTGGGGCACATTGGCTTTTACGCCATCGGCGCCTATGGCTCCGCTCTCATCACCAAGGACTATGTCTCGGGGTGGAGCGGTACCAAGGCGGGCGCCCTCTCCTGGATGATGGCCGCGCAGATCGGCGTCGTGCTGGTTATGGTATGCATTCGCCTCATCCGCCTGGATCGCCTGCGCCGGATGATCGCCTCGCGCACAGCGGCGTATCTCAAGCCGCACGAGGTGCAGGTGGTGAGCACCCTGCCCATCTTGGTCGCCGTCGCCGTGATCGTGGGCCTGGCGATCGTGGGGGCTCAGGGCTTGCACCTGGTGCTCGACAAGGGCCTCAGCGCCATGATGGTTGCCCTGCCCAAAGAGATCGGCAAGAACATTGTGTTCGCCCTCGCCATTCTGAACGGCGGCACACTGGCGGCGCTGGTGGCCTACCTGGTGGGTCTACCTCTGCTGCGCCTGGGCTCGGACTATTTCGGCATCGCCACCTTGGGCTTTGCCATCATGATCTACACCGCCCTGCAGAACTCGGACCTGGTGATCGAGACGATGAAGGGCGCCCGTGGCATGGTGGGCATCCCGGTCTGGACCAACTGGTCATGGGTGATGGGCGTGTTTGTCCTGCTGCTGGTGTTGCTGCGCAACCTGTTGCGCTCCAGCCATGGCAGGGCCGTCATCTCGGTGCGCGAGGACGAGATCGCCGCCCAGACGATGGGTGTGGACGTGAACCAGCTCAAGACCCTGGCCTTTACCATCGGCGGCCTGTTCGCCGGCGTCGGCGGCGCGCTCTATGCGCACCTGTACGGCTTTTTGCATCCCAGCACCTTTAACATCATCAAAGGGTTCGACCCGCTGATCATCATCGTGTTGGGGGGCCTCGGCAGCATGACGGGCACCGTTCTGGCTGCTGTGGGCGTGGTGGTGCTGATCGAGGAGCTGCGCGTGTTCCTGCCGCAGGGCTTTGAGGATTGGCGGTTTGTCATCTATCCCATCATCCTGCTGTTGGTCATGTTGCTGCGCTCCCAGGGGATCATGGGCACGAGCGAGTGGGGCTGGCTCCGCGCGCCCCTGCCGCCCGAGCGCGACATCCCCATCCCGAATCGGACGCCTCGCGCTTCTGCAGCCACCCAGAGTAAGGACGCATAGATGGAACTACTGACCAAGAGCGCCGGGAGCTATACCTCCTTCACGCCGCCGGAAGAGCGCGTCCTGGATATCCAGAATCTGTCCAAGGTCTTTGGCGGGCTCCGCGCCGTCTCGGATTTCACCATGGACGTGCCCTATCACGGCCTGTACGGCCTGATCGGCCCCAACGGCGCGGGCAAGACCACGGTCTTTAATATGATCACCGGGGTCTACACGCCCACGGAAGGCCGGATCGTGTTCGAGGGGCAGGAGTTGGGCGATTTGCCGCCCCATCGCATCACGCGGCGCGGCATCGCCCGCACCTTTCAGAATATCCGTCTGTTCCAGAACCTCTCGGTGCTGGACAACGTGCGCATCGCCTACCATGCCCATGCGGGCTACAACCTTCTGGAGGCGATCACGCGGCTCGGTCGCTTTGGGCGCCAGGAGCGCCAGTTGACCGAGCGCGCCCAGGATTTCCTGGCCGTCTTTGGCCTGCAGGATCGGCAGACGGAGCTGGCCCGCAACCTGCCCTATGGCGAGCAGCGCCGGCTGGAGATCGCCCGGGCCCTGGCCGCCCATCCCAAGCTCCTCTTGCTGGATGAGCCCGCCGCGGGCATGAACCCCAACGAGGTGGAGACGCTCATGGAGCTGATCCGCTTCATCCATGACGAGTTCGATCTGACCATCCTGCTGATCGAGCACCAGATGCGCGTGGTGATGGGCATCTGCGAGTGGATTACCGTAATGGACTTTGGCCAGGTGATCGCCAGGGGCACCTCGGAGCAGATCCGCACCAACGAGGACGTGATCGTGGCGTACCTTGGCCGCGCCCAGGGAAGGGAGCTGTAGAGATGCCCCTGCTGCAAGTCGACAACCTGCATGTAGCCTACGGCGCCATCCACGCGATCCAGGGCATCTCGTTCCATATCGAGGCGGGTGAGATCGTGACGTTGATCGGCGCCAACGGCGCCGGCAAGTCCACCACCTTGCGCACCATCTCGGGGTTGCTGCGCCCGGTACAGGGCGATATCCTGTACCAGGGGCAAAGCATCACCCGCGTCTCCCCCGAGCGGATCGTCTCCATGGGCATCTCGCAGGTGCCCGAGGGGCGTCAGATCTTCTCCCGGCTGACCGTGCTGGAGAACCTGGAGATGGGGGCCTATACGCGCAAAGACAAGAACGAGATCCGCAGCTCCATGGAGCGCGTCTTCAAGAGCTTCCCCCGCCTGGAGGAACGGCGCCAGCAGCTTGGCGGCACCCTCTCCGGCGGCGAGCAGCAGAT
>DCTX01000091.1 GCA_002329325.1 Anaerolineales bacterium UBA1429
ACATTATCATTGATGAATGACACCGCGCAGAGAAGTGGTTGACGCGCCTTGCCCACGTTACTACACTAGCAGGGTAGATCAGGGGCACTCGCCAGAAGCTGTGCGTGTTCGGGCCCATTTGGTGAACTGCTGCGCGGCCATCCTTAGGACGTGCCCTGCCCCACGAGAGAAACGAGCGCGCCAACGGATGAGCGACATAGCCTCTCCTATCCCCCAGGACGATCAGATCCTGGAAGAATGCTATGCGCTAGAGCGGGTTGGCAAGATCGGACAGGCCTTGCGCCAGGCGCGGGACGCATTGGCCGCTGCCCGGTCGAACGGGGGCGCCGAGCCGCACGCCGCGGCGCTGGCCTGCCTGGCCTACATGCACAATCGCCTTGGGCACCACGCGCGGGCTCAAGAGCTCGCCGCAGAGGCGCTGGCCGTGGCGGAATCCCTCTCGGTGGCCCGCGCCCGGGCGCTCAAGACCCTGGGCGATTGCGCCCACGAACAGGGCGACCTGACGGGCGCAGAGCAGCGCTACTTTCAGGCCATTGACCAGGCCCGCCAGTTGGACCTCGCCTACATCCTGCACCGCTGCCTGCACAGCCTATCCGCCTGCGTCTATCTGCCCCGCGGCCAGTTCGAGCTGGCCTTTGCCGCCGACGCCGAGTCCCTGGCCCTGGCCGAGCGCGAGGGGCTCTATGACGAACTCTGGCTGCCCCTCTTGACCATGGCCGGAGCCCGCTGGCTCACCGGCGATGCTGAGACCGCTCTCGCCCTATCGGCCCGGCTGCGGGAGCATGCCCCGCCCAACTCGCTGGCCGAGGGCTACTACTACTGCTTGCGGGGCGACATCGCCCTGGGCAACGACGATCCGCGCGAGGCCCTGGAGTGGTTCACGAGCGCCCGGGGTCTGGCCGAGCTCCTGGGCGATCCGGGGCTGCACGTGGAGCTGCGGGTGGGCCTCAGCCGTTGCCATCTGCTGCTGGGCGAGGCGGCCAACGCCCACGAGTGGGCCAACGACGCCGTGCGCATGGCGCAGCACGAGGGGCAGGACCTGCAGGGGCTCGCGCTGGTGGAGCGGGGGCGCGCCGCCTGGCAGCTCGCCGACCTGCCGGCCGCCGAGGAGGACCTGCAGGCCGCCATCGCCCTGTTCGTGGGCATGTCGGCGCGCTACGACCTGGCCCGCGCCCAGCTCCTGCTATCCGGGCTCCTCTACCAGCAGCACCGCGCCGAGGCCGAGGCCGTCTGGATCGAGGCCGTGACCCACATCGTGGCCGGGGGGTATGGCTTCCTGCTGGAGCGGGAGCGATCCCTGGCCCTGCCCCTCTTGAGCGCCTTCCTCAATAGCCCCGCCGACGAGGTCGCCGTTGCATCCAGGAGACTCCTGGAGCAGTTGGCCAGCACCCCTCCTCTGCCCCTCCGTATCCGAACGCTGGGCGCGTTTGCCGTGCAGCAAGGCCGGCTGGCGTTGGCCGAGAGCGGCTGGCAGCGGCGGGCCGGCGAGCTCTTTCGCCTGCTGCTGATCAGCCCCGGCAGGAGCCTGCCGCGGGAGCAGATCATCGCCGCCCTCTGGCCCCAATCGCCCCCGGGCACTGCCACGGACCTCTTTCACCGCGCGACCTCGGCGCTGCGCCGCGCCCTGGAGGCCGACCTGCCGGACAAGTTCCCCTCGCGCTATCTCAGCGTGAGCCAGGGCTGCGTAACCCTGCTCCTGCCGCCCGGCACCTGGGTGGATTTCGAGGCCTTTCAGACCAGCATCCAGGCCCAGAACTGGTCTGCCGCGCTAGAGATCTACCGGGGCGACCTGTATCCCACCGACCTGTACGCCGATTGGGCGGCGGCACCGCGCGAGCGCCTGAGGCAACAGGCATTGCGCGCCGCCCTGGCCTTGGCGCGCCAGCTAGCGGCCACCGGCGAGGACCAGGGCGCCCTGGCCGCCAGCCTGCGGGCACTCGACCTCGAGCCCTGGCAAGAAGAGGCCACCCTCCTGGCCATGCAGGCATGCGTCCGCCTCAAGGACCGGCTGCGGGCGATCCGTCTCTATCGCAGGCTGGCGGATAGCCTCGCCGAAGAGCTGGGCATTGAGCCTCAAGCCGAATTGCAGCGCCTCTATCACTCCCTACTCTAGAGTCAGTTTTCTGTCAGTCCCCCTTGCTAGAATAGCGCAGAGAGCCGCTGAGCCGGCGCGCGCCCTGGGCTGCGTGCGGGCCTCGTCTACAGCCGAGAGGTCGGCGGATGCGCATGATACATACCTTCGTCATCAAGATCCTGCAGGATAGCGCTCACAGCCGCCTGTTGCAGGGCATCATGACTTCTGTGGCCAATGGCGACCAGTTCGCCTTTGAGGACGGCGCGGCGCTGCTCGATCAGATCGAGCGTATCGTCGCCAACGCGGGTCAGGCTGGCGAGACAGCGGAGGAAGCGTGCGGGGGCGCACAAGCGTGCCCTGGCCAATCACAAGGAGAGCAGCATGATGGGTGAGACCTTGCATCTGGGTCGGTGGGTTAAGGTTGGCATTTGCGTAGCGATCTTGTTCCTGACAGTCGGGCTCTCGCAGGCCCTGGCGGATAGCGGCCCGCAGCCGGCGCAGGCAGCCTGTGTGCCCGGCCCGCACACAGGCGTCATCTCGGCGGATCAACTCTGGTGCGCCGAAGATGGCGCTCACGTGCTCACCAACGATGTGACCATCGCCCCCGGCGTGGTGGTAACGGTCACGGCTGGCGCGACGGTGCAGGGCGCCAGTAGCGTTGCGCTCATCGTGCAGGGAGAGCTGCAGGCCCTGGGCACAGCGTCGCAGCCCATCACCTTCACCTCCACCGCAGACACGGGCACTGCCCAGTGGTCCGGTCTGGCCTTCGATGGCGGCGTGGGCTATCTCTCGTACGCAACGGTGCGCTATGCCGGAAACCGCAACTCTCTCTCAGACAGCCTGTTGGGGGCGAGCCATCGCGCTGCCATCACCGCTCGCAACAGCGTGCTGACGCTGGAGAACGCCACCGTGCGGGACGTGCTCGCCACCAGCGTCTTTGCCGGCCATGACTACGGCCTGATCGCCTCGGACACGACGGTCGTCCTATCCGGTACGCTGTTCACGACCATTGGAGGCGATGAATATGCCGAGTCCGACGTGCCCATCATCCTCATGGGGCCCCTCACCACCATCAGTCTGAGCGACTGCATCCTCAGCGGCAACGAGAACGACCGCATCCTCCTCGCCCCGGGCACGCTGATGGGCCACCAGAACGCGCTGCTGCCTGCGGGGGCTATCATGGATGGCTACGAGTTCCGCGAGGACTATACCGTGCCAGCCACCGTCACCCTGACCATCGAACCTGGCGTGTCCGTTTTCAGCGGCATCGGCAGCTGGAATGTGCCCCATGATCTGGTTGTGGAAGGGCGGCTGGTGGCCCTGGGCACCCCCACCCTCCCCATCACCTTCACCAGCGTAGCCGATAGCAGCCCCGGCCAGTGGAACGGCCTATCGTTTGACGCCACGGGCGGCGGCCCGGGCGAGGGGCAGCTGGCCTATGTCACCGTGCGCAACGCCGGCAGACGCAACCGGGTCAGCGATGCCCTGCTGGGGGCCCACAACCGCGCCGGCATCACGGTGCGCGAAGGCACCCTCTCGCTGGACAACGTCACCATCCGCGACGTGCAGACCACCGATTGGGAAAAGGGCATCCTGCTGGCCAACGGCCAGATCAGCGTCCAGCACTCGCTGTTCACCGGCATCGGCAACGGCGAAAAGGACAACTCCGAAAGCGCCGATGCCCCCATCCATGTCATCGGCG
>DCTX01000066.1:0-1796 GCA_002329325.1 Anaerolineales bacterium UBA1429
CGCGCTGGCGGGCGCCCAGGCCGACCCCCTGGCGGCCCTGGTCTTTTGCACGCCGCCATACGTGGCCCTGAGCGTCATCAACGGTCGGGTGGTGATCGAGGATGGCCGGTTGCAGACGGTGGACCTGCCAGCCCTGGTGGCGCGCCACAACGCCCTGAGCCGCGCTCTCTTGGCGAGCTGAACCGGCGGCAAAGCGAACGCCCCGGCACACTTGCCGGGGCGCTCGCCGGGCAAGGGGTGGAAGGCCGCTGGCTCCTTGGATCCGGCGGCGTCTCCGCGAGAGTGAGGGCGGGCCGCCAGCCTGCGCAGGGAGCGGCCTGCCGAAGCCGGCCACGTCGGCAGATAGCATAGCCGATGCCGCGGCATCTATGGTTAGCGGGCTGCAAATGGCGCGTCAACGCAAGGCAAAGAGGGGCGGCCTCCCGGCGCGGCGGACGCGCCAGC
This sequence comes from Anaerolineales bacterium UBA1429, assembly GCA_002329325.1. GTDB lineage: Bacteria > Chloroflexota > Anaerolineae > UBA1429 > UBA1429 > UBA1429. Next base: position 445 of record DCTX01000066.1, read on the forward strand.
GCTACGACCAGCATATTTGCCTACAGAAAACACTTGACACTGCGCGTTCCCTAGTTATACTGTTTCTTTAGTATCTCGACGCTGAGGCCGCGCCTTCTGATCATCGCGCGGGGCAGCGTCCCTTCTTTGCCGTCGGGCAGAGGTGATGGCCTGAGAGACAAACCGGGCGCATCCTGCACGTGGGCTGCAAAGGCTGCTTCAGAATGCAGGAAATACCGCCAAATACTTGACATATAATGTTCGGTATGCTATAATCGGGGCGAAGCCAGGAGAAAAGGCTACTGCAATGTTCGGCCTGGGGGGCGGCCAGAGGCTGCTTCCTGAGGCAGATCCGGGTCTCTGGCTTTTCCCGCCGAAGGCTTGGCCTCGGCGCTTTTCTATAGAACCTGACTGATATCACGAGATAAAGCAGGTGCGAGGAGGGTGGGGGCCCTGCCGTACCTGGAATACTATTGGGATATGGGGGATACGAGAGTCTATGAGCACGGAACTGGACGAAAAGGCCTTGACGGCCATTGAGCCGTTGATGGCCAAGGCCGAAAAGCAGGGTTTTGTCACCCTGGATGACCTGATGGAGGTCTTTCCCGAGGCGGAGGACAACCTCGAGCAGCTCGAGGATCTGTTCATCTACTTGAGCGAGGAAGGCATTCAGGTCTTCTATAAGGATCACTCCGACGGCGAGCCCGAGGCTGCCGAGGGAGAGGTCGAGCCGGAAGTGGAGCAGGAGGCCGCCGCCGAGGAGAACGAGGAAGAGGAGGTCGCTCCCTCGCCTTTGAGCGAGATCGCCAGCGACGATACCATCAGCCTGTACCTCAAGGAGATGGCGCGAGTGCCGCTCCTTACGGCGGAGCAAGAGGTCAGCCTGGCCCGCGAGTACGAGCAGGGTCGTGAGGCCCAGCTTCGCATGGACAAGGAATCGGCCACGCTGACCGAGTACGAGAAGGATGACCTCTATCTCGTGGTCAGGCGGGGCCAGGAGGCGCGGGCCCACATGATCCGCGCCAACACGCGCCTAGTGGTGAGCATCGCCAAGCGCTACCTGGGCCAGGGCGTGCCCTTCCTGGACCTGATTCAGGAAGGCAACCTGGGCCTGATCAAGGCCGTGGAAAAGTTTGACTATCATCGCGGCCACCGCTTTTCCACCTATGCCACCTGGTGGATTCGCCAGTCCATCACCCGCGCCCTGGCCGACCAGGGCCGTGTCATCCGGCTGCCGGTGCACCTGAGCGACCGCATCCGCAAGGTGTATCAGGTGGCCCAGCAGCTCGAGCAGGATTGGGGCCGCCAGCCCACGCCCGAGGAGATCGCCGAGGAGCTGGATCTGCCCGCGCAAAAGGTGCAGTGGATGCTCA
>DCTX01000066.1:1821-13104 GCA_002329325.1 Anaerolineales bacterium UBA1429
AGCGAGCTGGGCAGCTTTATCCCCGATCGCGAGGCGCCCACGCCCTCGGATACGGCCTACCACACCCTGCTGCAAGACAAGCTGGGCGATGTGTTGACCACCCTCTCGCCGCGCGAGGCGCGCATTCTGCAGCTTCGCTTCGGCCTGCACGACGGGCGCAGCTATACGCTGGAAGAGGTGGGGCGCAAGTTCGGCCTCACCCGCGAGCGCATCCGCCAGATCGAGCACGAGGCGCTGGACCGGCTGCGCCATCCGAGCCGCAGCCGCCAACTGCGCGACTATATGATCTAGCTACCTTGACCTGGGGGCGGGCGCGAGCCTGCCCCCAGGGGCATCGCGCGGCCGATCTTCGTTTGTGCTTGCCCGCTCTCCTTGCTGCTACCCACAACCTATGCTATACTGAGCGCAGTAACGGAATCATGCTGCTCAGACAGTGGCGTCTCCCCCGAGTACCGGATGATATACTTCGGCGCTCACCTGTGGGAGACGCCTCTTCGTTATTGACCGACCCAAAGCACGCGACCACGGCCGCGACCCCCGGGGGTGGCGGCCCCTGGCCCAGGAGGAAGGATGCCGGTTACCATCGTGTTGGGCGCCCAATGGGGCGATGAAGGCAAGGGCAAGATCGTGGACCATCTGGCGGAACGGGCCGCCATGGTCGTTCGCTACCAGGGAGGGACCAACGCCGGGCATACCATTGTCCTGGGCGATACCACCCTCAAGCTGCACCAGGTGCCCTCTGGCATCACCCGCCCCGAGGTGGCCGCCGTGCTGGCGCATGGCATGGTCATCACCCCGCCCGACCTGGTGGAGGAGCTCGAGATGCTACGCAGCATGGGCATCTCGACGGACAACCTGCACATCAGCGCCAATGCGCACCTGGTGATGCCCTATCACCTGGAGCTGGACGGCCTGCAGGAAAAGCGGCGCGGCGCCAGGGCCCTGGGCACCACCAAGCGCGGCATCGGTCCGGCCTATGCCGACAAGTACATGCGGCGCGGGCTGCGCATGCAGGATCTGCTGGATCGCGCCCGTTTTGCCGAGCGCGTCGAGGGCGCTCTGGAGAGCGTCAACGCCGAGCTGCGGGGCGTCTACGGGCACCCCGGGTTCACCGTCGAGGAGATCGTCTCGGCCTATGATCCCGCGCGCGAGGCCCTGGCCCGCTATGTGACCGATACCACCCGCCTGATCCGCGAGTACGTGGCCGCCGGCAAGAACGTCATGCTGGAGGGCGCCCAGGCCACCATGCTGGATATCGACTATGGGACCTATCCCTTTGTCACCTCCTCTTCGCCCACGGCGGGCGGGGCCTGCCAGGGGTCGGGCATCAGCCCCCTGGATGTGGACGAGATCATCGGCGTGGTCAAGGCGTACACCTCACGGGTCGGCACGGGACCCTTCCCCACCGAGCTTTCGGACGAGGTGGGCGACTGGATCGTGACCCAGGGGAACGAATACGGCACGACCACGGGGCGCCGGCGGCGCTGCGGCTGGCTCGACATGGTCAGCCTGCGCTACTCGGCCCGGGTCAACGGCTACACCGGCATCGCGATCACCCGCCTGGACGTGCTGAGCGGGCTGAACGAGGTGAGCATCTGCACCGGCTACCGGCTCCCCGATGGCACACTCACCGACGAATACCCCGTGGACACCGATCTGCTGGATCACGTGACGGCAGAGTACGAGACGCTGCCCGGCTGGGAGGACGACATTCACGCGGCGCGCACCCTGGAGGAACTGCCCGAAACGGCCCAGGCCTACTGTAGGCGGGTCGCCGAGCTGCTGGGGGTGCCGGTCGCCTTGGTCTCTGTAGGCGCAGAGCGCCAGGATCTGGTAGCTCTGCGATGGCCAATCTAGGGGTTCGCAAGCTGCCTGCTCACTCTGAGCAGGCACCTTTGCTTTCGTGGAGGAGGACGGATGACGACCAACGAACAGAAATGGCCCGAAGCTCTCACCTTTGATGACGTTCTGCTCATTCCCGGGCGCTCGGAGATCCTGCCGGCTGACGTGGATGTCTCCGTAACCCTGACGCCGCGCATACGTTTGAGCGTGCCCATCCTTTCGGCAGCCATGGACACCGTCAGCGAGGCGCGCCTGGCCATCGCCCTGGCGCGCGAGGGCGGCCTGGGCATCATCCACCGCAACTGCTCCATCGAGGAGCAGGTCACCGAGGTGGACAAGGTCAAGCGTTCCGAATCGGGCATGATCGTGGACCCCATCACGCTGCCGCCCACGGCTACCCTGGGCGACGCCAAGCAGATCATGTCCACCTATCACATCTCGGGCGTGCCCATCACCGAGGGCACCCGCCTCGTGGGCATCCTGACCAACCGGGACATCCGCTTCGCCGAGGATGACGCCCGCCCGGTGACCGAGTACATGACCTCGGAGAACCTGGTGGTGGCGCCCCTGGGCACCACGCTGGACGAGGCCCAGGATATCCTGCAGAAGCACCGCATCGAAAAGCTCCCCCTGGTGGACGATCACTTCAACCTCAAGGGCCTGATCACCGTCAAGGATATCCAGAAGAAGCGCGATTACCCCAACGCCGCCGTGGATGCGGGTGGACGGCTGCTGGTGGGCGCCGCCCTGGGCGTGGGCGATGAGATGATGACCCGCGCCGAGGCCCTGGTGCGCGCCGGCGCCGACCTGCTCTCGCTGGATACCTCCCACGGCCACAGCAGCATGGTGATCCGCGCCGCCTCGCGGCTCAAGGAGGCCTTCCCTGAGGTCTCGATCTCGGCGGGCAATGTGGTCACCGCCGAGGGCACCCGCGACCTGATCCGCGCCGGCGCCGAGATCATCAAGGTGGGCGTGGGCGCCGCCTCGATCTGCACCACGCGCATTGTGGCGGGCGCGGGCATGCCCCAGCTCACCGCCATCATGGATTGCGCCGAAGTCGCCGCCGAGTTTGGCATCCCCATCGTCGCCGATGGCGGCATCCGCTATTCGGGCGACATCGTCAAGGCGTTGGCCGCCGGCGCCAGCGCCGTCATGCTAGGCAACCTGCTGGCGGGCGTGGACGAAAGCCCCGGCGAGCTGGTGATCTATGAGGGGCGACGCTTCAAGGAGTATCGCGGCATGGGCTCGGTGGGGGCCATGCGCGCCGGATACGGCCGCGACCGCTATGCCACCGGCCAGCAGCGCATCGCGACGCGCAGCTCTGGCAAGCTGGTGCCGGAAGGGATCGAGGCGCGGGTGGCGTACCGCGGCAGCCTGAGCGAGGCGGTGTTCCAGCTCGTGGGAGGCCTGCGCTCTGGCATGGGCTATGTGGGGGCCAGCGACCTGGCCGACCTGCACAAGCGGGCCAAGTTCGTGCGCATCACCAACGCCGGGTACATCGAGAGCCATCCCCATAGCGTGCTGGTGACCAAAGAGGCGCCCAACTACCAGTTTCAGCCCTGAGGAAGCGTGAGGGAGCTGTGGAGACGATCTATCGCATCGAGGTCATTCCCCGCGCCGGGGAAACGCCGCCGGGCTTTCTGCTGGACGATATCCGCGCCCTGGGGATCCGGGGCGTGCGACGCGTCGAGCGCTCGGCCCTCTATTTCCTGCGGGGCGAGCTGACGCCGGAGCAGATACGTTTGCTGTGCGACGAGCTGCTGGCGGACCCGGTCACCCAACAGGCCGTGTGGGGCGCCGCCGAGGCGCCTGTGGGCACGCCCGAGGGCGCCGTGCGCGTGGAGGTGGGCCTGCTGCAGGGCGTCACCGATAGCGTGGCCGCCAACATCGTGGCGCGGGCGCGCCTGCTGGGCCTGCCCGAGCTGGCCGCCGCCAGCGCCGAGAGCTATCTGCTGTGGGGCGCTCTCTCGGACCAGGACGTGCGGGCCATCGCCGAGCGCCTGCTCTACAACGAGATCATCCAGTACTATCAGGTGGGCCAGCTCACGCCCCACGTGGGGTTCGAGGCGCCCCCTGCCGAGATCCGCGCCGAGACGGTGCCCCTCACGACCCTGGGCGATACGGCGCTCCTGGCCCTCTCCCGCGACCGGCTGCTCTCCCTGGACCTGGCCGAGATGCGCGCCATCCAGGAGTACTACCGACAGGAGGGCCGCGAGCCGACGGATGTGGAGCTGGAGAGCCTGGCCCAGACCTGGTCGGAGCACTGCGTCCACAAGACCTTTCGCGCCCAGGTGACCTACCGCGAGATCACGCCCGAGGGCGAGACGGTGGAAGAGATAGATGGCTTGCTGCGCACCTACCTGCGGGCGGCCACCGAGGAGATCGCCGCTCCCTGGGTGCGCTCGGCCTTTGTGGACAACGCGGGCATCGTGGCCTTTGGCGATCACGAGCTCTCGTTCAAGGTGGAGACCCACAACCACCCCTCGGCGCTAGAGCCCTTTGGTGGCGCCAACACGGGCGTGGGCGGCGTGGTGCGCGATATCATGGGCGTCAGCGCCCGGCCCATCGCCAATACCGACGTGCTCTGCTTTGGCCCCCTGGACGCCGACCCCGCCACGCTGCCCGGCGGCGTGCTGCATCCCCGCCGCCTCTACAACGGCGTGGTGCACGGCATCGAGGACTATGGCAACAAGATGGGCATCCCCACCGTGAACGGGAGCATCTACTTTGACCCGGGCTATACGGGCAACCCGCTGGTGTATTGCGGCTGTGCTGGCATCGCCCCGGCAGGCGCCCACCCCCGGCAGGCGCTGCCGGGCGACCTGGTGGTGGTGATCGGCGGGCGCACGGGGCGGGATGGCCTCCACGGCGCCACCTTTTCCTCCATCGAACTCAACGACACCACCGGCGAGACCTCGGGCGGGGCCGTCCAGATCGGCAACCCCATCACGGAGAAGATGGCCCTGGATGCCCTGCTGGTGGCCCGCGACGAGGGGCTCTACCACGCCGTCACCGATTGCGGCGCGGGGGGGCTCTCCTCCGCCGTCAGCGAGATGGGCGAGGCGATCGGGGCCGCCGTGGCCCTGGAGCGGGTGCCCCTCAAGTACATGGGGCTGCAGCCCTGGGAGATCTGGGTCTCTGAGGCCCAGGAGCGCATGGTGCTCGCCGTGCCGCCGGAGAACGAGGCGCGCTTGCGGGCGATCTGCGAGGCCCGCTCCGTCGAGATGACGGTCATCGGCGCCTTTACCGGCGACCGGCGCCTGCGCCTCACCTATGCCGACCAGACGGTGGCCGATCTCGACATGGCCTTTCTGCACGGGGGCATCCCGCGCCGCAGGCTGGCGGCCGAGTGGGTGGCGCCGCCTATGGAGCAGGAGGCCCTGGATGCGCCCCTGGCGGGGGACGCCCTGGGCGAGCTCCTGCTGGAGATGCTCGCGCTGCCCAACGTGCGCAGCAAGGAAGACGTGATCCGCCGCTACGACCATGAGGTGCAGGGCGGCACCCTGGTCAAGCCCCTGGTGGGGGCCCGCGCCCACGGCCCCGGCGATGCCACGGTGATCCGCCCGCTGGATACCCACGAGGCCTGGCAGGGCTTTGCCCTGGGGGCCGCCTTCAACCCGGCCTACGGCGCCGTGGATCCCTACGCCATGGCCGTATCGGCCATTGACGAGGCGGTGCGCAACGTGGTCTGCGTCGGGGCCGACCCGCAGCAGACCGCGATTCTGGACAACTTCTGCTGGGGCAACCCGGCCTATCCGGACCGGTTGGGGAGCCTGGTGCGGGCCCTCAAGGGCTGCTACGTCGGCGCCCTGCACTATGGCACGCCCTTCATCTCTGGCAAGGACTCGCTGAACAACGAGTACACCGATAGCGCCAGCGGCGCGCAGGTGGCCATCCCGCCCTCGCTGCTGATCTCGTCCCTGGGCATTGTGCCGGATGTGCGCCAGGCCTGCACCGCCGACCTCAAGCGGGCGGGCGACCGTCTCTACCTGCTGGGGCTGACGCGGCCCGAGCTGGGCGGCAGCCTGTACGCCCAGGCCCGCGGGCTGGCGGGGTGCCGGCCGCCCGGCCTGGCCGAGCAAGGGCCTGCCGCCGCCCGCGCCCTGCACGCGGCCATGCGCCAGGGGCTGGTGGCCGCCTGCCATGATTGCTCCGAAGGCGGCCTGGCCCTGGCCCTGGCGGAGATGGCCTTCTCCGGCGAGCTGGGCGCCAGCCTGTTCCTGGCCAATGCGCCCGCGCCCAACGGCCTGATCCCCCTGGACGACTGGCTGCTCTACGCCGAATCCAACGGGCGCTACCTGGTGGAGGTGGCCGAGGAGCATGCCGAGGCGTTCGAGGCCCTCACGGATGGGCTGCCCTGCGCCCAGGTGGGCAATGTCCTGGCAGCGCCCGATCTGGTGGTGCACAGCGCCGTGGACGACGAACTGCTCTTTGCCCTGCCCGTGGAGGCCCTGGAGCGGGCCTGGCGCGGCCACATTCTGGAAGATGACGACGACCAGGAGGGGGAGCGATGAGCCAGCCGCGCATCCTGATCCTGCACGCCCCCGGCACCAACCGCGACCGCGAGGCGGCCCTGGCTTGCGAGGCGGCGGGCGGAGCGCCCGAGATCGTGCACATGAACAGCCTGAACGGCGGTCACCATCGCCTGGGCGATTATCAGATGCTGGTCATCCCCGGCGGTTTCTCCTACGGCGACGACCTGGGGGCCGGGCGCCTGTGGGCCAATGATCTCTATCACCGCTTCCGCCAGGAGCTGGACGCCTTTGTGGCGGCGGGCAAGCCCGTGATGGGCATCTGCAACGGGTTCCAGGCGCTGGTCAAGGCGGGCTACCTGCCCGGCCCGGCGCCCCAGCAACGGGTGAGCTTGACGTTCAACCGGCGCGGCCATTTCGAGTGCCGCTGGGTGCGGCTGCGGGCCAGGGCAGAGAGCCCGTGCCTTTTCACCCGGGGGTTGGCGGAGGACATTCTCTGCCCGGTGGCCCACGGCGAGGGGCGGCTGGCCGTCCCCGATGAGGCGACGCGCCGGTCCCTCTGGCAGGGCGGCCTGGTGGCCCTGCAGTACGTGGCGCCCATGGACCCGGCCGAGATGGACCTGGCCGGTAGCGGGGTCGAGCTGCTGGAGGCGGCCCCCTATCCCTACAATCCCAACGGCTCGGTGGATGACATCGCGGGGCTGTGCAACGCCGCCGGCAACGTGTTCGGCCTGATGCCCCACCCGGAGGATCACATCACGCCCTATCAGCATCCACGCTGGACCCGGGGGGCGCAGGGCGGCCTGGGGCTGGCGCTCTTCGCCAACGGGGTGCGGGCGGCGGCCGGCTTTGCCTAGATGGATGGCGTCGCGCCTCCCAAGCTATTCCGAGAGGTAGCAGCGGAATGATGAACTATAGCCACGAGACCTTTCTCTCGCCCTTTACCTGGCGCTATGGCAGCGACGAGATGCGGGCCCTCTTTTCGCAGATGCACACGCGACGGCTCTGGCGGCGCATCTGGGTGGCCCTGGCCGAGGTGCAGGCCGAGGCCGGGCTGGTGACAGAGGCCCAGGTGGCAGACCTGCGGGTCCACCAGGACGAGGTGGATTGGGAGCGCGCCCAGGAGATCGAGCGGGCCCTGCACCACGACCTGATGGCCGAGGTGCGGGCCTATGCCGAGCAGAGCCCCGTGGGGGGCGGCGTCATCCATCTGGGCGCCACCAGCATGGACGTGGAGGACAACGCCGATGCCCTGCGCATCCGTGACGCCCTGGCCCTGGTGCGGACCCGCCTGGTGGCGCTGCTGGAGGCCCTGGCGGAGCGGATCGAGGCCGAGGCCGATACCGTGGTCATGGCCTACACCCACATCCAGCCCGCCGAGCCGACGACCGTAGGCTATCGCCTGTGCCAGTACGCCTATGACTTCTTGGCCGACCTGGAGGGGCTGGATGGGTTCCACGTGCGGGGCAAGGGCTTCAAGGGGGCCGTCGGCACGTCGGCCTCCTACGCGCACCTGCTGGCCGAGAGCGAGATGACCCCGGAGGAGATGGAGGCGCGGGTGATGGCCCGGCTCGGCCTCGAGGCCGTGCCCGTCAGCACCCAGACCTATCCGCGCAAGATGGATTTCGCGCTGCTGAGCCTGCTGGCGGGGATCGCCCAATCGGCCCACAAATTCGCCCTGGACCTGCGCCTGCTGCAATCGCCCCTGTTCGGCGAGATGAGCGAGCCCTTTGGCAGCCAGCAGGTGGGTTCTTCGGCGATGCCCTTCAAGCGGAACCCGATCAACTCGGAGAGCATCTGCTCGCTGGCGCGCTATGTGGCCGCGTTGCCCCGGGTGGCCTGGGATAACGCCTCCCTCTCGATGCTGGAGCGCACCCTGGACGATTCGGCCAACCGGCGCGTGGCGCTGCCCGAGGCGTTCCTGGCGGTTGACGATCTGCTGCGGCGCCTCACCCGCATCGTCAAGGGGCTGCGCCTGGGCCGCGAGGCCAGCGCCCGCAATCTGGCCACCTATGGGCCCTTTGCCGCCACTGAGCCCCTGCTGATGGCGCTGGTCAAGGCGGGGGCCGACCGCCAGGCGATGCACGAGCTGATCCGCGCCCATTGCATGGCCGCCTGGGAGGCCATGCAGGCCGGCAAGCCGAACCCGCTGATCGGGCGGCTGGCCGCCGATGAGGCCGTGAATGCGTACCTCTCGGGCGAGGCGGTGCGCCGCATCATGCGCCAGGGCGCCGACGCGGGCCAGGCGCCCGCCATCTGCCGGGCGTTTTGCGCCACACTGCGCCAGGCGCTGCAACGCTAGCGTTCTCTGGAGACCATTCGCCGTACAGAAAGGAGCTGCGACGATGGCCGACAAGATAGCATTCGGGGCCAAGCTGGCCGAGGGCAAAACCAAGATCATCTATGCGCATCCGGAGCGCGAGGACGTGGTCTATATCCTGCACAAGGATGGGCTGACCGCCGGGGATGGGGCGCGGCGCAGCGAGCTGCCCGGCAAGGGCGAGCTGGCCTGCCTGACCACCTCCAACGTCTTTTACCTGCTGGAGCAGGAGGGCGTGGCCACCCACTATATCGGCATGCTGGGCGGCAACGTGAACCTGGTGACCCGCTGCGCCATGGTGCCCCTCGAGGTGGTCATGCGCCGCATCGCCACCGGCTCGTATCTGCGGCGCCACCCCGAGATCGCCGAGGGCACGCGCTTTGAGCCTACGGTGGTCGAGTTCTTTTGCAAGGACGACGCCGCCCACGATCCCCTGGTGACCGACGAGCAGATCCAGGAGATGGAGCTGGCCGACGCCGCCGAGATCGAGACGATGCGCGCGGCGGGCCGCCACGTGTTCGACATCCTGGAGGCCGCCTGGGCCAAGCAGGATGTGACCCTGGTGGATCTCAAGATCGAGTTCGGTCGCGCCAGCGACGATGGCCGCCTGCTGGTGGCCGACGTGATCGACAACGACTCGTGGCGCATCTGGCCCGGCGGCGACAAGTCGCGGATGCTGGACAAGCAGGTCTATCGCAACCTGCCCGAGGTAACCGACGCCGGTCTGCGCGAGGTGTTGGCCAACTATGCGCGGGTGGCCGAGATGACCACAGCGTTCATCGAAGAGGACTAGCGGGGGGCTGGGCGCCCTCTGCGAGGAGGGGGCTATGGCGAGAGCGCATCGCTGGATTCGGGACCTGGTGGCCAGCATGGACGCTCACCTGGAGGAGCCGCAGCGGGCCGCCGTGCTGGCCGAGTGTGGGCGCCGCTGCCTGCCCAAGAGCACCGTGGCGCGGGCGCGCCGGCTCTGGAAGACAGAGGGCGACCTGGATGCCTGGGTGGCGGCCATGAATGCGCAGCATCTGGGCGGGGGCCATCTGCAGCGCGAGGGCGACGTGATCTATGGGCGCTACGAGCGCTGCTACTGCTCCCTGGCCAAAGGGGCGGGCGAGGGGCTTTCGACCACCTTCTGCCACTGTTCTCGGGCCTGGCTGCAGGGCCTGTTCGAGGGGGCGCTGGGCCGCAGCGCTCAGGTCGAGTTGACGCAGACCGTTGTGGGCGGCGCGCCCGATTGCCGCTGGATCGTGCGGCTGGGGTAGGGCGCGCGCCCGGCTGGCGGGGCCGCGGGTCGTGGGGCTTGGGCTCCGCGCCAGGTCGTGTATAATGTCAGATGGGCAAGGGGTAAGGAGAGTTTGGGAAGCATGTCTTCTCGGGTTGTCATCCTCATGGGGTCCAAAAGCGACCTCGAGCACGTGGGGCAGATCGTCTCTGCCTGCCAGGCCTTTGGCCTAGAGACCGAGCGGCACATCGCCTCGGCGCACAAGAGCGCCCGCTATCTGCTGGACCTGCTGGAGCGCATCGAGGCCGAGGGGGCGCCGGTGGTCTATATCACCGTAGCGGGCCGCTCCAACGCCCTCAGCGGCATGGCCGACGCCAACGTCACCGGCCCGGTCATCGCCTGCCCGCCCTACTCCTCCAGCTACGGCGGCGCCGACATCTACTCCTCGCTGCGCATGCCGGGCGGCGTCGCTCCCCTGGTGGTGCTGGAGCCCGCCGCGGCGGCGCTGGCGGCGGCCAAGATATTGGCCCTGGCGGATCCGGCGCTCCGGGAGCGGGTGCGGGCCTATCAGGCCCAGATGACCGAGCAGATCATTCGCGATGACCGCGTGTTGGGCGAGGCGTGATGCGATACGCAGAGCCACCAGGTGAGGCTACCATGACGGGATTGGCGTGCAGAGGGTTCGACGATAGCCCCAAGGAGGCATGCGGCGTGTTTGGCATCTTTGCCCGTGGCGAGGCCGTGGCGCGCATCACCTTCTTCGGCCTGTTTGCGCTGCAGCACCGCGGCCAGGAGAGCGCCGGCATCGCCGTCAGCGACGGGTATGGCGCCAAGCTGTACAAGGAGATGGGCCTGGTCTCCCAGGTCTTTAACGAGGCGAACCTGGCCCCGCTGGTGGGCCACATCGCCATCGGCCACACCCGCTACTCCACCGCCGACTCCTCGCGGCCGGTGAGCGCCGGGCCGTTCTTGCTGGAATCGGCCCTCGGCCCCATCGCCCTGGCCCACAACGGCAACCTTGTGAACACCGAAGAGCTCCGCCAGAAGCTGTTCGAGCGCGGCGTGGGCCTGGCCTCCTCCTGCGATTCCGAGGTCATGATCCAGATGCTGGCGGGCGCCCAGGGGGATACCTGGGAGGACCGCATCCGCGACATGATGAGCATGGCGCTGGGGGCCTACTCGCTGACGATCCTCACCCGCGATAGCCTGATCGCCGTGCGCGACCCGTGGGGCTTTCGCCCCCTCAGCATGGGGCGGCTGAACGGCGGCTGGGTGGTGGCCTCGGAGAGCTGCGCCCTGGAGACGGTGGGCGCCCGCGAGATACAGGAGATCCCCGCCGGGGCCATCGTCATCATCAACGACCAGGGGATGCGCATGGTGCGGGGCCGCGAGCCGGAGCAATCCAGCCTGTGCATCTTTGAGTACATCTA
>DCTX01000066.1:13139-57739 GCA_002329325.1 Anaerolineales bacterium UBA1429
CCAGTTGGCCCGCGAGCACCCCGTGGATGCCGATCTGGTGATCGGCGTGCCCGACTCGGCCACCGCCGCGGCCATCGGCTACGCCCAGGAGGCGGGCATCCCCTATAGCGAGGGGCTGATGAAGAACCGCTACATCGGGCGCACCTTTATCCAGCCGGACGATCGCCTGCGCCAGGCGGGGGTGGCCCTCAAGTTCAACCCCCTGCCCCAGGTGCTGGTGGGCAAGCGGGTGGTGGTGGTGGACGATTCCATCGTGCGCGGCAACACCAGCGCGCCCACGGTGGAGCTGCTGCGGCGCGCCGGGGCGGGCGAGGTGCACCTGCGCATCTCCTCGCCGCCCATCCGGCACCCATGCTTCATGGGTGTGGACATGGCCACCTATGATGAGTTGATCGCCCATCGCCTCTCGGTCCAGGAGATCGAGCGGGAGATCGGCGCTGATACCCTCGGCTACCTTAGCCTGGAGGGGATGATCGAGGCGCTGCGGCGTCCCCTGGGGCGCTTTTGCACGGCCTGTTTCTCGGGGGAGTACCCCTTTGAGCAAAAGGCAGGGGGCTTTTTGCCGCGAGAGCTGCAACGTTGCGGCACGGTAGAAAGGCAGCAGGTGAGGTGAAACTACTCGTCGTCGGATCGGGGGGGCGTGAACACGCACTGGTCTGGGCGCTGCACCGTTCGCCTGAGGAGACCGAGATCTATGCGGCGCCGGGGAACGGGGGGACGGCCGAGCTGGCCACCAATGTGCCCATCCGTGCCGAGGATGTGGATGGCATCGTGACCTTTGCCCGCAAAGAGGGCATTGACCTGGTGGTGGTGGGGCCAGAGGCGCCCTTGGCCCTGGGGTTGGTGGACGAGCTGCAATCGGTGGGCGTGCCCGCCTTTGGTCCCTCAGCGGCGGCGGCGCGCATCGAATCCTCCAAGGTGTTCAGCAAGAGGTTCATGCGCGACCACGGCATTCCGACGGGCGCCTTTGCCGCCTTCACCGATTATGCCTCGGCGCGGGCCTATCTGGAGGCTCACCCCGCGCCCATCGTGATCAAGGCCGATGGCCTGGCGGCGGGCAAGGGCGTGCTGGTGTGCCAGCGTGACGAGGAGGCCCAGGATGCGCTGCGGGCGATCATGCTGGAGCGGCGCTTTGGGGCTGCGGGCGACCGCGTGCTGGTGGAAGAGTTCCTCACCGGCCAGGAAGTGTCGGTGCTGGCCTTTTGCGATGGCGAGCACGTGGAGCCCATGATCCTCTCTCAGGACCACAAGGCCGCCTACGATGGCGACCGGGGCCCCAACACCGGCGGCATGGGCTGCTATGCCCCCGCCCGGGTGCTGAGCCAGCCGATGCTGCAGCGCGTGGTGGATCAGGTGCTCCAGCCCACGGTGGACGGCCTGCGGGCGATGGGTGCTCCCTATGTGGGGGTGCTCTATGCGGGGCTGATGGTCGAGGGGGATCGCTTCTCCGTCCTCGAGTTCAACTGCCGCTTTGGCGATCCCGAGGCCCAGGTGATCCTGCCCCTGCTGGAGACCGACCTGCTGGCGGTGATCGAGGCCTGCCTGAATGGCGACCTGGAGCAGATCGCCCTGCGCTGGACGGGCCAGACGGCGGTGTGCGTCGTGCTGACCTCGGGCGGCTATCCGGGCGACTATGAGCGGGGGTTCGAGATCGAGGGGCTGGACGCCCTGGCGGGGCGTCCGGACGTCTTTGCCTTTCACGCCGGGACGCTGCGCGACGACGGTCGCGTCATCACCGATGGCGGGCGCGTGCTGGGCGTTACCGCCTGGGCCGACGATCTGCCCCGGGCCATGGGCCAGGCGTATGACGCCGTGGGCTCGATCCGCTGGCCGGGGATGACCTATCGTCGCGATATCGGGGCCAAGGGCCTGCCCAAGGAGACGCCATGAGCGAGAACGCCTATGCCCGCTCGGGGGTGAACATCGATGCGGGCAACCGCGCCGTGGAGCTGATGAGCGCCGCCGTGCGTTCCACCTATGGCCCCGAGGTGCTCCTGGGGATCGGCGCCTTTGGCGGGCTGTTCGATGCGGGCGTGCTGCAGGCCATGGCCCACCCCGTGCTGGTGGCCTCCACCGATGGCGTCGGCACCAAGACCGTGGTCTCGGGCGCCATCGGCCACTATGACAGCCTGGGCCGCGATATCGTCAACCACTGCATCAACGACATCCTGGTGCAGGGCGCCGAGCCGCTCTTCTTCCTGGACTATGTGGCGGCGCCCAGGCTGAACCCGGAGGTGATCGCCGAGGTGGTGGGCGGCGTCTCGGCGGCCTGCCGCGAGGCGGGCTGCGCCCTGTTGGGCGGCGAGACGGCCGAGATGCCCGGCGTCTATGCCCCGGGCCAGATGGACATCGCCGGCACCATCATCGGCGTGGTAGAGCGCGACGCCATCATCGATGGTAGCCGCATCGCGCCGGGCGACCGGCTCATCGGGCTGCGCTCCCACGGCCTGCACACCAACGGCTTCTCGTTGGTGCGCAGCCTGTTCGGCCCCGAGACCTATGGCCAGCACGCCGATCTGCTGGGCCGTTCCCTGGGCGAGGCGCTGGCCGAGCCCCATCGCTCCTACCTGCCGTTGGTGCGCGCCATCCGGCCCGTGGCCGATATCAAGGGGCTGGCGCATCTGACGGGCGGGGCCTTTCTGGACAACATCCCCCGCATCCTGCCCAAGGGAGTCGGCGCCGTGGTGGATACGGGCGCCTGGCAGGTGCCGCCCCTCTTCCGGCTCATCCAGGAGACGGGCGCCATCGGGCGAGACGAGATGCACCGGGTGTTCAACATGGGCATCGGCATGGTCGTGATCGTGGCCCCCGGCGATGTGGCGGCTGTGCAGGCGGCCCTGGACGAGCCGGCGCCCGTCATCGGCGAGATCGTGGCCCACACAGAGGGCGCGCGGGTAAGGCTGGTATGAAGCACCTGGCCGTCCTGATCTCTGGCAGCGGCACGAACCTGCAGGCCATCATCGACGCCATCGAGGCGGGGCGCCTGCAGGATACACGCATCGCGGTGGTAGTATCCAACCGCAAGGCGGCCTGCGGGCTGGCTCGGGCCGAGCGCCACGGCATCCCCACCCTGTATCACCCTCTGTTGCCCTATCGCAAGGCGGGGCGCTCGCGCGAAGAGTACGATGCCGACCTGGCCGACATGCTGGCGCCCTACGGGGTGGACCTGGTGGTGCTGGCGGGGTGGATGCACATCTTCTCCATGACCTTCCTGCGGCGCTATCCCCGGGTGCTCAACATTCACCCGGCGCTGCCGGGCACCTTTCCGGGCATGCACGCCATTCAGGAGGCCTGGGAGGCCCATCAGCGGGGCGAGATCCAGGAGACAGGGGTCATGATCCACTGGGCCCCGGACGAGGCGGTGGATAGCGGCCCCGTGGTGGCCTGCCAGCGGGTGCCCATCCTGCCGGAAGACACGCTGGAGACGCTGGAGGCGCGCATCCACGCCGTGGAGCACGATCTGTACGTGCGCACCATCGCCGACGTGCTAGGGGTGCCCCTGGCCCCGGACCCGGAGGGCGCCTAGGGCGTTGGCGCCCCTCGCGCCGCGGCCCACCGTTGGCGCACGATCTCGTACACGACGGCGGCTGTGGCGGCCGAGACGTTCAGCGAGCTGGCGCCGCCCGCCATGGGCAGCCGCGCCACCACATCCGCCGTGGCCCGCACCTCGGGCGAGAGCCCGTCCCGCTCGCTGCCGATGAGCAGCGCCAGCGGGCCGCTGCAATCCACCTCATAGAGCAACCTGTCGCCGTGGGCCGAGGTGCCCACCACCCGCAGCGCCAGGCCCCTGGCCCGCAGCCCGGCGTACCAGGCGAGCAGGGCGGCCTCCTCCCTCACACGAACCACCGGCAGCGCATAGAGGGAGCCCATGGTTGCCTGCACCGTGCGGGGATCGTACAGGTCCACAGAAGGCTCGACCACCACCACCGCCGTTGCGCCCGCGGCGTCTGCCGTGCGGATGATGGCCCCCAGGTTGCCCGGCGTGCGCAACTGGTAGCCGATGAGAACCAGGAGATCGTCGTCCGCGGGGATCTCTGCCAGGCTGCGATCCTGGATGCGCACCGCCGCGGCGATGCCCTGGGGATCATCGCGCTGCGAGAGGGCGCGAAACACCTCCTCGGAGACGGCCAGCGAGGCGATGCCCTCGCTCTGGGCCACCAGGCCCCTGGCGCGCTCGCTCACCAGCAGCTCGGGCGCGTGAATGAGCATGTCCACAGGCGCGCCCCGTGTCAGCGCCTCCTCGACGATGCGGATCCCCTCGATCCAGTAGCGACCCTGGCGCTCGCGGTGCTTGCGCATCCGCAGGGCGCGCAAGGCCTTGATCTGGGGGTTGCGCGTGCTGGTGATCAACATGGTAGCGAGAACTCCTCCCGGCCGGGCGCCCCGCGACGACGCCTAGAAGAAGGCTGCCGCCAGCCGGACGAGGACCATCCCCGCCACGCCCAGCACGACATAGCAAAAGTAGCGCCGCAAGCGGAGGCCATCGAGCTTGCTGCAGAGAGACATGCCGATCTGAAAGCCAATGCTGCCGCCCACCAGGAGCGCCATGAGCACCGGCAGATTGGCGTTGCCCTCGCTGGCGTGGGTGACGGTGGCCACCAGCGAGGTGAGCCACACCATGAACAGGCTGGTGACGACGGCGCGGTGGGTGCGCATGCCCACCAGGTAGACCAGGGCGGGCAACAGGATGATGCCGCCGCCCACGCCCAGCAGCCCGGTGAGATAGCCCGCGAACAGGCCAAAATAGGCCAGCACCGGGATGGAGAGGCGCGGCGTCTCCAGGCTCGGAAAGTTGGCATAGGGCGGGATGTGGATGCGGGCAAAGAGGCCCACGCGGACGCTGCGCGGGTTCGGGCGCTTGGTCTCCAGGAACATCCAGCCAAAGATCACTACCAGCAGGGCGAACAGCACCAACAGGGTGTAGAAATCAACGGCAGCCACGGGCGTGCCATTGAGGCGGAGGGAGCCAAGCTCTTTGAGGGACTTGAGGGTCTGGGAGCCAAAGTAGACGCCGCTGACATTCCCCCCGAACAGCACGAGGGCCAGCTTGTAGTCCGCCAGATTGCTCTTGCGCCGCCAGTAGAGCCCCGCCGTCGAGACGCCCAGGATGTTCATGACGCCGGTGCCCACGGCGACGGGCATCGGCAGGCCCAGGACCACATTGAGCAGGGGGGTGACCAAAAAGCCGCCGCCGACGCCAAAGAGGCCCGTGAGCAGGCCGGCGACGATGGCGATGAGGGATGCGCCCAGGATCGTACCGATCATCCGTCCTGGCCCCCTCTTCTGCGGTGCCGGTCACGTAGCCACTCAAAGGCCCAGGCGCTGAGCAGCCCCCAGGCGATGGGGATCACCAAACCCAGCACAATATTCAGAGCGACACGCATAGGGCAGAGCTCCTTTCGACAGCATCCCGAATGGCCCATCCTGCTGAGAGGCTCGCCAGAGCGTCCATCGCTCGTGTCTGGCAGCATGGCATGGCGCTGGTGCTGCACGGCAGCCGTAGCATGGGGCAGGCGGCATTATAGGGCAGGCGAGGGCGATACGACAAGTCGGGCGCCTACGTGGAGGGGCGCATGCCCTGTGGCTAGGTCTGCTCTGTTCCCCCGTCGCGGGTGGGCGGGATGCCCAGGGCCTCGCGCAGCGGGCCAAAGGCAAAGGCGCCCAACAGGGCATCCAGCTTGGCGAGGGTGCGCCGCGCCCCCAGACGGCTGGCGACCCGGGCCCAGAGCGGCGCCCGCGGCGGGACCGGCGTGCCCAGATCGGTCTCCCAAGGGGACAAGTAGAGCGACAAAGGCCGTCCGGCGCGCTGGACGCTGGCCAGGGCCGCATAGAGCAGCGGCAGGGGCGTCGCCCGCAGCGAAAGCCCCCCGGCCAGGGGCAATGTCAGGCCGCCCAGGGTGTGGACCGTGGGCGGGAACTCCCAGAACGCCTCGGAGGGGTGATCGCGCAGAGGTTCCTCCGGCGTGGGGCGGTAGGGGGCCAGCGGCGCGCCGGCCACGCCATACCAGGGCGTGCGGGCGGGATGGATGCTGGAGTCGTAGCGGTAGCCGCGGCGCCGCAGCGCCTCCAGCGCCCAGCCCGCGTCGGCATCCAGCGAGAAGCCGGGCGCTCGAAAGCCCACGATCTCCTGGATGGGCAGCACCTCTGCGGCGGCCTCGTCAAAGGCGGCCAGGTCCTGGGCAAAGAGCTCCGGGGCCAGGCTATGCACGGGGCGGGGGCGCCAGCCGTAGCAGGCGATCTCGTGCCCTTCGTCATGGAGGCGGCGCACCAGGGCGGGGTGGCGGCGCAACACATCTCCCAAGACAAAGAAGGTGGCCCGCACCCGGCGGCGCTGCAGCAAGGCCAGGATCGGCTCGATGGCCCAGGCCAGACGGCGCTCTGGCCGCTGCGACGATGCATAGGGGGCGAGGAACCCGGCGTGGAACCAGTCCTCCAGGTGGATGGCCAGGGCGTTGGGCATCGTGGGGGGCGAGGGCTGGGGCATGTTGGCGCTGGGCGCGAGGCTCATCGCCCCTGCCCTTCCCTGCGCGACCGCCTGCGCGACCAGGGCAGCGCCTCCAGACGCAGCCGCAAGATCGTGCCGATCGAGCGATAGACCTCGGCCCGGGAGATCTTGCTGACGCCCTGGCGACGGTTGTCGAACACGATGGGCAGCTCGCCGATGCGGTAGCCCTGGCGTTCGCAGCGGGTCACCATCTCGACCAGGAAGGAGTAGCCGCTGGAGAGGATCGTCTTGGGATCGATGGCGCGCAACACGTCGGCCTGGTAGCAGCGAAAGCCGGCGGTGCAATCGCGGGTGCGCAGGCCCAGCACGGTGTGGGCGATGGCGTTGGCGCCGCGGCTGAGCAACACCCTCGGCCAGCTGCAGCCCCGCGCCGTGCCGCCCGGCACATAGCGCGAGCCGATGGCCACGTCGTTGGCGCGGGCCAGGGCCAACAGGTCCGGCAGGTAGCGCGGGTTGTGAGAAAAGTCGGCGTCCATGGTGATGGCATAGCCATAGCCCTCGGCCAGAGCGCGTTCAAAGCCGCAGGTGTAGGCCGTGCCCAGGCCGAGCTTGGCGGGGCGGTGCGCCACGCGCACGCGGGCGTCGCTGGCGGCCAGGGCGTCGGCGAGGGCGCCCGTGCCGTCGGGCGAGTTGTCGTCCACGATCAGGACGTGCAGGGGGGCAGGCTGGGCCAGGATCTCGCCCACCAACCGTTCCAGGTTCTCGATCTCGTTGTAGGTGGGGACGATGACCAGCGCCTGCTCCGCGCGTTCTCTTGCCGCCATGGACGCCTCACTCTTGTTCGTGCACCGATGCTGCGGCGGGCCGGTTCGCCGTCACGGCGGGGCGCCAGCGACGGTAGCGGAAGAGGGCGCGCACGGCGGGCCAGCCATCGCGCCAGGGGGAGAGCTTTTTCTGCTCGCGGGGCGCGTACGAGATGGGCACCTCGACGATGGCGTAGCCTTGCCGGGCGATCTTGGCCGTGATCTCGGGCTCCAGGTCGAACCGGTTGCACTCGATCTCCAGGCTCTTGGCGATGGGCGCCAGCATGAGCTTGTAGCAGGTCTCCATGTCGTGCAGGCGGGTGCCATAGAGCAGGTTGGTGAGCCAGGTGAGGAATCGGTTGCCCCACCGGACAAAGAGCTTTTGCCCGGCAAGATCGCGCACGCCATAGACCACCGAGGCGCGGCCTTCGCGCAAGGGGGCCAACAGCAAGGGGTACTCCTCCGGGGCGTACTCCAGATCGGCATCCTGGATGATGACGGCATCGCCCTGGGCGAACTCGATGGCTGTGCGAATGGCGGCGCCCTTGCCCCGGTTGACGCCGTGGCGGATCACCCGCAGGCCCGGGAGCTGCAATCCCTGTAGGATGGCCTCGGTGCCGTCGCTGGAGCAGTCGTCCACGACGATGATCTCCTTCTCGACGGGGACGGCTGCCACCCGGCGCAGAATCGCGTCCACACCGGCCTCTTCGTTGTATACCGGCACGAGCACCGAGAGCTTCATCCTGGTGGTTCCTGGCTCCTGCTACAGGTTGGCGCATCACGGATCACGCCTTGGCGGGCACACTGGCTCCAGTATACTTGCTCTACCGACCGGGCGACAAATGCGCGCGGGAACCATGCGCCGCGATCTTTGACCGGCGATAGCCGCCATGCTAGACTCACGCCAAATCTGGCGCAAGGAGTAGCCTTTGGACCAAAGAGGAAACACAGCATCGGGAGATGAGGGTCCGCCTGCCCAGCAGGGCGGCGACCTGGTGGTGCGCGTGCATGGCGGCCACTTTTATGTCCAGACCGAGGCGGGCATCGTAGATTGCCTGATCCGCGGCAGGCTCAAGCAAGAGTGGCAGGACACAGATCTGGTCGCCATCGGCGATCGGGTCTGCTGGACGCCCACGGAGGAGGGCCGCGGGGTGATCGAATCGGTGGCGCCGCGCCAGCGGGCGCTCTCACGTCGCTTGCCGCCGCCCTGGCCGGGGGCCACGACGGTGAGCGAGCAGGTCATCGTCGCCAACCCGGATCAGGTGATCGTGGTGTTCAGCCACCGGAACCCGCCGCCCAACCCCTTGATGCTGGACCGCTACCTGGTGGCCTGCGAGGCGGCCGAGTTGCCCGTGGTGATCGTCGCCAACAAGCGCGATCTGGGGGTACGGCGCAAAGCGGAGGACCCCTTTGCCCTGTATGAGGCCATTGGCTACCGCGTGCTGCGCACCAGCGCCCTCACGGGCGAGAACCTGGAGGCGCTGCGAGAGCTGCTGCGCCACAAGCTCTCGGTGCTGACGGGCCCCTCTGGGGCGGGCAAGTCGAGCCTGCTGAACGCCCTGTGGCCCGATCTCGACCGCCGGGTGGGCGAGATCAGCGAGTATCACGATCGGGGCAAGCACACGACGGTAGTGGCCGAGCTGCTGCATCCCGAGCCGGACATCTATGTGGCCGATACGCCGGGCCTGCGGGTGTTCTTGTTCTGGGACATCGATCCCGAGCAACTGGACGCCTTTTTCCCCGAGATGCGCCCCTACCTGGGCGACTGTCGTTTCCACCCCTGCACCCATGTCCATGAGCCGGGCTGCGCCGTCCAGGCGGCGGTGGAGCGCGGCGAGATCAGCGCCCTGCGCTATGACAGCTACGTCCGCATGTTCGACTATGCCTTCTAGGCGCGACGCGCCTCTCTCGGGCCCCTAGTCATCAAAGATCGGGAGTTCCTCGCCCAGGACGGGGTGGGTGCGCAGGATGCCGTGCACCTCCAGCCAGGCAACGGGCGTGGCCAGCATCTCGCGCCACCACCACTGGCGGATCTGGGTGTATTCGCGCAGATCCGAGCCCACGCCGACGGCGTCGATGCCCAGGGAGCGCGCGGTAAAGAGGGCGCGATCCAGGTGGTACGACTGGGTGACCAGGATGGCATCTCGCACGCCAAAGATGTACCGCGCCCGGTAGCAGCTATCGTAGGTGCGCCGCCCCGCATAGTCGAGGACGATGTCATCGGCGGGCACGCCCAGCGATTGGGCATAGTCCCCCATGGCCTTGGGCTCGTTATAGTTCACAAAGCGATTGTCGCCCGTCATGAGCAGCTTCTCCACCAGGCCGGCGTGGTAGAGATCGGCGGCGGTCTGCACACGGTCGGCCAACACGGGGCTGGGGCGCCCGTCGGCCCAGATGGCGGCGCCAAAGACGATGGCCACCCGCCGGGGGGGCGCGGTCTCGACGGTGTAGATCAGCGGCCCGTAGCGGTGATTGGTCCACCAGCGCACCAGGATGACCAGCCCCAGGCACACGAGGGCGATCAGGGAGAGCCAGGTCAGCCCCGTTCGCCAGGGGCGACGGCTGCGGGGAGGGTTGGCGGGGAGGGGTGTCTGACGCTTCATGGCGCCATTATAGCACCGGCCCGCGCCCGACCGGAAAACGGGGCGTGGCGCGCGTCGCATCGCGGCGTGGCGGGCGGTGTTAGCGTGGACACTGCACACCATAGGAGGTTCCATGCCATACGAGGGACGAGGTCTCTACTTTGAGGAGTACGAGGTGGGGCGGGAGATCCACACCACGGCGCGCACCATCACCGAGACGGACGTGGTCCTGTTTGCCGGGCTCTCGGGCGACTATAACGCGCTGCACACCGACGCCGAGTTCGCCAAGGGCACCCTCTTTGGCGAGCGAATCGCCCACGGGCTGCTGGGGTTATCCGTCGCCTCGGGGCTGGCGGCCCAGGCGGGTTTCATCGAGGGCACGGTGCAGGCCTTTACGGGGATGGAGTGGAAGTTCAAGGGCGCCATTCGCATCGGCGACACGATCCACCTGGTCTGCCGGGTGAACCGGTTGCGTGCGCTGCCCAGCATGGGCGGCGGCATGGTGATGCTGGATGTGGAGGTGCGCAACCAGCGCGACGAGCTGGTGCAGCAGGGGAGCTGGACGCTGCTGATCAAGGGGCGCCCCCAACCCGAGGCGTAGGGCCACGGCCCGGCGCGAGAGGGGCCGTGGGATGCACCAGGCCCCGACCGAGCGCGTTGCCGCGGGCCGGTCGGGGCCTGGCAGTCCTGCGGGAGCAGCCCAGGGCGGGCGCGCTTACTTGCGCCACCCGATCCTGCGCCAGCGATCGAGGACGGCGCGCCTCGCGCCCACCGCCCTCGTGCGCACGAACCGCAGCCAGCGCGTGTGCAGTTCGGCCCAGCGGTAGATGATCCAGCGGAGCCAGCGCCGGTAGAACACGGCGGGCGCCTCTTGCACCGAGGGGCCCCAGCGCAACGCCACGGCCGCCCAGGTCAGCCCTGCGCCAAAGCCCACCAGCACGAGCTGCTGGCCGGGCTGGATCTGCCCGCGTTCCACCGCCTCGCACAGCGCGATGGGCACCGAGCCGGCGCTGGTGTTGCCGTACTCATCCAGGTTGACGTAAAAGCGCTCCTCGTCCACCTGCAGGCGCTTGGCCGCCGCCTCGATGATGCGGAGGTTGGCCTGGTGCGGGATGATCCAATCCACCTCGTCCAGGGCCAGCCCCGCCTTCTGCAGCACCTGCTCGATCACCCGGGGCACGACGCGCGAGGCGAAGCGAAAGACCTGCCTCCCGTCCATGGCCAGGTAGTGCAGCCGTTGCGCCACGGTCTCGGCGCTGGCGGGCATGGCGCTGCCGCCCGCGGGCACGATCAGCAGATCGGCGCCCGAGCCATCGGAGCCCAGCTCCGAGGCGAGTATCCCCGCGTTCCCCTGGCTGGCGCGCAGCAGCACGGCGCCGGCGCCATCCCCGAACAGCACCGCCGTGGCGCGATCCTGCTGGTCAACGATGCGCGACATGGTATCGGCACCGATCACCAGCACCAGGTCGTGCTCGCCCGAGGCGATGGCCTGGTTGGCCAGGCTCAGGGCGTAGACAAAGCCAGAGCAGCCGGCGTTCAGGTCCACAGCGCCGGCGTGCAGGGCGCCCAGGGCGTTCTGCACCAGGCAAGCGGTGGAGGGCATCCAGGTATCCGGCGTCATGGTGCCCACGATCACCAGATCGAGATCCCGCGGGTCAGCGTCGGCCACGGCCAGCGCGGCGCGGGCGGCCTCGATGGCCATGGAGGCCGTGGCCTGGTGCTCCGCGGCGATGTGGCGCCGCTCGATGCCCGTGCGGGTGCGAATCCACTCGTCGGAGGTGTCCATCACGGCGGCCAGGTCATCGTTGGTGACCACCCGCTCGGGCGCGAACATCCCCCAGCCTATGATCTCGGCTCTGCGGGGGAGCTCAGGCATCCGGCCATCTCTTGAGGACAAGGCAGACGTTGTGGCCCCCAAAGCCAAAGGAGTTGGAGAGGGCGATGCGCGGGCTGGCCTGGCGCGCCTGGTTGGGCACATAGTCCAGATCGCACTCGGGATCCGGATACTCCAGGTTGATGGTGGGCGGGAGGACGCCCGTCTCCAGCGTTCTGAGGGTCAGGGCGGCCTCCAGGGCGCCCGCCGCCCCCAGCAGATGCCCCGTCATGGACTTGGTCGAGCTGACGGGCACGCGATAGGCGTGGGCCCCCAGCGCCTCCTTGATGGCGCGGGTCTCGGTGGCGTCGTTCAGGGCGGTGCTGGTGCCGTGGGCGTTGATATAGTCGACCTCCTCGGGCCGCAGCCCCGCCGAGGCCAGGGCCAGGCGCATGCAGGCTGTGGCGCCGGCGGCGTCGGGATCGGGGGCGGTGATGTGATAGGCGTCGTCGTTGCTGCTGTAGCCGATCACCTCGCCGTGGATGGTGGCGCCGCGAGCCAGGGCGCGCTCCAGCGATTCCAGCACGAGAATACCCGCCCCCTCGCCGATGACGAACCCATCGCGCTCGCGATCAAAGGGCCGCGAGGCGCGCTGCGGCTCGTCGTTGCGCACGGAGATGGCCCGCATGGCGCCGAATCCGGCCAGGGCGATCTCGATCACCCCCGCCTCAGAGCCGCCGCAGACGCCGATATCGGCCATGCCATACTGGATCATGCGGTAGGCCTCGCCGATGGCGTTGGCCCCCGTGGCGCACGCGGAGGTGACGGCCATGTTGGGCCCCTTGAGGCCGAACTCGATGGCGACCATGCTCGCCGCGCTCTCTGGCAGGATCATGGGGATCAAGAAGGGGCTGACACGGCTGGGCCCGCGCTCGAACAGGACGCGGTTCTGCTCGGTGACTGTGCCCATGCCGCCGATGCCGGAGCCGATGATGACGGCCGTGCGCTCGCCCAGCCCGTTGGAAAAGGACTCGGCCGAGTAGCCGGCGTCCTTTAGCGCCTCGCGGGCCGCCACCAGGGCGAACTGGGCAAAGGTATCGATTCGGCGCACGTCGCGCGCCGGAAAGTGGTCGTTGGGGTCAAACTGGCGCGCCTCGGCGGCGATCTTGGTCTTGTATTCGCTGACATCGAACCTGGTGACGGGGCCGACGCCAGACTTGCCTGCCACGATCCCCTGCCACGTAGAGGGCAAGTCGTTGCCCAGCGGGGAGATCGTTCCCATGCCCGTAACCACTACCCGTGAAAGCATTAGCAGCCTCCTTACAGTGATGCGAATCATCCCTTATAAACCCGTGGGGGGCGCAAGAGTTGCCCTTGTCCGAAAAGGTCGTCAGGGGCGCAACCCCGGGCGCCCGATGGTGTTTGCTTGAACGATTCGCCGAACCGGAGGAGGAAACTGGATGATCAAGACGGCTCTGACCGACCTCATCGGCATAAGGTATCCCATCATACAGGGCGGCATGGCCTGGGTGGCCACTTGGCAACTGGCTGCGGCGGTATCGGAGGGCGGCGGCCTGGGCATCATCGGCGCCGGAAACGCGCCCGTGGATTGGGTGCGCGATCAGGTGCGGCAGCTCAAGGCCCATACGACGCGCCCCTTTGGGATGAACGTCCCGCTCTTTAGCCCCTTTGCCGAGCAGGTGATCCAACTGGCCATCGAGGAGCGTGTGCCCGTGATGACCACCGGCGCGGGCAATCCGACGCCCTACCTGGAGCCGCTCAAGCGGGCGGGCACCATCGTCATCCCCGTGGTGGCCTCGGCGGCCCTGGCGCGCCGTCTCGAGCGGGCAGGCGCTGACGCCGTCATCGCCGAGGGCGAGGAGTCGGGCGGGCACATTGGCAGCGTCTCCACCATGAGCCTGGTGCCGCAGGTGGTGGATGCGGTCACGATCCCGGTGGTCGCCGCCGGGGGGATCGGAGATGGCCGCGGGCTGGTGGCGGCCCTGGCGCTGGGCGCCGCCGGCGTGCAGATGGGCACCCGCTTCATCTGCACCGACGAGTGCATCGCCCATCTGAACTATAAAGAGAGCATCGTCAAGGCCAACGAGCGCGCCACCCTGGTGACGGGCGTATCCATCGGGCACCCGGTGCGCTGCCTGCGCAATCCGATGTCGCGAGAGTTCGAGTCTATGGAGAAGGCGGGCGTTTCGGAGGAGCAGGTGGTCGAGTTCGGCACCGGGCGCCTGCGGATGGCCGTGGTGGATGGCGATGTGGTGAACGGATCGCTGATGGCCGGGCAGATCGCCGGGCTGGTGCACGATATCGTGCCCGCCGCCGAGCTATTGGCGCGCATCAATGGCGAGGCCGAGGCGCTGCTGGCCCGCATGGCGGCCTGGGCCCAGCCTCAGGAGGTGACCTCATGAGCTCGCACGCGGTCGTCTTTCCCGGGCAGGGCTGCCAATACGTGGGGATGGGCGCCGATCTGTGCGCCGCCTTCCCCGGCGCTCGCCAGCGCCTGCAGCAGGCCGATGACATTCTCGGGTTCCCCCTCTCCCGGCTGTGCCTGGAGGGCCCTGCCGAGGAGCTGGACGATACGGCCAACACGCAACCCGCCATCTATGCCACCACCATGATCCTGTGGGAGGCGCTGGCGGAGCGGCTGAACGGCGGGCGGGCGACCATCGCCTTTGCCGCCGGCCATAGCCTGGGCGAGTACGCCGCCTTGACGGCCGCGGGTGCCCTGGATTTCGAGCAGGGCCTGCGGCTGGTGCGGGAGCGCGGGCTGGCCATGCGCGATGCGGGCCAGAGCGCGCCGGGCGGCATGGCCGCCCTCATCGGGCTCAGCGACGAAGCCGTGGGCGAGATCATCGCCCAGGCGCAGAGTGAGGGGCTGGACGTATGGGTGGCCAACTATAACTCGCCTGGCCAGGTGGTCATCGCTGGCAGCGAGGATGCCCTGGCTCGGGCCATGGCTTTGGCGCAAGAGCGCAGGGCCAAGCGGGCGATCCCCCTGGCGGTGAGCGTGGCGTGCCACACGCCGCTGATGGGCGCCGCGGCCGAGCGATTGGGCGCCGCGTTGGCCGAGACCGAGATCCGCGCCCCCTGGGCGCCGGTGGTCAGCAATGCCACGGCCACGCCTCTTGCCGAGCCGGAGGAGATCCGCGCGGCGCTGCTGCGGCAGCTCTGCTCTCCGGTGCGCTGGGTCGAATCGGTGCAGGCCATGGCCAGGGCTGGCGTGGGCACCATGGTGGAGGTGGGGCCCAAGTCGGTGGTGGCGGGGCTCATCCGGCGGATCGACGGCGAGATGAACGCCGTCGCGATCACCGATCCTGCCAGCCTGGAGGGCGCCGCCCAGATCTGGGCCGAGGCGGTGCCTGCATGAGCGGGCTGGCGGGGCAGGTAGCCGTGGTGACCGGCGGGTCGCGCGGCATCGGGCGGGCCATTGCCCTGGCCCTGGCGCGAGAGGGCTGCCGCGTGGTGATCAACTATCACAGCAACGCGTCGGCGGCCGAGCAGGTGGTGGCCGAGATCGAGGCGCTGGGCAGCCAGGCGCTGGCGGTGCAGGGCGACGTGAGCATCGCTGCGCAAGCCCAGGCCCTGATCGAGCGGGCCCTGGAGGCCTTTGGGGCCATCGATATTCTGGTGAACAACGCGGGCATCACTCGCGATGGGCTCTTGATGCGCATGTCCGAGGCCGATTGGGACGCCGTGCTGGATACGAACCTCAAGGGGGCCTATCACTGCGTCAAGGCGGTGCAGCGCAGCATGCTGCGGCGGCGCGCCGGGCGCATCATCCAGATCAGCTCGGTGAGCGGCCTGCGGGGCAATGCGGGGCAGGCGAACTATGCTGCCGCCAAGGCGGGGTTGATCGGCTTTACCAAGGCGGTCGCCCGCGAGCTGGCCCCGCGGGGGATCACCGTCAACGCCGTGGCCCCCGGTTTCATCGAGACGGACATGACCGAGGCCCTGGGTGAGGAGATGATGGCGCAGGTGCAGACCCAGATCCCGCTACAGCGCCTCGGCCGCCCGGAAGACGTGGCGGCGGCGGTAGTCTTTTTCGCTTCACCCCAGGCAGCCTATATCACCGGTCAGGTGTTGTGCGTGGACGGCGGCCTGGCCATGTAACCTGGATATTCTCCCTCCTCCTTATGCGGATGCCAGCTCGAAGAGATCATCGGGCTGGCATCCGCACGTTCTGGGCGGAAATCTGCCTTCTACCATTGACAAGGGCTTGTCTTCTGCTACACTGGGATTGGATCTGAGGTAGTCGCTGTGAGGAGAGAACAAGGCTCCCGCCGATGGGAGGGCATTCACAGGCACCCTTGGGCGTATCGGGTGCAAAAGCGCAGGGAGTCGCTCGCAAGGGCGACTCCCTGCGCTTTTGTGCAGAAGGTTAGCGCTGCGCCAGCCGCATGATGCCGTGCTCGTCAGGCGCATAGGCCATGGGCCCCTGGGGCACCGCCTTGGCGATCTGGATATAGCCCGCGTCCATGTACTCCCAGATCACCTGGAAGGGCTCCTTGCCGCGCACCCACTTTTCCACGATCATGGCGCCGTGGCCGGGCAGCACGGTGAACACCACCTGCCGCGGGTCGTCGGGATGGCGCAGCGCCTCCGAGCGGGCGAAGGCGGCCCTGATCCCCTGGGCCTGGGCGCCCGTGCCGCACGATACCAGGTAATGGTAGTAGGGGGCGTCCAGGGGCATGAACTGCACGTGGGCCGGGTCATAGGCGGCCACGCCCCGGTGACCGTGTAGCCGCGAACGGATCACCGGCACGGTGGCCTGCACGGGCCACCCGTCCCCCAGCGAGATGCGGGGCAGGGGCTTGTCCATCTCCATCATCTCGACGGCCTCGGTGGAGGGCGGCGTGTTGAGCTTGTCGGCGACGTGACGCACCTGGGCGCCCATGGCGCCGGGCGTCACGCCCACGATCACCGCCAGGTCGTCATCGGTGAGGTTGCCCTTGTCCACGGGGCGGGCGCTGCCCGTGACGGTGGCGACCAACGCGCCCAGGTAGGGGTCCCAGGTGGCGAAGCAACCCTCGCTGTACTGGCTGGCCAGGACATCGGAGACGGCGGGGATCTGGATCAGGTCGGCCACCCGGATCATGCGCGTGAAAAAGTCGCGCTGCCCCAGCTCCATCCCGGCGCGGCGCATGGCGGCGGGGGCCGTGGCGCGCTCCCACTCGGCGCGGGCCAGGGGCTCGCCCACCACCTCGTGCTCCGTCACCTCGGATGTGCTGGCCGTGGTGACGATGCGCAAGGCGATGTCCCGGAAAAAGGTCTCTGGCTCGGAGGGGTCGCTGGTGGGGTGTGCGCCCACCAGGTCAAAGTGATACAGCACCTCCGGGGCATCCTCGCCCACGACGAGCAGGAGGCGGATGCACTTGGCCTGGGCCTGCAGCAATCGCTCCAGGGCGAGGATCGGGCCTCCGCGTTGCCCCTGTTCGACCAACACCTGCCAGGCTGTGGGGGCCAGGCCCTCATAGGCAAAGTCCTCGGGCCGGATCGGGTCCTGCGCCAGGGCGCGGGCCAGTTGCCCCATCACCTCGTCGAACTCGGCGCGGGTCATCATCACCAGGGTATAGAGGGCCGGGGTGTGATCCAGGCCGTAGCGGCGCCGCATGGTGAAGAGCATCGCCTGACGCCAACCCAAGGGAACTCCGTAACGGTAGGTGGTCAGCACCAGATCGGTCTGGGGATCGGGCTCGTCCACCACGGTGTGGCCCAAGAGGGCCATCTGCCTGCCAATCCCTTCGAGGATGCGGGCCATGAGCGGATGCTGATGGCCGGGCACGAGGGCGGCGCGCACGGGCTTGAGCCAGGGATGCACGGGCAGGCGGGCAAGCGGCGAGTCGTTCTCTGCTATGCTTGGCTGCATGGCGTGGGAGGTCCTTTCAGGCAGTCGGCCCGTCTTGGGGCGTGGGATCGGTCCAACCCTGCAGGTGTAGGGCGCCGATAAGCCAATCGCCGAAAGCGGGCGCCACGTCGCGGATCAGGTAGAGATATCCCGTGGCCGGGTAGATGATCTGACGTCGTCGGGCGCGGATGCCGCGCACCACCCGGCGGGCCAGTTGGGCCGGCGAAGCCTTGGGGGAGATCCAGGGCATGCGCAGGTGCTGGATGAGCGGCGTCTCGATGCGCCCTGGGTAGACGACGGTGACGGCGATCCCCTCGGGGGCCAGCTCCTGGCGCATCACCTGGGCGATGCCGCTGATGGCGGCCTTGGAGGCCACATAAGGGCCGTCGGGCGGGATGGGGATGAAGGCGGCCTGGGAGCTGATGAACACCAGATGGCCACTGCCCTGGCTCCGCATGGTCGGGAGGGCGGCCAGGGCCGTGCTCATGGCCCCCAGGTAGTTGACCTCCATGGCCTGCTCCAGCGCCGCGAGGGTCAACTGGGCGGAGGGCACCTGGGTGTAGATCCCGGCGCTGGCGATCACGATGTCGATGCGGCCCCAGGCATCGCAGACCCGTTGCGCCAGCGCCTCCACCTGGGCCGAATCGGTGACGTCGGTGGGGATCGCCAGGACAGGAGCGCCCGTCTGGGCGAGCTCGGCTGCCAAGGCCTCCAGGCGGGCGGCGCTCCTGGCGGCCAGGGCCACCCGCACGCCCTCCGCTGCCAGGGCGCGGGCCAGCGCCTGGCCGATGCCGCTGGAAGCGCCCGTTATGATCGCAACTTGGCCTGCCAAAGAGCCTCTTGCCATCCTCGCCTCCCCTTGTTGCTTGGCATTATAAGGGAAAAGTGGCAGCGCACAATTGAGACAGGCGCATGAACGCACGTTGCCGCACGGGCAGAGCCCGTTGCGGGCGGGCGCGATCCGCGTCCGCTGGCGCCCTAGAGGGCCCTCGGCCGGATGGGCCTGCCATCCAGGGCCGCGCGCACATGTCGGGCCAGGGTCTCGAGCGAGAACGGCTTCTGCAGAAAGGCGACGTTGTCATCCACCACACCCCGGTGAGCGATGACGTTCGCCGTGTAGCCGGACATGAACAGGCACTTGGTGTCGGGCCGCCGGAGGCGAATCTTGTCTGCCAGCTCGCGGCCGTTCATCCCCGGCATGACCACATCGGTCATCAGCAGGTGGATCTCGCCCTGGTGCTCCTGCTGAAGGCGCAGGGCCTCATCCGGCGAGCTGGCCGAGAGCACCGTGTAGCCGAGCTGGAGCAGCAGGCGCGTCCCCAGCTTGAGCAGGGCGGTCTCGTCCTCCACCAACAGGACGGTCTCGGTGCCGCGGGGCAGGGCGGAGGGCTCGCCCGAGGCATCGGTCTCCTCCATCTCGACATCCTGGCGAGGCAAGTAGATGCGGAAGGTCGTCCCGCGCTCCATCTCGCTATAGACGTTGACAAAGCCCTCGTTCTGCCGGACGATGCCATAGACGGTGGCCAGGCCCAGGCCGGTGCCCTCGCCGACGGGCTTGGTGGTGAAGAAGGGCTCAAAGAGGTGGGCCTGTGTTTCGGGGTCCATGCCGCACCCGTTGTCGGTGACGACCAGCATCACATAGTCTCCGGGTAGCGCCTCCGGATGGCTGACGACGTACTCGTCGGTGATGGTGGCGTTCTGGGTCTCGATGATGATCTCGCCCACGCCCTCGATGGCATCGCGGGCGTTGACGATGAGGTTCGCCAGGATCTGATCCACCTGCGAGGGGTCCATTACCACCTGCCCCAGGCGATCGGCGGGCTTCCAGACCAGGGAGATATCCTCGCCGATGAGGCGCTCCAGCATCTTGAGGGTGGTCGACACGTGCTCGTTGAGGTCCAGCGCCCTGGGCTGGATCGTCTGGCGGCGGGCAAAGGCCAGCAACTGGCGCGTAAGCGCGGCCGAACGCTGCCCGGCGGCGCGGATCTCGCGCAGATAGTCGCTCAGAGGCTCGTCCGGCGGGGCATCCTGGATGGCCATCTCGGTGTAGCCCAGGATGGTCTGCAACATGTTGTTAAAGTCGTGGGCTACGCCGCCTGCCAGCCGGCCCACGGCCTCGATCTTTTGCGATTCCAGTAGGCGCTGCTCAAGCTGTTGCCGCTCCTGCTCCTCCAGCACGCGCTGGGTCACATCGCGAGCGATCCCCTCGACGGCGATCAACTCGCCATCGGGCTCTTGGATGGGGATCACGCGGGTCTCCATCCAGTGGACCGTCTGATCCTTGCCGAGCCAGCGCAACACAAATGGTCTGCCCAGGAAGGTCCTGGTCGAGACGAGGTCCGCCATGAAAGGGGCATCCTCGGGGTGGGCCCAGCGGATCATCAGATGCGGATCGGCGTAGCACTCCTCGGGCGAGTAGCCGGTGATCGTCTCGATGGCGGGGTTGATGTACTCGAGGCCCGGCTCTGGCGAAACCCGATAGCGAAAGATGACGTCGGGGGCATGGTCGGCGAGGCGGCGGTAGCGGGCCTCGCTCTCAGCCAAGCGCATCTCGTACTCCCTATGGTGCAGCAGCTCCCACATCTTGTTCATCAGGACGGTGAGGGCGCTGATGTCCTCTGCATCATAGGGCTCCTCCTTGTTGGCGACGGCAGCCACCGCCACGATGTGCTCTCCGTCGAACACCGGGACGCACAGGAGGCGCTCCAGCGCCACATGCCCCGGCGGATAGCCGCGTTTGCCGGGATGGGGCGTACGGTAGTCGTTGA
Organism: Anaerolineales bacterium UBA1429; assembly: GCA_002329325.1. Taxonomy (GTDB): domain Bacteria; phylum Chloroflexota; class Anaerolineae; order UBA1429; family UBA1429; genus UBA1429. The sequence goes on from DCTX01000066.1 coordinate 33,411, forward strand.
TGACCAGCGGCGCGCGCTGGCGCACGCACTCGGCCCATAGCCCAGACTCGGCGACGACAAAGTCCAGAGGCCTGCTATCCAGGGCGCACTGCGCCATCGCTTGCTGCGACCAGGCGTGCACGCGCAGGTTGGTCTCGTCGTCATTCATCAGGCCGACAAAGGCCAGCACGCTTTGCACGACGTCCAGACAGGCCTGCAGCGCAAAGCTCATGATCTCCTCTTGCGTAGCGTCGGCCATCTCATGGAGCTTGAGCAAGGTCTCGATGCGCCGAGATTGCAGGGCGCGATGGGCCTCGTCCTGCTTGCGCGCCGTGATGTCGCGGCCGAGGCCGACAAGCCCTGTGATCCGACCCTCGCTGTCGCGCAGGGGGAGCTTGGACGTGGCCAGCCAACGCTTCTCGCCATCCGGCCGCACCAGCAGCTCCTCGCGGTTTAGCAGGGGGCGTCCGGTCTCCAGGACGACGCGGTCATCGGCCATGAGGCGCTCGGCCGTCTCTTCATCAAAGCACTCGGCGTCTGTCTTGCCAAGCACCTCGGCCTCTTCTCTGGCGCCCATGTTGCGCAGATCGGCGGGATTGGCCAGCATCTTGCGCGCCTGGACATCCTTGACATAAACGGCGTCGGGCAGATGATCGATGACGGTGCGCAAGAGCAGGCGCTCCTGCGCCAACGCCTCCTGGGCGCGCCGGCGCTCGGTGATGTCTCGGGTGACGCCCTGCAGCCCGATGGGAGTCCCGTGATCGTCCACCAAGACCTTGCCGGTGATCTCGACGGGCATCGGTCCGCCGTCCTTGCGCAGCATCTCCACCTCAAAGACCATGGCCCTCTGCTGAGGCAGAGCCTCGAAGGCGGCGCTGATCGCTCGGCGCATGATGGCCATGTTCTCTTCGTCGCAATGATCCGAGAGGTTGGAGCCCAACCACTCCTCGACCTTGGCGCCCGACATGGCCTCGACGGCGGGGTTGATGTAGCGGAAGGTGAGATCCAGATCCAAGAGCCAGATGGCATCCACGGTGTTCTCGGCCAGCAGCCGATAGCGTTCCTCGCTCTCACGCAAGGCATCCTCTGCCAGCTTGCGCTCGGTAATATCTGCGAACATGGCGAATGAGCCAGCGAACCCGCCATCGGGTGCCGTGATCGGCGCGGCACTAATCAGAACCCAGACCGTCTCCCCGTTCTTGCCCAAAAGACGCCGCTCATAGGTATCCGCCAGACCCTGCCGCCGACGCTGCTGCATCTCGTGCAGGTGATCATACTCATCGGGATGGACAAAACGCTGGGTGGGCTGGCCTATCATCTCGGAAGGTTCGTACCCTAGCATCCCTGCGCCGCGCCGATTGGCGAAAACAACGCGAGACTGTGCATCGACCTGCCAGATGCCCTCGGTGGCCGTCTCGACAATGCGCCGATACCTTGCCTCGCTCTCCCTAAGGGCCTCGGCGGCCTCCATGCGCTCGGTGATATCCTGGAACCCACCCTGAACCTTGACGATGGCGCCGGATTCATCTCGCACCGGGACGCCGATGGTGCGCACCCAGACCCGCTCGCCCTGGGCGTTGATGATCTGCATCTCCTCGTCGTACGGGATGCCCCGAGAGGCGCAATCGTCGTACGCCTGACTGATGCGCTCGCTGTACTCCGGCGCGTAGAAGCCGATCCCGTCCTCGAGGCTAGGGGAGTAGCCAGGCGGCATCCCGTGGATCTCGGCCACCTGATCGGACCAGGTCACCTGGTTGGTCTCCAGATCCACAGCCCAGCCGCCCATGCGGGTGAGGCGACCGGCGATGCGCAGCAGCTCGGAGCTCTCTCGGAGCGCTTCCTCGGCGCGGCGTCGTTCGGTGATATCCACGAACACGGTGGCGAACTGCCCTGGCGACACCTGGAAGACGTTGATCGAAAAATCGCGGTCCAGCGGCTCGTAGTAGGTCTCAAAGCTGGCGGGCTCGCCCTCAAGCGCCGCGCGGGCATAGGTGGCGACATAGGGCGCCTCTCCGTTGGAGAACACCTCTGTGGCTCGCCTGCCGATCACGTCAGCGGCTGCGATGCCTGTATGAGCCTCAAAGGCGGGGTTCGCGTCCAGGAATCGGTAGTCAACAGGCTTGCCCTGTCCATCCAGAACGATCTCGTGGACGGCGACGCCGCTGAGCGAGTGCTCGAAGAGACCGCGGAACCGGATCTCGCTCTCGCGCAGCGCCTCCTGGGCCTGCCGACGCTGGCTGGTGTCCTCAAAGACCAGCACCACGTGCTGGGGGCGTCCCTCGGCGTCCAGGATCGGCGCAGCCGTCAGGTAGGCCCACAGGGTGCTGCCATCCTTGCGGATGTAGCGCTTCTCTCGCTGGTACCGATCGATCTCTCCTCGCACCAGCTGCTGAAAGAGCTCGGCGCCCGAGGCGCGGTCGTCGGGGTGGGTGGGGTCGATCTCCCCCAGTTCCTCCGACGTGTATCCGAGCATGTCAGACATAGTCCGGTTGCACTGGACCAGGCGCCCGGCGAGATCGTACATGGCGATGGCGAGGGGGCTGGCATCGAACAGGGCGCGGAAACCCGCTTCGCTTTCGGCCACCGCCCGCTGGGCGGCCCGCTCCTCGGTCTGATCGCGAAACACCAGCACCACGCCGTTGGCGGCGCCGGTCTCGTCGCGCACGGGCGCGCCGCTATCGGCGATGGGGCGCTCGACGCCGTCGCGCCCCATCAGAACGGTGTGATTGGCCAACCCCACGACGGCGCCCTCCACCAGTACGCGAGTGGCAGGGTTCTCGACGGGTTCGTGGGTCTCCTCGTTCACGACAGCAAATACTCTCTCGATGGGCTGGCCCTGGGCCTCCGCCAGCCGCCAGCCGGTGAGCTCCTCGGCGGCGGCATTCATGATCTCGACGCGGCCCTGAGCGTCGGTGACGATGACCCCATCGCCCACGCTGAGCAGGGTGGTGCGGTAGCGCATCTCGCTGGCGTGCAGGGCGGCGTGCGCCTGGGCGAGGGTCTGGAAGTACGACTTCTCGCGTCCCTGCCAGAGGGCGATCGCGCCAGTCGCCAGGCTCGCCAGCAGGGCGGCGAATAGCCCGCCCAGGACAACAGAGTACAACCGCCACTGGGCATAGATCTCGGCGCGGTCGATCTTGGCCACCATGAACCAGGGGGAATCGGGAATCTCACTGATTATCGAGACGACCTCGACCCCACGATAGTCCATGCCTTCGTAGAGCCCTCTATGGCCCAGCACTGCCGCGACGGCGGGCACATCGGTCTCGGTCAAGGGGATGCGCAGGTTGAGGGCGGCGCCCTCCTGGTGGCGCAGCTCGTTGAGAAAGATGACGTCGTCGCCATCGCGCCGCACGATCAACGTCTCGGCGCTCTGGCTCGGCAACGGCCAGGTCTGGATCAGAGGATAGAGGAAGCTCCTGGCGTCCATCCGTAGAAACACGACGCCCAGGGGGGCTCCGTTCTCGTCGAACAGGGGTGCGATCGCGCCCAGGTGAGGAATCGCATGGTCAGACGCCTCATGCAACTCGGTAAGCATAGGGCGCTTTTCCCGCCAGGCGATCTCGACATCGGGCATGGCCGCCTCATGGGCAATGCCGGTCTCGCCGGAGAGGCTCAGGCGCACCTGGCCCTCGGCATCCATCAGGAGGATGTCATCGTAGCCATAGGAGGCCTGCAGGGCGCGAAAGCGGGACAAGATCCCTTCTGCGTCCGCCGGTTGGGGGTCCTTCAGCCAGCGGGAGATCGCCTCGGTGAAGAAGCGGCTATCCATGACGACGGAGGCATCGCCAAGGCGTTCGGCGCGCCACTGGGCGATCTGGGTGACCTTGAGAAAGGCAATAGCCTCTAGCTGGGCCTGGGCATCATGGGCGATGCGGTCCATCCGTGAGCGGTAGACCCAGACGCCCGCGAGGATCAGGGCCAACGCGGAGACGAGAAAGGCTGCCAGAAACCAGCGGCGCTGCGGGACTCGCATTGGCCTGCCTCCAGAGCTACACGGTATGCACTGCGCCAAGAAGGAAATGAAAGAAAACTGCACGTATTATAGGCTTGCCCGCAGGCGCGTCAATCGGCGAGCAGGGCGGCGGGACGGCGTTTTCACGGCCGGGGGAGCGGCCCGGCCATGGGTGACGAGCAGCCCTGTACACAGCGGCGCGGCACAAGGCGCCGCCCATCACCGGGCGTGCTTGCTGATCTCTACCGCCTTTGTCTCGTTGACTGCCGTCCAGTGCATGCGAGCACAGCTTGCGTGGGTGGGCGCGGGCCCATCGGGGGGGCGCCGGCTGAAGGGATACGGAGGGGGGGCAAGGTGGGGCCGCCCTGGGCAGCGTTGCCCAGACCGGCGAAAGCCTTGTCACAGAAAACGATTGCATTCAGAGAGGCCCCGAGCGCCCGGCAGGGGCGGCCTACGGTGAATTGACACCCTCCAGGGCGCGTGCTAGCATCGCTCGCGACCGGCCTTCTCAGACGCGAATCCCGATGCGAGGACTCGGCATGACCCGACCCAATTCCCCCCAGGCGCGTGACCGCTACCTGGCCGTGGCGCTGGGCGCCCTGCTGGCGGCCATCTACCTGCTCTCGTTCAGCGGGCAGTTCCGTTCGATCGACGAATATGCCATGTATGCCCGCGCCGAGACCCTGGCCCAGGGCTACGGCCTGGATACCCCGCAACTCGCCTTCTCGTCGCTGCACCATCCTGTGGGGCTGCTGGAGCCGGGGCAATCGGTGCTGGCTGCGCCGCTGTACCTCCTGGCGCGCCGCTGGGCCGGGGCCAGCAACATCGCCGCGGTGATGTTGTTCAACGTGTTCGTCACGGCTGTCACGGGCGTGCTGCTCTACGGTCTACTGCGCAGGCTGGCCTCTGGGCAGGTGGTCGCCGCCTGCACGACCCTGGCCTGGGGCGTGGGCACCACGGCCTGGCCGTACGCCCGCAGCTTTTTCCGGGAGCCCCTGGTGGGGCTGCTGTGGCTGGGCGCCGTCTGCTGCTGCCTGAGCTGGCAGCGCACCAGGCGGGCCCCCTGGGCGCTGGCCTGCCTGGCGTTGGCGGGGGTCAGTGTGGCCGTCAAGATCTCGGCGGCGGGGGCGGTGCCCGTCTTTGTGGCGGCCCTCCTGTGGGATGCCAGGCGCCGCAGGCTGGCCCTCACCTGGCGCCGGGCGGCAGCGCTGGCCCTGGCAGGCGTCATCGGCCTGGCGGCGCTGGCGGCGCTCTTTGCCCTGCGCTACGGGGAACCGCTGCCCGTGGACCAGTATCTCTGGCGCTATCCCTGGGGAGATGCCCTGGCCGCCGCCTATGGCCTGCTGATCAGCCCGGTCAAGGGCATCCTCTTCTTCTCGCCCATCCTACTGGCCGGCGCGATCGGCTGGCTGCCTTTCCTCCGGCGCCAGGGACCCGCGGCGTGGCTGGGCATCGGGCTGACCCTCGCTCTGCTCTATGTGTACTGCCGCGCCGACCAGTGGCACGGAGGACAGGTGGTCTGGGGGCCGCGCTTTGTGGTGCCCTTGCTGCCGCTCCTGATCCTGCCCTATGCCCAGGCCCTGACGAACCGGCGGCTCTGGGCGCGCATCTGGGTGGGGGGCTGGAGCGCCATCGGGTTGCCGATCCAGTTCGTCGCCGGCACGGCCTCCTGGAGCGATGCGGTGTGGCAACTGGTGCCGGCCTATGCGAACGACCTCCTGGTGGGGCTGGACGGGATCCCCTGGTATAGCTGGCGGCTCCTGTCGCGCTCGCCTGCCCTGGTGCAGTTCACCGGGTGGGGCGTACACCAGCTCGACCTGACCTGGCTCCGCACCCTGAGCGATGGCTCGCTGGCCCTGGATCTGCCCCTGGGCCTGGGCCTCGTGGCGGCGGCGGCCGTGGCGGNNGGCGGCGGGCCTCTGGCTGCTGCTGGCCCGCCGGCCGAGGGCGAAGACCCACCAGGGCGTGGTGGCGCTGGTGTGCGCGCTGGCCGTGTTGGGGGGCAGCATCGGGCTGCTGGGGCGCAGCGCGCGCAACACCAACGACTATGGCGGCCTCTCTCGCGCCGAGGCACAGCAGATGGCTGCCGCCATCTCGCAGGCCCAGGATGTGCCCTACACCGTGGTGTTGGTCTCGAACGACTTTTTCGTCAACCTGTTCACGGGGCTGCTCAAGGGCTCCTTCCTGCTGCAGTGGCATTCGCCCCACGAGCCGCTCCAGATGACGGAGGTCATGGCCCGCGCGCCCCGGGCGGAGCGCGTCTGGCTGGTGGTGGATCGGGTGCACCTGCCCACCGACGCCGGGCCCTACCTGGCCCGCGATGCCTTTGTGCGAGAAGGGTATCTGATGGGCAGCCAGTGGGTGGGCGGCTATGAGCTGTTCAGCTTCCTGCCGCCGGCCTCTCTGCCCCGCCAGGGCATGACGCGCCGCTGGGAGAACGGCCTGGAGGTGCGGGCGGTCGCCATCGACGCGAGCGAGCTGCAGCCCGGCGAGGCCCTGCGGGTCGAGCTGGAGCTGGCGGCAGAGACCCCCCCGAGCGAGGACTGTACCCTGTTTGTGCACCTGCTGCCCGTGGAGGGGCCGGCCATCGCCGCCCCCGACGGCCCGCCCCAGTACGGCCAGGCTCCCACCAGCGCCTGGCAGTCCGGCCAAACCGTAGTGGATCGGCGCGCCATTCTCATCCCGCCAGAGGCGGCGCCCGGCGAGTACGCGTTGGGCTGCGGCTGGCTGGACGCCCAGGGCCAACGGGTCGCGCCCCTGGAGGGCGAGGGGCCCGTGCGCGACGGCGTGGCCGTGTTGGGCGCGGTGGTGGTGGGCGCGCCGTAGGTCCCCCGCCTTCATTCGGCTCGTATCCTGGCAACGGCCGTGGTGTTCTGCTAGAATAGATGCACCTGACCCGATGGCGGGCCTCTGGCAACGTATTGCTGGGAGGAGAGGGATGGCCTTGCTGCGTGCGGCGCGAGTTCCTGTTTCCGTCGTCACGGATAGCGCTGCCTGCATCCCGCCCGATCTGCGGCGCGAGTACCACATCCACGTGGTGCCCTATCAGTTGATCTGGAACGATCAGGTCTACCTGGATGGGCGCGATCTCACCCCTGTCGAGTTCTACCGGCGCTTTCGCGCCAGCAGCACTTATCCCACCACGGCGACGCCCACCCTGGGCCAATGCATCGAGGTATTCGAGCAGGCGGCTGAGGTGGCCGACACGGTCGTCGGCATCTTTGTGGCAGCCAACCTCACCGCCACCATGAGCGTGGCCAGGCGGGCTGCCCAGGAGATCGCCAAGCCTGTGCACGTCGTGGATGCGCAGACCGCGGCCTCGGCCCAGGCCTTTCTGGTGCTCAAGGCCGCGCGGGCGGCGGCCGCCGGCGCCACGGCGGAGCAGGTCCTTCGGGTGGTGGAGGAATCCCGCCCGCGGACGGGGATGTACTTTGCCTTTGAGACCCTGGAGCATCTGCATCGCGGGGGGCGCATCGGGCAGGCGGCCACGCTGCTGGGGGCGCGCCTGCGCATCCAGCCGGTGCTGACCCTGACGGGCGGGCAGGTGCGCCCCGTCTCGGTGGCGCGCACCCGCCAGAGGGCCCTGGATCGCGTGTTACGCGAGGTGCAGGCTGCCGTGGGCGAGAACCCCGCCCGGGCAGCCGTCTTTCACGCCGACGTGCCCGAAGAAGCGGAGCAGATGGCGGAGCGGGTGCAGAGCATGCTCCGGTGCGTCGAGTTCTTTATCTCCGAGTTCACACCGGTGATGGGCGCTCACACAGGCCCCGGGGTCTTGGGCGTGGCGTACTGCATCGAGGCGACAGGATGAACGACCGGCAGTTCGGCGCCGTGCTGCTGATCGTGCTGGGGTATATGAGCGGCTCGGTGTCCTTCGCCTACCTGGCAGGGCGGCTCAAGCGCCATATTGACCTGCGCCTGTACGGCGGCGGCAAACTCAGCGGCTCCAATGTGTACCATCAGGTGGGCCTGGGCGGCATGGTGGTGGTGGGGGTGCTGGATATCGCCAAGGCGGCGGCGCCCACCTGGCTCTGCCTGCGGCTGGGCTATGCCCTCTCGGTGGCCGTGCTGACGGGCCTGGCGGCCATGGCGGGGCACAACTGGTCGCTGTACCTGGGGCTGCGGGGCGGGCGCGGCATCGGGACGGCCCTCGGCATGCTGCTGGTGCTTTTCCCCTGGGGCGCGGCCTGGGTGCTGGGCTCGGTCGTCGTCGGGCGGTTGGCCCCCCACGCGGCGGCTCTGCCGGCCCTGGCGGGGTTCGCCAGCCTGCCGGTCTTCGCCATCAAGAGCCATCAGCCGGACGCCCTGATCTGGGGCTGCTGGGGGATGCTGGCCCTGGTGGTGCTCAAGCGCCTGGAGGGCAACCGGCGCCCCATCACGGGCGATACCTGGCGAGTGCTGTGGCGACGCCTCATCCTCGATCGAGACCTGGCCGATTTCGATGTGTGGATCAGCCAGCGGCCCGAAGAGGGGCGCTGACGGCCGGCTCGAGGCTATAGCCTATAGAGCAGGGGGCCGCCATCAACGGCGGCCCCCTGTTTCTGTGTCCACACGGCTTCTGGAGATCGTCGGCGCACGACTCGCTGCTATGGCGTTGCCGATGGCCGAGGCGGATCCCGCGGTCCGTCAGGCGGGGCGGTAGCGCCGCCGCAGGTAGCCGAAGGGGATGCCCAGCAAGACGGCCAGCGCGCCCACCCCTGCCACGATCGCGATCAGGGTCTCATCGGGGCGGGCCATGATGATGCCCACAAAGGCCCAAACCACCACCAGGGCGTAGGCGGCGTCGCGCCGCAGGATGCCGGCCAGCAGCCCCAGCCCAGCCCCCACAACCAGCACCACCGCTGTCCACGGGCGTGGCCCCAGCGCGCCGCCCTGCCAGCCAGCGTTGACCAGGGCCGTCGCGATGTTGGCGATGGTGGCCACCGAGATCCAGCCGGTGTAGATGCTCACCGGCAGGCGCACGGCCCAGCGCTGGCCCGGCGTGGCGACGGCGCGGCCGATCCCCAGCCGCTTGTAGAGCACGATCAGGGTGGCCAGGATGCCCAGCATGACGACCACCGAGGCCCAGAGCAGCTCTGCCCCCCAGAGAAAGAGCCAGCCTGCATTCAGCAGGGCGTTGACGATGAACCAGGGGCCGATGCGTGCCCGCACGGCCTCCGCCTCCGGTGTGCCCAGGGCCTGGTAGATGACCAGGGCGACCAGCCCGAGATAGATGACGCCCCAGATACTAAAGACATAGCCGGCAGGGGTAAAGAGGGTGGGATTGCTATCCGAGACGACGGCGGTCTGCTGGCCGCCGATCAGCTCGGTGGCCGAGGCCAGGGCGTTGGTGGCCAGCATAACCAGCAGGGCGAGGACGTTGAGGATGCGCAGGGCCTTCATGGCAGCTCCTTTCGCAGATCATACAATCGTCTTGACATAGACCCTAGCGGCGCCTCTTGGGCGGCCAGGGGACAAAGGCGCTGGTGCGCGCCACATAGTCGGCGTACTGCGGCTTGGTGGCAGTGAGACTCTTTTCTAGCAGGGCAACCCCCGAGACCCGCAAGAGCAGGGTGGTCATGAGAACGGGGGCAAAGATGGTCCACCAGGCGCCCGCGGCCAGGGCGAACAGGTAGTAGCCCCACCATTGGGCGGCATCGCCAAAGTAGTTGGGGTGGCGGGTATAGCGCCAGACGCCGCGATCCAGCACGCGCCCTTGGTTGGCGGGGTCGGCCCGGAAGCGGGCCAACTGCCAATCGCCCACCGCCTCAAAGAAAAAGCCGATAGCCCAGATGGCCAGCCCCACGAAATCGAGCCAGGTCAGGCGGGCGGGCACGGAGGGGAGTTGGGCGGCCAGCAGAGGCGCCGAGATGATCCAGAGCAGCAGGCCCTGCAGGAGAAAGACTTTGAAGAGGCTGCGCCACCACCAGGCGGGGCCGTTCTCCTGGCGCCACTTGGCGTAGCGGAAATCCTCGGGCTTGCCCCAGTTGCGCCGCAGGATGTGCAGGGTGAGGCGCAAGCCCCAGATGGTGACGATGGTCAGCAGCAAGGCCTTGCGAGCCAGGTAGCCGCCGGGGGAGAGGACGTGGTAGAGCCAGGCGCTCAAGACAAAGCCTGCCCCCCAGAAGATGTCCACGATGCTGCTGTTCTTGAGCCGCACACTGGCGGCCCAGATGAGGACCATGTAGAGCAGGATCGCGCCGCCGCCGACGAGATAGGGGCTCCAGAATGCCATGATGCCTCCTTCTATCGTGATGGGCCTGGCCGCACCGTCAGGAATCACGCCACCAGCGACGCCACGGGGATAGTATACACGAGAAAGGGATGTTTGGATATGGCGACACGCCGGGGCGGTGGGCCATGCCATCGCCCATGCCATGCATGGCCGGCGCGCCGACCGAGTGGGTGGCCCACCGGGGGCGAACACGGCAGATACAAGCACTAAAGCGCAGAAGAAGCAGGGGCGAAGCTCGTCTTCGCTCCTGTCGTGCGAGATCTGCCAGGGTCGCCTCATCACAAAGTTGCCTGTGATATCGCTATCGATCTGGAGCGCCGGGATGCTGGGGGCGCTTTCGCCGCGCATGGTTTTCTGCTACACTGGAAGCAAGAGAATCGCCACAGGCAACGCGCCTGTGGCTGGCGTGTGCCCCATACCCATTCCTCTGGCTGTGTGTAGAAAGGAGCGCAACATGGCACGGTACTATCGCTACAACCGGTGGCCGAAGAAGATCAGGCGCCGGGCCAAGGAGCTGCTCAAGCAGATGACCTTGGAGGAAAAGGTCGGCCAGATGGTGCAATCCATCCGCAGCGCCGACATTGACGAGCAGGTGCGCGCGGGGGCCGTGGGCTCGATCCTGAGCCTGACGGACCGCCACGAGGTCAACCGCCTGCAAAAGATCGCCGTCGAGGAGAGCCGCCTGGGCATCCCCCTCATCTTTGGGTTCGACGTGATCCACGGCCAGAACACCGTGTTCCCGATCCCTCTGGCCGAGGCCTGCACCTGGAACCCGGAGCTCATTGAGGAGACGTCTCGCATCGCCGCTTCTGAGGCCGCCGTCTGGGGCGTGGACTGGATCTTTGCTCCCATGGTGGATATCTGCCGCGACCCGCGCTGGGGCCGTGTATCCGAGGGCTCGGGCGAGGACCCCTTCCTGGGCTCCTTTATGGCTGAGGCCAAGGTGCGCGGGTTCCAGGCCAAGGGCCTGCCGGGTGGCAAGCGGATCGTGGCCTGCCCCAAGCACTATGTGGCGTACGGCGCCGCCGAGGCGGGCAAGGACTATAACACTACGGACATGTCCGAGCGCACCCTGCGCGACGTGTACCTGCCGCCCTTCCAGGCCGCCTTCGCCCAGGGCGCCGGTACCACCATGTCGGCCTTCAACGACCTCTGCGGCGTGCCCACCAGCGCCAATGCCTTCACCCTCAAGACCGTGTTGCGTGACGAGTGGGGCTGGGATGGCGTGGTGGTGAGCGACTATAACTCGGTGGGGGAGCTGGTGCCCCACGGGATCGCCGCCGACCTGAAGGAAGCCGCGGCCAAGGCCGTGCTCGGCGGCGTCGAGATGGACATGATGTCCCACGGCTATGCCCGCTACCTGGCTGAGCTGGTGCGCGAGGGCGTGGTGAGCGAGAAGGCCCTCAACCGGGCCGTGCGCCGCATCCTGTCCCTCAAGCTGGCCCTGGGCCTGTTCGAGCACCCCTATACCGACGAGTCGCTGTTCGATCAGGTGGTGTTGCAGGAATCGCACCGCGCCAAGGCCCTGGAGGCCGCCCAGCAATCCATGGTGCTGCTCAAGAACGAGGGCGGCCTGCTGCCCCTGGCGTCCGAGGGCGGCAAGCTCGCCGTGATCGGGCCTCTGGCCGACGACCACTTTTCACCGTTGGGATGCTGGGCCTGGATGGGGCGCCCCAAGGATGTGGAATCGGTGCTGGATGGCCTCAAGGCCGTCTGGTCCGGTGAGATCGTCTATGAGAAGGGCTGCGAGATCGTCGAGCCCCGGCCGGGCGCCCACGGCATCGACTGGCGCCGCGTGGACCTGCGCGGCGTGGACGACCTGATGAGTCTGGACCTGGTGACCAAGATCCGCGAGCAGATGGCCTTCAGCCATTGGGATCTGGACCCGGCCTCGCTGGAGCGCGTCGATCTGGGCGCGATCCTGAGCCGCCTGGGCATGAGCGCCGAGGACCTGTCGCCGGAGGATGTGCGCCGCATCCGCGAGGCGCAGCCAGCCGCGCCCGACATGGAGGCCGCCGTGGCCGCCGCCCAAGGGGCGGATGTGGCCGTGGTGGTGCTGGGAGAGGCGGAGACCATGAGCGGCGAGGCCCACTCGCGGGCCTACCTGGACCTGCCGGGCCGCCAGCAGGAGCTGCTGGAGCGCATCGTGGCCACCGGCACGCCGGTGGTGCTGGTGCTGCTCACGGGCCGTCCCCTGGCCATCACCTGGGCCGCCGAGCGTGTGCCTGCCATCCTGCAGGCCTGGCATGGCGGCATCCGCACGGGTCGCGCCGTGGCCGACCTGCTCACCGGCGCCGTCAACCCCTCGGGCAAGCTGAGCATCAGCTTCCCGCGCACTGTGGGGCAGATCCCGGTGTACTATGCCCACAAAAGCACGGGGCGGCCCGCTCAGGGCGCCGGCACGACCCAGTTCACCGACCCGTTCCGATCGGTCTACATCGACGAGACCAACGATCCCCTCTACCCCTTTGGCTACGGGCTGAGCTACACCACCTTTGCCTACAGCAACCTGCAGGTGCAGACGCCCGAGCTCGACGCCGAGGACGACCTGATCGTCTCGGTGGAGGTGACCAATACCGGGGAGCGCGCTGGCGACGAGATCGTGCAGATGTACGTGCGCGATCTGGTGGGCAGCGTAACGCGCCCGGTGAAGGAGCTCAAGGGCTTTACCCGGATCTCGCTGGAGCCGGGCGAGTCGGTCGAGGTGCAGTTTGAGGTCTCGGCGGACTGGCTCGGGTTCCACGGGCTGGAAAACGAGTTCATCGTCGAGCCGGGCGAGTTCCACGTCTGGGTGGGTCCGAACTCGGCCGAGGGGCTGCAAGGCAGTTTCCGCATCGTGGAATAGCCCCTTGCGGGCCGTTCATGAACCCACTGAGGGGCGCCCGGCGCACGCGCCGGACGCCCCTCTTGCGTGGACGCATGTTCGGCGGGCGTGACGACGCCCGCCACGTGACGCTACGGGCGCAGGGCCCGGAGCGCCGGCGCATGGGCGGGCGCCTGGCTCTCGATCAGGGCCAAAGCCTCCTCCCAGTCTGGCTGCCCGTTGAACCCGCCCACCTGACGCATGGTGAGGGCGGCGCAGGCCGCGCCCAGCACCAGGGCCTGCTCCAGGGTGCCGCCGGCCAGCCAGGCGGCCAGAAAGCCCGCATCAAAGGTGTCGCCGGCGCCGGTGGTATCCTGCACGTCCAGGGCAAAGGCGGGCACCTGGATCCGCTGCGTCCCCTGGGCCCCCAACGCCCCCTGGGCGCCCTGCTTGACCGCCACGATGGGCACGCGCCCCAACATGGCCTCCAGGGAGGCCTCCACGTCTGGCTGGCGGGCTATGGCCAGCAGCTCGTTCTCGTTGGGCAGCAGGATGTCCAGGTGCTCAAAGAAGCCCGATAGCCGCCAGCGTTCCGCCGGGTCCCAGTTGGTATCCAGAGACGTGGTCATGCCGGACCGCTTGGCGCGGCGCAGCATGCCGGGCATGGAGGGGTAGAGGCCCTGGAGCAAGAAGGGGCTGGCCAGGTGCAGATGCTGCGTGGTGCGGTACCACTCGGGGTCCACCAGGTCGCTGGTGATCTCGGCGATGGTGCCCAGATCGGTGAGCATGGCGCGGTCGCCGTCGTCGCGCAGCAGATGGATGGTGGCGCCGGTGGAGATGGCAGGATCCACGGCCACCTGCGAGGTATCCACCCCGGCGGCGGACATGGCGTCCAGCATCAAGCGCCCAAAGATATCGTCGCCGACGATGCTGGCAAAGCGCACCCGCAGCCCCAGGCGGGCCGCCGCCGCGGCAAAGATGGCCGAGGAGCCGCCGCCGCACACCTCCAGGCTGCCGACCAGTTTCTCCACCTGGCCGAAGGTGGGCTCCACGTTGCCCTTGACCATGATATCTACGTTGAGTTCGCCGACGACCAGCAGATCAAACGCCCTGTTGCTCATCCTCTATCATCTCCACGCCCGCGAGCCGGATTGCCATGACCACGTTGCGGGGCCGATCGGGGTTGAGGCCGCGCCCCAGGGCGCGATGATACGCCAGGAGCTGGAGCATGGGCAAGTAGAGCACGGGCTGGGCGCGCTCCGATAGGCTCGTCTGCAGGTCGAAATGGGCCTCGGCCACGCCCTCCAGCCCGGAGAGGCCGCTGCCGATGGCCAGGATCCGGGCGCCCCGGGCCTTGAGATCCCGCAGCACGGCCGCCTCATGCTCGCGCATGGTCTGGGAGAGGAGGGCCACCACCAGGTGCTCGCCATCCACCAGCGACATGGGGCCGTGGCGGAACTCCATAAAGGTGTACGCCTCGGCCAGGGAGAGGGACATCTCTTTCATCTTGACGGTGGCCTCGTTGGCCAGGCCAAAGAGGGGGCCGGAGCCCAGGTAGGTGATGCGCTTGAGGGACTCGTCCTGGCCGATGGCGCGGGCCAGGGGATCGGCCCGGGCCAGCAGCGGCTCGGCCAGCGGGGGGAGCTGCTGCAGCTCATCCCAGAGGGCGGCATCGTCCGCCGCCAGCGCAGCCAGGGCCTGCGCGGCGATGAGCATGCCGGCAAAGGAGCGCGTCTGGGCAAAGCTCTCCTCGCGCCCCTCGGGTATGGCGATGGTGCGCTCGACGGCAGCCGAGAGGGGCGCATCGTCGTAGCAACTGATGGCCAGGGCGCGGGCGCCCCTGGCGGTCAGCTTCTCCACCGCCAGAACCGTCTCGGTGGTCTCGCCGGAGCGAGAGATGGCCACGACGCCGGGGACCGCGCCGGGGGCCACCAGCGTCTCGGTCTGGAACGCCAGCTCAGAGGCGGGGGCGCCGCGAGAGGGTCGCCCGCTGATGGCCTGGAAGTAGCGCGCCGCAAACAGGGCGAGATAGTGGGTCGAGCCGCAGCCGGTGAAGAACAGCTCGCGGCCCTGGTGGGCGGCCAGCCAGCTCTCCAGGGGGGCGCGCTGGGCCTCGACAGCGGCCAGGGCGCCGCGCCAGGCAACGGCCTGGCTCAGGATCTCTTGTCTCGAATGGACGCCATCGGTCACAGTGCTCTCCTTTTGCCACAAAGTGATGATCTTGGCCTATCCGCGCCTGGGATACGGCGGGGCCTTGGCCCCCACGCCCGCGGTCGTGACGCGCAACCGACGCCGGGAGGTGAGGGCCACACGCGTACGAACCTAGCCCTCCCTCACCGCATCCAGCATGGCGACGATATTCTCGGGCGGCACGTCGGCCTGGATGTTGTGCACCTGCTGAAAGACAAAGCCCCCGCCCGGCGCCAGGATCCCGACGTTGCGACGCACGTCGGCACGCACCTGCTCGGGCGTGCCGCGGGGCAGCACCTCGCGGGTATCGCAGCCGCCGCCCCACAGGCACAGGTCGTGGCCGAACTCGCGCTTGAGCCGCTCCGGCTCCATGTCCTGGGCCGTGGTCTGCACCGGCTGGAGGATGTCCAGCCCCGCCTCGATCAACCCCGGGATCAGGGGATAGACGCCGCCGCAGCAGTGCAGCATGACCTTGACGGGCACCAGGCGCTTGGCATAGTTCCAGAGCATCTTCTGCCGGGGCTGGAAGAACTCGGCGTACATGCGGGGCGAGATCTGTGGCCCCGTCTGCATGCCCAGGTCGTCGCCGAAAAGGATGATGTCAATGTACGGCCCCACCGCCGCGCAGTAGCGCTCCAGGTTCTCTAGATGGCGCTCGACGAGCAGGTCCAGGAAGCGGTGGGCGCGGCGCGGCTCGCCGGCCAACAGCAGGAAAAAGTTGTCGTTGCGAAAGAGGCCCTGGCCCGCCTCCAGCAGGTTGCCGCCAAAGAGGCCGATGATGGCCCGATCGGTGCGGGCGCGTAGGGCGCGGGCGCCCTCGGACAGGCGCTCCAGGTGCTCCTCCGAGTAGGTTAGGCGGGCCGGTGGCGTGCCGATGTGGGCGCCCATGGTATGGTCCAGGGCGTCGTCCAGGTCCCAGTCCTCGCCGCGGGCATCGGCCAGGGGGTAGTGGGTTTGCTCGAAATACCAGCAGCCGGGCCGCTGCCCCCCCAGGACGGTGCCATCCTCGTGCTCGATGCGCCAGCCATCCCCATCGCGCAGGGGCCGGATGTGGGCCGGGATCTTGCAGGGGGTGCCATCGGGCAGCTCCCAATCGCGCCAATCGGCGGGATCCAGGGCAAAGCCACGCCCCATCTCGATGGTATCCACACCAAACCGCTCCAGCACCGGCGGCTCGATGATGGCCAGTTGCTGCATCATATCATAGACATAGATGTCGCCCGACGTGATGCCCAGGTAGTCCTTGAGGCGCTTGTAGGCCACGGCCATGATCCCCGAGGAGCGATGCCCCCCGAGATCAATGGGCGGCCGGTCGGGCTCCCTGTGGTTCAGCGCTGCAAACACGCGCTCTCGCGATGTCACCATTGACCGATCCTCCGTTGGATGCGTACATGAGCCCGGTGCGGGAGCGCCGGCGGCGCCCATCCCGGGCGCGTGTACTCTAGCGCGGGGCGTGGGTCGGGTCAAGTATGCGCAGATTACCAGGGCCTGCGCCTGACGCAGAGGGGCAGGGGATGTAGAATGGGGGCATGCGGGGGGGCGAGGGCTCCCTCGCCACGGGTCGCGGGCTGCCGTCTCGGCGGCAGGGCGAGCCCGAAGGACATGCCAGCAAGATATCAAGAGAGAGGGCCATTGATGCACACGCGCTCGCAGCGCGCCCTGGGGGCGATCGAGGGATTGGGGCTGGCCGTGGTTCTGGGGGGCGCCGGCCTGCTCAGACTGGGCTGGGTCGGCGTGCACTCTTTTGGGTTCGACGAGGCGCGCATCAGCCTCCTGGCGCTGCAGATGGCGCGGGGCGGCCAGTTCGTCAGCGTCGGCATGCCCTCTTCAGCAGGCGTGCCCAACCCCCCGGCCTTCGTCTGGCTGATGTCCCTGGCTTACGCCCTCTCGCCCGATCCCCTGGTCGCCAGCCTGCTGATCGGCGCGCTGAACGTGCTGGCGACCCTGGGCGTCTGGTACCTGGCGCGGCGCGCCTGGGGCGGCTGGGCGGCGCTGGCGGCCGGCCTGCTGCTGGCCAGCTCGCCCTTTGCCGTGTTCTACTCGCGCAGCGTCTGGAGCCAGGACCTGATGGCGCCCCTGGCGGTGCTGTGGGCGCTGGTGGGTCTGGCCGGCGTGCGGCGGGGCAGCGGGCCGCTTCTGGCGCTGCATCTCTTCCTGGCGATGTTCACCTGGCAGGTGCACTATAGCGGCGTCGTCCTGTTGCCTGCCAGCCTCTGGCTGGTGGTGCGCTGCCGCCTCTGGCGGCGCTGGCCCTGGCTGCTGGCCGGGGGCGCCCTGGCGGCGTTGGCTCTGGCGCCCTTTGCCCACGCCCTGCTGAGCCAGGGGCGCGAGGCCCTGGCGGGCATGGGAGCCCTGGCATCGGAGGCGACATGGCCCAACCCGGATGCCGTCGTGCGCTGGGCCGAGGTGGGGGCCGGGGCCCATTGGGACTGGCTGCCCCTGGGCGAGGCCTGGCGCTGGCCGGAGGCCCTGGCCTGGGCCCAGCGGGTCGCCCAGGGCATCGCGGGAGGGCTGATCGCCCTGGGTCTGGTGGGCCTGATCGGGCGCGCCTGGCGCCGGCGCCGCGCCCCCCAGACCGATACCGAGATCCTCTCCGCATGGCTGCCGGCCTGGGCGCTGGCGACGCCGCTGGTCTTTGCGCTGACCGGCACGCCGGTCTACCATCAGTACCAGCTCGCGGCGCTGCCCGCCCTGCTGCTGGCCGCGGCGGCGACGGCGGCCCTCTTGCCGGAGCGTTGGCGCTGGCGCGGGCCCCTGGTGGCGGCGCTGGCGCTGGCCGTAGCCCTGCCCCAGGGCCTCTCGGCGGCCATGAGCCTGGCGGCCAACCGAGACCAGGTGCAGCCCGGCGGCCTGGGAACGCCCCTGGCCTATCCGCGGGCCGCCGCCCGCCTCTTGCGCGACGAGGGTCTGCCGGTGTACGTCCATGCGGCCAGCGATGACCCCGCGTATGACGCCGACGCGGCGGGCATGAGCGTCCTGTTGTGGGAACATCCCCACAGGCTGGTGAACGGCAATGCGGCGCTGCTGCTGCCCCCGGAGGGGGAGACGGCGGAACTCCTCTTCCTGTACCCCGACCTGCCCGCCGCAAGCCAGGCTCGCGCCCATGCCGCCATCGTCGCCTCGCTCGAGCTGCCGCGCCGCCAGGGCGATCGCCCCTATCTGGCGGTCCGGGTCACGGGCGGCGCCCCGCGCGGGCTGCAGCCCAGCGAGCCCATCGCCCTGGAGAACGGCGCCGTGCTGCGCGGCTGGGACGCCCGGCGTGAGGGCGACGCCCTCACGCTGACGACCTGGTGGCAGATCGGCGAGGGGTTGCGGCCGGGGCGCTATCACCAGTTCAATCATCTGTATGTGGCGGGAGGGGAGACGCCCGCGCAGGTGTACGATGCGCCCCTCTCCTCGGCGAGCTGGCGCTCGGGCGACACGTTGATCACCTGGGCCACCTTCCGCCCGGAGGCGCCGGGGCCGTTTCACCTGGAGGTGGGCATGTACACCTACCCCGAGATGGAGCGCGTCGGTTTCTCTGGGGGAGAGGGCAGTGCAACGACGGCGATCCGGCTCGGCCCAGTGGAGNNGTGGAGTGGTAGGGCGGCGGGGAGTGGGGATTCGGGGCGGGTGCGGCGACATGGACCCTTGCGTTAGGCCCCGTTTCCGCGTACAGTTAGGCATCGGTTAACCTATCCGCTGGCAAGTGATCGAGAGAGGAGTCCCATGAGCAACGACGTATTGGCCCAGCTTCGCAAGGCGAACCCGAACCTGGATATCAAGCACATCAGCGACCCGGCGTTTGCGCGCTTTGGGCGCTACTTGCCCCAGTATGACGCCAGTGAGATGATCGCCCGCACCAAGGCCATCGTGCCCACCATCGAGCGGGTGGCCTACGAGACGTCGGTCGCCGCCCTGGAGGAGCCCAGCGCCCTGAACACGGCCCTGATCCAGGAGGTGTACGGCGGCATGGATACCCAGATCGGCTGGTGCTACGGGCAGAACTCGGCCCTCAACGGCCTGGAGTACCATCGGGGCAGCGAGATCAACGTGTGCGTCACCGACGCCGTCTTTCTCGTGGGGCATGTCCAGGATGTGAGCTTTGGTGAAGAGATTCGCTACGATACGGCCAACGTGGGGGCATTCTACGCGCCCGAGGGCAGCGTGGTCGAGTTCTCTCCCTGGAACATGCACCTGGCGCCCATCAATGTGCGCGCGGGCGAGCAGTTCTGCACGCTGGTGTACCTGCCGCGCGGCACCAACGAGCGGCTCCCCTTCGAGCTGCCCCAGGTGGGCGAGAACCGCCTGCTGCGGGCCGTCAACAAGTGGATGATGGGGCATCCCTCGCTGGAGCGCATGATCCAGTTCGGCGTGTACCCTGGCCTGGTGGGCGACAACATCTTTGTCAACCCGATCTAGTCTGGCTCATCGCAGAGGCCCTCGGCGCACTTTGCGCCGAGGGCCTCTGTTTTGTTTCGGCGTCACTCGTCGCCAAAGGCCACCCGATAGAGCGAAATCGCGTCGCGGCCGTCCTGCGTAGACTCACGCACGACGGTCTGCGAGTCGTACAGGCCGACCAGGAGTTGCCCTTGCCACGCGCCCTCGGCCGGTGCCGTGAGGGTGTGGCGATCCACGATCGTCTCGCCGGGCTCCCAGGCCGTGGTGGGACGGCTGCCCGCGATGGGCGGACCGTCATGCTGCGCCGCCAGGCGGCCCTGGTCGTCCACCAGGTGCACAAAGACGGTCAGGGCGCGCGGGGTCGGGCCGCCGGCCTGCCACAACAGGCTCACGTCGAGCCGGTCGCCCGCGGCCACGGGCACCGGGCCCGCCTCGCCCGAGACGGACCGCCCGTTGACCATGAGATGGACGGCGGCCAGGGTCACCCCGCCCTCGGAGTATGTGGCGCCATCCACAGGCAGCAGATCGCCCGCCCGCTCTATGGCCGTATAGGCGGCCAGGGTGTGGCTCTCGCCGCGGATCTCGCGCACCGGCAGGGCTCGCTGCGCCAGCCAGCGGGAGAGGGCGGGCCCTGGCTGCGCCTCTGATTCGGCCGGCAGGGCGACCCACACCATCGGGCGGCCGGCGAGGAGCGGCTCCAGGGTCTCCGCAGCCCTGGCCTCGTCGGCGAGGGCATCGGCAGGCAGCAGCGCGGGCTGAGGCGTCGCCTCCCGCAGGTAGTAGCGCCAGCGAGGGTCGTCCTGGGGCGTCAGGAGCGGATCGTCGGGCTGGGCCTCCGCCTGGAAGGACCGGGCCAGGGCCGCGTAGCCCAGGTCAGCCGCCGGCACGGGGCGCACCAGGTAGCGTTGGGCGCCGAGTGCGCCCAGGAGAGCCAGGGCCACCAGCGCTGCCAGGGCCGCGATTCGAGCCGGTTCCACGCCCCGCCGCCAGAGGCGCCGTGCCCCCAAGGCGGCCAGGCACCACCAGGCGTGTGCGGCCAGCAAGATCGCCTCCTGCCGGTACGCCGACGCGCCCAGGCTCGTCAGCAAGAGGGCGGGCACGGTGATGGCCAGCCAGCCGAGGACCAGAGCGCCCTCCGCCTCGCCGCTGCGCCAGACGATCCGGGCGAACCAGGCCAGGAGCAGCAGCGCCATGACCCCCATGGCTGCCGTGGCCCAGGGGCCCCAACCGGCGCCGCCGATCCACAGCCCCAGGCCCTCGCCGGCGTAGCGCAGCGCGGGCGCGGCGCCGGCGGCCAGCTCGGGCAGAACCAGCGGCCACGCCACCCCCGATGCCCTCGTCGCCCACCAGGCCCCGGCCGCCCCCAAAGGGGCCCAGGCCCACAGCTCCTTCCAGCGGCCGCTACGCGCGCAGGCAGCGAGGAGATAGGCGCCGTGGGCCAGCACGGCCCAGCCCGCCGGCGCCCATAGGCCCAGCGCCAGGACCGAGGCCGCCGCATACGCTGCCCAGCGCAGCGCCGGTGCGCGGCCAGGCGCCTCGGCGTGGGGCGTGCGGGCCTGCAGCAGCCACGTCGTCGCCAGGGCCAGCAGGAGGAGCGCGAGGCTGATGCGGCCGTCTGCGCTCCGGCTGGCGGAGAGCAGCCCCGGCGCGATGGCCGCCAACCCTGCGACAGCCAGGCCGCCCCAGGGTCCCGCCAGTCGACGGCCCAGCCGCCAGAGGGCCGCAACGAGGGCGGCCCCGGCCAAGGCGGACGGCAGGCGCAGCGCCAGCTCGCCGGAGCCGAACAGGCGCATCCACCCTTGCAGGAACAGGGGATACAAGGAGTGGCGGAACAGGTCGCTGGCCTCGGGGGCGCGGATGGCGGCCAGGTAGGCCCAGGCCTCGTCAGCGCCCAGTTCGGCGCGGCCCAGGGCGTATAGGCGGAGGCCCAGGGCCGCCACGATCAGGCCGCCCCCCAGCAGGCGCTCGGCCCTCGAGCCGAGGGCGAGCGCGGGCAGGTGCAGGCGACGGGGCCATACGTAGGCCCGGCGGGTCGCGGCCAGGGCCGCGGGACACCAGAGGAGGGCAAGGGCCAACGCGCCCGCCAGAGCGGCGAGGGAGACGCCGCTGCCCCAGAGCAGATCGGGCGCGGCGTAGGTGAGCCGCACGGTGTGGGCGCCGGCGGGGACGTGGAGAGCCTGGAAGGCATAGTTGGCCCTCAGGAGCGGGGCGGGCTGGCCGTCGAGGGTGGCTTGCCAGCCGGGCAGCCCCCACTCGCTGATCACCAGATAGCCGGGGTTGGCCGTGTCCACCCTGATGGCCAGGGTGCGGGCATCAAGGCGCTGCGCCTCGACCGCAGGCGGGCGATCCGGGGCCGTCAGCTCCAGGGCGGGCGCCTCTGCGGCCAGAAGGACCACCGACGCGGCGGGGTCCCAGGCGGGGTCGCGCAGGCGTTCCAGCGCACTCTCTGCATCGGCGACGGCCTCGGCCTGGTACACCATGTAGGCGCGGGGGAGTGTCTCCTCCACGCGATAGAGCCAACCCTCGGCCTGCTGGTTCGTGAGGGTCCCCTGAGGCACGTGCAGCATCTCTGTGAGGCCGGGCCTCTCGAACAGGCAAGTGCTGCTCACGACATAACGCACGTTGAGCAACTGCCAGTAGCGCTCCTGGGGCAGGCGCCTGAGCTCGTCCAGAAACGCGGGCCGGAGGGGGCTGATGCCGGAGACGGTCTCCAACCCCTCGACCTCGCCCCAGTTGGCGTACACGAGGAAGGTCAGGTCCCAGCGCTCCATCTCGGAGCCCTGCAGCTCGTCCAGCCATGCCGGTCTGGCCCAGAGGGTGGGATCGGGCGGCCGGCGCACCACCGTGGAGAGGCTCACGACGTACAGGTCCAGGGCCAGCAACAGGACCAGGGCTGCGGCGGCCAGGCGGCGGTGGCGTTGCAGGGTCAGCAACCCCAGCGCGGCCAGCGCCAGCACGGCGTGGCGCAGCCAGGCGATCTCCCAGCCCTGATCGGACCCGCGCCACAGGGCCAGCAGGCACAGCGTCGCAGCCAGGAGGGGCGCCAGGAGCCGCGCCGTCCACGCCAGGGCGCGCCGCCTCTGTGGGGGCGGGGCGTCCAGCCAGGCGGCCAGCCCCAGGCCGCCCAGGATGCTGAGGCTGACGGCCCAAAGGGCGAGCCAGCGCTCCTGCTGCCGAAAGAGCCCCAGGCCGGGCAGCAGGCGATGGGCGACCCGATAGAGCAGGCCCGCATCGCCCAGGGCCAGCCAGGCGCTGACCAGGGCCGCCCCGGCCCAAAAGAGGACGAGGCCACGCCGGTGCGGTGCCTCGTCGCGCAACCGCCACCCCACCAAAGCCAGCGCCAGGATGGCCACGCCGCCATACTGGGGCGCCCACAGGCTCATGGTGGTGGGCACCAAGGCCTGGATCCAGTCCTCCAGGGGCAGGCCGCTGGAGACAAAGGCATAGTCCACGTTGCTGCGGGCCGTGTGCAGGGCATAGCGCAGGGCGGGGAACCAGCCCACCGCCGACACGCCCAATGCCACCAGGCCCACCAAGGCGCCGGCGCCCAGGACGCGGCGCCAGGGCCAACGGGCAGCGATGGCTCGGGCCAGGAACCAGGCCGCGGCCAGGTAGGCGCACTGCATCCAGGTCTGGGGATGGCCCGCCAGGGCTGCCAGGGCCAGCGCCAGCCCGGCGGCCACCAGCCAGGGGGCGGGCCGGCGAGCCTCAAAGGCATGGTGAATCGCCAGCAGCGCGCCGGGGAGCCAGGCGATGGTCTCCAGGATCGCCATCTGCAGCAGGGGGTAGCCCGTGAGGTAGCCGCCCAGGCCCAGGCTGACGGCGGCCAACAGCCCGGCGGACCTCCGCCGCGTCAGGAGGTAGACAAGACCATACATCAGGATGCCGGCCAGCCAGACGTGGGCCAAGGCCTCGAACTGGAGCAGGGCAAAGGGCAACTCGGCGGAAGGGGCGACCAGGATGGTGAGCCAGCGGGGCGGGTAAAAGGCGGCGGCCTGGGGATCGGCTGCAAAGGGCACCCCGCCATAGCTGCCGGGCGACCAAAGGGGCAGGCGACCCGCACGCAGCTCGCGGGCCTGAAAGAGGGCGAAAGCGTGGAACTGGCCGCTTAGGTCGCCGGCGGCGAGTTGCTGGCCGCCCGCCAGGAACGCGCCAAAGAACAGGCCCCACAGCAGGGTCCATGCAGCCAGGGCAGGGAGATGGCGGCGGAGGTTCTGTGCGCTCATGTCTGGCCCATTCTACGCCGCCACCGATGTGGGTCAAACGGCCTAGACGCAAGCGAAATTACTTAGTTTCGTTGATTGACAATTTGGGCATATATGCGTATAATTACCCCAAGTAAGCAACTACTTGGGAGCAGGACGCTCTATGGGGTCAAGAGACGATCTCGTTCGGACGGATCAAGCTGTCTCAGGCAGTCGTGACAAGCCGTGCCCCTTTGGGGCCGGCTTGTTTTGCGTCTGAAGCGTCCATCTGCCAGCCCGCGCATAAAACGTGTCCTTTGGGCCGGAGAGGAGGTACCTATACGGGATTCGGCCGCCGATCGAGTCCGCGTTCTGAGACGACTCGTGACACGTGTTCCGTAACCACGGAGGAAACATGGATCTGAAGAAGCACACACGTCGTGATTTCATCCGCCTCACCGGCCTCGCCGCTGCTGGCGTCGCTGTGGCTGCCTGCACCCAGCCTGAGGTCGTCGAGAAGATCGTCAAGGAGACGGTCGTCGTCGAGCAAGAGGTCGAGAAGGAAGTCACCGTCGTTGTTGAGAAGGAAGTCGAGGTCGAGGCCCCGACCGCCGTCCCCAGCAAGTA
>DCTX01000089.1 GCA_002329325.1 Anaerolineales bacterium UBA1429
GATCATGGCGGTGGTGGCGCGCTACAAGGCCGCCCCCACCGACCGCGCCGCGCTCTTGCGGGCGCTGGCCGCCGTGCCGGGCGTCTATGTGCCCGCGCTCTACGAGCCCAGCTATGATGCCGCCGGGCAGCTCGCCGCCTTGCATCCGCAAGAGGGCGCCCCGGCAACGATCACCAAGCGCATCCTGGCGCAATTGCCGCCCGCGCTGACCCGCCCCGTCGTGCCGCATTTGCAGGCCACGCATGACCGCGCCGCGCTAGAGATTCAACGCGGGTGCAGCCGCGGCTGCCGCTTTTGCCAGGCGGGCATCATCTACCGCCCCATCCGCGAGCGGCCCGTCGCCGAGACGTTGCAGGCCATTGATGCGCTCGTTGCCAACACCGGCTATGATGAGGTGGGGCTGGTTTCGCTATCGAGCAGCGATCATACGGGCATCGCGACGATTGTGAGCGAGACCCTGTCGCGCCACCAGGACGATGGCGTGGGCATCTCATTGCCCTCGCTGCGCATTGACTCGTTTTCCATCGAGCTCGCCCGGATGATCGGCAGCCGCCGCAAGACGGGCTTTACGTTTGCGCCCGAGGCGGGCAGCCAGCGCCTGCGCGATGTGATCAACAAGGGCGTCACCGCCGCAGACCTGCTGCGCACCGCCCAAGCGGCCTTTGAGCACGGCTGGAACCACATCAAGCTCTATTTCATGCTCGGCCTGCCCACCGAAACGGACGAGGACGTGGCCGAGATCGCCCGGCTGGCCCAAGAGCTGGCCCGCCTGGGGCGGCAGATGCGCGGCAGGCGCATCGAGATCGCCGTCAGCGTGGCAACCTTTGTGCCCAAGCCGCATACGCCCTTTCAATGGGAGCCGCTGGCCCCGTATGAAGACATCGCGCGGCGGCAACGCCTGCTGCGCGAGGCCCTGCGGAATAGAACGTTCAAGCTGAGCTATTCTGATTGGGGCGCCACCTGGCTCGAAGCCCTGTTTGCCCGCGGCGACCGCCGCCTGGGCGCCGCCATCTATCGCGCCTGGCAACTGGGCGCCCGCTTTGATGCCTGGAGCGAATGCCTGAACATGACTTTTTGGGAGCAGGCCCTGGCCGAGCTGGCAGACGAACTGGGGCATGACCTCAAGGCAGGGCTCTATGACCGCCGCGAGCGCGCGGTCCTGCTGCCCTGGTCGCATATTGCCGTTGGGGTGAGCCCTGCCTTTTTATGGGCCGAGTACGAGCGCGCCTTGCGCGGCGAGCTTTCGCCAGATTGCCGCGACCATTGCCACGATTGCGGCATTCTGCATGCGTTTGCCGGTGAACGCGCCGCAGTGGCCGCCAATGCCTGGGGGTGCCCCTGAGATGTTCACCGAAGCCGTACAACGCCTGCGCCTGACCTTTAGCGTGGCCGGTCCCTTGCGTTATCTGTCGGTGCTGGATATGGGCCGCCTGTGGGAGCGACTCCTGCGGCGGGCGGGCCTGCCCCTGGCCTACACCCAGGGCTTTCACCCCCATCCTCGCATGCAGTTCGCCGCCCCCCTGCCGGTGGGTTACCTGAGCGAGGCCGAGTGGCTGGATATCTACCTGCGCGAGCCGGTGACGTGCGAGGGAGCGCTGCAGGCGTTGGCCGAGCAGTGCCCCCAGGGGCTGACCATCGAGAGCGCGCAGATCGTGCCGCTGGATGCGCCCAATCTCCAGGCCCAGATGCGCGAGGCCGAGTATCGAGTGCTGGTCTGGAGCGCCGCCGCGCCCGACGCGGTGCGGGCCGCGCTGCAGGCCCTGCTGGCCCGCGAGCAGTTGCCCCGCACCCGCTTCCGCAAGGGGCGCCAGCAGGAGTACGACCTGCGACCCCTGCTCCACGAGCTGACCTATGTCGGCGGGCGGGCCACAGACGAGGGCGCGTGGGAACACACGCTGCACGTCCGCGCCCGCTCCGGTTCCCAGGGCTCGGGCCGCCCCGAGGAGATCCTGGAGGAGCTGGGGCTAGAGATCGCGCACGTGCGCATCTACCGCACGCGCCTCATCTGGGAGTGATCCTCGCATCTCGCCGGGCGCCCAGGGGCCCTTGCGGGCAGGATCGCGTTCGCGAGTCTCGCGCAGGGCGCGCCGAGAGGACGGGATAGCCGGGGCCAAGGCTCGTCTTGGTCCGCGTTGCGCGTTCATCACCATCGTGGGAGAGGCTGCCGATGCAACAGATCTGGTCTCCCTGGCGCATAGGATACATTCGCGCCCCCAAGGCCGATGGCTGCGTGTTCTGTCGCGCCCCTCAGGAGGACGATGCCGACGAGAGCCTGATCCTCTTTCGGGGCGAGCACGCCTATGTGATGATGAACCGCTACCCCTATACCAACGGGCATCTGATGGTGATCCCCTATGCGCATCTGGCGATGCTGACCGACGTGCCCGGCCCGGCCCAGATCGAGATGCTGCAGGAGATCAACATGTGCCTCGAGATCCTGCGAGAGACGATGCAGCCTCACGGGTTCAACGTGGGTCTGAACCTGGGCGCCTCGGCGGGCGCGGGCATCCAGGATCACCTCCACTTTCACGTTGTGCCTCGCTGGACGGGCGACACCAACTTTATGGCCGTTATCGGCGAGACCAACGTCATCGTCGAGAGCCTGCGGGATTGCTTTCGCCAGCTCAAGCCTGCCTTCGATTGCCGCTGCGTCCCTGGCGACCCGGCGCCATTCCGCCCACAGCGCGGGCCCGATGCGGAGACGTAGCAGCCAGTTCGCGCACGACGCGCCCAGATCCATGGGAAGGGGAGCGCTATGAGGAGATCGCCCTGGTCCGGCCTTGGCCCCGCGCTGTGGGCAGCGCTGGCAACGCTGCTGCTCCTGGCGGGGGCGCCCCTGGTTGCATTTGCCGCGACGGGGCCGGGCGGGCCGCAATCGCCGCGGGTCCTGGCTGCCCAGGATGCGTACCCCCTGCCCCCGGATGCCGTAGCCACCCTCGACCCCTACGTGGGGCCGACCGAGCCCGGCCTGCCTGCCGCGACGGCGACCCCTGCGTCGGCGCAGACCAGCACCCGCCGGCCGGAGCCGGGGGTCACACTCCCGACCCCTCTCTACCCGACCATCACGCCCACGGGCGGGGCGGCCGAGGGCACGCCCGCCGCCACAGCCACGCGCACCCGGCCGGCCTTCCCTACCCGCGAAGAGGATGGTTCGCCGACGCTGCGGATTCGGACCATCACGCCGATCCCGACGGAGGGAGAGCAGCCGTTGGGCCCGGAGGAGACGGCCACACCGACGACCACGGCGGCCTCGCCCGCCGAGCCCACCGCCGACCGGGCGGCGATGCTGATCGCCACGGCGGTGGCGCGCGAGGAGGCCACGCTCGCCGCACCCCCAGCCGCGGAGGAGCAAGAGTCCGGCCCGCAGTACGGCGGCTTTGTCGGCGTGGTGGTGCTGCTGCTGGCGGGCATCGGCTACGCCCTCCTGCTCCGGCGTCAGCGCGAGGGCGACCGCCAGACCCTCCTGCAGGGTGGCCCGGAGGACGAGTAGGATCCGTCTCGCCAGAAGAAAAGCGGGGGCAGCCCGATGTGAGCCGCCCCCGCAGAGGAAGGTGAACGTTACGGCGTCTTGACCGCCGCGATGGGCATGCGCCGGCCCGTGCCGAACGCCTTGGTGGTCACCCGCAGGCCCGGCGCCGCCTGGCGCCGCTTGTACTCGTTGCGATCCACCGTGCGGGCCACCCAGGCCACCGTTTCCCGCTCGTAGCCGTGGGCCACGATCTCGTCGATCGAGCTGCCCTCCTCGATGTACAGATGCAGGATGCCATCCAGGACCGGGTAGGGAGGCAGGGTATCCTGGTCCACTTGATCGGGCTTGAGCTCCGCCGAGGGCGGCTTGGTGATGGAGGACTGGGGGATCAGCTCGCCATCCCGATTGGCATAGTGCGCCAGCTCGTACACCATGGTCTTGGGCACATCCGAGATCACCGCCAACCCACCGCTCATGTCGCCATAGAGGGTACAGTAGCCCACGGCCAGCTCGCTCTTGTTGCCGGTGGAGAGCACGAGGTGGCCATACTTGTTCGAGATGGCCATCAGGATGTTGCCGCGGATGCGCGCCTGGATGTTCTCCTCGGTGGTATCGGGCGCGACGCCGGCAAAGTGGGGCGCCATGGTATCCAGGTAGCTGTGGTAGATGTCGGTGATGGGGACGATGCGAAACTCGGCGCCCAGATTGGCGGCCAGCTGGCGCGCATCGGTCACGCTGCCTTCGGAGGAGAAGGGCGAGGGCATCGAGATGCCCAGGATGTTCTCCGGCCCCAGAGCCCGGGCCGCCAGGTAGAAGGTGAGGGCCGAGTCGATCCCGCCAGAGAGCCCCACCACCGCCTTGCGAAAGCCGCACTTGCGCATATAGTCCCGCAGGCCCAGGATCAGGGCGTCGTGCACAGAGGCGATCTCGTCCTGGGGCTCGTAGCTGGCGCACTGGGCGCCATCTGATGTGTCAACGGTGAGGATCTGCTCCTCAAAGGCCCGGCAGATCGCCAACGGCTCGCCGCGCCGGTTGAACACCATGCTGCGCCCGTCAAAGATCAGCTCATCGTTGGCTCCCACCTGATTCACATAGACAAAGGCAGCCTCGTGAGAGCGCGCGTGCTGGCTCATCAGCCGGTAGCGCGTCTCCTCCTTGCCTACGTGAAAGGGCGAAGCCGACAGGTTGATCAGCAGCGAGGCGCCCTGGGCGCCCAGCGCGGCCACGGGGTCCACGCTGTACATGTAGCGGGCGTTCCAGAGCGCCGGATCGGTCCAGGCGTCCTCGCAGACGTGCACGCCCAGGCGGTCCTCGCCAAAGGGCACCGCCTCGATCTCCTGGGCGGGGTCAAAGTAGCGCGATTCGTCAAAGACGTCATAGGTGGGCAGCAGCGCCTTGGGGCGCACGGCCACCACCCGGCCATCCCGCACCAGCACAGCGGCGTTCATCAGCCCCTTGCCGTTGGGGCGTCCTGTGGGCAGAGGCGCCCCAAACAGCACGCCCATCCCCGGATAGTCGCGCGAGAGCACCTCCACCGCCCCCACGGCCTCCTGCACGCGCTGGATGAACCATCTGCGCTCCAGCAGGTCTCGGGGTGGGTAGCCCACCAGGAATAACTCGGGAAAGACGACCAGGTCGGGGCGGTCGGCGCGGGCGCTGGCCAGGGTCTCCCGGATGCGGCCATAGTTGCCCCAGATATCGCCTACGATGGGGTTCAGTTGCGCTATTGTGATACGGGTCATACTTCCTCCGCTTTGGCGGCCCAGGCGTGGGCCAGGATCTCGTGCGCTTCGGAGCCATAGGCGACCAGGTCCACCCGCTCCGGCAGGTCGTGGGAGGCCAGGAACTCGTAGATGGTCGCCAGAGCGATACGCGCGGCGCGCTCGCGTGGAAAGCCATACACCCCCGTGCTAATGGCCGGGAACGCGATGGTCTCGATGCCGTTGGCTTCGGCCAGGGCCAGGCTGTTGCGATAGCAGGCGGCCAGCAGGGCATCCTCGTCCCGATCGCCGCCGCGCCAGACGGGCCCGACGGTGTGGATCACATAGCGAGCCGGGAGCTGGTAGCCGCCGGTGATGCGCGCCTCGCCGGTGGGGCAGCCCCCCAGCGTTCGGCACTCGTCCAGCAGGCCCCGCCCCGCCGCATCGTGGATGGCGCCGTCCACGCCGCCCCCACCCAGCAACGACGAGTTGGCCGCGTTCACGATGGCATCCACTCGCAGGCGGGTGATATCTCCCTCCACGATTCGGATGCGCGCCATGACATCGGCATGCAGGTTCACGTCACTCATCTCGTATCGCCTCCCAGATCCGTTGCGCGCCTCCCGCGCCATGGGCCAACGCCGCCAGAGGCAGCCGGGGCACGTCGGCCGTATGGCCGAACGCTCAACCTGCCATCACTCTAGTTCTGCCAAAAGTTTCCCGCAAAAGGCAGGTCGCCAGCCTGGCCCCAGCCGGTCCCGCTGGCATCCGTCGTTCCATTGTGATTATAGTCGAACCACCACACTCGGTACGCGGGGTCAAAGACGCCCACGTCGTCCACGATGCCGTCCTGGTCCAGGTCGCCCGCGAAGGGCAGCGCATCGACGCTGGCCCCGGCCGGCCAGTCCACCGCGCTCCCGTCATAGTCGCCATCATGATCCAGGTCATAGGCCCACGAACGCATCGCTGTCGAGTAGAACGCGATGTCGTCGTGATCGCCATCGCGGTCAAAGTCGCCGCTCACGACCAGGCGATAGTCGCCCCCGGTACCATATCCCTGACAGTAGTCATCATAGCACAGATAGCCATAGGTGTATGTGTCGGGCGCATACGCGGCGACGTCATCCACAAAGCCGTCGCGGTCATGGTCCAGCACCAGTGGCCAGCCATTGCTGATGGCGAATGGCCTGTCAAGAGTGCGGTCGATCGTGGCGTTCGCGTCATAGTCCAGGTACCAGTCGTACCGCTTGCCGCTATCCCAGAAGGCGTATACATAGTGGGCCAGGTCATCCAGCACGCCATCGCGATCGAAATCGCCCACCACAGGGCGCACAGAGAAAGGCATGGTGGCGCTGTCGTACCGGTAGAAGAACTGGCCCGCGAGATCGTGGTCCGTGTCAAAGTGAAAGCTGTCGTCCGCGGAGCGGTAGAACCCGATATCGTTGGAGCCGGCCACCTGGGGAGTCAGCCTCCCGTTGAACCAGATATCGGTACTGACCCACTCGCCGGTCCCATCGCCCCACCCCTGGTTCACGTAAAAGCCTTTGTACAGGATGTTCTGGCAGCTCTCGACCCAGGTCATCTTGCCGTTGACCAGCTTGTACGATGTGGTGCAAGCCTGGACGACCTTCTCGCGATAGCCGTAGGCCAGCGGATAGTGCGAGAACCAGCCCGTGCCGATCACCGTCGGCCGCCGCCAGTCGCCCTCGTTCTGGATGACATTGCGTGCCGCACTCCTGACGGCGTCGCCATCGCTACCTGTGAGGCTAAAGCCCGCCGGTAGATACCATGTGCGCGTGTTCACTCCTGAGCGTCCGTTCAGGTAGTTGCCCACCCGGTGCATCGAGAAAGGCTGGGTGGCCCCACTGTCGTTGATGGTATTGCAGAAGGTAACGACCCAGTCACGGATCTCCTCCACCATGTTCTTGACGCCGTCATCCAGGGTGACAGGCGCCACGGCGGATGGATCGCCTCTGCCCCCGGCGACGCGGTAGAGCCCCGTACGGCCGGCCCAGGCGCTGTTGGTGGCCTCGTGGGCTCGCATGTCGCCCCAGGCGATCAACATCGCCCAGGCCGTGGGCCCGCAGCCGCTCTTGCACGACCCGCTGACCGTGTACTGGTCATACCAGGCTTGCATGCCGTCGGCGGCTGCCTGCGTGCCACCCACGAACCAGTAGGTATACCCGTCCGCGGCGGGGACGGTGGCCACAGGAGCCTGGGCTTGCGGGGCGCTGGAGGGATCGGGCGGCGCGGCCAGGGCGCTCGCCAGACCCGCCCCGGCGTCTAGCCCTTCAGGGCGCCGGGTCAACGGCAGGTACGCATAATACCTCTGATCGCCGAGCACGATCACTCGGATGGTCTCCACCCGGTCACCCGCATAGGTGACCTCAAGGGCCATGGGAACGCCCTCGTTGACCACCTGCTCCGTGGCCGTGATCACCAGGCGCGCTGCCGTGCCCGCCGGTGTCTCTATGCTCCAATCCACAAGCCCCTGCTCCCATGCGGGCCCCGAGGCAACAGGGGCCGGGCTCTCGTACAGCAGCGGAAAGGCGATGCTTTCGCCCTTGTACAGCACATAGCCGTACTCGGCCTGGGTGTTCTCAGCCTCCCACTCGGGGGCTGCGTTGGCCGCCAGGGCCTGCAGAAAGGGCTGGTACTGGGCGGCAAAGCCGGACCTGAGTGCGTCCCAGGTGCCCCAATCGCCCAGGACGGGCTCCCCGACAACGGTCGGCGTCACCACCAGGGTTTCCGCCACAGGACTGCCGCCATCCTCAGGATCCTGCAGGTCGGAGCCCAGGGCAGGGACCCAGTTGGCGGTGACCAGGGGCGGCGGCGCCTCTGCCCAGCCTTCGGGCAGGGTTACCTTGGGCGGCAGGTCGCCGATCAAGGCAACCGCAGCGCCATCGGCATCCTCGGCCGCATAGGAGAGCGCGTCGAGCTTGAAGAACTTGCACGCGCTGGCGCCGGCGGACCACGCCGTCGCTCGCATGCGCCTCGTGGGAGATCGTCCCTGGGTGGACCAGTTCGGAATCGGGTAGTCGTGGGCTCCCGTGGAGACGATGATAAAGCCACGCTCGTGGCCTTCATCGGTGGGACCATATACAGAGAACTCGTAGTAGGCAGGCGTGGCCATGTCCGGGCGGTAGAGCGGGGTCACGGTGCCCGCCAGGGGAGCCAGGGGGTCCACCAGCGACGCATCTGCCCACTCGGGGGCCACGGCACGCTGTTCCTCGAGCAAGTTGGCGGCCCTACGATAGACGTCCGAGGGCGCTTCGGTCACCGGCATCGGGCTGATCGTGATGCTCGTCTGGGCTGTCTGATTCCGACACCCCGGGTAGGTTGCGGTGACGTCGATGATCTTGGCGCCGCCCCGCGTCCAGGCGTACTCTTGGGTGGGGCTGCTGTCGCCCTCATCCATTCTCATCGCCTGATCCGTCACTTCCCAGTAGACCTGCAGGAGCGTGCTGGTCGTCTCCGGCTTGACCGTGGCGGCCAGGGTGTAGAGGTCGTCCACGGCGCCATCTGTGACGGGCGCCTTGATGGTGATGCTGTCGGGGCAGTAGGTCGCGGTCGCCGGGGCCTGGGCGTAGGCGACCGAGCGCTGCAGCAGAGGAACGATGATAAGGGCGATGAAGAACAGGCGGGCGATCGAGACGTGGACCCGCGCGAGCAACTGGTTGATCTGCATGATCGGGCGCCTCCGGGCGCAGACACAGATGGATGAGCGACAACGACGTTGTGTGTGGTCGACCCAGAGGCGCGATGTTGCTTAGGGCTCCCTTCTGTGGATCAAGGTGTCTCTCAGGAGCGGCGGGGGCAGCTCGGGCGATTATCACCGAACCGGGGGTCTGAGTCAAGGCAGGCTGTTCGCTCGCGCTCGGCAGCGATTGCCCAGGCGCCCAAGGCCGATCTGGCGCACCACGGCGGTCCATCGCCCCACGGAGACGATGTGCCCTCCCTGCAGAGGGCGGCTCCGAACACGCCGCGCAGTGCGATGGCCTTGTCCTGCGTTATGTCCACACAGGTGATCCTCTCCCTTTGAGGGCTGAGCACAGGCTTGCCACGCGCCCCGCCCTGCCGTAGACTGGTCGCGACCTCGCCCGCCAGAGCGACGGCACCCCGATGACGTTATCGAGCGGCGCAGACAGCTATTCAGAGAAGGAGCAGACAATGAAAGAGGGATTCATGGGCACGCGCGTCGTGACCCAGGTGGCCATCGTCACCGATGATATCGAAGCCGCGGCGGCCCATTGGGCCGAGGCCCTGGGCGTGGCCGTCCCCACGGCCAACTGGACCGACATCCGCGAAAAGGCCCACACCGAGTATCGCGGCGGCCCCACCGAGGCCCGCGCCCGGCTGGCCTTCTTCGATCTGGGCGGCCAGGTGCGCCTGGAGCTGATCGAGCCCGACGAGCACCCCAGCACCTGGCGCGAGTTCCTGGATGCCCACGGCCCCGGCCTGCACCACATCGCCTTCAACGTCCAGGGCATGGGCGAGGTGCTGGCCTGCCTGGAGGCCCACGACATCCCGCTGGTGCAAAAGGGCGACTATACCGGGGGGCGCTATGCCTATGTGGACGCCGAGGGCCCCCTGGGCTGCATCCTGGAGCTCCTGGAGAACGACTGATCCGCCCCATCGCCCCCGTCCGGTGCGATTTGACAAGGGCGCCCCGCGTCAGTATACTAGTGGCTGTTGATGCGGGGTGGAGCAGTGGCAGCTCGTTGGGCTCATAACCCAAAGGTCAGAGGTTCGAATCCTCTCCCCGCTACTAGTAAAGGGCGCTCACATGGGCGCCCTTTGTCGTGTCTCGCGGCACCGGCGGCGGCGAGCTGCACACGGCGCGCGGGCCACGCTGGCGAGTTCTTGACGCTGCTGGGCGGCGCCTCTATACTTGGCGTCGCCAGCAAGATATGCACACGGGCGAACGAGATGTTCGGCCGCAAGGTGTGCTCACTGCGCCGGACGGGGCCCCGAGAAGGCTGCCCCGCGGTAGGCCGCAGACGCACCCGAAACGAGGTAGGATGAAGGAAGGCGAGGGCGACCTGTTGCTGCAGGTCCAGGATCTGTGGGTCTCGCGTGAGGGCCACGAGATCCTGCGCGGCGTCAACTTGGCGGTCGCACGGGGTAGCGTACACGTTGTATTGGGGCTGAACGGCTCGGGCAAGAGCACGCTGGCGTACGTCCTCATGGGCGCCGGCGGATATACCACAACGTCGGGGCAGATCCTCTTTGACGGGCGCGACATCACGTCGCTGCCGATCCAGGAGCGCGCCCAGGCAGGCATCACCTTGGCCTGGCAGGAGCCGGCGCGGTTCGAGGGCTTGACCGTGGGGCGCTACCTGAGCCTGGGGCAGACGCAGCCGGATCCGGACCGCCTGGCCCGTGCGCTGGAGGCCGTGAACCTGGATGCCAGCTATCGCAATCGCTACGTGGACGAGGCCCTCTCGGGCGGGGAGCGCAAGCGGATCGAGCTGGCCGCCGTCTATGCCATGCGGGCCAAGCTGGCCATCCTGGACGAGCCGGATTCGGGCATCGACCGCTTTACCGTCAGCGACATCGCCCGGCTGATCCATCACATGGCGCAGGAGGGCACCACGATCCTCCTGATCAGCCACACCGATGAGGTGGTCGAGATCGCCGACCGCGCCTCGCTCATCTGCGGCGGGCGCATCATTCAGACGGGCGACCCACAGACCATCTGCACCCGCTACACCCAATTCTGCAATCCGTGCGAGCACCCCGACCTGGTGGAGCGCGAGGGGGCCTATGAGCGACTTTGATCTCATCATGGCCGCCTACGAGGCGTCCGGAGGCGATCCGACGCTGCTCCAGTCGCCCACCGTCGCCCGGCTGGTGGTGAGCGGCAACGAGGTGATCGGCGCCAACGAGATCCCCGGCGTGACCATGACCGCCGAACAACTGCCCGACGGCGTGCGGGTGCACCTGGCCGTGGCGCCGGGCACCCAGGTGGAGCTGCCGGTGCATCTGTGCTTTGGCGTGCTGCCCGAGCGTGGGGTGCAGCGCATCGAGTCCTCCTTCGAGATCGGCCCCAATGCCAGGGTCGAGTTCGTGGCCCATTGCACCTTCCCCAACGCCGTCCAGGTGGAGCACCTGATGGATGGCACGATCCAGGTAGGCGCCGGCGCCACCATGCGCTACAGCGAGACCCACTATCATGGCGAGCAGGGCGGCGTGGTGGTGCGCCCCACGGCGCGGGTGAGCGTCGAAGAAGGGGCCTCCTACTACTCTGGGTTCAGCTTGAGCCACGGCCGGGCCGGCAAGCTCGACTTTAACTATGAGGTCGAGGTGGGGCGCAACGGCCTGGCGGAGCTGGATGCCAAAGCCATGGGCTGGGCCGACGATGAAATCATCGTGCGCGAGACGATCCGGCTCAACGGCGAGGGCGCCCGGGGGCTGGCCAAGTCGCGCATCGCCGTGCGCGATCGCGCGCGCAGCGAGGTCTTTGGCACCACCGAGGGCAACGCGCCCCTGGCCCGGGGCCACATCGATTGCGTCGAGATCGTGCGCGACCAGGCCATTGCCCATGCCGTGCCCGTGGTGCGGGTGAGCGATCCGCAGGCCCAGGTGACTCACGAGGCGGCCATCGGTACGGTGGACAAGAAGGAGCTGGAGACGCTGCTGGCCCGCGGCCTGGAGGAGGAGCGGGCCGTGGATATCATCGTGCGGGGCATGTTGGGAGACTGAGGGCGCAGCGGCTCGCGCGCCGTTCACCCGAGAGGAGAGCGCCATGCCGATGCTGGGCATCCCTGAGCTGATCGTTCTGGTGTTCCTGTGCCTGGGGCCGCTGGCCCTGGCCGGCATCGTGCTGATCATCGTCCTGGCGAGCCGGGGCGGCGCGCGCAAGACCTGCCCCTATTGCGCCGAGCGCATTCGGCCCGAGGCCGTGATCTGCCGCTATTGTGGCCGTGATCTGCGCGCAGGGCCCTTCGCCGAGGAGACCGATGACGAAGCAGCATCCGCGGCTGACGCCGATTCTGGCGGCGCTGACGCCTGAGCGCCTCGAGGTCCTGGTGCGCGGGCTGGCGGCGCAGCAGCCCGCCGGGCAGCGTGACCATGTCTCCGTGCTGGACCTTCTCGAGTCGCTGCTGGGGGGCGTCGACCTGGGCAGCCCGGCTGAAGCCTGGTCGGCTCAACTGGCGCTCAAACGCGCCATCGCCGATACGGCGGCCCGGATCCCGGGCATGCAGTACGTCGAAGGCGACTCTTGATGAAGCCCTGACGTCGTCTTTCTGGCAGAAGGACGCCAAAGCCCGTGACATCTGACGAGGCAGCCATGCAGATACCGCCCGAGATCCAGAGGGCGCTGACGCCCGAGGCGCTGTCGGCCCTGGTGCACGACCTGCTCCACAGGACCGAAGGCAGGCGCGCCGGCGTCAACGTTGCCCTCATTGTGCAGACGTTGATGGGCAGCGCGTGGAGCGCGGGGCCGCAACAAGCCGCGCTCTACCTCACCTTGCGCGAGGCCGTGCGGCAGCGGATCGAGGCGCTGCCTGCCCTGCGCTATGTGCAGGGGCTTTCTTGATGAGAGGATGACTACGTCCTTCTGGCAGAAGGCGCTGGCTCCGAGACCGAGAACCGCTAGACGCGGCCGCCGCATCGCGGTATAATGATGGCCTCGATCTGTTTGACTTGACGGGGGATTGAGCTATAATCGTTAGGAACCTAACGATCTGCTTCCCGCAAGGCGCAAACAGATGTCTGACCCCCGAGAGCTGTCCGAATCCATTGTTCGCAACCTCCTCAGCCTCATGCGTTACTCGCACCGGCTGGGGCACCGCCTGCGCCGGGAGCACGGTATCTCCGGGCGCCGCCTCAGCGTTCTGCGCTACCTTGGCGAGAGCGGCGAGCACTCGGTCAGCGAGATCAGCCACTATCTCAACTTGCGGGATGGGACCGTATCGCCCCTGCTGGATGGCATGGCCCAGGACGGCCTGGTCACCAAGGAGCGCTGCGCCAACGACAGTCGCAAGGTTCTCCTCAAGGTTACGGAATACGGCCGCGAGGTTGCGGCCAGCGCGCCGATGACGGCTTTCGGCCTCCTGCGTCAGGAACTCCCTACCCTTTCCCTGAACGAGCTCTCGGCCATCGACGCTGCCGTGGCGCGCATCGTCGAACTGGCCCAACTGGACGAATCACTGATGGAGTAGAACGGAGCCTATGAAGACCTTTTGGCGTGTAATGAGCTACCTACGGCCCTACTGGCTCTACCAGGTGTTGGCCTACACCTGCATGCTGGGCATTACGGCGGTGAGCCTGTACATGCCCCAGATCATCCGCGATGTGGTCGACCAGGGCATCGAGCAAGGAAATGTGAGCGCCCTGGCCACCTCGGTGCTGCTGCTCCTGGGGCTCACGCTTGTGCGCGGCCTCTTTCGCTTTGGCGAGGGCTACCTCACCGAGAGCGCCTCGCAGGGCGTTTCGTACGACCTGCGCAACCAGCTCTACCACAAGATGGAGCAGCTCTCCTTTAGCTACCACGATCGCGCGCAGACGGGCCAGTTGCTCTCGCGCACCACAAGCGATGTGGAGCGCCTGCAGCGGCTCACGGGGCGAGGCTTGCTGGGTCTGTTCAATGCCGTCATCATGATCATCGGCACCACCGTGATCCTGATCGGCATGCAGCCCACGTTGGCGGTCCTCTCCTTGGCCGCCATGCCCCTCATCACGATTCTCATGAGCAACTTTGTCAGGCACCAGCATCCCCTGTGGCGTTCGCGCCAGAACATCATGGCCGAGCTGACGGCCCGGGTGGAGCAGAACCTCTACGGCGTCAGTGTGGTGCGCGGCTTTGCCCAGGAGGATGCCGAGATCAGCCGGTTCGATGCCGAGAACGACCGCATCTTTGACGTCTCCATGACGCTGACGCGCCGCGGCAGCCGCATGATGCCCCTGATCGTGCTGCTGGCCAGCGCCAGCACCGTGGTGATCCTCTGGGTCGGCGGCACCATGGTCGTGCAGGGGATCTTGACCCTGGGCGCCCTGGTGGCCTTTAACAGCTACATGCTGCAGCTCGTCGGCCCAATGCGCCGCGTGGGCTTTTTGATCACCCTGATCGGCGAATCCCACGCCTCGGCGGAGCGCGTGTTCGAGGTGCTGGACGCCGAATCCGAGGTCAACGACAGCCCCGACGCCAAGGAGCTGGGCCAGATCGAGGGCGCCGTGACCTTTGAGAACGTGAGCTTTGGCTACTTTGACGGCAGCCCGGTGCTCCAGGACGTCTCCTTCGAGGTCAAGCCCGGGCAGGTCGTGGCGCTCTTGGGGCCCACCGGCTCCGGCAAGAGCACCATCACGAACCTGATCCCGCGCTTTTACGACGTGGACGAGGGCGCCATCAAGATCGACGGCATCGATGTGCGCGATGTCACCCTGGATTCGCTGCGCAGCCAGATCGGCATGGTGCTGCAAGAGACGATGCTCTTTGGCAGCACGGTGCGCGAAAACATCGCCTTCGGGCGGCCCGACGCCACCCAGGAAGAGATCGAGGAGGCCGCCAAGGCTGCCGCGGCCCACGACTTTATCATGCAGTTCCCCGATGGCTATGACACCGAGGTGGGCGAACGCGGCACCACCCTTTCCGGCGGCCAGCGCCAGCGCGTGGCCATCGCCCGCGCCCTGTTGCTCGATCCGCGCATCCTGATCCTGGATGACGCCACCTCGAGCGTGGATACCGAGACCGAACAGCAGATCCAGGGCGCCCTCAAGAACCTGATGCGCGGCCGCACCTCCTTTGTGATCGCCCAGCGCGTCTCGACGGTGCGTGATGCCGACATGATCCTGGTGATCGATCGGGGCCGCCTGGTCGCCCAGGGGCGGCACCAAGACCTGATCCGCGAATCGGGTATCTATGCCGATATCTACTACCGACAGCTCCGGCAAGAGGATATGGACCTGGCCGAGGCCGTCATGGGGAGGCCCGCATGAGTATCAACTTTAGCCCGGGCGGCTTTCGAGGCGCCCATGTGCACATGCATCACTATCGGGATTCGGAAGGACAGAGCTTTGACGTGCGCATCATGCGCCGTCTGCTCCAGTTCCTGAACCCTCACAAGCGGCGCATGTTCGAGTCGCTGGCGCTCATGGTGGTCAGCGCGGGCCTGGCCCTGTTGGCCCCTTATCTGGTCAAGTTGCTGATCGACACCTACATCGCCTCCGGCGACCTGGCGGGCCTGCGCACTATGGCCCTGGCGACTTTGGCGGTCTATGCCATGGACTTTGCCGCCGACTGGCGGCGTCGCCTGCAGACCGAGACGGTGGCCCACAACGTGCTGCGGGGCATGCGCGGCGACCTGTTCCGTCACTATCAGAAGCTGACCATGAGCTTCTTTGACACCTTTGGCACCGGCAGCCTCATCGCCTCCATCACCAGCGATGTGGGCGTGGTCAACGAGCTGCTGGCCAACGGCCTCATCACCATGTTCAGCGACGTGTTCATCCTGCTGAGCGTCATGATCGTGATGATGGTGCTGAACTGGAAACTGGCGCTCCTGAGCCTCTCGGTGCTGCCCCTCATGGTCGCCGCCACATGGGTCTTCTCGGGCTTTGCGCGGCGCGCCTATCGGCGCACCCGCGAGCGGAACAGCATCATGATCGGGCGGCTGGCCGAGGATATCAGCGCCATGCGCGTGATCCAGGCCTTTAACGAAGAAGACCGCATGAGCAGCGAGTTTGAAAAGATCAACCGTGAGAACCGGAATGCGAACATCGGGGCCGTGGCCCTCTCCTCGCTGTTCACCCCGGCCATGGAGCTCTTTGGCACCCTGGCCACCGGCATCATCCTCTGGTTCGGCGGTCGCGCCGTCATCCAGGATACCCTGACCCTGGGCGTCATTGTGGCCTTCTTGAGCTACACGTCGCGTCTGTTCCAGCCGGTGCTGGAGCTCAGCATGGTGTTCACCACCTGGCAGGCGGCCATGGCCGGCGGCGAGCGCGTGTTGCGCATCTTGAACATAGACCCGGCCATCAAGGACAAAGAGGACGCCATCGAACTGCCCGAAGTCGAGGGCGAGCTCGTCTTTGACCATGTGAGCTTCCGCTATCTGGATGACACGCCCGTGCTGGAGGATGTCTCCTTTGCCATCGAGCCGGGGGCCACCATCGCCCTCGTCGGGCCCACTGGGGCGGGCAAGACCACCATCGCCAGCCTGCTGACGCGCTTTTACGACATCCGCGAGGGGCGCATCCTGATCGATGGCATCGACATCCGCGATGTCACGCTGGATTCCTTGCGCCAGCAGCTCGGCATGGTGCCCCAGGAGCCCTTCCTGTTCACCGGCACGGTAGAGTACAACATCCGCTTCGGCAGGCCCGACGCCTCCGAGGAGGAAGTGATCGCGGCGGCCAAGGCCGCCAATGCCCACGACTTTATCATGTCGTTGCCCAAGGGCTACCAGACCGAGATCCTGGAAGGCTCGGCCAACCTGTCCCTTGGCCAGCGGCAGCTCATCTGCCTGGCGCGCGTGATCCTGGCCCAGCCCAAGATCCTCGTGCTGGACGAGGCCACCTCCAGCGTAGACCTGCGCACAGAAGGTCTGATCCAGGAGGCGATGGACAACCTGATGGAGGGGCGCACCGCCCTGGTGATCGCCCACCGTCTGGCCACCGTCCATCGCGCCGACCTGATCCTGGTGATCGACCATGGGCGCATCGTCGAGCGCGGCACCCACAGCGAGCTGATGGCTATGGACGGGCTGTATGCCCACCTGTACGAGACCCAGTTCCTGTCGGTGCAGCCCGCTCAGCAGGCGGCCAGCTAAACGACATCATCGCACCCCCTACTCTGCGCGACGAGCAGCCAGCCCCTCAACCTGGCTGCTCGCCGTTTTGCTGCGCCGTGTAACCCTGCGCACCGAATTGCGTTCACAAGGGTTGTACACCCACGAGCGGCCCGGCCGCCCCGGCGCGTGCAGATACCACTTCACCCACAAAGGAAGTCATGAGCAGCGAGCAGCAGCGTAGCGAGAGAACGGATTGCATCCCACCGATCATCCAGGGCGGCATGGGCGTGGGCGTCTCCGACTGGCGCCTCGCCCGGGCCGTGGGCCTGTGCGGGCAAATGGGCGTCGTCTCGGGCACGGCCCTGGATAGCGTGTTCATTCGGCGGCTGCAGCGGGGCGACCCGGGCGGCGATCTGCGCCGCGCCCTGGCCCGCTTCCCCTGGCCCGCGATGGCGCAGCGATTGCTGGGGGCCTACTGGATCGAGGGGGGCAAGGCCCCGGAGGCGCCCTACCGGACCGCCCCCATGGCGACGGTGGAGCTCAGCCGTGCGCAGGTCGAGCTGCTGGTGGCGGCGAACTTTTGCGAGGTCTTTTTGGCCAAAGAGGGCCACAGCGCGCCGGTGGGGGTCAACTATCTGGAGAAGGTGCAGCTTCCCACCCTGCCATCGCTGCTGGGGGCTATGCTGGCGGGGGCCGACGCCATCCTGATGGGCGGCGGCATCCCGCTGGCGATCCCCGGCATCCTGGATCGCTTGGAGCGCTGGGAGCCGGTGGAGAAGCGGCTGGAGGTGGCGGGCAGCGGCGTGCACAGCCAGCATCTGGCGCCCGCCGAGCTGGCCGAAGGCGGCCCGCTGCCAACACTGCGGCGCCCCGCTTTCCTGGCCATCGTCTCGTCCGATGTGGTGGCCAAGGCGATGCTGCGCCGGGCCACCGGTCAGGTGGACGGATTCATTGTGGAGAACCACACCGCCGGCGGGCACAACGCCCCTCCCCGCCGGACGGCAGGCGGCGAGGCGAAGGGCTCGGTCTTTGGCCCCAAGGATGTGCCCGATCTGGCCGCCATCCGCGCCCTGGGGCGCCCCTTCTGGGTGGCGGGCGGCTATGGGACGCCCGCCGGCCTGCGCGAGGCGCTGGCGGCCGGCGCGCGCGGCGTGCAGGTGGGCACGCCCTTTGGCTGCTGCCGCGAATCGGGGCTGGCGCCCCACCTCAAGGAGGCGTTGCTCCGCCGGGGCCTGGCCGGAGAGATCGAGATCATCACCGACCTGCAGGCCTCGCCTACGGGCTACCCCTTCAAGCTAGCGCCCCTGCCGGAGGCGCCGGCCGGCCACGGGCCGGTGGAAGCCGCCCGGCGGCGCGTGTGCGACCTGGGCTACCTGCGCACCGTCTACGAGCGGGAGGATGGCCGGCTGGGCTACCGCTGCCCGGCCGAGCCGGTGGCGGCCTACATGGCCAAGGGGGGTGCCCGGGAGGATACGGAGGGCAGGCGTTGCCTGTGCAACGGACTGGCCGCCGCCATCGGGCTGGGGCAGGTGCGCCCTGAGGGCGTCGAGCCGCCCATGGTCACCGCCGGCCAGGAGCTGGGGTTCGTGAGGGACCTTGTCGCGGCAGCGGGCCTCGACTATACTGCCGCTGATGTGATCGCGTTCCTGCAGAGCTGAGGACGAGCGGCCACCCCCGGGGGCATCGCCGATGCCAGCGCCGCCCGCCCCGGAGCTGCCCACTACAGGAGAGAGAGATGCCGCGCCAGATGCGGCGTCGCGCCCGCCTCCTCGGCCCCTGCGCCGAGTCGCCTGGAGGCTGCCGCACATGCCCGGCCGACGGGCTTCTCATGTGCCGGTACGAGCCCCGGGATCTGCTATCCTTCCTTGTGATCGTCCTGCCCTTTGGGTTCACCTGCATCGCCGGGACCCTTTCCCTCGGCGTGGGGCGCTACCTTTGGCTTTGGCTGGCCTATTCCCTGCTCTTCTTCTTTGGATGGGAGGCGCGTGTGCTCTGCAGCCACTGCCCACACTGGGGCATGGCGGGGCGCATCCTGCGGTGCCATGCCAATTATGGCGTCCTCAAGCTGTGGCGCTACCGCCCCGGGCCCATGGGCCGCAGCGAGAGGATCCAGTTCGTCTGCGCCGCCCTCTTGTGGCTCGCCATCCCCCTGGCCGTGCTGGCGGCGGCCGGGGGCTACCTGCTGGCGACCATCGCCGCTGTTGCGGCGCTCTCGGGCGTATTCGGGCTGCAGCGCATGTCGTGCGTCCGCTGCCTGCACTTCTCCTGCCCACTGAACGCGGCGCCTGCCGATCTGCGCCGCGCCTATCTGGAGCGCAACCCCACCGTGGCCTCCGCCTGGCGCGCGGCCGGCATGGAGCCCTGGTGAGCCGTACCGTATGATGTGCCCCCGATCTCGTTGCCGCGCGGCCCGGCCTTGTTGGGGCCAGGCTCTCGTTTTTGCACGCGGCCGCGATCTCGGTAGAATGCTTCAGACCCGCGCCTGTTTGCGAGGTCAGATCGCTGGTGATCGCGCCTAGAGCGCGTTTTTTTCTGTGACCTGAGGGGGTAATGGGGATGCCACGACGAGACGACATCCGACGGGTGATGATCATCGGCTCTGGGCCGATCGTCATCGGACAGGCCTGCGAGTTTGACTACTCGGGCACCCAGGCGTGCAAGGCGCTGCACGCCCTGGGCTACGAGGTGGTGTTGGTGAACTCCAACCCCGCCACCATCATGACCGATCCGGGCATGGCCGATGTGACCTACATCGAGCCGCTGAACGTCGAGCGCATGCGCCAGATCATCGAGAAGGAGCGGCCGGACGCGCTGCTGCCCAACCTGGGCGGCCAGACGGGCCTGAACCTGGCCTCGGAGCTGGCCAAGGCGGGCATCCTGGATCAGTATGGCGTCAAGGTGATCGGCGTGCAGATCGACGCCATCGAGCGCGGCGAGGACCGCATCGTGTTCAAGGAGACGATGAACCGCCTGGGGATCGAGGTGCCCCGCAGCTCCCCCGCCTATAGCATCGAGGAGGCCGAGGCGGTGGCCAACGAGCTGGGCTACCCGGTGGTGGTGCGCCCCGCCTACACGCTGGGCGGCACCGGCGGCGGCCTGGTGTACAACGTGGAGGAGCTGCGCGCCGTGGCCGGGCGCGGCCTGGCCGCCAGCATGATCGGCCAGGTGCTCATCGAGGAGTCGGTGCTGGGCTGGGAAGAGCTGGAGCTCGAGGTCGTCCGTGACGCCAAGAACCAGATCATCACCGTCTGCTTT
Source organism: Anaerolineales bacterium UBA1429 (assembly GCA_002329325.1). GTDB lineage: Bacteria > Chloroflexota > Anaerolineae > UBA1429 > UBA1429 > UBA1429. The sequence continues at coordinate 20,160 of DCTX01000089.1, forward strand.
ATCGAGAACATTGACGCCATGGGCATCCACACCGGCGACTCGTTCTGCGCCGCGCCCATGCTGACCATCTCGGAAGAGCTGCAGCAGCGCCTGCAGGAGTACTCCTACCGCATCGCCGAGGCGATCCAGGTCGTGGGCGGCACGAACATCCAATTCGCCCATGATCCCAAGACGGGTCGCGTGGTGATCATCGAGATCAACCCGCGCACCTCGCGCTCCTCGGCCCTGGCCTCCAAGGCCACCGGCTTCCCCATCGCCCGGGTCTCGGCCATGCTCGCCGCGGGCCTCACCCTGGACGAGATCCCCTACTGGCGCGATGGCACCCTGGAAAAGTACACCCCCTCGGGCGACTATGTGGTGATCAAGTTCGCCCGCTGGGCCTTTGAGAAGTTCCCCGGCTCCATAGACAAGCTCGGCACCCAGATGCGCGCCGTGGGCGAGGTCATGAGCATCGGCAAGAACTACAAAGAGGCACTGCAGAAGGCGATCCGCTCGCTGGAGATCGGCCGCTATGGCCTGGGCTTTGCCAAGGATTACCACGAGCGTCCCCTGGCCGAGCTGCTGGACTTGCTGCGCGAGCCGACCAGCGAGCGCCAGTTCGTCCTGTATGAGGCGCTGCGCAAGGGCGCCGAGATCGAGACCCTCTACGCCCTCACCCACATCAAGCCCTGGTTCCTGGAGCAGATGCGCGAGCTGGTGGCGCTGGAGGAAGAGCTGTTGCGCTTCAAGGGCCAACTGCCGCCCGACGACCTGCTGGCGCAGGCCAAGCGCGATGGCTTTGCGGACCGTTACCTCGCCCAGATCCTGGACGTATCCGAGGGCGCGATCCGGGCGCGGCGCAAGGAGCTGGGCATCGTCCAGGGCTGGCACAGCGTGCCCGTCAGCGGCGCCGAGGACGCCTACTACTACTATTCCACCTACAACGCCCCGGACGCCGTGCCGGTGGATGACCGCCGCAAGGTCATGATCCTGGGCGGCGGCCCCAACCGCATCNNATCGGCCAGGGCATCGAGTTCGACTATTGCTGTGTGCACGCCGCCTTTGCGCTGGCCGATGAAGGCGTCGAGACGATCATGGTCAACTGCAACCCCGAGACCGTCTCCACCGACTATGACACCTCCGACAAGCTCTACTTTGAGCCGCTGACGGTGGAGGATGTGCTCTCGATCTATGAGAAGGAGCAGCCCGAGGGCGTGATCGTCCAGTTTGGCGGTCAGACGCCCCTGAACATCGCCGAGGAGCTGGCGGCGGCGGGTGTGCGCATCCTGGGCACCAGCCCCGCCTCTATCGCCATGGCCGAGGATCGCGACCTGTTCCGCCATCGCATGGAAGAGCTCGATATCCCCATGCCGGAATCGGGCATGGCCACCAACATCGAAGAGGCGCTGGCGATCGCAGAGGAGATCGGCTACCCTGTGATGGTGCGGCCGTCCTTTGTGCTGGGCGGGCGCGGCATGGAGGTGGTGCACAACGCCGACATGCTGCGTCAGTACGTCGCCACGGCGGTGCTGGTCACCCCGGAGCGGCCGATCCTGGTGGACCGCTTCCTGCAGAACGCCATCGAGGCCGAGGCCGACGCCCTGGCCGATGGGAGCACGGCCTTTGTGCCCGCGGTGATGGAGCATATCGAGCTGGCAGGGGTGCACTCGGGCGATTCGGCCTGCGTCATCCCGCCGGTGACCCTCTCGCCCGAGCACCTGGCCACCATCGGCGAATACACGCGCAAGATCGCCCGCGAGCTGGATGTGGTGGGCCTGATCAACGTGCAGTTGGCCATCGAGAACGACATCGTCTATGTGCTGGAAGCCAACCCCCGCGCCTCGCGCACGGTGCCGTTGGTCTCCAAGGTCTGTGGCCTCTCCATGGCCCGCCTGGCCACGCGGCTCATGCTGGGCGAGGGGCTGCCGGAGCTGGCCCTGCGGCCCATGCGCATCCCCCACTATGGGGTCAAGGAGGCGGTGTTCCCCTTTGGCATGTTCCCCGAGGTGGACCCGATCCTGGGGCCGGAGATGCGCTCCACCGGCGAGGTGCTCGGCCTGGCCGATTCCTACGGCCTGGCCTTCTACAAGGCGGAGGAGGCGGCCAAGCCCGCCCTGCCCACCCAGGGCACGGTGCTGATCAGCGTGGCGGAAAAGAACGACACCGTGCTAGAGATCGGCCGTCGCTTTGCCGCCCTGGGCTTTCGCATCCGGGCCACCGAGGGCACCCAGCGCTTCTTGGCCGAGCACGGCATCCCGGCCGTCGCCATACGCAAGTTGGCCGAGGGGCGCCCCAACATCATTGATGAGATCGTGAACCGCAATATCGATATCGTGCTGAATACGCCTCTGGGCCACCGCAGCCATGCCGACGACTCGTATCTGCGCAAGGCGGCGATCCAGTACAAGGTGCCCTATATCACGACCCTCTCGGCTGCGGTGGCCAGCGTCGAGGGGATCGCGGCGGGTCGCGCAGGCAGCGGGCAGGTGCGTTCGCTGCAGAGCTACCACGCCGATATCGCGTACGAGTAGCGTTACCGCCGGCGCGCGGTGGGCAGTTGGCCAGAGACCGGAGACAGGGGGAGGGAGCAGTGGATGCAGGGGATGCACACCATCGGACTCTCGTCACCATCCTGTGGGCGCTGGGACTGCTGGCCCTGGCGCTGGCACTTGCCAGCAGCCTGATCACGCCCGCGTTGGCCAGCTCGGGCTATGACAATATGCACGTCCGGCAGGCTCAGTCGCTCTTGCAGGGGCGGCTGGACCTGCCGGAGCCGATGCACGACGTGGCCATTTATGACGGCCGCTACTATATGCCCTTCCCACCCCTGCCCGCCCTGCTACTGCTCCCCTTTGTGGCGCTCCTGGGCGCCCAGGCGACCAATGTGGTGGCTCTGTGCACGGGCCTGGCCATCCTCACCGCCCTGGTGTTGCGACGCATCCTGTTGCGCCTGGGGCTATCCGGGGAGGCAGTGGTGTGGATGCTGATCGCATTCTTCACGGGCAGCGTCTACTGGGGCGTCCTCACCATGAGCCATGGCGTCTGGTTCACCAGCCAGATCTTTGCCGTGGCGCTGGTGTTCCTGGCCATCGAAGAGGCGCTGGGCAGGCGTCGCGCCCTGCTGGTCGGCCTGTACCTGGGCGGTGCGTTCCTGTGCCGCCAGTTCACCGTCGCTTTGGCCCCGTTCCTCGCGATGCTCCTATGGGATGGCGCCATGGACGCCCCGCAGGTCGAGAGATGGAAGCGGCTGGGGCTGTTTGCGGCGCCTCTGGCCGTGTGCGGCGCCGGCTATCTCACCTTCAACCTGCTCCGCTTTGGCGACCCGCTGGAGACAGGCTACGGCTACCTGACCCTGCACAACTACCTGCAGGAGCGGTTCAGCCGATACGGCCTCTTCAGCCTGAGATATCTTCCCTTCAACCTGTACTATCTCTTGTTTGAGGGATTCCACCTCGATTTCCTCGATCCGGCGGGGCTGGGCCAGCTCGTGCGCAACCCGCTGGGGCTATCGTTGTTGAGCTCGAGCCCGTTTGTGATGCTCGTGGTGCGGGCCCGCTGGAAGCCCCACCTGCTGGCGGCAGCCTGGCTATCCATCGTGGCGTGCGCCCTGCCGATCCTGCTCTACTGCAGCAATGGCGCTGTCCAGTTTGGCGGGCAGCGCTACACCCTCGACTTTTTCCCGATCCTCATGCTGCTGGTGGCCCTGGGGGCCAGACGCGCTCCCGCCTGCGTGTACAGGACGACCATCGCGTATGCGGTGGTGCTCAACATCCTGAGCCTGGTGGTGCTCCCGCGCCTGGGCGCTGCCTAGCCTCCGCCGGGGCTCGCCCCGGATATGGCCCCATTGGCTCGGGGGTTGCCGCACCAGCCCCACCGCCCGTTTGACACGCCGCCCCGGCGCCGGCATACTCCGCCCATGAATGCGTTGCGAGGCGCTGTGCGCCGTCTTTTGCGCCCCGTTCCCTCCCACCTGGCGGGCCACCTGCCCATGCTGCGCCAGGCCGGGCTGCTGTTCGGCATCGAGCTGCTGGCCCACGGGCTGGACTACCTGTTTCACCTCTACCTGGGGCGCAGCCTGGAACCCGGCGCCTTTGCCGCCTTTCAGAGCTACTTTACCCTTGCCATGCTCTGCATCACCCTGGGCGGCATCGTGCAACCGCCCGTTGCGCGTTATGTCGCCTCGCCGCCCCGGTCCCCGGCGGGCCCCGTCGGCGCCGGAGCCGTCGTGCGCACCTACCTCTCCCAGGGCGCGGTCGTCGGGTTGGCGGCGGGGGCGCTCCTCGCCCTGGCGAGCCCGCTCTTGGCCCAGGCCACCGGCCTGCCCGCCGGGATGCTGCGCCTCATCGCCATCGCCATGCCCCTAGCCCTGGCGCGCCCCGTGCTCAACGGCTTGCTGCAGGGCCAGGGGCGCTTTGGCAGCCTGGGCTCCATCACCTTGGTCTATGCCGTGGCCCGGTTGTCGCTGGCGGTGGCCGGGTTCGGGCTGCAGGCCCTGAGCGCCGACGCCGCCGGCCCGCGCGCCAGCGACCCCTTCTGGGCCGCCGCGACGCTGCCCGTGGCCCTGGCCCTGGCGGTACTCCTGGGGCTGGCGCTCGCCCGGCGCGAGCTGCGCCAACGCGGGCACCTCCCTCGCCAGGCAGCCCTCCAGGGCTGGCGGCTCTCCCTGGCGAACCTGGTGATGGCCATCGCCTTCCTCTCCCTCACCGGGCTGGACGCCGTGTGGGTCAACCGGGCCATGCCGCCAGAGATCGCGGGCGCCTATGCACGGGCCCTGGTATTGCGGCGCGTCGTATCCTTTGTGCCCCTGGCCACGGGCATGGTGCTGCTGCCGCGGGTGGCCGCGGCAGGGCGCCGCGCCGACCGCCCCATCGCCCTGGCGGCCGGGCTGGTCCTCTCCAGCGGGACGGTTCTGACTGCTCTCTGCGGAGTGTGGGGCGGGATAGTGGACCAGCTCGCCTTTGGCAGCCAGACCCCGGCGCCCTCCCTCTGGCTGGCGGGCATGGCCTGGGCCATGACGGGCTATGGCCTGGTGACGATCTGGCTGAACGTCTTTCTCGCCACCCGGCCGCTGCCCTTTGCCTGCCTCCTGGCCGCTGCCGCCCCCGTGCAACTCGGCCTCTACCTCTGGCTGGGCCGCACCCCAGAGGCGATGATCGCCATCCTAATGGGCTCCGGCTGGCTCCTGGCCCTGGCCGGGGCGGGCCTCTACCTGTTCTGGCTCAGACGGTCGCCGCAAGGGGTTGGACAAGCCGTGAGTTTGGGGCTAGAGTAGGCACGCTACGCTATCGCCCATCCGATTCTGGAGGCAGATTTGATGATCCGTATGCTCGATTTCCAATTGAGCGGGCGGCTGCTCTTTGGCCGGGGCGCCCTGGCCGAGTTGCCGGCCGCCCTAGGGCGCCTGGGGGTTCAGCGTGCGCTGGTGGTCACCGACGCGGGCCTGGTGCGCGCCGGCCTGTGCGATCGAGTCACCGCCGTGCTGTCCGAGGCAGGCATCCCCCACGTCGTTTTCGACGGCGTCGAGCCCGATCCGCGCATGGCCATCGTCGAGCTGTGCCTGGAGGCGGCGCGGGATAGCGGCTGTGACGTGCTGATCGGCCTGGGCGGCGGCAGCGCCATGGATATCGCCAAGGTCGCCTCGGCGCTGTTGACCAACCCGGGCGACGTGGCCCAGTACATCGGCACCGACCGCATCCCCAAGCCGACGCTGCCCAAGGTCCTGATCCCCACTACCTCGGGCACCGGCAGCGAGGTCTCGCCCATAGCCATCCTCTCGGATGAGGATGCCCACCTGAAGAAGGGCATCGTGAGCCCCCGGCTGTATGCCGACGTCGCCCTGGTGGACCCGGATCTGGTCATGGGGCTGCCGCCGCACATCACCGCCTACACGGGCGTCGACGCCCTCACCCACGCCATCGAGGCCTACACGAACCGCTATGCCCACCCGCTGGTGGACACCTTTGCGCTGCGCGGCATCGAGTTGATCGGCGCCAACCTGCGGCGGGCGGTGGCCTGCGGTGAGGATCCCGAGGCGCGCCTCAACATGGCGCTGGCCAGCACCCTGGGGGGCTTTTGCCTGGGCACGGTGAACACCGGCGCGGTGCACGCCCTGGCCTATCCCCTGGGCGGCGAGTTCCAGGTGCCCCACGGCATCGCCAATTCGCTGCTGCTGCCCTACGTCATGCGCTACAACTTGATCAGCGACCCCGGTCGCTTTGCCAACATCGCCCGGGCCCTGGGCTGCCGCACCGAGGGCCTCTCCGAGCGCGATGCTGCCGAGTTGGCCATCGACGCCGTCGTCCAGCTCTGCAGCGATGTGGGCATCGTGTCGCGCATGCGCGACCTGGGCATCCCCGAGAGCGCCATCGATCGCATGGCCGTCGCTGCTATGGATGTCACCCGGCTGCTAAGCATCAACCCGCGGACCGTCACGCTGGAAGCTGCTCGTCAGATTTACCGCCAAGCATACTGAGTATATACATATCGAGTGAGAGGAGTTTCCATGCGCGTTGCAGAGGTCATCGTTCGCATTCTGGAAGATGAAGGCATCGAGGCAGCCTTTGGCATCCCCGGCGCGGCCATCAACCCCGTCTACGAGTTCCTCGGCACGTCCAGGCAGATCAAGCACTATACCGCCCGTCATGAGGAGGGGGCGCTGCACGCCGCCGATGGCTACTCGCGCGCGTCGGATTGCACCAGGCTGGGGCTGGCGATCTGCACCTCCGGGCCGGGCGCCACGAATTTCGTCACCGGGCTCTATACTGCCCAGATCGACTCGATCCCCCTGATCGCCATCACCGGCCAGAACGTGCGCTCCCAACTTCACAAGGAAGCCTTCCAGGCCGTTGACATTGTGGATATCGTCCGGCCGGTCTGCAAGGCGGCCTGGTGCATCACGGAGCCGGAGCAGGCGCCCAGCATCATGCGCAAGGCGTTCTGGACGGCCCGCGAGGGGCGGCCCGGCCCCGTCTTGATCGACCTGCCCCTGGATGTCCAGATGGCCGACATCGATTACGATCCCGCCAAGGACGCCGCGATCCCCGTCGTCAAGCAGCCCCCCGATCCGGCGCAGATCGAGCAGGCCATCGAGATGGTGTTGGCCGCTGAGAACCCCATCATGATCATGGGCGGGGGCGTGCTGTTGGCCCATGCCACCCAGGAGTGTGTGGCCCTGGCCGAGTACCTCTCGTTGCCCGTCGTCACCACCTACATGGCCACGGGCGGCATCCCCGCCCAGCACCCGCTCCACGTGGGCCACATCGGCATCCAGGTGGGCGGACCCTTTGGCAACCAGTTCTTCCTGGGATCGGACCTGGTGTTGGCCATCGGCAACCGGTTCAACGACCGGCACACCGGCGCTCTGCCTGCCTACATCAAGGGGCGCAGGTTCATCCACATCAACATCGAGCCGGAGCACATCGGGCGCATCGTGCCCACCGAGTTGGGCATCGTCGCCGATGCCAAGCTGGCCCTGGAGGCCCTGCTGGAGGCCGCTCGCCGCCGCACGCCCCCGCGCCCGCCCAGCGAGCGGGTGCAGCGCATCCCCGAGGAGCGTGCGACCAAGGCCCGCCGCACCGACTATGACCAGACGCCCATCAAGCCCCAGCGGGTGTACCAGGAGCTGAACGACTTCTTTGGGCCCAACACCCTCTTTACCACCGGCTGCGGCCTGACCCAGATCTGGTCCGGTCAGTTCCAGCAGATCGACCAGCCGGCCATGTACCTGCCCTCCGGCGGCGCCGGGACCCTGGGGTACGACCTGCCGGCGGCCATCGGGGCCAAGCTGGCGCGGCCCGATTGCGCCTCGGTGGCCGTGGTGGGCGATGGCGGCGTGGGCTTCACCATCCAGGAGCTGGCCATGGCCTGCCACTATAACGTGGCCGTGGTGGTGGTCATCGTCAACAACGGCTACCTGAGCCTGATCCGCCAGAACCAGCGCTACGCCTACGAGTACGAGTATGGCGTGGATCTGACCTATGGCGAGCGGGGCGTGGATTTCTGCAAGGTGGCCGAGGGCTTTGGCGCCTACGCCGAGCGAGTGACGGCGCCCGAGGGGATCCGCCCGGCCCTGGCGCGCGCCGTGGCCGCCAACCGCCCCGCCGTGATAGACATCGCCGTCGAGCGCGAGACCGACGCCTCCATGGGCGCCAGCATTGACGCGGTGAGGGAATTCGAGTAGGAGCTAGCTCGGCGGCCCCCCGGGGCGCGATGCGCCCCAGGGGGCCGCAGGCGAGGCGGCGGACCGGCATCTCTGGCGTGGGTGCGCACCCTTGCGCGGAGGTGGCTGACCCTGGCAAGGGAGACCGACATCTAGATCTGAGCCAGGGCCGGAATCGCCTCGCAGAGACGTCGTACGCTCTTGTGGACCGGCCTCCCGCAGAGGAGTTGGCCTTCTACGAGGGTCCCATCCGGGCCAACGGAGGGATGGCGCTGGACCAGGCGCGCGGCCTGGGGGTGCACGGCGCGGGCATCTCGAGCGATGTCCGGCACCTGGCGCGCCGGGTGGGGCCGCCTGTGGCGATCGCTCAGAGGTACATGCCCACACGCTGCGATGGTTCTTCCATCGAGAATTCGTCAACATGCTCGAGCAGGCGGGGTTCGAAGACGTGACAACGTACGGCGACTTGGCAGAGCAACCAGCAACCGAGGCCGGCCAGTCGCCTGGGCGGCTGCCTGCGCAGATCGTCTCCGGCGCGTGCGCACTGTGGCCTTCTGCCCCCAACTAGACATCAAGGCCCATGAGCGTATCAACAACTCTCTCCAGAACCTGGCGCTACACCCGTGGCCTGTACGGCTACCTGCGTACGCCCACCCACCCCACTGCACTGATGGAGCAGATCGGCCGCCAACTCCGTGAACGAGAGACCGCCTTCCTCGACACGCTGCACAGGGCCGTGTTCTCCCATGCGTCCAGCCCCTACCTGGCGCTGCTGCGGGCCGCCGGGCTGGGCGAGGCCGACGTGGCCTCGCTGGTGGCTCAACATGGCATCGAGGGCACCCTGCAGCGGCTGTACGACGCCGGCGTCTACGTCACCCTGGCCGAGTTCAAGGGCAACGTCGCCGCCATCCGGAGGGGCAGCCTGGAGATCCCGGTGAGCGCCGGGGCGTTCGACAACCCCGGGAGCGCCCACCACGTGACGGGCGTCACCGGGGGCAGCCGGTCGGCGGGGACGCGTCTGGCCGTCGACCTGGCCGATCTGCTATCAGAGCTGCCCGGGCGCTATGTCAACCTGCAGACGCGGGGGTTGGTGGCCAGGCCCTTTGCCATGTGGCGCACAGCGCCCCCCTCGCTGGCCATGCTGCGCGCGGGCCTGGTGGCCATCAAGCTGGGCGCGCCTTTTGTGCGGTGGTTCAGCCCCACCCGACCCGGCCTGGGCCCCACCTCCGGCGCCAGCGCCCTGGCCACCTGGTGCACCATGGCCCTCTCGGGCCTGATGGGGCACCGCATCCCCTACCCCCAGTACGTGCCCGTAGACCAGGCCGAGGTGGTGGCCCGCTGGCTGGCCGAACAGACGGCGCACCGGCGTCCCATCACCCTGTACGTCACCGTCAGCCTGGGGGCGCGGGTGTGCCTGTGCGCCCGCGAGCTCGGCCTGGATATCAGCGGCCACGCGCTGCGTTTGTCATCCGAGCCGATCACCGAGAGCAAGGCGGCCCTTTTTCGCGCGGCGGGGCTGGAATGGGTGGCGGGCTATGGCATGAACGACGCAGGATCCCTGGGCATTTTGTGCGGCAACCCGGCCCACGTGGACGAGATGCACCTACTGGACTATCGCTGCGCCCTGCTGCAGCGCCCGCACCGGTTCCCCGGCCTGGAGGAGGAGATCGGGGCCATCTATGTGACGGTGTTCTCGCCCAGGGCGCCCAAGGTGCTGCTCAACGTGGAGACGGGCGACTATGCCACGGCCGTGGAGCGCTCCTGCGGCTGCCTGGCCGAGCAGATCGGCCTGACGCGGCGCTTGCACACCATCCGCAGTTATGAGAAACTGACCTCGGCGGGCATGCACTTTATGGGCAGCGCCCTCCTGGACGTGCTGGAGACGGCGCTGCCGGAGCGCTTCGGCGGCGGCCCCACGGACTATCAGTTCGTAGAGGCCGAGGAGGACGGTGAGACGCGGGTGAGGCTTGTGATCAACCCCGGCGTCGGCCCGCTGGATGAAGCGCAGGTGATCGCCTATGTGCTGGATGAGCTGCGCCGCCGCACGCCGGCGGGGCGGATGCAGACCGAGGTCTGGCGCTCCAGCGGCACGCTGCAGGTGGAGCGCGCCCAGCCCTATCTGACCAGCGCGGCCAAGATCCAGCCCCTGCACGTGCAGCGGCGCCGCTAGGCCCCTGCGCGCGAGGGCAGGATAGCTCACCCGCCCATGTCATGCAAAGGAGGGACGGCGTCGTGATCAACAGGCTACTCACCGCCGGGTTCATCGCCCTGGTTTCGGGGCTGCTGGCCTCGAGCCTATCCTCACTGCTCGCGCGCTACGCCCTCCTGGGCGGCGCCAGCGAGTTCGCGCGCGGCGTGCTGGACGGGCTGTCCGTCGTCGCCTACGGGGCAGCCATCTATCTTCTGGTGCGGAGCGCTCGGCGCAGGGCCGGCTAGACGCGACGCTCCCCGGCGCAGCGGTGCTCACGCGTCGGAATCCGCCGGCTCCAACACCCCCTGGCGTCGCCAGACCACCACCAGCGCCACGGCGGCCAGAGCCATCAGGGCCAGGCCCGCCTCAACGGCGAGCATGCCCACCTGCCCCATGCCCCACACAGCCCAGAAGTTCAGCAGGCAGTGGCCCGCAATGGCCGCCAGCAAGTAGACGATGCGCCGCGTCATCACGGCGCGCATAACGAGCATGGCCAGGCAGACATGGGCGCTCAGGGCAAAGACGCGCTCCACGCCGGCCAGCGCGAACTCGTACCAGGGGGTCTGCCAGTAGATCGCCAGCCCGGGGACGTTCTGCCCGGCCAGGGTCATGGCCAGGGCCGAGATCATCCCCAGGGCCGCCAGCGACCCAAAGATGATGGCCTCGACGCCGCCATGCCCGGCGCCGAACTGGAGCGCCCCGGCCCATCCCCGCGTCTCGCGCAGCCAGCGGCGCAGCACGAGCCAGCGCGCGCCCTCTTCGCAGACGCCTGAGGTCAGGCCCGCCACCAGGGCCAGCCAGGGGAGCGGCCAGAGGGCCACGCCGCGCCCGCCGGGCCCCAGCAGGCCCAGGGCCCAGTTCAGCGGCAGATGCACCACCTGAGAGAGCACGAACGTGGCGGCGCCGATGGCGAACACGCGCCAGCCCACGCCATAGCGACGGCGCACCCACCAGCCCAGGCCCAGCGGCAGCAGAATCATGAGCGGATACTGCACGCCAAAGGCTACGCCCACTCGCAGCCAGTCCGGCCCGGAGGCGGGAGCGTCCGGCACGGCCGGAGGCGCCTCGCCCGCGTCGGTCGCAGCGGCCCACGGGGCGCCCGCGTTGGGCTTCCAGCGGCGCAAGACGAACTGAGAGCCCGCGTTGCGGTTGTGGTACTTGACCATCAGGTGCGGCGGCTCCACGGTGTACCAGGCGTCGTGGGTGCTGCCCCCGGCCGTCATGGCCACCCGCCACGCCTCAAACGTCCCCGCCGGGACGGTGACCGTCTCCACTCCGGTGACCCGCACCAGCGTGGAGGCCATCAGGCTGGTGGTGGGGATCACATCGGTGTAGCGGGTGGCATAGCCCTCCGCCAGGGGCAGGGCCCGATGGATCTGCAGGCTCTGGTCGTTGTCGATGGGGTGCTCGGGGCGCGGATAGGTCTTGGTGGCGGCCTCCCCCTCGGCGGGCGTGGTGGTCAGCGTCAGCCGCATGGGCCCATAGTCCGCCCCATAGGTGGCACCGCCAGCGACGAACTGGGAGCGCAGAGGATAGAGGTCGGGCCCCAGGAACACGACGCCCTGGTCGCCACGCTCGCCGACCTGTACGAGCCAGCGCTGCTCCCAGCCCTCCGGCGCCGCCCGCCACTCCCAGGTCGCCGACCCCAGAGAGACCCCGCCGGCATCCACGATGTCATACTCGGAGGTCTCCCCATCCTGCCAGGGGGCCGGCCCAAAGGCCAGCGGTTCGGTTGCGACGGTGCAGCCCGCCAGCAACAGCCCCACCAGAGCTAGCAGCCCACCGATGCGCAAACGCATGTTTCCTCCGCCCGTTATTGGGCCTTGTTGCGGCTATGCTGCTGCAGAGCCCGAATGAACGCCCCCTGGGCGTCGCTCAATGCGGGATAGCTGCCCAGATCCGCGGCCATGTGGCCTTCCTGCACCAGCTCGCGATAGGTCTCTCGGGGCTCGTCAGCGGCCACGCCCTGGTGTTGCATGTAGCGGGCCGCCCAGGTGTAGAACTCGTCGGCCCAGGGCGCGGCAGCGCTCTCGCCGGGCGCAGCCTCCTTGACGCGTCGCGCTCCCCCGGCAGCCCCACGCCGGCCAGCGGCGGGCTGCGGCGCCGCCCGCTCTTGCGCCGGGCGACGGCGACGCACCTGCACATTGCCCTCCTGATCGATGTAGGGCTCGTCCAGGAACTCGCGGCGCCGCCGGTCATAGTCGCACCACACGGCCTCCAGCCAGTAGAGGTAGCGCCCCACGCCAAAATGCACCGCCGCCCGCTTGAGGGCGTCGGAGACGGCGCTCTTCCACGGGTCGGCCTGCTCGCGGTCGCTGAGGACGTACTCGCCCACGTCTTCGCGGGTCACGCCCAGGATCGTCAGGCTGGACTTGACCACCAGACGATCCCCCTGGACGCCCAGGGGCTCCCAGTGAAAGGCCCAGCCCCCGCCGACGACTTGATCCAGGCGCTCGGTGACCACGCGGGGATCCACGTAAGGCACAGCCAGCGCCTTGCCAGAATCGGTGACGACCTGGGGCTTCCAGCGTACCTGCTCCGAACGAAAGGGCTCGGCCAGACTCTCCAGCAGTTCTTGGGTCAGCTTGTCCGTCATTGTGAGCCTCGCTTTGGCTGGCGCCACGTCGGTTGGCGCAACGATACACCCACATGATAGAACAAATGTTCCAGTCCTGTCAAGCGCCCCGCGGCTACCGCCCGGGGCGATGTCATCGTCGACCGAATGGTAAGGTTCCAGTGGCAAGTCACGGGCCGCAAGGGCAAAGACGAGCTTCTCCTCTACTTTTCTCTTTTTTCTGCTTTTTTCACGCGGGTGCGAACACGGCGCACAAATGCGCCGTGTTCGCCCAGGGTGAGACGCGCACTCGGTCGGCGAGCCAGATGCATCTGCCTTGGGCTGCGGAGCGCCCTGCGGCTGCCGCCCGCCCTAGAGCGAGGCGCGCCAGCCGCCATCCACGTGCAGCGTGCGCCCGTTGACATAGCTGGCCGCATCGGACGCCAAAAAGATGGCGGCCCCGATCAGCTCACGGGGCTCGCCCCAGCGCCGCAAGGGCACATTCGCCTTGACCCAGCGGTCAAACTCGGGATCATCGGCCAGGACGCGGGTCAGGTCGGTGATAAAGTAGCCGGGGGCGATGGCGTTGGCCCGCACCCCATGGGGACCCCACTCGGTGGCCATGGCCCGGGTGAGGCCATCCAGCCCGCTCTTGGAGGCGATATAGTTGGCGATGGTGGGACGCGCGCCCTCGACGTTCAGCGAGGTGATATTGATGATGCAGCCCTGGCCCCGGGCGATCATGCCCGCCGCCACCGACTGGGCCACCAGGAAGGCGCTGGTGAGGTTCGTACGCAGCACCTCCTCCCAGGCAGCCTCGGTCATCTCCGAGAGGGGCGCGCGGCGCTGGATGCCCGCGTTGTTGACCAGCACGCTGATGGGGCCAACCTCGGCCTCGATGCGGGCCACCTGGGCGCTGACGGCGCCGGCGTCGGTCACATCAAAGGGATAGCCCACGGCCCAGCCGCCGGCCGCCCGGATCTGGGCCACGGCCGGCTCCACGGTCTCCGGGCGCGTGCCGTTGATCACCACGTGCGCGCCGGCATCGGCATAGCCTTGGGCCAGGGCAAAGCCCAGCCCCCGGCTGGACCCCGTAATCAGGATGATGCGGTCGCTCACGTCAAAGAGGTTTGTCACGGCGAGGCTCCTTTCTGGCATGTTTGCGCGGGCCTATGGTATGCCGGCGGAGCCGCCGCCGTCAAGCCCTCAGCGCCAGGTGAACCAGTAGGTGGCCCCGGCCGGGCTCAGCGCCACGCGCCCCGGCGCCACATCGAGCTCCTGGATCACCACCACCTGCCACTCAAAGCGGCTCTCCCGGCGCCCTTGGGGATAGAGCTCCACGGGCACGCGCCAGAAGGTCGCCTTGGTCAGGGTCTCCACGGGCTCGCCGCGGCTCTCGGGGGTCCACAGGCTCACCTGATACCACTGGTCGTCGGCCAGGATGCCCACCGAGGTCCACTGGAGCACCGGCTGGCTCTGGTCGCCTCGCAGGATGGCGCCGCTGATGGGGGTGAGCGGGCGCGGCGCGCGGTACGGCAGCGTCGTCGCCGGCGTGCGGATGGGCACGCTGGTCGGCGTCGCGCTCGGCGTCGCCGTCGGGGTAGTCGTGGCCTCGGGCGTAGCCGTGGCAACGATCTCGGGCTCTGCGGTCTGGCCGGGGATGACCAACTCCTGATCCAGCTTGAGGATGGTGGTCAGGGTGATGTCATTGGCCTTGGCGATCTCCTCCGCCGACACGCCATAGCGCAGCGCCAGCGCCCCCAGAGTATCCCCTTGCGTGACCACGTGCCGCAGGATCTGCGGCGTGGGGGTGGGAGCCTCGGTGGGGCGCACCGTACGTTGCACGGCGGCGGTGGCCTCCGGAGCAGCCGTCTCGGTGGGGGCCGCAGCCGTGGCGGGCGCCGCGGTGGGAGAGCCACCCGGGATCACCAGATGTTGGCCCAGGCTCAGGATGGTGGTCAGGGTGATGCCATTGGCCTGGGCGAACTCTTCCGCGGTGACGCCATAACGGCGCGCCAGCGTGTTGAGGGTGTCGCCCTGCTGCACCACGTGCACCGGCGGGCCCGCCGTGGGCTGCACCAGGATGGTGGGCGCCAGCAGCGTGGGCGACGGCGCGTCAACCTCAGGCGCTGCGGCCTCGCCCGCGGCGGGGATGATCAGCGTCTGCCCCAGGCTCAGGATGGTGGTCAGGGTGATGCCGTTGGCCTCGGCGATCTCGGCAGCCGTCACGCCATAGCGGTTCGCCAGCGTGTTCAGCATATCGCCCTGCTCGACGGTGTGAACCCGAGGGCTGGCCGTCGGCCCGGCGGCGACCGGCTGCTCCGAGGCGCTGGGCGCGGGAGTAGCGGTGGGCTCTGGCGTCGGCGTGGGCGGCTCGGGCGTGGCCGTAGGCGGCTCGGGCGTGCCTGTGGGCGTGCTCGTGGGCCCCGGGGCGACGAGTTCCGCATCCAGGTGCTGCGGGACGACGATGGTCGGCGTGGGCGAGAGCGTGGGGCTAGGTGTCAGTGTCGGTGTCGCGGTGGGGCTTGGCAGGAGCTGGGCCAGGCTGACGGCCGTTGGACGCAGGCGCGTCGGCGTGGGGCTGGGAGGCGCCTGCTCCCCAACCTGGGCGCCAAAGGGGATGATCCACCACAGGAGGAGGGCTCCCAGGGCCACGATGGCGACGCTCATCAAGCCCCTGCCCAGGCGGGGCAGGATCCGCCCGAAACCGCGCCGACGAGAGGCGCCACAGTACGGACACGGATCGTCGGTAGGCTCGATACGCGCCCCGCAGTTGTGGCAGATATCCGATTGCCTGCCCTTGCTCCATTCCTGCCCGCAGATGGGGCACAGGAGGAGCTGCCTGTCGAACCAGGCGTGGCAGTTGGCGCAACGTCGCTTGTGCAAGATCACGTCTGGGTGTCCCCGAACCTAGGCCTGCGACCCATCCAGCCCTAGCTCTGCCGCCACCTCTCGCAACGCCTCGATGACCCGGGTCACATGGGTGTTGCGGTCGACGCCGAGTTCCTGCATGCCCAGCTCGATATCCTCGCGGTTCACGCCGCGGGCAAACGCCTTGTCCTTCCACTTCTTGCGGACCGAGCTGGCCTCGAGATCGTGCAGGCTCTTGCTGGGGCGCACCAGGGCGCAGGCGATCACCAGACCGGTGAGTTCGTCAACGGCAAAGAGCGTCTTGGCCATGGGGGTACGGCGCGGCACGTTCAGATAGGTGGCATGGCCCTTGACGGCCTCGATGATCTCCTCCGGCCAACCTGCCTCCTCCAGGATCGCAATGGCGTACAGGGGGTGCTCGTCCAGAGTTGGGTGCTGCTCGTAATCGAGATCGTGCACCAGCCCGGTGACGGCCCAAAGCTCCTCGTCCTCGCCATAGATGCGTGCATAGTAGCGCATGGCCGCTTCCACGGCCAGGGCATGCTTCAGCAGGCTATCCTGCTGCGTGTACTTGGTCAGCAACTCCCATGCCTGCTCACGTGTCGGGTTCAACAAGGTCCTCCTCAATCGTTCGGCGCCGGCCAGTTGGGTCAAGCCAGAGGGACGCGACCCAAGGCCGCGTTCTGCGCCTTCATCAATGCGGCGATCCCCCCGCGGGCCAGGGCCAACAGGCGCAACAGCGCCTCATCGCCATAGGGCGCACCCTCGCCGGTGCCCTGAAGTTCGACATATTCGCCCGCATCGGTCATGACCACGTTCAGGTCCACCTCGGCGCGCGAGTCATCGGCGTATGCCAGGTCGAGCATGGCCTGGCCGCCCACCATCCCCACGCTGACGGCCGCGATCTGGCGGCGCAGCGGATCCTCGCTCAGGAGGCCCTGCCGCCGCAAGCTCTCCAGCGCTAGGGCCAACGCCACATAGCCGCCGGTGATCGAGGCGGTGCGGGTGCCGCCATCGGCCTGCAGGACGTCGCAATCCACCACGATGGTGCGCTCGCCCAGCGCGCGCCGATCCACGGCCATGCGTAGGCTGCGGCCGATCAGTCTGCGGATCTCCTGGGTGCGCCCCGAGAGCTGGCCGTGCTCCCGCTCGCTGCGGGGCAGCGTCGCATAGGGGAGCATGCTGTATTCGGCGGTGATCCACCCGATGCCCCTCCCCTCCAGCCAGCGGGGCACGCTCTCTTGCACGCTGGCAACGCACAGGACGTGGGTGTTGCCGGCGCGAATCAAGGCCGATCCGGCCGCCTGGGGGATGAAGCCGGTCTGGATCGAGATGGGGCGCAGCGCATCCAGGGCGCGACCGTCACTCTGGCGGGGCTCTGCCGGGAGACTAGACATCGTCGGCCTGCTCGTACATCTCGGGGCGGTCCGCGCCCACATCGGGGTAACCGCACGTGGCCAAGATGGCCCCCTGACGGCTCCACATGCGCTCCTGCGCCTCGGGCAGATCGTGATCGTGGCCCAGGAGGTGCAGGCAGCCGTGGATCGTGAGCAGCGCCAGCTCCGCTTCCAGCGGGTGGCCCAGGGCTTCGGCCTGGCGTCGGGCTGTATCCAGCGAGATGAGCACGTCGCCGAGCTCGTGGGGGGCATCGGGCGCAAGGATCAGCGGCTCGCCCTCTTGGGCCGCAAAGGCCAGCACATCGGTGGGCGCGTCGGCATCGCGATACTGGCGGTTCAGGGCCTGCATCTCGGCATCATCCACCAGCAGCACGGCCAGCGCCGCGCCCTGGGCGGCGCCTTCGGCGGCCAGGGTCGCCGCCGCTGCGCGCTCCAGCACAGCCGCGTGCTGGGCGTCGAGCTCCATGCTTCCCTGGATGGTTATGTCAAACAATCCTTTATCACCTGATCTATGCTACCGCCGGGGCGCGCTCGCTTTCGGTTCCCCCCTCGGCAGCATGGATGAGCGGCGCGTAAAAGCCTCGATAGCTCTCTGGCATCAGCTCGCCGATGCGCACCATCACCAGATCGGCCAGTTCCTGCAGCCGGTCGGTGCTGAGCCTGCCCTCGGTCTCGGGCAGCCGGAACGGCGCGCCGATCACCACATGGCACGTGGGCCGCCGCAGACGCTTCCACTCGTGCAGCTTCTCCACGCCCCAAAAGGCCACCGGCACGATCAGGGCGTTGGTCCGCGTCGCCAGATAGGCCACGCCGGGCTTGGCGCGCTGCAGCACGCCCTTGCGGCTGCGGGTGCCCTCCGGGGCCACGGCCAGCATGCCCCCCGCCTCCAGCACCTGCTGGCAAGCGCGCAGGGCCCTGCGGTCCACCTCGCCCCGATTGACAAAGATCACCCCGGCGCCCTTGAAGAACAGGCTCACGAATCGGTTCTCGCGCCACTTCTCGGCCACCAGGGTCACGACCTGGCGCCCCACCCCCGCCGCCACGACCACCGGGTCCAGCAGGTGCAGGTGGTTCACCACCAGCATGGCGCTGCCCGTCTTGGGCAGGTTCTCTCGCCCGCGGACGCGATAGCGGTAGATGATCCGCACCAGCAGCGCGACGGTCCACTGCATCAGCCGATAGACGACAGGATGAGAGGCATAGGGAATACGCCGTATGCGTGCCCGCAGCGTTGCCAAAGGGGCGCTCCTCCAGTAGATTGGCCGGGCCCGGCCTCAGCGATGCTCTTGACCCAGCTCGGCGTGATTCTACCACACTCTGCAGCGCTGGCAAGAGAGGGGCGACCTGCGCACGCCCGGCCGGCGCACAACCGGCTGCTCAGCCCCGCCTCCTGCTTGACACGCGCTCCCCCCTGCGGATATGCTGCACGCACCGCAGCGGCGGACAACAGCCCCAGGAGAGACACCATCGTGAAATACAGCGATCGCGACGAGATCATCGCCATGACCCCGTTGTGGGAGGGCGAACGCTTCCCCGACGGCCGACCTCGCGTGCCGGATGAGATCATCGCCCGGATGCGCCGCCTGCAGATCACCACCGAAGAGGCCTGGTCGGTGCTCTGGTCCCACGGCTACGAGCGCCAGTTCGAGGGCAACTGGATCAACCTGCGGCCCGACCGCGTGATGGTGGGGCGCGCCGTGACGGCCACCTTTGTGCCGCACCGCCCCGACCTGCACGACTATCTCATGGATTATGGGCACCAGCAAGAGGGCCGCATCGGCGCCATGAACTCCTGGGTGATCGAGACCCTGCAGAAGGACGACGTGCCCGTCATTGACCTGTTCGGCAAGGTGTACAAGGGCACCTTCTCCGGGGCCAACCTCTCCACGGCCATCGCCACCCGCACCGGCGTGGGCCAGGTGATCTATGGCGGCATCCGTGATGCCCAGCAGATCCTCGAGATCCCCGACTTTTCGACCTTCTGCAAGGGCATAGACCCCACGCCCATCCGCGATGTGACCCTGGTGGGGCTCAACACGCCCTGTCGCATCGGAGACGCCATCTGCCTGCCCGGGGATGTGGTGATCGGCTCGTACACCGGCATCCTGTTCGTGCCGCCCCACCTGGCCGAGGAGGTGCTGGAGCACGCCGAGCGCACCCACCTGCGCGAGGTCTTTTCCCACACCCGGCTGCGCCAGGGGATCTATACGTCCAGCCAGATGGACACCCAGTGGACGCCCGAGATCGTGGCCGATTTCGACGCGTGGCGCCAGACCTACCGGATCGGCGACCACCATCAGATCGACTGGGATCGCGAGAGCAAGGCGGATGCCGCCCAGAGCGGCGAGGAGACCATGCTCTAGAGACCGCGAGAGACAAGGGGACGCGTTGGGCGCGCCCCCTTGTGCCTACTCGTCGCCGAAACTGGTACCGACGAGACGTGCGCTCTCGATCCAGGGGTGATCCGTGGGCACGTCCTTGCGCTTGCCGGCGGCCTCCTCCAGGGGCACCGCCAGGCATCGCTCGCCCCGCGAGGCCACCATGACGCCGTACTCGCCCCGGTGGATCAGGCCGGCGCAGTAGGTGCCCAGCCGCGTCGCCAGCAGGCGATCGGCGGGCGAGGGCGCCCCACCGCGTTGCAGGTGCCCCAGCACGGTAACCCGCGATTCCAGGTTCGTCCGCTCGCCCACGGCGCGCGAGAGGCGCACGCTGGAGGTCAGCAGCTCGGAATCGGCCTCGTCGGTGTCGCAGGCGTCCTCACACACGGCCCCCTCAGCGATGGCGACGATGCTGAAACGCTTGCCCTCGCGGTAGCGGTTCAGCAGGGCGTTGACCACGCTATCGATGCGGTAGGGGATCTCGGGGATCAGGATGACGTCGGCGCCGCCGGCGATGCCCGCCCCCAGGGTCAGCCAGCCGGTGTTGTGGCCCATGATCTCGACGATGATGACGCGGTGGTGGCTATCGGCGGTGGTGTGCAGCCGATCGATGGCCTCGGCGGCGATGGTCATGGCGGTGTCAAAGCCAAAGGTGACGTCCGTCTCGGCCACGTCGTTGTCGATGGTCTTGGGCAGCGTGATGATGTTGAGGCCCTCTTTGGAGAGCCGATACGCGTTCTTGAGGGTGCCGCCCCCGCCCAGACACACCAGGGCATCCAGGTGATGCTGGCGGTAGGTCGCCACGGCCATGGGCGTCATGTCCATCACCTGGTCGCCGCCCACGGGCATGCGGTGGGGCTTGTCGCGGCTGGTGCCCAGGATCGTACCCCCCAGAGTCAAGATGCCGGAGAGGCGCGACATATCCAGCCGCACGTACTGGTCTTTGACCAGCCCCTGAAAGCCGTTCAGGAAGCCGATCAGCTCCATGTCATACGAGGCGGCGGCCTTGCCCACGGCGCGAATGGCCGCGTTGAGCCCCGGGCAATCCCCCCCGGAGGTGAGGATCCCGATCAGCTTGTTGGCCATCTTGTCCCCCTGCTATCTATCAAGCCGGTTGTCCATCTCACGGGCATTATCCCGCCAGGGGGATGCCGCGTCAAGCGCGAGGCCAGGGGGCAGGCGAGCTGCCCCCTGGCCTCGTCATCCAGCGCGGTGAGATCTTCGGGTGCCGAGGCGCCTCGCAGCTATTCGCGCCGCGGCAGGCTGCGGAGGGCCATATACGCGCCGCCCAGGATGAGCAGCAGCGAGATCGCCCACGTCGCCCAGCCGACGGACGACGCCAGCAGCAACAGTCCGAAGGACAGCAACACCGCCGCCGGGATCAAGGGCCAACGCATGCGGCCCTGGGGCGTCTCCACCCGCGAGAGCACGGCAAAGGTGGCCGCCAAGCCCAACATCATGACGGAGGCCGTTTCCAGGCCGGACACGAACTCCTCCAGCAAGACCACGAGGGCCACGGTGAACAGCACGCCGCCGGGGATGACGGCCCACCAGTTCTCGCGATGGAAAAAGAACACGGCCAAAAAGGTGCCGCTCAGGGCCAGCAGAAAGACGATGCCCGTTAGCGCCCCGTGCCCCGGGAAGAACGCCTCCATTGCAAAGATCGCGGCGATGCCCAGCAGGGCGCCGCCGGGAATGAGCGCCCACCAGCGCTGGCGGTCGGCAAGGTATACGCCGATGAACGTGGCGCCGCAGACGCCGAACAGCCCCAGCCAGATCGTTTCGACCAGATTCGGCAGCACTCGCAGGTTCTGCAGCAAGAGCAGCACGCCCATCAGCAGAAGCCCGGCGCCCCAAAAGACCGATGCCTTGGATCGTTTCATCGCTTCGCCCTCCCTCTTGGGCAGCCCGGATAAGGTCACGGATCGCGTATTTGCCGGGCCCCTGTTGGGCCCGGCCGCTATCTCAATTACGCAAAAAGGCGCAGATGGTTGCGCGCGGCGCCTGCCGGTTGGCAGCGACCGGCCGCTATGGTACCATCTGGCGGGGCGACGCCCGCGCAGCGTCGCCCACTGCAGACCGGCGCACCCAGATTGTCGTCGCCCTGAGAGGGCCCCGCATGAAGGCACCCACACCCTATCGCAGCGCGAGCCGGTTCCGCCCACTGGCCCTCCTGGGCCTGCTGCTGGCGCTGTGGCTCGGCCGCCCCCCCGCGGCGCGGGCCGAGTCCGGCGATCTGCTCCTGCTGCCCTCCTCACCGCGGGCCTTTGTTGGGCTTGCGGCGCTCAACGTCAACGTCTCGATCGAGTGTGCCGAGGGCGCCTGCGCCTGGGAGATCGTGCAGGTCTACCATCTGCAGAACCGCGACCGCCTCAAGGGGAGCGAGATCCAGGTGGCGTTGCAGGGCGCCCAGAGCGGTGCGGGGCAGCCCGTGAGCGTCTCCTTTAGCCCGGAGGCGCAGGCATCGGCCGCCGGAGAGGGAGCCTGGACCTTGCGCTTTGGGGCCGAACAGACCATCGTAGCCACGGTGCGCGCCCGCGAGCCGCTGGAAAGCCCCAGTTTCGCCCTGTGGCAGTGGGACGGGTCTGGCCTGGACGCCTGGGGGCCGCTGACCAGCGCCCGCATGGAGCTGCGCCTGCCCTCGCACATGCCCGAGGACCTGTTCCTGGCGCAGCAGCCGGCAGCCGATGGCTTTGACGGGCGCACCCTCTACTGGGAGTACGAGAGCCCCCCGGCGCTGGAGCCTTTTCGGGTCTGGCTCCTGACGCCTCTGGCCTGGGAGCGCGAGGAGACGCTGCGGTCCCAGGGCGAGCACCTGAGCCTCGCCCAGTTCTACCGCGACCTGGGGCGCGAGGCCGCCCGGACGGGCGCGCCCTATGCAGATCCATACGCCCTGGCCCTGGGCGCCCTGCAGGTGGCTGCGAGCCAGGATCCCTCGCCTGCGCCTCACCTGGCACTGGCCGACCTCTACCTGGAGCGCGCCGAGGAACAGCCCGAGCTGGACATCAACTACCGCCTGCTGGCCGCCGAGGAGCTGGAGGCCGCCTTGAATGCCGGCGCGACCGACCCCACCATCTCGGAGCGATTGGCCCAGCTCTACTTTGGGCTGGCGCAGCAAGCCCACGAGGTCGGCGATCCGACGGACGCCCTGCGCTACATCGGCCTGGCCCGCGAGCGGGCCGCCGACGGCGCCGTAGGCGATGCTCTGACCATCGAGACGCTGACGCTGGATTGGGCCGTGGACCTGGCCTCCAAGGGGCGGGTGTCGGAGGCGTTGCTGGAGGCCAACGATGTGCTCTCTCCCCGCGTCCAGGATGCCCTCTATCGCTATGCGCCCCCCATCATCGCTGCGCGCACCGAGATCACCCTGACGGCCCGCTCGCGCAGCGTGGCCTATCGCTTCTACCTCTATCCGCCTCTGGCCGACGCCACGGGGGCGCGCCTGCAGGCCCTGGCGGATGCCCTGAACGCCCTGCCCGCGGCGAACGCCGCGCTGGCGCTGCACGAGCAGGACGGCGCCCCCTGGGCCAGCCTGGCACTGGAGGTGACCTACGCCGGACTGGCGGACCTGGCCCAGATCGCCCACGAAGTATCCCAGGTCGGCGCCGCCGAGGCCGACCTGCCGCAGGCGCTGGTCGCCGCCCCCTGGAACAACTCGCTGGCTGCCTTTGGCGTCTCGCGTTCGCCCTGGCTGGATTATTATGCGTACCAGGAGCGGCCCGCCTTTGGGGCGCTGGAGGCGCTGCGCGAGGAGCAGGCTCAGTACACCGTCTGGCGCCTGGTGGAGGTGTCCAGCGCGCAGCCCGATCTGGAGCGCGACCGCCTGGAGATGCAGCTCACGGCGCTGGCCTTGCGCGAGCAGCGCCAGATCTGGGAGAACCTGTCGTCCTCCAGCTACTGGGCCTACCATGTGGCCTTTGAGGAGCCCTCTGCCCTGCCCGCCCTCAGTTGGTTGGTGGGTTGGGGGCAGGAACGCGATCTGGAGGTCTCCCATCGCTTCTTCTGGTGGCGTCGCATCGCCGAACACGCGGGGATAGCCCTGGGCGCGTTGGGCCTGCTGGCAGCCCTGACGGCCTGGGGTCGCAGCAAGAGGCGCAGGGGCGGCGCCCGGCCCGCCGCCCCAGAGGCGGATCGCTAGTCGGCAGGCTCTCGCAGGGGCGTGGGCGGCATGCGCAGCGAGATCAGATAGCCCGCCAGAGAAAAGAGCGCCGCCAGCGCGAACACCGACGGATAGCCCACCGCCCCCACCAGGATGCCCCCCAGGGTTGGCAAGAAGTAGAGCGGCCCCAGCACCGTGTTGCTCAACCCAAAGTAGGTGGGCCGATCGGTCTCCGGCGCGATATCGTACAGGTAGCTCATGCGGCTCACCGTGTCAGACGAAACCCCCAGCCCCTGCACGGCGAACACCAGCGCAAAGAGATAGCCGGCGTAGGCTGGCGGCGTCCCCTGCCACCAGAGCTGGTGGATGGCGGCAAAGACCAGCACGCCCAGCGGCGCCGCCAGCCCCAGGAGCCGCGCCAGCCGAAAGGTCCACAGATTGCCCTGGTGCTTGCAGGTGCGCACCCAGATCAGGTTGGAGAGGGTGCGCATAATCATGCGGGCCGAGAGATACAGCCCCGCCATGGCGGGCGGCGCGCCCAGGATCTCGACGGCGAACAGGACGTAGAACGGCTCGGCCATGTTCAGCCCGGTGGCGGCGGCGCGCGAGGCCACGTACAGGGCGAAGCGGTGGTCGTTGCGCAGGAGGGCGGGCGTGCGCCGGATCTGCTGCCTCAGGTTCACCGCCCTGCCGCGGGTCGCCGTGGAGGGCTCGCGGATGAGGCTGATGGACGCCAGGGCGCAGAGGAACCCCACGCCCGAGATGCCCATGAGCCAGGCATAGTTCAGCGGGAAGGCCGCCCTGCCGGGAGTCAGGAAGAAGCTCACCGCCAGACCCGCCAGCACCCCGCCGATATCCCCCGTCAGGCTGCGCAGCGAGACCAGGGTGGAGCGCTCGCTCTGGGGCACGATGCGGGCCACCAGCTCGGCCCGCGCCACCGCCGAGCTCCCGGCGGCCATACGCGTCACCACAAAGAGCACGATCAGCAGCGCCAGCAGGAGCTGCGGCGATACCGGCGTGAGCCAGACGATCAGCCCCGCCAGGAGCAGGTAGAGCACGACCCGCACGCTCTCCAGCATGCGCACGATCGGCAAAAAGCGCCGCAGGCGCTGGAACCAGCCCGCCACAAAGAACTGAGGCAGCAACCAGCCGAAGAAACGCAGCGAGGGCACCAGCCCTGCCATCACGTGGGAGGCGCCCAGATCCACGATCATGAGCGGCAGCACGGTGCCCGGGTCCGAGAGGGTCATGCTGCCCTCGACGAAAAAGTGGTTGATAGCGCTCCAGAGCATGTTGCGGCGCACGGTGCGCGGCAGGATCTCTGAGGGTTGGCTTGTCATGCACATCTCCGGTGGTGTAATGCGACAGAGAGGGATTATAGCAGCGTCGGCGCGGGGAGCGAAAGCGACGCAGGAGAGGCCAACGCGCCCCCTCGCAGCGCACGGCTCGGTGCGGTGGAGAGCGCTCGTAGCGCCTTGGCATCTCCGATTGCCATGCAACGCCCCGCGTAGCCGGTTGACAGCGAACCTCTCGCTTGGCTATGATGCCGGCAAGACCAGACGCCGGGCCGCCCTTGGGCCCGCGCCACGCCAAGGAGGAACGGGATGCAGCGCCCACCGGTACCTTACGATCACCAATTGAGCAAGACCCTCAGCACCCTGGTGCGCCCCGGGCTGTTGCTGGTGGGGACACGACCCTCCGGCGAATCCAACGTGATGACCATCGGCTGGGGCACCGTGGGCGTGGTCTGGGGCAAGCCCACGTTCGTGGTGTTGGTGCGCCCCTCTCGCCACACCTTCGGCTTTATCGAGGACTCCCACGAGTTCACGGTCAATGTGCCCGCCGCCGACATGCGCGAATGGGTGGGCGTCTGCGGCTCCAAGAGCGGGCGCGACCTGGACAAGTTCGCCGCCTATGGCATAGCCACCAGCCCGGGGCAGAACGTGCAGACCGCCACCATCGACGCCTGCCCCATGGTGTACGAGTGCCGCGTCGTCCACTGGAGCGACATGATCCCCGCCAACCTGGTTCCCGAGGCCGAGACCAGCTTCTACCGAGGCCAGGATTACCACCGCATGTACTTTGGGCAGATTCTGGGGGCCTACGCCGCTTCTGACTACTGAGCAGCGGCGCGTCCCAGGGCCAGGAGCCGATCCACAGCCGAGTCCGCCTCTCGATTGGCGAGGCGGGCTCGGTGGCCGCTTGCGCCCTCGGCATCTCTGGCGCGAGATCGCGGCATTCCCCGCGCAAGCGCACCCGCCTGGTCTGCCGCCCCGCCGGGCATGGGGCGGCCAGAGCTGCGCTCGGCAGCACTACAGGCTTCACCACGGCACACCACAGGAATCCCTCAGGGCGCCAGGCAGCAATCAGGGCGCTTTGACACGCCCTGCCCCCTCGCTATAATAGAGTTATCCACCGAGAGGGGTTCTCCCTGCTTTTCTCTGTGTTCATTCCTGCCGCGCACGCGTAGCGAGAGGCAGATACGGTATTTATGGAACTAGCCAGGCAAGAGCGGCGCTGCCCCAAGTGCAATCAGCCCAATGATCTCGGCGCCACAGTGTGCTCCACCTGTGGCGCCGAATTGATTCGACGCTGCCCTGTCTGCGGCACGGCTCGCCCCTGGTACATCGGTCGCTGCCCCCGCTGTGCGGCGGGCGCCGACGACGCCTCCCTCTTCACCGACCTCTTTCGCCGCGCCCGCACCGGCGTGCTGGCCGATCGCTACCGCATCCGGGATACCCTCCATTCGGGCCGCGTCACCACCGTTTACCGGGCGACAGACCTGACCGACCCTGGCCGCACCTATGCCATCAAGGAGCTCTCGCCCCTGACCCTCATTCGCCCGGATGAGCGGCGCGAGGCCCAGACCGCCCTGGCGCGGGCCGTGGAGCGATGGTCGCAGGTGGAGCATCCCGGGCTGGCCCGCGTGCTCGATCACCTGGAGGATCAGGAACGCCAGTACGTCGTATTCGAGTTCGCCCCCGGCTGGAGCGGCGAGCGGATCATCACCGACCCCCAGGTGCGCGTGACGCCCGAGCTGGCCCGCAACTGGGGCGCCCAGCTTTGCGACCTGCTGGCCTGCCTGCACAGCCTGCCCGAGCCGCTCTATGTCCCGTTCCTGGCGCCCTCGCACATCGTCATCGGGCCCGACGGGCGGCTGCGGCTGGTGGGCCTGGGCCTGGGGCGCACCTATAGCCCGGGGCTGTACGGCCCCCACGGCAGCATCACGGGCTATGCCGCGCCCGAGCTGGCGGAGCAGTTCCCCGATCCTCTGACCGACGAGTTCGCCGTGGGGCGCCTGCTCTACGCCCTGTTGATCGACAGGCTGCTGGAGAAGGGGCTCGCGCGGCCCCTGCCCCTGCAGCAGGCCGTGCCCGAGGCGCCCGCTCAGCTCGTGCAGACCATCGCCCGGGCCGCCGGGCGGCGTCGCGAGCGCCGCTTCGCCAGCGCAGCCGACATGGGCGAGGCCCTGTGGGATGCGGTGCGCGGCGAGCTTCGCCCCATCGCCGATTGGTTCGAGCAGGCCCGGGTGGCGCCCGGCCAGGCATCTCGCCAGGCGACGCAGGTTTCGGCGGTGCGCGGCAGCATGGAGGACCTGGGCTTTGCCCGCGACCCGCGCTTCGGGCAGCCCCGCGAGGCGCCGCCTCCGGCGCCGGGCCCCCGGGAGCGGCCTCTGGCGCGGCTCTCGGTGCATCCCCACGAGTTCAGCCTGCGCGATCTGCCCGCCGAGGGGCGCAAGCGCCTGGTATTGACGGTGCGCAACACCGGAGAGGGCGATCTGACCTTCCGACTGGTGCGCTATGCCGATTGGCTGCACACCCCCGAGCGCGAGGTGACCCTGGCCCCGGGCAAGCAGGCGCGGGCCATCGTATCGCTGGATCCGGCGCGCCTGGCGGCCGGCCGCACGTACGAGCCGCGGGCCCTGGCGGTGGATTCCAGCGTGGGCCGCCAGTGGATCGCCATCCGCGCCGAGGTCACCACGGCGCCGGCTCTGCAGCTCGAACAGGACGTCCTCGATTTCGGGCGCGTGGAGGACGACGCCGAGCGCACCCTGCCGCTCATTGTCCGCAACGGCGGGCGCCAGCTCCTCACCGGCCAGTGCGTCGCCCAGACTCCTTGGCTGCAGGTGAACCCCACCGAGTTCCGGGTGGGTCCGGGCAACCAGATGCAGCTCGATGTGCGCCTGTCGCCCGGCAAGCTCCCGGACGGCCCTCAGCGCGCCCATGAGGCCCTCTTGCTGGATAGCAACGGCGGGCAGGCGCGGATCGGGGCACAGGCCTGGCGGCCCAGGGCGCGGCTGGAGCTGGAGGCGGCCCGGCTGGACTTTGGCCATGTGGCCTCGGGCGACGTGGTCGAGCGCACGCTGCGCCTGAGCAACACCGGGGATGGCCTCCTGCAGGGCGTCGCCCGCAGCCTGATCCCGTGGGTGCAGGCCTATCCTGAGCGCTGGGCGTGCGAGCCCGGCGAGGCCGTGCAGCTCCGCATCGTGTGCGATTGCGCAGGCATGGCCGATGGCCCCATCCACGTCCCCCAGGCGTTGCGTTTGCAGACCAATGGCGGCAACGCCTCGCTGTCCCTCGAGATCCACGTTAGCGCGCCCCGCATGGTGATCGAGACGCCGCTGCTGGATCTGGGGCGCGTGATGCGCGGTGAGCAAGCGCGTGAGGACCTGGTGCTCCACAACGCCGGCTCGGCCCCGCTGGAGGCGCTGGTGCAGCCGGCCGTGCCCTGGCTGGCCGCCTCCGAGGAGAGCGTCGCCTGCCCTCCAGGCCAGAGCCGCCGCATCTCTTTGGTCGCCGACACCAGCTCCTTTGAGCGCGGCATCCATCTAGAAGTGCCCGCGGCGCTGCGCATCGCGGCAGGCTCGGACGTGCAGACCATCGCAGCCCGCCTTGTGGTGATCCAGCCCGCCCTGCGCATCGAGCCGGAGCAGGTGGATTTCGGCTATGTGGATCCCGCCGAGCCGGCCCGACAGAGCGTGACGCTGCACAACGACGGCACGGGCGCCCTGGCTTGGCATGCCCAGACCGATGCCGAATGGGTCGAGATCGCTCCCGCTACGGGCGTCTGCCCGGAAGGAGGCCAGGTGACCATCGCTCTGGCCGCCTACGCCCTGGCCCTGGAGGCCGACAAGAGCGAGGCCACCGCCACCCTGGCCATAAGCAGCGATGGCGGCCGCGTCAAGCTGCCCCTGCGCATCGCCCTGGCGGCGCCTCGCCTGGAGGTGGACCGTACCTTTGTGGACCTGGGCGTCAGCGTCAACCTCCGAGAGGTGGCCGGAAGCATTCGCGTGTTCAATCGGGGCCTCGGGCTCTTGCGTGGCACCGTGAAATCGGATAGACTGTGGTTGGTGATCGATCGTGCATCGTTCGAATGTGAGATGGGCCGCTCTGTCGAGCTGGGCATCCACACCGACATGGACGAGTTCCCCGAGTTGGTCAACGAGGATCGGGGGGCGATCCAGATCGAAAGCAATGGGGGGGATCTGGAGATTGACACCCGGCTGCAAACGGAGATGGTCGCCGAGTTGGCCGAGCCGGAGCCGGTGACCATGAGTGCGGCAGAGGATGGCCACCCGCCACAAGGGAGGCTGACCTTGCGCAACATCGGGATGGCGACGGCCCGCGTGGAGCTGGAGCCTGCCGTACCCGAGCTGACCATGTCGCGTGAGCAGTTGGAGGTCAAACCCGGCAAGAGCGTACGGGTGACGCTCCGATGGCAGGGCATCCAGCCGCCACTGACTACCGAGACGACGATTCGGGTTCGTTCGGGCGAGACGATGCTGCACGTGCCGATCTTCTTGCCCACGGGTCGACGCTAGCAACTTTGTCAGGGCGCCGGGTTCACCCATACCCGAGAAGACGAGGTGAAGGGCAATGAAGTTGTTGATGGCGATTGTCCGCGATGACTATGCCGCCGACGTGAACTATGCGCTGACCAACGAGGGGTTCAGCTCAACCCGCATTAGCACCACCGGAGGTTTCTGGCGTCGAGGCAACGTCACCTTTCTCATCGGCGTAGAGGACGACCAAGTGGAAAAGGCCCTGGGCATCATCGATGCCAGCGCCGGGCCCGAGATCGAGGTCAGAACCGCGCCGGAGACCCATCCACCCCATCGGGCCACGGTGTTCGTGCTCGATACCGATGCCTTTGCGCGATACTGATAGAAGCGCCGGCTGACTCTCGTCAGCCGGCGCGTTCGCTTCTGGGCGGCAGCGAGCGACTAGGCGAAGGGTGATAGCCAGCGACCATCGGCGTCAAAGGGCAAAGGCGCCAGATCGCCCACGACCTCCAGATCGCTCTGCTTCTGCACATCGGGCAGGAGCGCCTCAGAGACCAGCAGATACTCCAGATGGAGCGTATCACGCACCGCCACGATGCGTAGCGCCTCCGTCGCCGTCGCGCGCTCTCGGAACGACGCCGCCTCGATCGCCTCACGATCGGTCTCGTATGGCAGGGGGATCTTGCCTCGCTCCATGTTGCCCGAGGTCAGGATGTTGGCCCGCAGCGAGGGCCAGTCGATCTGATCCACCAGCCGCTGCGTTGTAAAGTCCGCCAGGCCCACGCCCAGGGCGTTGCCATGGCTGACGGGCGTCACATCCAGCACCACCAGCGAGCGAATGTCCGGCGCTTCGGGCCACTCGGGCTCGCCGATGATGCGCTTGCGCCCGATGACATAGCAGTCCATCCCCGTGCCGCTGATCTCCTTGCCCAAATACTCCACGATGCCGATATCCACCTGCCGGAACGGTATCTTGGGGCAGAGGGCCTTGGCCCGCACCAACAGGGCCGGCTCGCGCGCCACGATCTCCTCCGGGCGCAGGCCGTGCAGCTCGGCCACGCCGCCTCGCGCATTCTCCACCAGCCCCAGGCCCGCCAGGATCGGCGCCCGGGCAAAGATACAGGCCGCCACCTCTGGGATATAGCGGCGCAGGCCGTCGGAGCCGTGGTGATGCACCGCCACGGCCTGGCGGTGTTTGCCCATGCCGATCACCGCCATCTTGCACAGGCCGCTCTCGATGTCGCCATCAAAGTTGGTGTGTTTCTTGATGCGGTTGACCATGATGATGCCCTTGGCCCTGGCGGCGTTGGCATCCAGGTACACCGGCAGGCCGGAAGGCGATTCGCCCAGTTGCACCACGGCCATGTCGCTGCGGATGGGCGCGCCCATGGTGCCCTCGTCGATGCCCAGCCCCTCCAACAGGCTGCGCTGGCCCTCGGCCGTGCCGCCGCCGTGGCTGCCCATGGCCGGGAAGATAAAGGGTTGGCCCCCACGCACGCGCACCTCGTTGACGATCGCCTTGATCACGGCCGGCATGGCGGCGATGCCCCGGCTGCCCGCCGTGATGGCGATCTCATCGCCCGGGGCGATGCGCTCCAGCGCGCCCGCCGCTTCGAGCTGGGCGTGCACCTCCGCGGCCAGGTCCTCGACCTGGGGCTGTCGCCAAAGCTGTCGCACCTTGACCATGCGCACCTGCTCCAGGCTCCTGCGCGGCTCGATCACTCCTTGTTGCGTCATCTGGCCTTTCTTCCTCGCGTTGATACTCGGATCGGCGCTGACGATACCCCACCCGCCCCACAGCGTCAAAATGCCATCCAAGGCCCGCCGGAGGGCACAGGGATCGCTACCACTCTACCTGGGCGCGCTCGGCCAACACCCGCTGGTACACGTCCAGGGTCTGCCCAGCGATCACATCCCAGTTGTAGACCGTCCTGACCTTCTCCAGGGCATTGGCCACCCGCATGGCGGCCCACTCCGGGTGCTGCAACGTGTGCACAATGCCCCAGGCGCACGAGGCCGCATCCCCTGGATAGATGGTGATGCCCGTCTCGCCGTGCTGCACCACCTCGCGTAGCCCGCCCACCTCCGAGGCCACCACGGGGGCCCGGGCGGCCATCGCCTCCAGCGCCACGATCCCAAAGGGCTCGTACAGGCTGGGGAAGACGGCGCAATCGGCCACGGTAAAGAGGCGGTTGCGGTCCTCGTCGGAGATAAAGCCCAGCAGCGACACCTTGTGCTCCAGGTGCAGCCGCGAGACCAGGGCGCGCATGGCGTCCAGCTCGGGGCCCCGGCCGGCGATGATGAACTTGGCGTCGGGGACATGAGCCAGCACCTGCGGCACCGACTGGATCAGCGTCTCGATCCCCTTTTCGCGGACGATGCGGCCCACGTGAAAGACGATCTTCTCGTGGGGCATGGCGTACTGCCGCCGGAACTCGGCCAGATCCTCTCCCTCCAGCGAGTCAAAGGCCGCCGGGTTGACGCCGTTGGGGATCACGTCCAGCTTGTCCTCGGGCGTCTGAAAGTAGTTGTGGACCTCGTTCACCATGTACTGCGTGCACACGATCACCCGCCACGCCTCAAAGGTCATCTCCCACTCGGTGTGGTGGATACGCTGGGATTGCGGGCCGGAGAGAAAGCCGCGCCCGCGCCCGCGCTCGGTGGCGTGCACGGTGGCCACCATCGGCAGCCGATAGGTGTGCTTGAGCTCCCGCGCGACGAAGGCCGTCAGCCAATCGTGGTTGTGGATCAGATCAAAGGGGCCCTGCTCCTCGATCAGGGTCCGGCAGTAGCTCGCTAGCACCTGGTTGGTCTGCCACACCTCGCCGTAGAAATCGCCAGAGCCAAAGGTCGAGATCGGCACCCGGTGAGCCGAGAGGCGGCCGTGCTGCTCCTCCGACTCGCCCCCCTGGCGCATGGGAGTCACCACATGCATCTCCAGGTCTCGGCGAGCCAAGGCAGGCGCCAGGTCGGCTACATGCTGGCCCAGGCCGCCGACGATGTGCGGGGGGTACTCCCAACTGAGTGTCAAGACGCGCATGGCGCTCCTCCTCTGCAGCTCCATCCTGTGTCTGGCGGCATTATACCAACGCACCCGCGCGCGGACAACGAGTGGCGCCCATCGCCTGCCCGTGCTTTACACATGGGCGCCAAAGGGCCATAATACGGGCATTGTCGGGTGGCTCTCGCCGAGGGCGCGGGCCATGCCGGAGTGTGCCAACGCCATCTTGGGAGCGAGCATGCCTCCTTTCGAGATCCTACGTCCGCCTGATCAGGTCAGCGCCCTGCTGGAGCGCGGCGCGATCTCCCTTGGCCCGTCCGTCGAGGGGCGCTTTGCCGCTGGTGGCGTCGAGCTGGATGCCATCCCCGGCGAGGGCCTGCTGGCGCTCAGGCTGCGCACCAACGCCCCCATCCTCTTCTTGCGGCTGCGCTGGCAGGAACGCATCCCCGAGGGACTGCGCTACCTGGGCGACACGTGGGGCCTGGCCTACGAGCCGCTGGAATGGCGCTGCCTGGCGCCCGAGCGCGCCCTCCCCTGGTACTTTTTATCCTACGACGGGCAACACACCCACGCCGTGGGCGTCAAGACGGGCGCCAGCGCCTTCTGCCACTGGCATGTGGACCCCTTTGGCGTGACCTTGTGGCTGGACGTGCGCAACGGCGCCGGCCCCGTGCACCCGGGCGATCGGGAGCTGCCGCTGGCCGAGGTAGTCGTGCGGCCCGGCAAGGTCTGGGAGTTGCCTTTCCAGGCTGCCAGGCGCTTTGCCACCCTGCTGGACAACGATCGTCTCCTGCCCGAGCAGCCCGTCTATGGCTGGAATGTGGCCCACGGCGCGCGCCTTGGCCCCCAGGCCCTGCTCGAACAGGCGCAGCTCGTGGCCGATCTGTCCGAGAACACGGTCAACCGCCCCTTCTTTGTGCTGGGTGAGGGATGGCAGCAAGGCGCCCCCGTGCGTGGCACTGTGGGCATGCACCCCGCCCCCGAGCTGGGCGACCCGGGCGCCCTGGCCCACGAGATCGCCGATCGCGACTGCCGTCCGGGGTTGTGGCTTCGCCCGTTGCTCTCGGCGGAGGCCGACCACGCCGCCTGGGCGCTGCCGGCCCAGCGTTTCACCAGCGCCCCCATCGGGCGGGTCCTCGACCCCACCCATCCCGCCACCATCGAGATCATGCGCCGCGACCTGGCCCGCGCCCTGGATTGGGGCTTTGAGCTGATCCGCGTTGACCTCACCACGACGGACCTGTTGGGCGCCTGGAGCCCCTACCCGAGCCACTCCACCGAAGAAGGCTGGCGCTTTCGCGATCGGAGCCTCACCACGGCCGAGGTGCTGCGTAACCTGTACGCCTGCCTGCACGACGCTATCGCCGATGGCGCATTGCTGGCCGCCAGCAACACCCTGGGCCACCTGACCGCCGGGCATGTGCATCTGCAGCACATCTCTCTAGGGGCGGGCAGGGAGCCGCGGGTGCACCCCCACATCGCGGGCATCAACGCCCTGGGCTTTCGCGGCTTTCACCACGGCGCGCTGTACGCCGCCGAAAGCGACGCGGTATCTCTGCATCCCCGCTTTCCCTGGACCCTGGCCGAGCAGTGGTTGAGGCTCCTGGCCGCCAGCGGCACGCCCTGCTTTGTCGAGGCCGGTCAGGATCCCCTGTCGGATGCTCAACTGCGGGCCCTGCGCTCCGCCTTCTCCCAGGCCTCGCGCCAGCTCACCCTGGCCGAGCCCCTGGACTGGCTGGCCACCACCGGCCCCGGACGCTGGAAACTGGGCAACGAGACCGTCTCGTTTGACTGGTACAGCGCCGCGTATGACCCCCTCGCCTAGCATGTCGCAGTGGAGAGGCTGGCGAGCCCGCGCCAAGGCCTACTTGGGCAGGGCGCTCTTGGCGATGGCGCGCACTCGCCTGGGCGGGCGCCTGGTGAGGCGTGGGTTTCGCCTCCTGTGTCGCTGGCTGCCGGTGCGCCGCCTCTACGAGACGGACACCCTCCTGGCCTTCCCTCATCCCCGCCCTTCCTACCCCGTTCACATCCTGTTGGTGCCCAAGGCGGGCTACCCCGGCCTCGAGGCGCTGCAAGGCGACGAGACAGCGCTATATGCCGATCTGTCCCAGGCGGTCCGGCGGCTGGCGCAGACGCTGGACCTGGCGCCCCACGGCTACCGCTTGATCATCAACGGCGGCGCCTATCAGGAGGTGCCCCTGCTGCATGCCCACCTGGTCAGCCAGGCCGCAGCGGGCTGGGAGGCGTTGGCCGAGGGGCGATGGGTAGACTATAATGGCACGGATGGCCGCCGTCGCAAGTAGGAGAAGAGCATGCTGGGGCTGGATCACTTTGGCCTGCTGGCCCCCATCTATGATCGCTTGTTCACCGCGCCGCCGCCTTATCGGCTCATGCGATTGCTCCGCCTGCCCAGCGCCGGCCTGCTCCTGGATGTGGGCGGCGGCACCGGCCGGGTGACGGCCCAGCTCTCCGGCGAGGTGGGGGGCATCGTCATCGCCGATCTCTCCCACGGCATGTTGCGCCAGGCGGCGGGCCGCCACGGCCTGCAGGCCATCCTGGCGCCCGCCGAGCGCCTGCCCTTTGCCGAGGCCAGCATCCGGCGCATCATCATGGTGGATGCCCTGCACCACGTATTCGACGCGGCGACCGCCTTGCGCGAACTGGTGCGCGTGCTGGCCCCAGGGGGGCGCATGGCGATCCAGGAGCCCGACTGGCGCCTCCCCGGCGTGCGGTGGATCTCCTGGGCCGAGCGGCTGGCGCTGATGCGCAGCCACCCCTACCGGCCCGCAGAGATCGTCCAGATGGTCCGACAGGCGGGGGCCCGCGCCCACTGCTGGGCGCCGGGGGATCGCAGCGTGTGGATCATCGCCGCCAAGCCCCATCGAGGCGCGCCATGACCGCCGGGATGCGCAGAGCCATCGAGTCGGACCTGCGTCAGCGA
The DNA here is from genome assembly GCA_002329325.1 of Anaerolineales bacterium UBA1429. Classification (GTDB taxonomy): domain Bacteria; phylum Chloroflexota; class Anaerolineae; order UBA1429; family UBA1429; genus UBA1429. The sequence continues at coordinate 55,511 of DCTX01000089.1, forward strand.
GGGTTTCGCCTGACGGCGCCCCGCCGGGCCGTGCTCGACGCCCTGCTCGCCGCCCAACGCCACCTGAGCGCGGCCCAGTTGCACAGCCTCGGCCAGGAAGCCTGCCCCACCCTGAGCCTGGCCAGCGTCTATCGCACCCTGACTCTCCTCGAATCCCTGGGGCACATCCAGCACGTGCACAGCCAGGATGGCTGCCAGAACTATGCCGTGGCGCCCGGCCGCCACAGCCATCAGCTCGTGTGCGTGTCTTGCGGCATGACCTGGGCGTTTACCGATTGCGACCTGAGCGCGCTGGTGGCAGAGATCGAGGCCCGCACCGGGTTCCGCGTCCAGGGGCACATCCTCGAGCTGCGCGGCCTCTGCCCCAACTGCCGCGGCTAGGCCCTCGGGCGCGCCCTGCCCCTTCTCCCCCTCACAAAGCCACCGCGCCGCGACCTTACGGCCGCCCGCGGGCGGCCCGTTCGACCTGCCTGGCAAGTTGTTTTACCATAGTAATCAATGGTGGCGGGCGCATCTTTGCGTCGCTGAGGGCATGATACCGTTCTATGCCATGATTCACCCGTTCTCCTATTGACAACGCTGCCATGAGGGTATAGGATAGAGGCGTAGCGCAGGCCCAATGGAGGGCGGAGAGGTTGCTGGCGAGGCCTTGGCCTCGTCGGAGGAGGGACGTACGTTGTTCAGCGCGGTAGACACCAGCGTGTTGGTGGCCTATCGCGCTCTTTTGTTGAGCCAGGCAGCGCCCCGCAGCCTCTGATCTCGTGCAGCTCGCCTACACCCCATCAAACGCCGCTCTCCAGGTCAGAGCCGCCAATGGCGCTCCGGCTCACCAGACGAAAGGAGGGTTGCTTTTGGGCTGTTTGCAGCGGCTCGCGCCTGCAACGTCAGCATGGCGCGAACTGTATCCGACTGTCGCTACTGTCCCGATACCTTTGCGGGAGGAAGCATGGACCTGACGAAGCATACGCGTCGAGAGTTCATTCGGCTGAGCGGCCTGGTAGCCGCAGGCATTACGATCGCGGCATGCACCCGCGAACAGGCGAAAGAGCAAGTCGAGGAGGCAGTTGTCAAGGAGGAAGCGACCGTCGCCGAAGTGCAGGCGACGGCCGTGCCGGAGGAGGCCGAGGTTGCCGGCAAGTATCGCGAGTCGCCGATGCTGGCGGAGCGGGTCGCCAAGGGCGAGCTGCCCCCGGTGGATGAGCGACTGCCCGAGGAGCCGCTGGTCATCCAGCCGTACGAATCCATCGGGCAATACGGCGGCGTTCTGGCCATCGGCGGGCCGGGGTCGAACCTGTACGACTATGAGGCCAACCACGTTTTCGGCTGGGCCAACTGGCTGCGAATCTCGCCAGACGCCACCCAGGGTGTACCCCATGCCCTGAAGGACTGGGAGGTCAGCAGCGATTTCACCGAGATCACCTGCTACATGCGCAAGGGGATGAAGTGGTCTGACGGCGCGCCGTTGACCACCGCCGACATCCAGTTCTGGTATGACGACATCTTGCTGAACACCGAGCTCACGCCGGTGCCCGGCACGTACTTTAGGCCGGGCGGCGAGATCATGGAGCTGACCGTTGTCGACGACTATACCTTCAAGCTCAAGTTCGCTCAGCCGCACCCGTCCTTTGTGCTGGTGAACATGGCGCACCTGTACGGGTTCTGGGATAACCAGACCTTTGTGCCGGCGCACTATCTCAAGCAGTTCCATATCAAGTACAACCCGGATGCGGGCAAGCTGGCAGAGGAGGCCGGGTTCGACTTCTGGTACCAGAACTTTGGCCAGAAGAACACCCGCAGCCAGAACATGGACCGCCCCAGCCTGAACTCGTTCGTGCCGGTCCGCGATTCGCCCTCGGTCTCGACCCTGGAGCGCAACCCGTACTACCATGCGGTTGACCCCGAAGGCAATCAACTGCCCTACATCGACGAGATCACCAACGACAAGGTGTCGGACCTGTCGGTCTTTGATGCCAAGGTCGTGGGCGGCAACTATGACTTTGCTGGCCACCAGATGCGCATCCTGTACTATGCGACCTACTCCGAGGGCGCGGCGGACTCGAATGCCCACATCAAGCTGTGGCAGTCCGGCAAGGGCGGCGAGGTGGTCTACAACGTCAACATGAACTGGCCCGATGACGAGATCCGCGAGGTCTTTTCCGATGACCGCTTCCGCCAGGCGTTGTCGCTGTCCCTCAACCGAGCGGATATCAACAGCGTCATCTACTTTGGCAACGCGTCCGAGACCCAGATGACCGTCATCCCGGCCTCTCGCCACTACCGGCCCGAGTTCGCGCAGGCCTATGCCGAGTTCGATCTGAATCGGGCCAACGCCCTGCTGGATGAGATGGGCCTGGAGTGGAACGCCGCCCATACCCATCGCCTGTGGCCTGTGAGCAAGAAACCGATCATCATCGCCTGGGACCTGGTCGAGACCGAGACCCCCAAGGGTCCTATCACCGAGCTGGTCACCGAGTACTGGAAGGCCGTCGGCATCGAGATCCAGTGGAAGTCCATCACCCGCACCCTGCTGACGCAAAAGATCCTGGCCAACGAGGAGCCGATGTCTCTGTGGCACGGCGACGAGACGGCCGACACCCTCTTCTTGCGTCGGCCCAAGTTCTTTGCGCCGCTGGACGGCGACGAGAGCTGCTGGGGCGGCCTGTGGGGCCGTTGGTACAACACCAAGGGCGAGCAGGGCGAGGAGCCCCCTCAGATGATCAAGGACCTCTACACCTGGATGGATGAGTACAACCTCACCGATTCGAACGAGCCGGCCCGCAAGGTGCTGGAGAGCCAGGCCGAGCACATCTGGACCATCGGGGCCATCGGCAACGCGCCTCACCCCCTCTTCTGCCGGAACACTCTCAAGAACGTGAATGAGACCGGCGGCTTTTGGACGTGGGACACGCTGTGGACCTTCCCAGAGTGCCCGGAGCAGTGGTACTTTGAGCAGTAGGCTCTGCGCGGCCTGCGCTGCCTAGCGCCCGTCTGTGGACTGAAGCGCGGCTCCCGAGAGGACGATCCTCTCGGGAGCCGCGCTGTTCAGCCGGTTCGTCGGACGGGGCTCAGCCCAATCCCAAAAGGGTGAGGGCCAGGATGGTGATGACAATGCCCGTCACGCCGCCGGCGATGGTCTGCATCACGGTGTGGGCGCCCACCTTGACGCGCGCCCAGGCCACCAGCGGGATGAGGAGCAGGCTGGGGGCAGCCAGCAAGCCCAGATTGGCCGTGATCAGCGTCGCCCCCAGGGCGATCCCGGAGACGTGCTGGCTGATCTTCCAGATCAGCGTGATCGCCAGGTTGATGATCACCAAGAGGAAGCCGCTCAACGCCGCCGCCAGGATCCAGCGGGGCCCATGAAAGAAGTAGAGGATCGCCATGGGCATCGCGGTAAAGACCAGCGAGGCCGCCACGATCCCCGGGTGCAGGCGCTCCCGCCGGTCGGTGATGTGCCAATCGCTGATGGTGCCCCTCCTCAGCGCCCGCGTGAACACCCCGACGGTGATGAGCACAAAGGGCAGCCCCGTCGCCAACACCCAGAAGAGGCCATGCTGCCACGAGACCGGATCCGCCAGCCCCAGCAGCACCAGCAACAGCGTGACCACGTATTGCGGCGCCAGGAAGCGCGAGATCAGCGCGGCCGTGCGTTGCGACCAGGGGATCTCGCTGATGAGCGTCCCGGCCAGGATCAGGACGCCGCCCAGGGCCATGCGCGCGGTGAGCAGATCGCCGGCCAGCCACACGCCAAAGAGGGCCGCAAAGACCGGCTCTGCCGTAAAGATCAGCGCCGTGTGGGTGGGCGTGGTAAAGCGCTGCATGGCCGTCTGCACGCCAAAGGCCACCGCCGTCGCCAGGATGCCGGTGAACGCCGCCGCGCCCAGCACCGAGGGTTGGGGGGCCAGCCACGGCTCGCCGCTCAGCAGGGTGATGAGGGCGCTGACCACCGTCACCACCGCCACCTGAATGATGGTCAGGGCGATGGGATCAGCCTTGGGCGCAAAGGCGCTCACCCCCACGATGTGCAGCGCAAAGGAGACTGCGCACAGCAGCACCAGGAGGTCGCCCTGCCCGAGCTGCAACGCCTGGCTCAGCGAGAGCAACGCCATGCCGATCGTCGCCAGGAGGACGCCGATGATCGCCCCGGCCTGGGGCTTCTGCCGGAGCATCAGCGCCGCCAGCAGAGGCACGATGGCGACGTTCAGCCCGGTGATGAACCCGGCTTTGGAGGCTGTGGTGTGCTGCAGCCCCAGGGTCTGGAACGCATAGCCGCCCAGCAGGAACAGGCCCAGGAGCGCCCCGCACGCCAGGCTACGCCACGTCAGGGTGCGCAGACGGCGCCACCCGATCAGCAACAACGCCGCCAACCCCAGGGCAAAGCGTATCGCCAGGAACGCGAACACCGGGTAGGAGCTGACGGCATCTTTGACCATGACAAAGGTGCCGCCCCAAATCAGCGTCACGAGGAGCAGAGACAGGTCCGCGCCGAGCTGGCGACGGCGATCGCCGATCTGGGCCATGGGCCTAGCGCTCCAGTTCCCGGCGCACGGTGGCCAGGAGGCTATCGGCGCGAATCTCGGCCAGGGTGTAGCAGGGCCCCTCCAGGGCGTCGGCCAGCTCTTGGGCCAGGCCGCGATCCAGCGACTCGTGCTCGGTGTTGATCACCACGGTACGGAACTGCTTCTCGCGATAGAGCCCGGCGATCATCAGCGCCTCTTCCCGTGGCGGCGTGCCGGTGACCGAGACGTTGCCCGCGCCATCGGTCAGCAGGATCATCAGCGGGGCGATATCGGGGTTCTGGTTCTTCTCGCGCTCGATCACCTGCAGCGCCAGCAGCAGCCCCGCGGAGAGAGGCGTCTTGCCGCCTACGGGGATCTCCTGCAGGGCCTTCTTGGCCATCTCGACGCTCGAGGTGGGGGGCAGCACCAGGTTGGCCCGATCCTTCTGAAAAGACACCATGGCCACCCGGTCGCGCTTCTGATAGGCGTCCACCAGCAGCGACATGATGGCGCCCTTGGTGGCCTCCATGCGCTCCGCGGCGGCCATAGACCAACTGGCATCCACGGCAAAGAGCACCAGGTTGCCCGTCTTGTGCACGCGCACCTTGCGCTGCAGGTCCTGGTCGCGGATGGCGAGGGCATGGCCGTTCTTCTCGCGGGTCGTCTGGTGGGGGGCGGCCTGGCGCACGGTGGCATCTATGGCGATGTCGTCATAGCGCCCCTGGGCGTCGCGGGCGCGGATGTAGCGCCCACGCTTCCGCTTGCTGACGGTGTAGCTGCGGCGGCCCGAGGCGCGTCGCGAGAGGCGATCGGTGGGGGTGCTCAGCTTGCGGGCCTGGAAGGCCTCGCCCACCTCCACCCCATGGGTGGATTCGTTGGGCGAGGCATTCAGGGATTGCGCCTCGGAATGATGCCCGCGCAGCGGCGGGGCAGACTGCGGGTCGCCGCCGGGGGCCGGCTCAGAGGTCACCGACTCGGCTGTTTTTTTTTAGGCTGCGCCTCGCCCTCGGCCTGAACGGCTTCCTGCTCGTCCTCTTCGGCGTTCTGCCGACGGGCCTGCTCGATGCGCTGGGCCAGCTTCTGCATCTTGGCGCCCGTGTCCTCAAAGGGGGTGCGGCGCAGACGATGGGGCAAGGCCAGCTCGGCGGCCAGCAAGATGTCGGTCTCGCGGACGGCGGTGCGCCCCATCAGGGCGGCGTGGGCCATGGCCGTCTTGAGGATCACGATATCGGCCCGATGGCCGTCCACATCCATCTCGGCGGTCAACTGGGCGATGGTGTACAGGTCGCGGTCATCGTAGGTGACCTGGGGCAGGAGCTGCTGGGCGCGCAGGATGCGCTGCGAGAGGCGCTCTTCCTCTTCGCACCAGAGGTCACAGAACTCGCCATAGTCGCGCTCAAAGGCGATACGCCGCTTGAGGATCTCGACTCGCGCCGCCGCATCGGCAATGCCCTGGATATCCACACACAGGGCAAAGCGATCCAGCAATTGGGGGCGCAGCTCCCCCTCCTCCGGGTTCATGGTGCCCACCAGAATGAAGCGGGCCGGATGCGAGAAGGAGATCCCCTCGCGCTCGACGACGTTGACGCCCATCGCCGCCGAATCCAGCAGCAGGTCCACCACGTGGTCATCCAGCAGGTTGACCTCGTCCACGTACAGGAGCCCGCGGTTGGCGGCCGCCAGGACGCCCGGCTCAAAGCGCCGCTCGCCCTCTTTGATGGCGCGCTCGATATCCAGGGTGCCCACCACCCGATCCTCTGTGGCGCTCACGGGCAGGTCCACAAAGCGCGTCTTCTTCATGCTGACGGGCAGCACCTCGCCGGCGCCGAGGCGGGCCCGGCAGGTGTCACACATCTGCTCGACGCGATGGGGGTCGCAGCCAAAGGGGCAATCGCTCACAGCCTCGATCTCTGGTAGCAGGGCGGCCAGGGCGCGCGCCGCGGTGGACTTGGCCGTGCCGCGCTCGCCGCGAATGAGCACACCGCCGATCTGGGGACTGATGGCATTCAGCACCAGCGCGCGGCGCATACGCTCTTGGCCGACGATGGCGGTAAAGGGAAAGACCTGCATAGAGATGGCACCTCGCCTCTGCAACTCTGGCTCACAACGAGCCAGTATAGTCCGGCCAGGGGGAGGTGTCAATTCAGCGCTACACCGACCGCCGGCAATGCACAAAGCCGTGCAGCGGCGTGCCGGCACGGGAGATGCGAGGGTAGGACTTGCCGCCGAGGCGAGGGCGGCTGGGGGCAAAGCACCTTATCGCCGCTGAGAGGCTCGCGAAGGCACACGGAGGAACGAGACCACACAAGGCCGCCGCCGGCAGCGCCCTAGCGCCCCGCCAGATGCCAGAGCCGCTGGGCCGTATCGGAGAGCCGGTGGCGCAGGTGCTCGATCTCGGCCTCGCTGGGCAGCCGGCCCTGCACCAGGGCCATGGTGATGCCCACCCCAAAGGCGACCATCGAGCCGCCGATCCAGAGGGCCCACAGCAGACCCGGGTCGTCGGGCAGGTAGGCCTGGAGCGAGAACTCGAGGTTGGGCTCCAGCCAGGGCACAGCCGGCGCCGGGCCCGGCTCGGGCGTCAGCATGACGGCCAGCCCCAGGGCCACCAGCAGCGTCAGGGCAGGCACCCAGATGGCCCAGGGCAGCGGGCGCCAGGGCTCCACGGGCTGCTCGCGATCGATCGCCTCCAGGATGCGCTCCACCAGCCCCATGGGGGCCGGCTCCAGGGGCCACTCCCAAAGGGCCTGCTCCACCACGTGCAGCGCGGCGGCCGCCCGCAGGCAATCGGGGCAGGCAGCCAGGTGGTCACGCAGCTCCCGATACGCCTGAGCATCAGGCTGACCGTCGGACACGTACTGTGCCAGTTCTGCCCGACACGTCTTGCAGTCTATCATCGGATCCCCACCTTCTTCAGGCTGGCGGCCAACGCATTGCGTGCGCGGTTGAGGTGCGCCTTGACCGTGCCCAACGGCAACGCCAGCACCTGGGCGATCTCTTGGTAGGAGAGTTGTTGCTGGTAAAACAGGGTCAACACCAGGCGATACTTGTCCGGCAGGCGCTCCACGAGTTCCCACAGCCGGGCATGCTCGTCACGGTGCATGGTCTCCTGGGCGGGCCCCTCTTCGGGCGTGGCGATGTCGTCGAGGGCCCCTTCGGCGTCGAGCTGGGCATCCAGTCGCCGGCGCAGCGCGCGCTTGCGGTTCAGGCAGGCATTGGTCGCCACGGTGTGCAGCCAGGTGGTGAACTTGCTCTCGCCCCGAAAGCGAGGCAGCGCGCGCCACACCCGCACATAGACCTCCTGGGTCAAGTCCTCGGCCTCCTGCGGGTTGCCCAGGATGCGATACGCCAGGTTATAGACGCGGTCCTGCGTCTGGGCGATCAGGTCGCCCAAAGCCGCACGATCGCCACGTTGGGCGCGCGAGACCAGGTCTGCCAGCGGGTCGCTCAAGATTGCTGTCCAGGATTCCAGAGCCACATGAGATCCTTCGGAGCGCTAGTCGTTGGAGCCCGGTTTGCCCTGTTCCCAGGGATCCTCCCGTTCGACTGTGGGCTCAGAGCCGGGAGCCAGATCGTCCATCTCGTGGACAGGAGCACCCGAGACGACAAAGTAGATCAAGAGCATGCCCAGCCCCACAAAGAGCGGCAGCAACCCGGCGATCAGCCAGTAGCCTGTGCCCAGGGTGGCCAGGCCCAAAAGCAGCGCCAGGCCGCTCATCATGGTGATGACGCCGCCCCACAGCACGCCCCGGCTTCCCTGCCGGCCACGGGACTCGCGCCGCGCCAGGTCGCGGGCCGAGAAGCCCCGGTCTGCCAGGGCCACCCGCTCCTTGTAGGCGATGTAGCGGTTCAAGGTGATGAACCCGAGGACGACGATCAACAAGGCCAGGGGAACCAGCACGATCAGTAGGAAATCCGTCAAGTCCGCCTCCTGCCGATCCTCCGCACGTCGGTAGATCCTCACACGCCTCTATATTAGCTATGACACGGCGAAACGCCAAGGGGTTGCACGCCTCCGCCGGGCGGGGGATGCGCCCCGCCCCGGCTGCTGCTATAATGGCTGCGAGAACCAGTCTGCGTGAAGGAGGGCGATGCCTCGCGGCAGCGCCTTCGCCCAGACTCGTCTGGCGTTCCCACCGACCCGACTACATCCATGGAAACAGGAGCAAGAGCCATGCAGGCCAGAACCATTCGCGAGCGGGTTCACTGGGTGGGCGCGGTAGACTGGGATCGCCGCCTGTTCGACGCCCTCATCCCCCTGCCCGATGGCACCAGCTACAACGCCTACCTCATCCAGGGGCGCGACAAGACCGCCCTGCTGGATACCGTCGATCCCGCGATGACGGCGAGCCTGATGCGCCACCTGGCCGATGTGCCGCGCCTTGACTATGTGGTGGCGCACCATGCCGAACAGGACCATTCCGGCTCTCTGCCGGCCGTGCTGGCAAGCCACCCCGAGGCGCAGGTCGTCTGCACGCCCCAGGGCAGGACGCTGCTGATGAGCCATCTCGGCCTGGATCGCGACCGGTTCCTGACGGTGCAAGACGGCGAAACCCTCCCCCTGGGTGAAAAGACGCTACAGTTCCTGCATACGCCGTGGGTGCACTGGCCCGAGACCATGTCCACCTACTTGCCCGAGGATCGCATCCTCTTCAGTTGCGACTGGTTCGGTTCGCACCTGGCCACCGGCGATCCCATCGCCCACGATCTGCCGCGGGTGATGGAGGCCGCCAAGCGCTACTATGCCGAGATCATGATGCCCTTCCGCCGCATCGTGCAGCGCAACCTGGCCAAGCTCGATGGCCTGGACATCGAGATCATCGCCCCCAGCCACGGGCCGATCCATACCGCTCCGGAGGGGGTCCTTGCAGCCTATCGCGACTGGGTCTCTGATGAGCCCAAGAACATGGCGTTGGTGCCCTATATCTCCATGCACGGCAGCACGCGCATCATGGTCGAGCGGCTGGTGGGCGGCCTCAGCAGCCGGGGCGTGCCCGTGCAGCAGTTCGATCTGTCGGTCACGGACCTGGGCAAGCTGGCCATCGCGCTGGTGGATGCCGCCAGCCTGGTGATCGGCACGCCCACCTTCCACCGCGGGCCCCACCCCACGGTATTCTACGCCACCCACCTGGCCAACGCCCTGCGCCCCAAGCTGGCCTATGTCTCGGTGATCGGCTCCTACGGCTGGAGCACCCGGGCCGTAGAGGACCTCTCGGCGCTGATCCCCGACCTCAAGGTCGAGGTCTTGCCGCCGGTGTTGGCGCGAGGCCTGCCCACCGAGAAGGAGCTGGCCTCCGTGGATGCCCTGGCCGACCTCCTGGCACAGCGCCACGCCGAGCAGGGCTGGGCCCTGCCCGCCTGACGCGCTCAGCCCATCGGGAGCCCTGGGCGATCAGCCCTGGGCGATCCATTGCTGGAGCTCGATCACGTTGCCCTCGGGATCGGTGGCATAGGCGAACACGATGCCGCCCAGGCCGGGGATGATGGTCGAGACCAGCTCGCCCGCCAGGCCGCCGCCGGCGTTGATGATCTCGCGCAGCGCCTGTTCCACGCTGCCCACCGCAAAGGCGACGTGCCCGTAGCCGGGCCGGTTGGCGATGAAGGGCTGGTGCGGGACCTCTTCATCGTACTGAAAGATCTCGAGGGTGGGCCCGGCTGCGCCGTAGCCTGGTAAGAGCAGGTGGATCCCCTGGATGTGTGCGTTTGGCACGCCCGTCGCGCGGTCCAGCCATTGCCCGCTCAGGTCGCGGGTTGGGTAGACGGGTGAGCAGCCCAGGATCTCGCAGTAGAAGGCGGCCAGCTTGCGCCAATCTCGGGCGATGAGATTGGTGTGAACGAAGCGAGCTTGCATCTTTCCCCCCTATTCGTACCAGCTTCGCAGCTACACACGCCTTGCCCCAGGGGGGATGGGGGTAAGGATGCGTCGTTCCATCCAGAGCTTTCGGGCCAGGTCTGCCCTGGTATGTGCCTATCCCTAGTCTATGACATCTCTCTCACGCTAGAATGCTTCCGGTCGCCCTGTCAGAGGGCGCCGACGAGCCGCGCGCGGGGCGATCAGGCGCACCGCGCCGGGAACTACTCGCACCGTAACAGGCGTGGCGCCGATCAGGTCGCCATCCACCTGAACCTGCGTTGGCGCATCGGTCTCGATGATCACGTGCGAGAACACGTCGAACGTGCGCACGTTGCGCCTTTGGCGCGGGCGCCGCAGGGCCAGATCCAGCAGGATGCTCAGATAGTCCACCAGATGGCGGGTGCGAAAGGTGACGATCTCGATGCGCCCATCGCCCATGCGTACCTCGCCGCTGAGCGACAGCTCGGGGGCGCCCAGCGAGGGGCAGTTGGTCACCAGCACCTCCGTCGCCCGCAGGTCATGGCGCACGCCATCTATGGAAAGGTGCGCCGTCTGCACGCCGACCGCCGCCAGATTCTTGATCCCCGACCAGAGATAGGCCAGGCGGCCCAGCTTGCGCTTGCGCTGCGGATCGGCATCCCGCAACACGCCGACGCTCAACCCCAGGCTCACATTCAAGAAGGCAAAGGTCTCGCCGATCTGCATCGCGTCCAGGCGCATGATGGGCCCGCCTCCGGCGATCAGCGCCAGGGCAGCATCCAACCTCTCCGGGATGCCCGCATCGTGGGCCAGCAGATTGGACGTGCCCGCCGGGACAATGCCCAGGCACGCCTGCGAGCCGACCAGCCCGGCGGCCACCGCCCTCACCGTACCATCGCCGCCTATGGCGACAAAGGTGCCGAACCCCTGGGCGCGACGCTCACGAACCAGGGTGGGGAGGTCCTCCTCGCCCGTGGTCTCGTACACCTCATAGCTTGCCCGCGCCAGGTGCCTGGTGAGGGCCGGATACACGCGCTCGGGCCGCGCATTGCCGGCAACGGGGTTCAGGATGACCAGGACATCGGCCAATGGCAAGCCTCCCCTGCCGGCGCCCGCCTGCGGCCCTCGCCCACTGCCGGCCGAGGCGGAACACCTTCGCAGCGCCTACCGCGCCACATGCGCCTATTATAGCGCAGTTTGCGTAAAGACCACAGTAATCTGCGCGATTTCGCGCGGGCAGACGCCCGCTTCACCCTGCCCGCCGGCGGCCCGTTTCGCCTGCCAATATCTCTCTATGCGCCCGCGCTGCGATGTTCGACGGGGCACGTCTGCCGTGCTACAATCGCCTGCAGTGATGGTTAGCCACCCAGATGATACCCGCGAGGCGAGCCGATGATCAACACCCATTTCTGGATCGCTCTGGCCCTGACGACCTTTGCCGGGCTCTCCACCGGCATCGGCAGCACCATTGCCTTCTTCTCCAAGACCAGCAACTATCGCTTTCTCTCGTGGGCCACAGGTTTCTCGGCCGGGGTGATGCTCTACGTATCGTTCGTCGAGATCATGCCCAAGGCGCTGGAGGTGACCGCCGGCGTCTACACCGGCAACGGGCCGGCGTGGCTGACGACGGTGGCCTTCTTTGGGGGCATCCTGCTCATCTTCGGCATCGACCAGTTGGTGCCGCACGCCGACAACCCCCACGAGGCGCGCACCAAGCAAGACCTGGCCGAGGTCACGATCCACACCCACGGGCCCGGCGCCCAGACGTTGCCGGATCGCAAGTCCTTGGAGCGCACGGGGATCTTTACCGCGCTGGCCGTGGGCATCCACAACTTTCCCGAGGGGCTGGTCACCTTCCTGGCGGCGCTGCAAGACCCCACCCTGGGCGTCGCCATCGCCGTAGCCATCGCGCTGCACAACATCCCGGAGGGCATCAGCGTCTCGGTGCCCATCTACTATGCCACCGAGAACCGGCGGCGGGCCTTTTGGTGGTCGCTGCTTTCCGGGCTCGCGGAGCCGGCCGGCGCCCTGGTCGGCTACCTGCTGCTGCGCCCCTTCCTGACGCCCGGCCTGATGGGGGTGCTGTTCAGCGGCGTGGCCGGCATCATGGTCTACATCTCGCTGGACGAGCTGCTGCCCACCTCGCGCGCCTATGGCAAGGGGCACGATTCGCTCTATGGTCTGCTGGGCGGCATGGTCATCATGGCGATCAGCCTGCTGCTCTTGGCCTGACGCGGCCAGCGCGGCCACGCGCAGGGCGGCGGGCCTGAAGCGGCGATCCACTGTGTGAGGACGACGAGGGCACATGTGGGCGGCGTTCGCCCCACGAGAGGAGCGGCGATGAATCGAGACCTGCTCTCAACCCCAGAGCTTCGGGCGCGTTACCCACGCTCCACCAAGTATGACCTGGATTGGATCATCGAGAACCAGCTCGGCTCTCACTGCCTGTGGCTTCTCGAATCCTTGTGCGCCGTCATGGAGTTGCGTCCCGGCATGCGCGTGCTCGACCTCGGCTGCGGCAAGGCGATCTCCTCGATCTTTTTGGCGCGGGAGTTTGGCGTGCAGGTGTGGGCTGCTGACCTGTGGATCTCGCCCACGGATAATTGGACGCGCATCCGCGCAGCAGGGCTAGAGGCCCAGGTCTTTCCGCTGCGGGCCGAAGCCCGCCAGATGCCCTTCGCCCAGGGGTTCTTTGATGCCCTGGTCGGCATCAACAGCTTGCAGTTCTTTGGCACCGATGACTATTACCTGCATCGCCATCTGATCCAGCTCGTCAAGCCCGGCGGCCAGATCGGGATGGTCGTCCCCGGGCTTCTTCAGGAGTTCGAGGGATTGGCCCCCGAGACGCTCCAGGCCTACTGGCAGCCCGACTACTACTCCTGGCACGCGCCCGATTGGTGGCAAACCCGCTGGCGCCGCACCGGCATGGTAGAGGTGGAGACCTGCGATACCTTTCCTGATGGCGAGGGGTACCAGATCTTCCGGCGCTTTGAGCAGGCCATCGGGGGCGATCCGATGATCGCCGAGGATGAGGGGCGCCACATCAGCTTTGTGCGCATGGTGGTGCGCCGCAGCCCAGGGCCAGCGCAGAGCTAGCCCTGGGCCGTGAGCGCCATACGGCCGAGAGCCGATGGCAGCGTGGACCGCGACGCGGCTGCGGCTCAGCCGTAGCCGAGCTGTTTGAGGTAGGTCTCGTTGGTGCGCCAATCCCGGCGCACCTTGACCCACAGCTCCACATAGACCTGCTGCCCGAAAAAGGCCTCCAGCGAGGCGCGGGCGGCGGAGCCGATGCGCTTGAGCATCTCGCCCCGCGCGCCGATGACGATCCCCTTTTGCGACTCGCGCTCGGTGTAGATGTCCGCCGAGATGTAGAGCACCCCGTTCTCGCGCTGTCGGAACTCCTGGACGAGCACGGCCACGGCGTGGGGCACCTCTTGGCGGAGATGCAGCAACACCTGCTCGCGCACCAGCTCGGCGGCGACAAAGCGCTCCGGTTGGTCCGTCATCTGGTCGGCGGGGTAGAAGCGGGGCCCCTCGGGCAACCGCTCCAGCACCAGATCCAGCAGGGCGTCGGTGCCCTGGCCCTGCTCGGCGCTGATGGCCACCAGGTGGTCGAACTGGCCCAGGGCGGCATAGGCGGCGCGCCGCTCGGCCAGGGCCGGCTCCGGCACCAGGTCGACCTTGTTCATGACCAGGATGGCGGGGATGCTGACATACTGGCTCACCAGGCGCGCCACATGCTCATCGGCGGCGTCGGGCGGCGCGCTCAGATCCACCATCAGGAGCACCAGGTCGGAATCGGGCACGGCCTGGCGCGCCACGTCCACCATATAGTTGCCCAGGGCCGTGCGCGGCCGGTGTATGCCGGGCGTATCCACAAAGATGATCTGAGCATCCTCTCGGGTGAGGATGCCTTGCAGGCGCGTGCGGGTCGTCTGGGGCTTGGGCGTCACCGCGGCGACCTTGAGGCCCATCCAGCGGTTCAGCAGAGTCGACTTGCCCACGTTCGGCTTGCCCACCAGCGCGACAAAGCCGCTCTTGTGGCCCTCCGGCAGGTCGTCGGCAAAGAGCGGCGTATTCTCGATCTCGGGGAGCGGAGGTTGTTCCATGGTATCTGCCTTGTCTTGAGGTGATCGGGCGCGCTCGCCCAGGGTTACAGCTGCGTGGCAAAGGGGCTAAAGTTCGTGCCCCTATCGTAATAGTCCTCTCGCTCGGCATGCTTGAGGCCCCTGACGATCCGATAGGTCACCGGCGTCATGATAGCCTCCAGGCCGCACTTGAAGAGATAGTTGGAGACGGCCACAGACCAGAGCAACGCATCGGGCCACAGCCCGTAAAAGGCGATGGCCACGAACAGGAAGGTATCCACCCCCTCGCCCACCAGGGTCGAGGCGACGGTGCGCATCCACAGCCAGCGCCCCTGGGTGATCACCTTCATGCGTGCCATGATCCACGAGTTGGCAAAGCTCCCGGCGAAATAGGCGATCAGGCTGCCCGCCACGATGCGCGGCGTGGCGCCCAGGATGGCCTTGTACGCCTCCTGGTTCTCCCAACCCTCGGCGGCGGGCAGCGCGCCCACCAGGGCGAACACCAGCGCCATGAGCAGGTTGGCCGCAAAGCCGACGTGGATCACCCGGCGGCCCCGGGCATAGCCATAGACCTCGGTCAGGACATCGCCAAAGATATAGCTGATGGGAAAGAGCAGCGTGCCCCCGTCAAAGCTCAGGGGGCCGAGGCGCAGGAACTTGGTCGAGGCGACGTTGCTGATCAACAACACGGCCACAAAGCTGGCCATGATCAGGTCATAGTAGCGGTACACCCGCGGAGGATTCGCGTTCGCGTTCACAAAAGCCCCTCGGTCTCCAGCATTCGGCAGAAGGCGCAGATCTCGTTCGCGGTGGTGGGCTGGCCGCAGCGCTGGCACACGCCGGACCCGGCCTCAAGCTCCTCAGGCACGATAAAGCCGTCCTGCCGGGCCCGCACAAACCCCAGGTAGTACTGGAGCTTGGTGCCCGGCGAACGGCGCTCCAGATCGTTCAGGATGTGCTTGTGAAAAATCGAGGTGGCCCTACGGGCGTAGGGGCACTCTTGCTGCACATAGTCGATCCCGCGCACCAGGGCGTAGGCAGCGCTCTCGCGCTCATAAAGGAGGCAGAGGGGCTTGGCCTTGCGCGCCAATCCCCCGCCTGCGGCCTCAGGCAGCACCGGCGCCTGGCGCTGCAGGTAGCCGCGCACCCAGTACAGATTGTTCTGCAGAAGCTGGGCCGCCTCGTCATCCAGATTGTGGCCCGTCGCCAGCACCGCATAGCCACCCTCGCGGGCGCTGCGGTTCATGATGTAGCGCTTGACCATGCCGCAGCGGGAACAGACGCGATGCCCGCGCCCGTGGGCCAGGTCGGGGATGGAGCGGCCGTAGCGCTGGGCCACGTTGACCACGTGCAGCGTCGCCTCGGGGTGCATCGCCGCAAAGGCCTCGGCGCGAGCCTGGGAGACATCGGAGTAGCTCTCGTGGCCGATGCCCAGGTTGATGTACAGGCCGTCGGCGCGGTATCCCAGACGCAGCAGGATCTCCCACAGGGTCAGGCTGTCTTTGCCGCCCGAGACGGCCACCAGCAGGCGATCGTCCGGGGCGAACATCTCCAGCGATTCAATGGTGCGGGCCACCCGCCGCTCGACCCACGCGAGGAAGTGCTCCTCGCACAGCTTGAGCCGATGCTGCGGCATCGAGATGACGGCCACCTGTCCGCAGAGTTGGCAGCGCATGATCGGGTGCGCCCGCTCACGCCGGCGCGACTCTGCCTGCGGCGTGCCGTTGTCTTGGTTCAGCGTCAGCCCCCCGAAACGACGTTCACCAGCAGAATCTCGTCCTCCGCCTCGATGGTGGTCTGGTGGTTGACCAGCTTTTTCTCGCGGATGGCGAGCACCGATTGCGGATCGAGGCCCACCTTCTCGATGGCATGCCGAATGGTCATGCCGCTATGCACCTGCCACTGCTGATCATGGTATTTGAGGGTTGCCGTGTGATTATCGCCCATGGTTCGCTCCAGAAGATTCTCGAGTAGATACCTTGATTTTAGAGGGAACGGGCCCAGACGTCAACTGGGCGGAAGCCTCGGCGGGCGCCGTCAGGATCAACCTCTGGTCAGGTGCAGACGCCAGGCCACGGGCGACGGGGCAGAGCCGGGCTTCTCCCCGAGTCGGACGCGCCCTCGGTCTGCGAGCCAGCCATGCGCAGCATGGACCCAAGATGCCATGCGCCTCGCCGCGGCACCAAACGCCACCCCCGCCCCGAGTTTGACAGTTGGCCGCGGGTCCACGAGAATGAGGGCGTCGCGTTCTGCTCGCCACCACAGGTGAGGATGCCCCGTGGCCAACATCGTGCTGCCGCTGCGCTATCGAGCCGTACACACCGCCGGGGGCGTGGTGCTCTATGCCGCCCTGGGCGCCGCCTGGGCCGTGGTGGGCGTGCTGGAGCTGCGCCCCTGGGGCGCCCCTTGGCTCAACATCGCCCTGGGCCTGATCACGGGCGTTCTGCTCATCACGGGCTTTCGCGAGCTGCAACGGGCCAGCAGCCTGCCGGACGACGAGGGGGACGCAGCGCAACAGCGCGAACGCCAGCGGCGCGCGCGGCTCTCTCACCGCGTGATGAGCGCCCAGGGGTTCCTGATCACGGGGATCAGCGCAGCGTTGATCCTCACGAACCGCCACGCCTACATCGCCGCCGCCACATCGCTGGCCGTGGGGCTGCACTTTGTCGCCCTGGCTGCCATCCACTACACCCCCGGCGAGTACCTGGTGGGCGGGCTGATGATCGCCCTTTCGGCCGGCGCCATGTATTGGGTGGCGAGCTCCGCGACGATCCCCGAGGGCAGCATGAACGTGATTGCAGGGCTGGGCACCGCCGCGATCCTGTGGGGGGCAGCCACCGTGCGTCTCGTCCAGGCCAGCCGCGCCAGCCTGCGCGAACGTGAGGGTCGGCCCGGCTAGCCGTCGCCCCGCGCGGCGCCTACGCCTTGCGGATCACCAGGTCGATGAACAGGCCGATGCCCACGGCGGCGGCGAGCACGATGGCCGCCACGGTGGGGGATTGCTCAAAGCCGACGCGAAGCGTCAAAGCAGCAATGGCGCCGATCCAGATGGTGATGCGCGATACCTTGTACCGTTCGGGATTGGCTCTCATACGCCTCCTCTGCGTACACTCTTTGTCCTCACGCCCACGTGCCCTTGGGGCGGGGTCGCCACGCCCCCTGCGGCCCGGCGACGCGCCCGCTCCCTCTCTACGCTAGAGCAGCCCCGCCAGGGCCTGCCCCGCCTTGAGCCCGTGCCCCGTGATGGCCGACACGATGACCTCGCGGGCGTGATCGCCCGCGGAAAGGTAGCGCCCCAGGCCCGCCAGCGTCGCGCCGGCGGTGGGTTCCAGGGCAAAGCCGTGTCGCCACCAGAGCCTGGTGGCGGCGGCGATCTCTTCCTCGGATACGGCGATGAACGCGCCGCCCGTGCGCTGCACGGCGGCCAGGACCTGCTCGCCGCGGGCGGGCGCCGCGATGGCGATGCCCTCGGCCAGCGAGGCATGGGCCTCCACCGGCTGGGGCGCGCTGGCGCCGCTGGCGCTGGCCAGCGCCAGGGGGGCGCAGGACGCCGCCTGGACGCCGATCAGCCTGGGCACCCGATCCACCTGTCGAGCCGCCAGCAACTCGTCAAAGCCGAGGGCGGCTCCCAGCAGCAGGGTGCCGTTGCCCACCGGCAACACCAGGGTATCGGGGGCGCGCTGCCCCAACTGCTCCCAAACCTCAAAGGCAAAGGTCTTGCAGCCATGCATAAAGAACGGGTTCCAGACATGGCTGGCGTAAAAGGTCGTCGCGGCGGCTTGCTGGGCGGCGGCGGCCGCCGCTTGCCGGTCGCCCGGCACCCGGCGCAGCGTGGCGCCATACCCCTGGATCTGCAGAAGCTTGGCGGGAGAGGTGGCCTCTGGGACATAGATGTCGCAGGCCAGCCCGGCCCGCGCGCAATAGGCCGCGATGGCGGCGCCCGCGTTGCCCGACGAATCCTCCACGACCCGGTCTATGCCCATAGCCACCGCCTGGCTGATCAACAGGGCGGCGCCGCGATCCTTGTACGAGCCGGTGGGGAACAGGTGGTCCTGCTTGAGCCAGACCGGGATCCCGCCCACGCGCCCCTGCAGGAGCGGCGTATAGCCCTCGCCCAGATGGATCGGCGTTGCCTCCGCGGGCAGAGGCAGCGCCTCGCGATAGCGCCACAGGGTCGGGCCGCGCCCGGCGATGCGCCTGCGGTCAAAGCGAGGCTGGAAGGCGAGATCCAGCGGGCCGCCGCAATCGCAGCGCCAACGCAGGGCATCGGGCGCGTAGCGGGCGGCACACCGAGCGCACACCAGTTGATAAGCGGCGGCCATCAACCCGGCTCCCCCGCCGCCGCGATCGCCTCGATCTCCACCAGGCAGCCGTTGGGCAACGGCAGGACGGGCACCACAGCGCGGGCGGGCCTGTGATCGCCCAGGACCCGCGCATAGGCGGCGTTCGCCCGCCCCCACAGGGCCATGTCGGCGATGTAGATCGTCACCTTGAGCAACCGATCCAGGCCGCTGCCCGCCGCCGCCAGGATGGCGGCCACGTTGGCCAGGGCCTGTTCCACCTGCTCCTCGATGGACGCGCCCGCCACGGCCCCCGAATCGGCCTGTATGGGGAGCTGGCCAGAGACGAACACCAGGCCCCCGTGGGTCAGCGCCTGGCTATAGTGCCCCAACGGAAGCGGGGCCTGATCGGTCTGCACCGTATGCATGCTGCCTCTCCTTGAGCGGATTCGGGCCGGCTGCGCCGCTTGCCTGCCAGACGACCCCGGGCGCGCGATCGCTGCCATCTGCGAACGTGGGCCTATTGTAGCACAAAAGCGCCCCGCTGCCTCGGCGGGGCCGCCTGCGCCTTTTCCTCCCTGGCCGGTATTCTCGATATCCTGCCGCTTTGGCCCCTCTTTTTGGGCATGCTTCCCCACTAGACGGGGTCATTCAGGTGAGGTCCCGTCCCTTCTGCCTCACGCCCGCGTGGGCCGGATGGGGCGGCTCGAGGAGCGCCCCGTGCTTCGTCGGCCAGTGGGGAGGTACGCAAAGGGTTGCCCTGGGCCTCACCCCGCCTGAGCCAAGAGATGCGCCGGGGTCTGGGTTTCTTGCTGGGCCGGTGGTTTATGGAAAACTCGTGCCCAGGCACCTTGACTTTACGCTCGCTTTACGCTATACTGCGCTCAGTAAGTTTACGCTCGCTTTACGTAGGGCGTCCACCGTAGGGGCGCCCGAGGAAGAGACCATGAACGTCTTTCGAACGCCACGGCTTTCTGCTCGTGTGCTATTGGTGCTGGCGGTACTCGCCAGCATTGTTTTTTGGGCGGCGCCGGTCGCCCGTGCCGAAGAGACCGTCACCCTTGGGTCCCACACGGTCACCTATTACGGCGTGCTCTATGACTATCCTGCCAACGGGCAATCCACCTGGTTCTACCGCGTCGTCTCGGTGGGCAGCCCCGCCATCAGCCACACCGTCTTTCAGATAACGTGCAGCTGGATCAAAATCGTAGGCGCCGGCACATGGAGCGGCGCCACGATCGAGACGGCCACGCTGAATCCCGGCGGCGGCAGCCCGGACCCGTCCAGTTGGCCCACGTCGCCGATATACGATCCCACCACGGCCGTCACGGGGCTCAAGTTCGACGAGGGCTTTGATTCGGTCAAGACCAAGTACTACTACTTTACCGTCAACGGCAATCTGGCCGAGGGCGATATCACCGTCGCGGTCAAGACGGGCAAGGACAAGACCGCGGATCCCCCTGTCGAGGAGAAGGTCTATACCGCCACTACTGTTGGCCCCTCGCTGCTTTGCGACCTTGCCACGGCGAGCCTGGGTGACTATGTGTGGCTGGATGACAATGTGAACGGCATTCAGGACGCCGGTGAGATCGGCGTTCAGAACGCCAAGGTTGACCTGTTCAGCGCCGGTGGCGCGCTGCTGGGCACCACCTATACGGATGCCAGCGGCTACTACCTCTTTACGAACCTGGCTGCGGGCGATTACTATGTCGTGTTCACGCCGCCCCTGCCACTGTACAGCTTTACCGACCAGGACGGGGGGGCCAACGACGCTCTGGATAGCGATGCCAATCCCGCAAACGGGCAAACCCAGGTGGTGAATCTCGGCTGGGGGGTTGACTATCGCGATCTGGATGCGGGCCTCTACATCCCTGGCACCCCTTCCGCCGTAGATGTCACCAGCTTTGACGTCTCGCGCGAGGACGATACGCTGCTCTTCACCTGGACGACGGGACAAGAGCTGCTCACCTTGGGCTTTGATCTGCTCGCCGTTGAGCCGGGCAGCGAGGACTGGATCCAGATCAACGAGACGACCATTCTGGTGGGCCTCGTTGAGGGCCAGCTTCTCGAGCCCCAGGACTATGCCTACGAGGTAGAGCGGCCCGACATCTCGGTGGACGCCTCGTTCTACCTGCGCGTGTACGCCACCTTCGGTGGCTATGAGGACGTGGGCCCCGTGCAGGCGGTCTTGACGACCGAAGCCGCCCCGCCCACCCTTCGGACGGGGCCGGAAGTGCCGGTGCCGTGT
>DCTX01000068.1 GCA_002329325.1 Anaerolineales bacterium UBA1429
CTGGATGACAACCAGTATGTGGACAACAGCCCCAACATGATCAAGGTCGCGCCAGAGGCATTGACGGGCGACGATCTCACCCTGTTCTATCAGGATGGGCTGGATGGCTACCTCTTCCAGGGCGACTTTGTGGTGCCTGTGGGCATCACCATGACCCTGGAGCCCGGGGTGGCCTATCGTGGCGACGTGGGAGACGCCCTGTGCGTCGAGGGCAACCTGGTCGCCCAGGGCACGCCGACGCAGCCCATCACCTTCACCAGCTATGCGGACACGGGCCCCGACCAATGGGCAGGCCTGGTGTTCGATGGCGGCTTGGGGCAGCTTGCCCGTGCGACGGTGCGCTATGCGGGAGATCGCAACTACCTTTCCGACGCCCTGCTGGGGGCCTACAACCAGGCCGCCATCACGGTGCGAGAGGGCACCCTCTCGCTGGACAACGTCACCATCCGCGACATGCAGACCACCGATTGGGACAAGGGCATCCTGCTGGCCAACAGCCAGATCACCGTCCAGCACTCGCTGTTCACCGGCATCGGCAACGGCGAAAAGGACAACTCCGAAAGCGCCGATGCCCCCATCCATGTCATCGGCGCCGATAGCCGCTGGTTTCTGGATGACAACCAGTATGTGGACAACAGCCCCAACATGATCAAAGTCGCGCCAGAGGCATTGACGGGCCAGGACTTTACCCTGTTCTATCAGGATGGGCTGGATGGCTACCTCTTCCAGGACGATTTTGTGGTGCCTGTGGGCATCACCATGACCCTGGAGCCCGGCGTGACCTATCACGGCGACTTTGGCGACGAGTTGCGCATCGAGGGCAACCTGGTCGCTCAGGGGACCGCGACGCAGCCCATCACCTTCACCAGCTATGCGGATAGTTCGCCCCACTGCTGGTCGGGGCTGGTCTTTGATGGCCGGGGCGGCCAGGGCAGCGGCGACCTGCGCCATGCCACGGTGCGCTACGCCGGCAGCGGCAACAGCATCCTGGAAACCCTGGGAGATGGCTACTTTCGGGGGACCAACATCACGGCATACGGAGTCGTCTCCGGCACGCTCTATCTCGAAGATGTGGTCATCGAGCGCATGTACCACTTTGACGGGTGGCACAACTTTGCCGATGCGGGCCTCTATCTGCAGGACAGCCGCGCCATGCTGCAGAGGACCGTTCTGCGAGAGAACGGCGACCGTCCCGAGGACGATGACGCCATTCGTGTGTTGGGCGCCAGCCGTCTGCTGGTGCGCGAAAGCAGCATCGAATCCAACAGCGGCAAAGGCATCGAGATCGTCGGCGACGAGGCCTTTGTGCAGGTGACCGGCTCGCGCATCGCGAACAACCTGGCCGAAGGCGTGCGGAACAACGGGGCTGCTACGGTGATCCTCAGCGCGGCCGAGGAGAGCGGCAACATCATCCTGGCGAACGTGGGCTACGGGGCGCGCCAGATGGGCACCGTGGGCCAGATCTTGGCCACCCACAACTGGTGGGGCGATGCCACCGGCCCCACCCATGCCGCCAACCCTGGCGGCAGCGGCGAGCCGGTGAGCGACAGGGTGCTCTATGATCCCTGGCTGACCGCTTCGCCAACCCCACCCGCCGTAGAGCTGCGCCTGGTGCAGGCAGCGGTCCCCCAGCGCACATCTGTCGGCCAGGTGGTCAACATCGGCGTCCTGGCAGAGAACGTGTACGCGTACACCCTGGAGGACGTGGTCGTCGTGCTCGAGATTGCGCCCCAATCGGTCTACCGCTACAGCAGTGCGGGCGGGCGCTTTTGGCCGCAGCAGAACCACGTCATCTGGAATCTGGGCGATCTGGAGCCCGGCGATACCTTTGCCGCCACGGTCCAGGTCTGGTACAGGTGGGGCATCCCCAACTTTACGGTGATGCCCGTCCGCGGTCTGTTGGCCGCCGCCAACCTCGAAAACGAGTACCTGGCCTACGCCCTGCACCGCGACTATGTCGAGATCACGACCGTTTCCGAGGAGGATCTGGATGCGACCCAGGTCGCGGCCGCCCTGGCTGCCGACGCCGACCTGAACGCGCTCTACCAGCACGTGCTCTCCCAGGGCTACCAATTCTATGGCAACGCCACCCAGCGCACCCTGAGCAACGGCGTAGAAGAACTAACGCTGCTGCTGCTGGATCCCGCGCGCCTGGGCGAGATGGCGGCCGTGCAACGCACCGACGGCCAGCACCTGATCCGCCTGGAGACGGGCCAGTACATCGCCTACTATGACCTGGAAGGCGGCGCCCAGTTCGACCTGGCCACCGCCCGCTGGTCGTTCTGGGGCGACCGGGTGGGCGATGCCTCGGGCGGCGCGGGTGCCTGTGGGATCGCCGGCGCTCAGGGCGAGTGCCCCGATCACGATTGGGGCGACTGCCTACGCAACTGCCTGATCAATCAAGTGCCCCACGACATGCTGGATGCCAGCCGTTCCTCCAGCTCCAGTTGCCGCGCCTGCCAGGCCTGCACGGGAGATTGCCTGGGCGTGTGCAGCCAGTGCGCCCGCGATATGTGGAACAAGGACAAGACCAACGACAAGTACTCGGACTGTACAGACAGATGCGATGATAGCAACAACTGGAATAGCCAGCAGTGTGATGGCAGCAGCGAGCAGTGTTGGGATGCGCCCGTCAACGAGTCCAAGTATAGCACCTCGCAATACATGGTGCGGTACGAGTGCGACGGCAACTCCTGCCAGTACGACCCCAACCCCATCCTGCTCTACTGCCCGTATGGCTGCGACATGGGCGATACCACAGCGGGCATTGACACCCGCTGCAAAGAGCTGGATTGCGATAGCTGGCTGGCCTTCCTGGACGTGCACTGCTCACGTTCGCTGACCGCCCACGATCCCAACGCGCTCTACGGCCCCCTGACCGCCGCGCCCGGCCAGACGCTCTCCTACACCGTCGAGACCGAGAACGAAGGGGAGGCCCCCGCCTACGACGTCTTTGTCGAGGCCGCGCTGCCCCCCGAGTTGGACGCGGCGACTCTGGCCATGAGCCCTGGCGGCATCTACTTCCCGGGCAGCCGCACCATGTTCTGGACAATCGGCGAACTGCAGCCGGGCGTGGGCAGCACGGTCACCTTTACCGTGGGGCTGCCGGCCGGTGTGGTCAGCGGCACCGTGGTGACGGCCCAGGCTGCGGTGCACTTCCCCAGCGTTCCCGAGATCACCCCCACCAACCCTGTGGTCACCCTGGTGCAGGACGTGGCGGCCCACGAGCAGACTGTGCAGGTCGCGGCGGGCGAGGCGGTGACCATCACCCTGAGCGGCTCCTCGAGCAGCGGCGGCGCGCTGACCTTCACGGTCGTCGAGGCCCCGTGGCAGGGGACGCTCGCAGGCGTAGCGCCCACCCTGGTCTATACGGCCGACGCCAAGGCGGCGGGCATGGACCAGTTGACCTTTACCGTCAGCGATGGGACGCAGACCAGCCTTCCGGCCATGGTCACGATCCAGATCGCCCAGGGCCAGGAGACCGACCCGCCCCAGGTGCTGGCGGTCTCACCGGTGAATGGCGCCGATGGCGTGACGGCGGGGGACGTCGAGATCTATGCGAACGTGTACCCCCCGAGCGTGTGGGCCCAGTTCGATGAGCCGATGGACCCCGAGAGCCTCACCGCAGAGCACGTCTCGCTGGTGAATGCCAGCCTGCAGCCCGTGGCGTTCTCCTTGTACTATAGCGAGGACAGCCGCCGGCTCTACCTGGAGCTGAACGAGCCCCTGCGCTACGAGACGACCTATACCGTGACCCTGGGGACGGGCCTGCAGGATCTGTCAGGCAACCCGCTGGCGGAGGAGTACTCCTGGAGCTTTACGACGGGCCCGGAGCCGCCTGAGGAGTGGTTTGTGCGGCTGCCCATCGTGCGCATCCGTTAGCGCGGCCCATCCCGCCGCACGGCGAAAAGCGGCGCCGTCTCCCCGCGATCCACCTGGGGAGACGGCGCGTCCCACGTGCGGCGCAATCAAGTCTATCCATCAAAGACCCCAAGCGAGACGGGGCCCCTATCCCTCCAGCATCACCCGCGCCACGCCCGGCTCCAGCAAGGCCGCCCGATGGCCCTCCACCGGGAAGTGGGGCTGCCAGGCATCCCCCACGTACCGCCCCTTGACCACCGAGCGCGCCCGCACCGCCCCCCCATCGGGGTAGGGCCGCTGGAACGCAGCCTGGTAGCCCATGCCCACCAGCAGGAACTCGCCCTCGCCGAGCTGGATGGCCATGCCCCGGCCATCCCCTTCGTGGCGGATGTAGCTGATCAATACGTCCACGCCCTGGGCATGCCAGCAGCAGCCCATCTCCCCCGGCTCCTGGACAAAGGTGAACAGCCGCTCGGTGCCCTGGGCCTCGACGATGGGCTGCACGGCGCGACCGATGCTCACGTAGGAATCGCGCAGCGCCGCCGCCTGTGGCCCCCACTCGCCGCCGATGGGGTCCACCAGGGCGGGCACGTTGCGCTCGGGGAAGGGTGAATCTATGGCCCACGGGTCAAAGCCGATGGCCCCCAGCCCGCCGATGGCATAGAATACGTTGCGCTCGGCCCGGCCCGTGGGCGAGGACGAATGCTCGACGATGTACAGGGGGTTGCCGCCCGCCCGATAGCCCTCGCAGATGGCGTGAAAAGCGCGCAGGCTGTGCCGATAGATATCGGGCCCGATCAGGTCCAGGTGCGGGCTGTGGGCCAGGGCCAGCGGCAGCATGTGCTGCACCGCCCCGCCCGAGGGATAATCGCGGCCCGGCAGGTGCCCGGGGGCGGCCAGCCAAACGTTCTGGTACATGGGCAGAGGGTAGACGGCCTTGGCCTCGGCAGCCAGCCGATCGATGTAGCCGCTGACGCTGGCGACGCTGAACGCCTCGGCGGCCCGGGGCCCCCACGTCTGCTCCCAGTTCCCCGCCCGATAGCGCGCCTCACAGATCGGGCAGTAGCAGCGGTCGGTGCCCATCAGGCCCGGCTCGTTCTCCACCTGGAACAGGATCACCGTGCGCTGGGGGTCCACATCGCGCAGGTGGGCCATCACCGCCAGCAACGCCTGCCGGTCGCGCTCCCACGTGGTCTGGGCCGAAGGGCAAAGGCTGCCCCGGCCGGGCGGGCGCCCGTCGCGGCCCAGGGCCAGGGGGTAGCGCCCCGGGTCTCCCTGGATATAGTCCGGCGCGTAAAAGTGGTGGGCGTTCTTCCAGGTGGCGAACCAGAGCAGCGCCAGGCGCAGGCCATGCTGGCGGCACTGGGCCAGGCGTTCGTCCAGCATGGTGAAATCAAAGCGGTCGGGCTCGGGCTCGATCTCCCGCCAGTACAGGGGTGTGACGGCGGTGTTGGCGCCCAACCGGGCTGCCTGGGCGAAGAGCGGGTTCATCTGGGCCACGTCGAAGCAGCTCTCGCAGGCCCACTGTAGGCCCAGAATCAGGAAAGGTTGGCCATCCACCAGCAGGCGCGGGCGAGGATCGGATCGGACCAGCGTGGGCATCGGTGCAACCATGGGGCCTCCTCAGGGGGTGTGCTGGGGGCAGACCTGGGCCTGCCTCGCCTGCATGGTATCGAGGGCGGGCGGGCCGGTCAAACGACGAGCGGGGCGAACGCTCGCCGGGCCCCCAAGGGGCGGCGAAACGCTCGCTCCGCTATGCCAGAATCACCCCACATGTTGCGATCGGGCAAGGATCGCTCGACCTCTGCCGAGCCCGGGCGCAGCCCGGCCGGCATCGTCGCCTATGGCAACCTACTTGAGATACTGGGCGATATCCGAGCTGACCACCCGGGCAAAGTCCTGATCCCAAAGGTCCATGAACCGGCCAAAGGCGGCGCGGTCGTAAGGGGTATTGTAGAACGCCTCGGTGGCAAAGTCATTGTCGCTGTCGGCATAGAACCGCGCCACCGTGGCCGGGCTGTTCAGGCTGTTGATGGTCTCGAGATAGCCCTGCCGCTTGCGCTTGGCGCCCGTATCGGCCCCAAAGTAGGCGGTCAGCAGGCATCCCCCCTTGTAGTCGCGCGCCACCAGATTGGGCTTGCTGGAATGCTTGGCCACGAGCCGGCCTTCCTGCTCCGTAGTGACCTCATACCCCAGAAACTCGAGATGTCGGGCGATCTGATCCAGATCTGCACTCATTGCGTATCCTCCCTTGTGGTTCCGGGCTTTTATCCCCCAGTCGAATTGTAACGCATGAAAGGGGCCCTGTAAAGCCTTTGTGCCGCCAAGAGCACGCCTTTTCCCCAATGTCGCTCTCCCGTCGGCAAGAAAGCCTTTTTGGCTGCCGAACGCCATTGACAAGGGCATGGCTAGCCTATAAGATGATTATGACATCCTGGGCCTGCTATCAGGCCCAGAACCAAAGGCATGGAACAGCACCTGGCCGTCCAAAGGAGGAGGCAGTGGGGCGCAAACCGGCGAGTCTTTCGTAACAGGAGAGGCCCGCCGTTACTTTGTGGGAACGGTCTCCATCGTCCCCGCGCCGGCTGCTGCCCCCGCATGTGGATGCCTCCTGTCGGAGCGGCGCCGCCGGCTAAAGCCCTGTTCTATGGCCCGTCAGCGCCCGCGCGCCTCGAAAGGAGGGACCTATCCGTGACACGGCCCGTACCACGCAAGCGTAACTGACGGCAGCCCTTTTCCCCCCACATTCCCGCCTGGCTGCATCCTCACACTGGATCCTTTGTGGAGGAACACCATGCAGCAATCGAAGCATACTCGCCGAGAATTCCTGCGCCTCACCGGTCTTTCTGCGGCCAGCCTGGCCCTCGCAGCCTGCGCTGGGGAGCCCCAAACGGTGGAAAAGATCGTCAAAGAGACGATCGTCGTAGAAAAGGAGGTGGAGAAACAAGTCACCGTCCTGGTGGAGAAGGAGGTGGTCAAGGAGCCTCCCACGCCGATACCCACCAAGTACAAGGAATCGCCCCTGCTGGCCGAGCGCGTGGCCCGGGGCGAACTGCCGAACGTGGATGAGCGGCTGCCCGAGGAGCCTCGCGTCTGCGAGGTGATCGAAGAGGTCGGCGCCTACGGCGGCACCATCACCGTCTCCAGCCTGAGCTCCGGATTGTTTGGCGGCGACGCAGGAAGCGGCCGCGTCATGGATTGCCCCAACTGGCTGCGCATCTCCCGCGATATCACGGGCGCAGTCCCCCACATCCTCAAAGACTGGGAGGTCAGCGAGGACTACACCGAGGTGACCTGCTACATGCGCAAAGGCATGAAATGGTCTGACGGCGCCCCGCTCACCTCGACCGACATCCAGTTCTGGTACGAGGACGTCCTCAGCAACACCGAGGTCACGCCGCTGGCCCACGAGTGGTTCCGCTGGGGCGGCGAGATGATGAAGCTCACCTTGCTGGACGACTATGCCTTCAAGCTGACCTTTGCCCAGCCGCACCCGTCCTTCGTCATCGTGTGCATGGCCCATCTCTACGGCTTCTGGGGCAACCAGACCTTTGTGCCGGCCCACTATCTGAAGCAGTTCCACATCCGGTACAACGACAAGGCCAACGATCTCGCCAAGGAGAAGGGGTTCGACTTTTGGTACCAGCTCCTGGGGCGCGAGATGAACCGGGCCCAGAGCATCGAGCGTCCTCGCCTGGAGACCTATGTGCCGCTGCGTGACACGCCGCAGATGACCTTCTTTGAGCGCAACGCCTACTATCACGCCGTGGATCCCGAGGGCCAACAACTGCCCTACATCGACAAGATGAACGTGGATCGCTGCGCCGATCTCTCCATCATGGATGCCAAAGTGGCGGGCGGCACCTACGACTTTGCCGCCCAGGAGCTGCGCATCCTGTTCTACACCACGTATGCCGATGCGGCGATGCAATCCAACGCGCGCATGCTGCTCTGGCCCTCGGGCAAGGGCGGCGAGGTGGTCTACAACGTCAACATGAACTGGCCCGATGAAGAGTGGCGCCAGGTCTTTTCGGACGACCGCTTCCGCCATGCCCTCTCGCTGGCCATCAACCGGGCGGATATCAACAACGTCATCTACTTTGGCAACGCCGCCGAGACCCAGATGACCGTGATCCCGGTCTCGCGTCACTACCGGCCCGAGTTCGCGCAGGCCTACGCCTCGTTCGACCTGGACCAGGCCAACGCCCTGCTGGACGACCTGGGGCTGGAGTGGAACGCCGCCCATACCCATCGCCTCTGGCCGGTGAGCCAGCAGCCGATCATTATCGCCTGGGACCTGGTGGAGACGGAGACCCCCAAGGGGCCTATCACCGAGCTGGTGACGGAATACTGGAAGGCCATCGGCATCGAGATCCAGTGGAAGTCCGTCACCCGCACCCTGTTGACGCAAAAGATCGTCGCCAACGAGGAGCCCATGTCCCTGTGGCATGGCGATGAGACGGCCGACACGCTGTTCCTGCGGCGCTCTTACTCCTTCTTGCCTTACGAGGGGGACGAGAGCACCTGGGGCATCCTGTGGGGGCGCTGGTGGAACACCGGCGGCGACCAGGGCGAAGAGCCGCCAGAGATGATCAAGCAGCTCTTCGAATGGCAGGAGGAGTACAACATCACCGATTCGAACGAGCCTGCCCGCAAGGTGCTGGAGAGCCAGGCGGAACACGTCTGGACGATCGGCACGGTGGGCATGGCGCCGCACCCGCTGTTTGTGCGCAACAACCTGCGCAACGTAACGGAAGGGGGCGGTTTCTGGACCTGGGATAGCCTCTGGGCCTACCCCGAGTTCCCAGAGCAGTGGTTCTTTAAAGAGTAAGGGCAGAGCGCGATGTGTAGATGGCGGCTCTCGCTCGGGCTGTGGACGGCTCGAGCGAGAGCCCTGTAGGCCCATTCACCCTGAGGTAAGGGCTCTCTGCCCCCGAATTCCCTTGACGCCGCATACTGCCCACGATACCATTATGGGCGCACCGCAACTGCCCGGGCGGCCATGCGGGTGGTGGCCGCCGTCGGCCCAACCATTCTCACCCAAAGGAGTGTGACATGGCGAAACTGGTTCTCCTTGGCGGGGGCAGCCCCTTTACCCCCTCCATTTTTCAGACCGTCCTGGAGCACAAGGAGGTCCTCTCGGGCAGCGAGCTCTGCCTGATGGACCTGAACGACGAGCGCTTGCCCCAGCTCAAGAAGCTGGGCGAGGTGATGGCAGCGCGAAACGATATGCAACTCCCCATCACCACCACCACCGACATCCGCACGGCCCTGGAGGGCGCCGACTTTGTCTTTCCCGGCTACCGCGTGGGGGGCATCGAGGCCATGCGCCAGGATTTCATCATCCCCACGCG
Organism: Anaerolineales bacterium UBA1429; assembly: GCA_002329325.1. GTDB lineage: Bacteria > Chloroflexota > Anaerolineae > UBA1429 > UBA1429 > UBA1429. The sequence continues at coordinate 9,216 of DCTX01000068.1, forward strand.
CCACGGCATCTGCGGCGACGAGACCGCGGGCCCTGGCGGCACCTTTATGGCCCAATGCACCATCCCGGCCACGCTGCGCTACTGCCGCCTGATCGAGGAGATCTGCCCGGACGCCTGGGCCATCAGCTATGTGAACCCCACCAACTTTGTGGCCGACGCGGTGCGCCGCGAGACGGCGGTGAACTTTATCGCCATCTGCGATTGTTGGCCCGGCTTTCGCAGCAGCCTGGCCCGCATCCTGGGCGTGGAGGACAAGGACCTCACCGCCAGGGCCATGGGCGTCAACCACCTGACGTGGCTCACCCAGGTGGCCGTCAACGGCCAGGATGTCTACCCCATGCTGCGCGAGCGCGCCAAGACCTTCCGCCCCGACCAGCGCGAGTGGTCGGACGAGTGGGCCTTCTCCATGCGCATCCTCGACGCCTATGGCTACCTGCTGGTGTGCCCCAGCCATCCGCGCATGTACTGGGAGCACGATGCCACCATGGCCAAGCGCCGCGACCGCTGGGAAGACCCCACCATCGGGGGCCGCACCCAGAGCATGATCGAGGGCTGGAAGTTTGTGGATGAGATGATCGCCGGCGCGCCCTATGACGAGACCCGCCCGCACCTGGCGATGCACCACCCGCGCCATGCCATCGGCATCGCCGTCAGCATCCTGGCCAATGAGGGCCGTGAGTGGGGCGGCATGAACTATCCCAACCGGGGCTCCATCTTTAACCTGCCCGCCGACGCCATCGTCGAGGGCAGTTGCATCGTGGGCGCAGCCGGCCCGATCCCTCTGGCCCTGGGCGAGCTTCCCAAGCCGATGCTGGGCCTGATCCAGCACATCCTCAACTGGCAGGAACTGACGGTGGACGCCGCCCTGAGCGGCGACAGGGGCGTGCTCTATCAGGCGTTGATGGCCTCGCCTTACGTGCACAACATGCTGGCCGCCAAAGAGGTCATGGATGAGCTGCTGGCCGCCCATGCGGACTATATGCCCCAGTTCAAGTAGCGCCGAGGGCTAGCGAATCGCGAACGCTGCGGGGCAGGCCCGGCCGCGAGGGACTCTCGCATGGGGCCTGCCCCCCATCACGAAAGGAGTCGGCTATGACGGAGAGACGCTTCCGGGGGATCGTGCGCACGGTGACTCTGAGCCGCGAAGACATGACGTTGCTGCTGGGGATGCCCGTGGACGAGATGGACGCCTGGAGTCCCGTGAACGTCCGGGTATTCGAGACCTGGCCCCCCGTGATGGAGGCCATGGCGCGCATCATGGTGGATCAGATCATCGCCAACAACGCCCAGGGCAAGATCACCACCCTGATCCTGCCCGTAGGCCCTGTGGACCAGTACCCCATCGCCGCCGAGATCTCGAACCGAGAGCGTGTGAGCTGGAAGAATGTCTGGACGTTCAACATGGACGAGTACCTGGATTGGGAGGGGCGCCCGATCCCCGAGGATCACCCCATGAGTTTCCATGGGGCCATGAAGCGCCATCTCTTTGATCTTCTCGACGAGGAGCTGCGCATCCCCGAGGAGCAGCGCTGGTTCCCCGATCCCTTTGCGCCCGACGCCATTGACGCCAAGATCGACGAGCTCACCGGCGGTCAGGGCGTGGATATCTGCTTTGGCGGCATCGGCGAGCACGGGCACATCGCCTTTAACGAATCGCCCGACCTGATGGCCCACTATGCCCATCTGACGCCGGAGGAGTTCAAGAACTCCAAGACGCGGGTGTTGCCCCTCAATCCCGAGACCCTGGTGCGCGCCCTGCGCAACCCCCTCTATACCCTCTGCCCGCCCATGGCGGTGACCCTGGGCATGCGGGTGCTGCTGGGCGCCAAGCGGATCGTGCTCTCGACCTCGGGCGTGATCGCCAGGATCGCGGCCATGCACCCGCCCAGCATGGATTACCCGGTGACCTATATCCAGGAGCACGCCAACGCCAAGAAGACGGTCACACTGCTGATGGGCAAACACCGGCCCATGTAGGCCCGGTAGAACAGAGCGGTCGCAGGGAGGGCAGCCGCGCGGCTGGCCTCCCTCACTCGCCTGTCGCCGCCGCCCTCTCCGCCCGCCGCTCACGGCGATTGACCAGGCCCAGCGCCAGGGCCAGCGCCGTCAGCGCCCCCGCCACGTAGGCCAGCAGCAGCCCCCCACGGGCCCCGTCAGACCAGGCACCGTAGAGCAGGCCTGCCAGGGCGCTGAACAGCGCCACCCAGCCCACATAGACCCAGGTGCGCAGCTTGCCGATCACGCTGGTCGTGATCAGGATGCTCTGCAGGCTCAGCTCCGGGTCCGACATGAGGTAGGCCAGCAGCGGGCCCCGGTGCATCCCCAGCCCCAGGAACATGTTGGCGATGGGCACCTCCACCAGGGTGGGAAAGTACATGAACACGCCAAAGAGCACGCCCACCAGGTTCGCCAGCAAGGTATTGCGCCCGGCCAGGGCCTGGATCCACTCGGAGCGGATCAGCCCGCGCACCACGCCCACGGCGAATACCCCCACGATCAGCAAGGGAAAGATCTGCCGCACAAAGCGCCAGGTCTCCCAAAGCCACTCCTGCAGCTCGTAGGGCTCAAAGCGGCGAGCCACGGCCCAGAGCGCCGCCATCAGCCCAGCGACGGCCGCCACGCGCCCCGTCAGGACCAGCCGGGCCCCGTCCGCCACGGGCTCCAGCCTGATGGCGGCCAACAGCAGCGTCGCCGCCGCCAGGCCCAGGCTCGCCCAGGTCCACCGGTTGGCGCCCTCGTCCACGTGGCTCAGGCCCAGCCAGGCCGAGAGGCCGATCAGCGCCAGCATCCCGATCAGCAGGGCGCCCTGCACGCTGACCCCCTCCTGCCCCAGGCTGACATCGTGGGGCACCAGCAGGTCCAGCGAACGCTGCAGCCCCTCCAACCCGGCGACGGGCAAGGTCGCCTCGGCCCACGGGCCGGAGAGCAGCCCGATCTGCAGGGTGCCCGCCAACAGCAGGGCCAACAGAAGCAGCAAAAAGAGCGCCGTCCGGCCCGGCAGCCGGGCGCTGCTGCCAAAGGCATCGGCTGCCTCTGCGGCGTGGGCGCGGTCCTGGCGGCTAAAGAGCAGCGCCATGATCAGGCCGATGCCGACGCCAAAGAGGAGCGAAAGGAGCAGACGCGCCAGGGCGATATCCATGCCCAGGGCCACGCCGGTATACGAGAGGGCCAGGATGTTGATGGCGGGCCCCACAAAGAGGAAGGTGATGGCCGGACCGATGCCCGCGCCCCGCTTGTAGATGCCCGCAAAGAGGGGCATGATGGTGCAAGAGCACACCGCCAGGACGAATCCACCCAGGGCCGCCGCCGGATACGAGACCCACTTGGGCGCGCTGCGCCCCAGATAGCGGGTGACCGCCTCGCGGGGCACCAGGGCGGTGAGCGCCCCGGCGACGAAGAACGCGGGCAGCAGACACAGCAAAACGTGGGCCGCCAGATAGGCGGCCAGGCTCCCCAATCCCCCCTGCAGCAACCCCAGCAACGTGGCCCAGATGGACATAGGTCCCCTCTCTGCCGGCGCAGTCTCCCGCGCAGACATATTCAGCTTTCTGAATTATAGGCCGCGGGCAGCGGGTGTCAATCGCCGCCCTGCGCCCTGTGACGCTTGCAGCGCTCGGTGAGAGGGCGTACACTGATGCCGTCTCGCCCATGGTCCACCAAGGAGGGGCCCTCCATGCCTGTGCAACAACGCTTCTACGTCCCTGCCCAGGACTATATACGGGTAAGCGGGTTCCTCATCCAGCACTATCAGCCCGAAAACCGGGATGGCAACTGGATTGAGCCCGCCTGGGAATACATGCACTCCCACCCGATGCTGGAGCCGCAATGGCTGGAGCGGATCGGGATCTGGGAGGAGGCAGGCCAGATCGCGGGCATCGTGCACTATGAGGGGAGCCTGGGCGAGGCCTTTTTCCAGTTTCACCCGGCCCACCGTGCCCTGCGGCAGGCGATGCTGGACCATGCCGAGGCCCATCTGGCCGGCCAGAGAGAATTGGACGGCAGGCGCTACATCAAGGCCTACATTAACGATTGGGACCGCGAGTTCGCCGCCCTGGCCGAGGCGCGGGGCTATGTGCGGCAGCCGCAAGAGGACCGCCCGATGTCGCGCATGGTCATCCCCGATCCCTTCCCGGCCGTCGCCGTGCCCCCCGGCTTTGAGGTCACCAGCCTGGCCGACGAGTGCGATTGGGCCAAGGTGCACCGTGTCCTCTGGCGCGGGTTCGACCATCCGGGCGAGCCGCCGGCCGGGCAAGAGGAGCTGGATAGCCGACGGACCATGTTCGATACGCCCAAGGCGCGGCGCGAGCTCAAGATCGCCGTGCGCGCGCCCAGCGGCGATTTCGTCGCCTTTTGCGGCACGTTCTACGAGCCCGGCGGCCGCTTTGGCTACGTCGAGCCGGTGGCCACCGATCCGGCATTCCGGCGCCGGGGGCTGGGCCGGGCGGCGGTGATGGAGGGCGTGCGACGCTGCGGCGCCCTGGGGGCCAGGGTCGCCTACGTGGGCTCCAACCAGCCCTTCTACCTTTCGCTGGGCTTTGAGGTGCTCTACACCACCCAGTGCTGGCTCAAGCTCTTTGACTAGCGCCCCGATCTCGGCGGGCGGATCGAGATCTTGGCCCAAGGCCCCAGGGCGCGCCCTGGGGCGTCTTCTGCTGCATGGACCGATCGCGATGGGTTGGGACGCGGGATCCGTTGCATTCTGCGCCCCTGGGTCGTACACTGGAGCTGCGCGGACCATTCTACAAAAGGGAGCCTGGGCCATGGACACACGGCGATTCACGATTCTGCATTCGAACGATATGCACGGCGATTTCCTCGCCGAGGTAGGCGGTGCCGAGGGCCAGTTGATCGGCGGGCTATCTCTGCTCTCCGGCTATATCAACCGCGTGCGTCAGGAAGAGGAGAACGTCCTGTACGTCATCTCGGGCGATATGGTGCAAGGCTCGGTGATCGACACCGAGTACAAGGGCATCTCGACCATGTCTATCATGAACTACCTGGCCCCCGACGTGGTCACCCTGGGCAACCACGAGTTCGACTATGGCCTGCCCCACCTGCTCTTTCTGGAGAAGGTGGCCAACTTTCCCATCGTCAACGCCAATCTGTACATCCGCCAGCACAACAAGCGCCTGATGCGCCCCTACCACATCGTCAACATGGCCGGTTTCGACATCCTCTTTATCGGCATCATCACGGACAAGGTCATTGACGCCATCCAGCGCGACCGCGATATCGGCAGCTTTGTGACGCTGGAGGAGGCCTCGGCGGAGGTGGGCAAGATCGTCAACGCCTACAAGAACGACGACATCGACCTGACGGTGCTGCTGACCCACATCGGGTTCGAGTCCGATTGCGAGCTGGCCGGGCTGCTGGACCCCGCCTGGGGCGTGGACATGATCATCGGCGGCCACTCCCACACCGTGCTGGAAAAGCCCGCCGAGATCAATGGCGTGCTCATCGCCCAGGCCGGGGTGGGCACCAACCAGATCGGGCGCTTTGATATCGTCGTGGATGACGACACCAACAGCATCGTCGAGTACGAGTGGCAGTTGGTGCCCATCGTCGAGGGGCTGGCCGAGCCCGATGCGAACCTGCAGGCCTATATCGACTCGTACAAGCAAGAAGTGGACTCGAAATACAACAGCATCGTCTGCAAGTTTGCCACCGAGCTAACCCACCCCCATCGAGAGCAGGAGTCGGCCCTGGGCAACCTGTTCGCCGATGCGCTGGCGGATTGGGGCGAGATGGACGTGATGCTGCTGGGCTCCGGGTCGGTGCGCTCGCGGGCGTTGGGCCCCCTGGTCACCCTGGGCAACTATATCTCTTGCTTCCCCTATTCGGATACCCTCACCCGCTACACCGTCACAGGCGCGAACTTGCGGCGCATGTTCAGCCGCTGGATGCGCCCGGAGAACCGCACCGGCGAGGGCGAGTGCTATCAGGTCAACACGGGCGTGCGCGCCGTGTACAACGAGAGCGCGCAGCGCCTGGAGGACCTTTGGGTGGCGGGCCAACCGGTGCAGGACGAGCAGATCTACACCGTGGGGCTGCAGGGCTATCACGCCAGCAACAGCAAGGCCTATCTCGACCTGACGCCCGAGGAGCTGTTGGAGGCCGGCCGCACCAAGGTGGTGGCCACCAACGTGCAGGACGTGGCCCTGGAGTACCTGCGGGAGCACCAGAACGTGCGCAGCGTGGTAGAGGGGCGGCTGCAGTACGTGAGGTAGCGGGAAGAGCGAGACGTTCCGTGTATTGGGGCGAAGACGAGCTTCGCCCCTACCCGCCTGCAGCGGCCCGCGTCCCTTCGTAGGGGCGAACTGCGCATGGATGCGCCGTGTTCGCCCGTCGCCTGTGTTCGCCCCGGATGCTGTCCCCACGCCCCGCTTGACGTCCCCGGCCCCTGGCGCTAGAGTAGCCGCGCGCAGAAACCCACCCACCGGAGGAACCAAGAACCATGGCCAAGATCGTTTTCCTGGGCGCGGGCAGCACCATCTTTGCCAAGAACGTCCTGGGCGATTCGTTGCACGTGCCCGCCTTGCGCGACGCCGAGATCGCCCTGCTGGATATCGACCCAGACCGCCTGCACGTCTCTCAGGTGATGGTCGAGAACATGAACCGCACCCTGGGGGCCAACGCCACGGTCAAGGGCTATCTGGCAAAGGACGCCGAAGAGGCCTTTCGCGGCGGCGACTATTTCGTCAACGCCATCCAGGTGGGCGGCTATGAGCCCGCCACCGTCATCGATTTCGAGATCCCCAAGAAATACGGCCTGCGCCAGACCATCGCCGACACCCTGGGCATCGGCGGCATCTTTCGCGCCCTGCGCACCATCCCGGTGATGCTGGACTACTGCGCCATCATCGAGCGGGTGGCGCCCAACGCCCTTTTGCTCAACTACAGCAACCCCATGGCCATGCTCACCGGGGCCATCCTGCGGGCCACGGGCGTGCGCACCGTGGGGCTCTGCCACAGCGTTCAGGTGTGCGCGCCGCACCTGTGCAACGAGCTGGACCTGCCCGCCGACGACCTGCAGTGGCGCATCGCCGGCATCAACCACCAGGGCTGGCTGCTGGAGATCACCCGCCACGGCGAGGACCTCTATCCCGAGATCAAGCGCCGCGCCGCCCTGCCCGAGTACAACGCCCGCGACGCCGTTCGGTTCGAGCTGATGAAGTGGTTCGGCTATTATGTCACTGAATCCAGCGAGCACACCGCCGAGTACGTGCCCTGGTTCATCCGGCGCGATGCCCCCGAGCTGATCGAACGCTTCCACGTGCCCCTGGACGAGTATCCCCGGCGGTGCGTGCGCCAGATCGAGCGCTGGGGCGAAATGCGTACCGAGCTGCTGGCCGATCACCCCATCGAGCACGTGCGCGGCCACGAGTACGCCTCGTACATCCTGGAGGCCGTCGAGACGGGCCAGCCCTTTACCTTTGGCGGCAATGTGCGCAACACCGGCCTGATCACCAACCTGCCGCCCAACGCCACCGTGGAGGTGATGTGCGTCGCCGATCGCAACGGCGTCACGCCCACCTTTGTGGGCGACCTGCCGCCCCAATGCGCCGCCCTGAACCGCACCAACATCAACGTGCNNCGGCCATGCTGGACCCCCACACCGCCGCCGAGCTGACCATTGACCAGATCGTGGCCCTGTGCGACGAGCTGATCGAGGCCCATGGGAGCTACTTGCCAGAGTACCACTGAGCCGGCGGCCTTACGGCATAGGCCAGCCTACGCCGAAATCGCCCTTACCTCCAACGCCCTCTCCCATCCAAATGGGAGAGGGGGCATGGCCGCGAACGCTGCGACTCACGAGCGTGGGAGGTGAGGGCGGCTGGGCAAGGCGACGCCGGAGAACACAACGGCCCCAGGGGAACCCCTGGGGCCGTTGGCATACGTGGACGGGTTACAAGCTACAGCCTGCCGAGGATCTCGGCGCGCTTGGCGTCGTACTCTGCCTGGGTGATCAGCCCGTTGTCCAGNNCCCCCGCCTCGCCCTGCGGCGCCCCGCTGGCGGGCTGCGACCCCCGGCTAAAGGCATCGGCCATGGCGCCGGCGGCGGCCATGCCCGCGCCCAGGCCCAGGCCCATCTGGGCGGTGCCAGCGGCCGCGCCGCCCTCCGCCTGAGCCGCATCGCCCACGGCCCGGGCGGTGCGGAACTTCATGTAGCGATCCATGTCGCCGATGGCGCCCATCGAGGCGGCCTCGTCAATGGCGGCGCTGGTCTCTTCGGTGGGGCTGATGGAGAGCAGATAGAGCTGCTTGAGCCCCAGGCCGATGGCGGCGAAATCGTCCCGCAGGCGCACCCGCGCCGCCGCCGAGATCTCCTCGAACATCACGGGCAGGTCCAGGATGGACTTCATGTGCTGGCCGAGCAGGTCGGTCAGACGGTTGATAATCATGCTCCGCAGGTAGTTGGAGACATCCTCGGTGCTAAAGTAGCCCCGCGCCCCAACCATCTGCCCCACAAAGAGCTGGGGATCCGTCACGGCCATGTTGTAGGTGCCGTGGGCCCGGATGCGCACCATGCGCAGCACCTCGTCCCGCAGGGTGATGGGCTCGGGCGTGCCCCAGCGCATGTCAATGAAATCGCGGGTATTGACGAAGTAGACCTCGGCGGTAAAGGGGGTATCGCCGCTGAACACCCGCTCCACCAGGCCGGTGAGCAGGGGAATGTTGGCCGTGGTGATGGTGTGACGGCCAGGGCCAAAGGAATCCAGGGCCTTGCCATCGCGAAAGAATACCGCGACCTGTCCCTCACGGACGATGACCTGAGAGCCGATGCGAAAATCCCCTGCGCCGCTCTCCGGCACCCGCCGCACCAGTTCGCGCCCTCCCATATCGGGCGCTTGAACGACATCCAGGATCCTTGCCATCCCTGTATCTCCTTTATCTCCGCTCCCGGTATCCGGCGCCCAGCCTAGCGCAGGATGACTTCTTGCCGCTCGCCAAAGGTACGGTGCAACCGCTCCAGCTCGCCGATCAACTTGTTCGCCGCATCCGTCGCCGGATGAGCGTTGTTGACGATATCGGTGAGCTCGTCCAGGCTGGCGGCCAGGGTGTCGGCCCCCGCCAGCATCCCCTGATCGAACTCGTACAGCTTGTCCAGCACGTCCTCATCCACCTTGAGCGCGTCAAAGACGCCCGCATAGCCATAGCTGGCGGTGCGAATGCGATCGATCAAGAGCTGCAGCTTGGAGACGGCGCGCTCCAGCACCATCATGCTCGTCAGATCGCCCTGATCGGTGAGCTGGTATTGGAGGCGGTTCAGCCGCTCAAGCTGCTCGTCGTACTGGCGCGCCACGTGCAAGCGCAGCAGCTTGTCGGCCTCGCGGCGCTGTTCCTTCTGCTTGTAGCCCGCATACCCCGGGATCTTGCCGACCAGCTCTTCGAACTTGCCCTGTGAGGCCTGTATCTTTTCGGTCAGATCACCCAACATGGCGCCACTCCTTATCTCGAACGCGAGAAACGCACCTTCGTCTGCATACCTTACGCGCCACGGGGCGCCGGGGTTGCTCTATCCCCATTGTAGCCGATGGACACCCGTTTGTAAACGCCACAAAGGGCTGGCCTCAGGGCGATGTCAACATCAGGGGTACGGGCAAGCGCCCTGGAAGGCCCCCGTTCGCCTCCGATGCGGGGTTGGCAGGGTGGGATTCGCTGCAGCCTGGCTGCGCTTTGACAGAATAATGCCCTGCTGGTATGCTCTCCCCGGTCGTGCTAGACGGGGAGCTAGCGGTGCCCTGAACCCGCAAACCGCTATAGCGGGGTCGAATTCCCTCTCGCGGGGCTTGGCTCGATGATGGCGTTCTGGTCGGGCGGCGTGGAAGGCCGGGTCCTGCGCGGCGGAGGCCTGTGAACCCCGTCAGGTCCGGAAGGAAGCAGCGGTAAACAGTGCCCTCTGGGTGACGCAGGGGAGCCTGGTCGGAGCTGGCCAGCCGGGAGCCATCAGCGGGGGGCCACAACAGAGGGTGCACGGCCAGTTCATGAGGGCAAGAGGCGGGTGACCCGCCTCTTTTTTTGCGGGCTGGAGGTTCGCAAGTTTGACGCAACGGATCGTGGTCGTGGGCGGCGGGCCTGCCGGGCTGATGGCCGCCGGACGGGCGGCCGAGGGGGGCGCACAGGTGCTCCTGATCGAGAAAACGGCGCGCCTGGGTAACAAACTGCGCCTGACAGGGCACGGACGCGGCAATGTCACCCACGTGGGCGACGCCGAAGAGATCGTGGCGCATCTGGGGCCCCATGGCTCCTTCCTGCGCCCCGCCCTGCGCCGCTTTGGCCCCGACGAGTTGGTCGCCTTCTTTCGTGACCAGGGCGTGCCCACCCTGGCCGAATCCGATGGCCGCGTGCTGCCCACCTCGCGTAACGCCCACACCCTGGTGACCGCCCTGCGCGCCTATTGCCTGGCCCATGGCGTCACTTTTCGCTATGGCGCCCAGGTGCGCGGCATCCTGGCAGATCAGGGAGGCGTCCGCGGCGTGGCCGCGGGCGACAAGGAGATCGCGGCCACGGCGGTGGTGCTGGCCACGGGCGGCCTCTCGTATCCCGCCACCGGCTCCACCGGAGATGGCTACGAGATGGCGCGCCGTTTGGGGCACACCATCGTCCAGCCCCGCGCCGGGCTGGTGGCCCTGGTGGCCGCCGACGCCTGGATCCCCGAGGTGATGGGGCTCAGCCTCCGAGATGTGGCGCTGCATGCCCGCCAGGCCGGCCGAGAGCTGGCCACGCGCCGTGGGGATATGCTCTTTACCCGAGAGGGGATCTCGGGGCCCGCGGCCCTGAACCTGAGTCTGGACCTGGCCGAAGCCTTTGAGCGCGGCCGGGTGCATCTGTACATCGACCTGCTGCCCGATACGCCCGCCGAGACGCTCGAGGCCGACCTGGAGCGCGAGATGCGCGAGCATGGCAACGCCAGCTTTCGCACCTTGCTGCGCGGTAGGGCGCCCCGCTCTCTGGCAGCGGTCTATGAGCGCCTGAGCGGCGTGCCCGGCGAGCGTCAGCTCGCCCAGGTGAGCGCCGCCGAACGGCGCCGAACGGTAGGGATGCTCAAAAGTCTGGAAGTGCAATTGGTGGCCACTCGCCCCATCGCCGAGGCGATGGTCACCCTGGGCGGCGTTGCCTGTGACGAGATCGCTCCCGAAAGCATGGCCTCGCGCATCGTCGCGGGGCTCTATCTGGCGGGAGAGGTCATGGATGTAGCAGGCGAGACCGGCGGGTATAACCTGCAGGCAGCCTTTACGTCGGGCTGGGTAGCGGGAACCCACGCTGCCCGACGGGTATAGGAAGGAGCGGGCGTGAACGAACGCCTGGAGGCCCCCGCACCGCGTGTGCGTCTGTGGGCCAATCTGGCGCGCGGCGTGCTGGTGGCCGGGGTACTGCTCGGTGGCCTGGCCCTGGCTCAGCGCTATGCCGCCAGTCGCCAAACTGCGACCCTGGATATCAACGGTGTGCGCATCGTCCACACCACCCACAAGAGCTCGGCGAGCGATGTGCTACGAGAGATCGGGATCGAGTTGGGCGCCAGCGACCTTGCGCAGCTCCCTGCCGATGAGGAGTGGCCCGCCGGCGTGCCCATCGAGCTGAGCATCGCGCGGCGCATCTGGCTCAGCCACGATGGCACCCTCACCGAGGTGTACACCCACGCCGCGTGCCTCAGCCATGTGCTGGTGGCCGCCGGCCTCTCCCTCTCGGAACACGACGAGATCTGGCTCGATGGCCAGCGCCTCTCGCCCGAAGGTCCCCTGCCCGAAGTGGTGCGGCCACGGCGCGCCGGGGCGCTGGATTGGATCGCCGCCATCCGCCAGCCGCTGCAGCTTGCCATCCGACGCGGCACAGTCGTGAACGTGGAAGAGGACGGCATCACGTCCAGCCTCCACACCGCGGCCCGCACGGTGGGCGAGGCGCTGTATGAAAACGGCATCTCCCTTTACCTGGGAGATCGCATCTTTCCTGGCGCCGATGCCCGCCTGACCCCCGGCATGACCATCTCCATCACCCGCGCCCGGCCCGTGACCCTGGAGGTGGATGGCCGCGTGCGACAGATGCGCACCCGCGCGACTACGGTCAATGACCTGTTGCAGGAAACGGGCGTCAGCCTGGATCCTGACGACTATACCCTGCCTACCCGCGAGACGCCCCTCGCCCAGAACCTGCATGTCACCGTCGTGCGGGTCTATGATGAGTACTATGTCGAGGAGACTCCCATCCCCTTTGAGACGCGTTGGGAGGCCAACCCCGATCTGGAGATAGACCAGCGCCGCACGGCGAGCTGGGGTCGCGAGGGCGCCTGGCGTCAGCAGGTGCGGGTGCACTATGAGAACGGCAAGGAGATGCACCGTACCGAGGAGGAGGCCTGGGTGGCCCGCGAGCCCGAGGATCGCATCCTGGAATACGGCACCAAGATCGTCGTGCGCCAGATGGAGACCGAGAACGGCACCATCGAGTATTGGCGCAAGCTGCGCATGCTGGCGACCTCCTACAACGCCGAGACGGCGGGCAAGCCCCTCGATCATCCCACCTTTGGCATCACCCGGTTGGGCGAGGTGGCCCGCAAGGGGATCATCGCCGTGGACCCCACCGTCATCGCCCTGCGGCAGCCGATGTACGTGCCCGGCTACGGTCGCGGCTACGCGGGCGACACCGGCTCGGCCATCAAGGATCGGCGCATCGATCTCTGCTACGATGACCACAACCTGGTGCTCTGGTACGACTGGGTGGATGTGTACCTGTTGACCCCCGTGCCGCCCGCCAACCAGATCGCCTGGATCGTGCCCAACAACCCGCGCGAGCGAGAGTAGGCCCACCGTGGACGTTCGCAGCCTCCTGGATCGCTACGATATCCGCCCCTCCAAAGGGCTGGGCCAGAGCTTCCTGGTGGCCCCCTGGGCCTATGAGCGCATCCTGGCGGCGGCCCAGCTCACGCAGCAAGACGTGGTGCTGGAGGTTGGCCCCGGCCTGGGCACCCTCACGCGCCGCCTGGCCGAACAGGCGCTTCAGGTGATCGCCGTGGAGCTGGACGCCCGCATGATCGCCATCCTGCAGGATACCCTGGCGGGCTGTGGCAACGTCACGGTGCACCAGGGCGACATCCTGGAGACGGACCCGGCGACGCTGCTGGCCCCCTGGCTGGGCGGGCAAGGGGACGCGGCCCCCTACAAGGTGGTGGCCAACCTGCCCTACTACATCACCTCGCGGGCTCTGCGCCACCTGCTGACGGCCGCCGTGCGCCCCCAGCGCATGGTGCTCATGGTGCAGCGCGAGGTGGCGGATCGCATCGTGGCGGCGCCCGGTGACATGAGCCTGCTGGCCGTGAGCGTGCAGGTGTTCGGCGCGGCGGAGCGGGTCTGCCGCGTGCCTGCCGAGGCATTCTACCCGCGCCCCAAGGTGGATTCGGCCGTGCTGGCGGTGGAGCTATACCCCACGCCGCTGGTGCCCGAGACGCTGCTGGAGCCCTTTTTCCGGGCGGCGCGAGCGGGCTTTCAACAAAAGCGCAAGCAACTCCACAACAGCCTGGTCGCCAACCTGGGCCTGGGCCGTGAGGCTGTGGAGCGCGCCCTGGAGCAGGCAAGCATCGCGCCCCAACGGCGCGCCCAGAGCCTCTCCATGGAGGAGTGGGCGCGCCTGACGGCGACCCTGTTCCCGGAAGCGGGCCCGGCGGCCTAGAGCAGCGCGCGGCCCTCCCATTCGTCGGGAGCGGCCAACCCCAGCAGCGCAGCCAGGGTGGGCGCCACGTCCAGCAGGCTGACCGCGCCCTCCAGCGGCCCCGCTTCAGACAGGGTTTCCCCGGCCAGGATCAGAGGCACCAGCAGGTCAGCGTCGGCATCGGTGCCGTGGCTGCGATCGTGACCACCGTGGTCCGAGGTCACCAGCATCGCGCCCCTTCCATCCAGCGCCGCCCAGACCCGACCGATGCAGGCATCGGCATGGGCCACGGCCTGCAGATAGCCGGGGGAGAGCCAGCCATAGCGGTGGCCCGCCTCGTCCACATACCCGAGATAGACAAAGGCCAGATCCACCTCGCCGCCCTGCAGGCCCTCCACCGCGGCCTGGGCCACGCGGGCATCTCCGGCGGGCGACTTGTTGTCTCGCCAAAAGTAGCCCGTCTCCAGGGCGCCGGGGCGCCAGAGATCGCGCAACTCCTCCCAATTGTAGTAGGCCGCCGTGCGCAGCCCGGCACCCTGGGCCACTTCGAACAGGCCCCGCACGGGCCGGACCTGGGGCGTCCAGGTGTTGGTCACCACGCCGTGGCGTCCGGGCTCCACGCTGTGAAAGATGGTCATGTGGCAGGGCAAGGTCACCGAGGGCATCACCGAGCGGGCTGCCAGGGTGGCGCGGCCCTGGGCCATCAGGCGGTCCAGGGCCGGCGTCTCGACCAGGTCCAGGGCATCGCCCCGCAGCCCATCCACCACGCAGAGCACAATTGGGGGCATGGCGTTCCTCCATCGCATGTTGGCGCAGATCATAGCGGCCCTCGCAGGGGAGTCAAGGGAGAGACATTGCCGCGCGGCAAGAGGCCCAACCACGCAACGGAGCACATACTGAGTGACCCCGCCCCTGGCTGGACAGCGACGCCCCCGCCGCCTAGAATGGAGCCCAATCCAACTGCTTCCGGGGGCAGCGCCCCCTTGTGAGGTGATCCCGTGAATACCCTAGGCGTAGCGATCCTGGCGGCGGGTCAGGGGACCCGCATGAAATCCGATCTGAACAAGGTGCTGCATCCCGTCTGCGGGATGCCTATGGTGCTGTGGTCGGTGGCCCAGGCCGAGGCGCTGGGCGCCGATCCCATCGTCCTGGTGGTGGGCAACGGCGCCGAGGAGGTGCGCGAGGTCGTAGGCGAGCGCGCCCGGTACGCCGTGCAGGCCGAGCGCCTGGGCACGGGCCACGCCCTGCTGCAGGCCCGGCCCTTGTTGCAGGGCCGGACGGAGACGGTGCTGTCCCTCTACGGAGACATGCCCACCCTGCGCCCCGAGACCGTGGCGCGCCTGCTGGCGCTGCACCAGGAGAGCCGCTCCGCCATCACCATGCTGACCGTCCGCTCCGACGATCCCATGGGCTTTGGCCGCGTGGTGCGCGATGCCCAGGGCCGCGTCCAGGCCATCGTCGAAGAGGCGGCGGCGACGCCCGAGATCCTGGCCCTGACCGAGCTGAACTGTGGCGTGTACTGCTTTGACGCCGCTTGGCTCTGGGAGCGCCTGCCCCAGGTGACGCCCACGCCCCCCAAGAACGAGTACTATCTCACCGATATGGTGGCCCTGGCCATCGAGGATGGGCTGGGGGTCGAGGCCCTGTGCATCGAGGATGTGGACGAGGTGCTGGGCATCAACACCCGCGTGCAT
Source organism: Anaerolineales bacterium UBA1429 (assembly GCA_002329325.1). Lineage (GTDB taxonomy): Bacteria > Chloroflexota > Anaerolineae > UBA1429 > UBA1429 > UBA1429. The sequence goes on from DCTX01000068.1 coordinate 24,551, forward strand.
CTCGCCCAGGCCGAGGCGGTGCTGCGGCGGCGCGTCAACGAGCGCCTGATGCTGGAGGGGATCACCCTGCTGGACCCCGCCGCCACATACATTGACGCCACGGTGCGCATCGGGCGGGACACGGTGATTTATCCCAACACCATGCTTCAGGGGGATACCGAGATCGGCCAGGGCGCCGTCATCGGCCCCAACACCATCATCCGCGATTCCCGCATCGGCGACGGCTGCCATGTGCTGGCCTCGGTGGTGGAGGAAGCGATCATGGAGGAGCGCTCTGAGATCGGGCCCTTTGGGCATCTGCGCCCCAAGGCCCACCTGGGCGTGGGAGTGCACATGGGCAACTTTGGCGAGGTCAAGGATGCCTACCTGGCGCCGGGCACCAAGATGGGACACTTTTCGTATGTAGGGAACGCCCGCATCGGCGAGGACGTGAACATCGGCGCCGGCACCATCACCTGCAACTATGATGGCCGCAACAAGCACACCACCGTGATAGGGCCGGGGGCCTTTATCGGCAGCGGCAGCATGCTGGTGGCGCCGGTGACCATCGGAGCCGGGGCCAAGATCGGCGCCGGCGCTGTAGTGACCCACGACGTCCCCGAGGATACCGTCGCCTATGGCGTGCCGGCGCGCCCCAAGAAGAAGATCGGAGGCGACGATGCCGCCTGAGCCGATACCCCAGGAGGAACTCGATCCCCAGTGGCGCACGCTGCTGGATGCCGCCGCCCAGGCGCGCCAGCGGGCCTATGCCCCCTATTCGCGCTTCCAGGTGGGCGCAGCCCTGCGGGCGGGCAGCGGGCGCATCTATGCCGGGGCCAACGTGGAGAACGCCTCCAGCGGCCTGACGGTCTGCGCCGAACGGGTGGCCGTCTGGAAGGCGGCCTCGGAGGGCGAGCGGCGCATCGAGGCACTGGCCCTGATCACCGAGCCGGGGGCGACCCCCTGCGGCGCCTGCCGCCAGGTGCTGGCCGAATTCGAGGCCGACCTGCCCATCCTGGTGGCCGACACCGCCGGACGGGCCTGGTTGACGACGCTGAAGGCCCTGTTGCCCGATGCGTTCCCGCACATCAGCTACGGAGAGGCCCAGGGCACCAACATCCCCGGCGCCTGAGGTTCGTGATCTCTTGAGCGGCGCGAGTCGCTGCCGCCGGCCAGCCCGATGGCAGCGCAATCGTCAAGCACACACGATTCCGATGGGGAGAGAGCAACCGCCATGTACAGAATCGCCTTGTTTGGAGCGGCCGGCAAGATGGGCACCCGCATCTCGGAGAAGCTGCGCCACGAGCCCGAATACACGATGGCTTATGTCGAGGCAGGCCAGGCCGCCGAGCAGCGCCTGCGCGAGCGAGGCCTGACGCCCACCCCCCAGGCCGAGGCCGTGCGCGAGGCCGATGCCGTGATCCTGGCCGTGCCCGACATCTACATCGGGCGCGTGGCCCAACAGATCGTGCCGATGCTCAAGCCTGGCGCCATGGTCATCTGCCTGGACCCCGCCGCCCCCTACAGCGGCGATCTGCCCGCGCGTGACGATATCACCTACTTTATCACCCACCCCTGCCACCCCTCGCTCGCCAACAAGGACCTGCCCCGCGAGGCGCTGGAGGACTATTTCGGGGGCGTGGCGCCCCAGGCGCTGGTATGCGCCCTGATGCAGGGGCCTGAGGCCGACTATGCCCGTGGCGAGGCCCTGTGCCGCCGCATGTTCGCGCCCGTCTCGAACACCCATCGGGTCAGCGTGGAGCAGATGGCCTTGCTGGAGCCCGCCATGGCCGAGACGGTGGCCCTCACCTGCATCACCGTCATCCGCGAGGCGATGGACGAGGTGATCGCCCGGGGGGTGCCCGCCGAGGCCGCCAGGGATTTCATGCTGGGGCACCTGAACGCCTGCATCGCCATCCTCTTTGGCCTCATCGATGCGGAGGTGTCTGACGGGGCCCGGCTGGCGGTCGAGCGCGCCAGAAAGACGATCTTTCAGGAGGATTGGAAGAAGGTCTTTGAGGTCGAGAACGTCATCGCCGAGGTCAAGTCCATCACCGCCGGGGCCGCCCAGGGCTAGGTCGCATCGTGCCCCTGGCGGGCGCCCTGGGGGTGAGGGGCGGCGCTTACCCCTGGGCCAGCCAGCGCACCAAGGCCTGCCAATCCACGCCGACGGCCGAGCTGCCCCGCAGTTGTCGGATGCTCGCCCGCCGGCGCGTGAGCAGGTCCGCCCAGCGCCTCAGGTAGAGCCAGGGGGCAACGGGGGCGCCCGGCGAGATGCCGTACAGCGCCCGCATGCGCTCCGCGTCCGGCAGCAGGACGCGCCAGAGCACGCCCAGGCGCGCCTGCCAGCGCCTTGCGCCCCATAGGGCGACCAGGTTGCTGGAGGGCAGGTCCTCCGGGGCTTCCTCACTCAGCAGGGTGCCCATGGCCGCCTCAACGTGCGCCTCGCCATCCGGCGGCGCAAGGGAGGCCAAGATGCTCTGGCTCACCGGCGCGGCCAGCAGGCGCTGGGCCAGGGTGAGCACGAGATACGCCGCCCGCGCCACGCGCCAGAGCCGCGCCCGCCGGGCCAACTCCTGGGCCTCGATCTGCGCCCCCTCTTGCGCCAACACCTGGCGGATATCGTACAGGGGCAGCAGCCCCAACTGCAGGAGGTGCTGGGCGGCGGTGTGGGTGCACAGATGCAGCAGCAGGTCCGTCGGCTCCAGCGCCAGGGCCATCGCCTGGCCCACGGGCGCGGGCCTGGCCCGTTGCCAGATCTGGTCGGGATCGATGCGCGCCCCCACAGCCATAGCGCCCAGCCGCTGGTGCAGCTCCAGCAGGAGCCCATCGCTGCGCCGCAGACCGTGGTGGCCATAGCGATCGCCCATCCAGGCGCCCCCTGCCAGCGGCGCATAGTCCAGGTCGGCAAGGGCTGAGACGGCCCTGTCTGCATCCCCCTCGCGCACCAGGAGATCCAGGTCCACCATGGGCCGGAGGGCGATATTGCCGTAGACCAAAGGCGCCAGATAGGCGCCCTTGAGCAGGATCACCTGCACGCCCGCCGCACTCAGGGCCTGCAACGCCTCTTCCAGCGCGGCCAAGCGTCGCATGTTGTCCGCGGCCACGTGGAGGTAGCCCCGGCGCAGGCGCGCCAGGAGGGCGTCCGGCGCGGGCAGGGCCGCGTCCTGCAGGCGACGGTACAGCAGCGGCGCAAGCCTCTGCCCTTCGGCCACCTGGATGGTGTCGGCCCAGTCCGCATCGCGCCAGGCGCCCAGGTCGGCAGGCTCAGGCGGGGGGCCCGGGGCCAACAGCCGCAGTAGGCGCGCCAGGGCAGGCGTACAGAAGGAGGGTGCGCGTGTGTCCATGACCCTATCATGCCCGCGTGGGCGGGCCATGTCAAAGCGCCCCTGGGAGAGGCTCTCCCAGGGGCGCCGGCGGCCAGGACAGGCGGCTCTAGGCGGGGCTGTTGCTCGCCAAGGGCAGGTGCATAAAGTACTTCCAGTGCAACGCGTCGGCCAGGCCAACCGATGCGCCGGTCACGCCGCCCAGGCTCTCGATCCGATAGTAGTAGTGCGTCCCCGGCACGACGTCGCGATCGATCCAGAGATAGTTGCCATCTCCGCCTTCATCCACCGGCACGAAGGATAGCTCTTCGAACGGCCCCTCGGCGAAGGCGCTGCGCTCCAACCGGAATCCCACAACGCCAAGCTCGGAAGCTGCTTGCCAGCGCAGCACCATGGCGCCCGGCGCGCTACGGGCCGAGAACGACCCCAGCACCAGCGCGGTGGGCAGGCCGCAGACCGAATCCAGTCGAACGCCAACGAGGACAGCGTCAAGGAGCGTGACCGACTTGCCCGCCAGGCTCCTGTGGCGGAGCGCCGCGGTGTAGCTCCCCGCGGACGCCACACTTGCCAGCCCCACCGAGGCGCCACTGCCGCGATCCGTGCTGCCGTTGATATACCGGCGCTGGTCGGTCGAATCGTAGCTGCCCAACGACAGATCCTGGATGCCTGTCGGAGAGCCCGTATCGGTTGTCATCAGGCTGTACTGGCTGCCGAGGAACACCTTCTCGCCCGCCTCCAGCGTCACGCTGCTGCTGAGCGCCGGGATGAGGGTGGTGCTGTTGGTCGTGTGCTCACCCGACACCTGGAAGGTCGGGAAGTTGGCTGACGAACCGCCGGCGTCGAAACTCGTCGCAACCCCGATGAGGGTGACATTCGTGGTATTGACGGTGAGCCCGCCGGAAACCACGCGCACGGCGACGGCGAACTGATGGGTGCCCGCGGAAAGCCCCGAAGCGATGGCGGTCAGGTTGGCGATGCCCAGGTCGCTGCTGTCGCTCAGGTTGCGCTGGGCCGGCAAGCCCACCTCGACCCAGTCGGACCAGGTGCTCTCGCCCATCTTGATGCGCCGCCAGATGCGCCACTCCCCGGTGCGGCTCGNNTGCCTCCCGAGCCATAGGCGTTGTTCAGCGAGGAGACGAGGTACACGTCGCTGAGCGCATTCAGCGTCAGCTCGACGGTCGTATCGGGGATCACCGCATAGCTATCGCTGCTATGGGCAAAGCTGGCCGTCTTGGTGGCGATGCCGTAGTTCAGGCTATACCCGCCCGAAGATGTCGTAAGGGGGATCGCCACCAACGTCCCGGCCGTATTCAGGGTAGCATTGAGCGAGTTGTGATGCTGCAGATTGAAGGTGGTCGTCTGTCCGGCAGGGGCGTCAAAGACGTAGGCCACCGAGCCGATGCCATAGTCATTGTCGGAGCTCGTCTGCCTCGCCATCTCCAGCGAAATCTGGGAACTATAGGATGAGGCCAGGCGATAGACCCCGGCCTGCTTGCTGGCCGATTCGTTCTTGGTCTCGAAGGAGGCCACCACCAGCACCTTGGCCGCCCCCTGGCCGGCGCGATCCACCGAGACGCCGCTCCCTGCGTTGACAAAGGTTGTGCTGGTGGTTGTCGCATTGATGCCCGTAGTCACACCCGCCAGCGTCTGATCGCCGCAGCCGGCCGCCACAGGCTGGGGCAATAGGGCCGCCAGCCATAGGATCAAGGCACACCACACCATCAGACGAGTAGGTAATCTCTTGCTTTTCACTTTGGTACTCCCTTCGCACTTGCACACCCGGCCAGCCGCGCGACCGACATACAAGCCCGGAACAAACGCCTCCTCAGGAAGGCGGTTTTCGCATTGACGAATCTGGCTCTTTACGATATTATAGACCCAGGATACGTGTCGATCTGGTGGGCACAAGTAGCTCACGTGAAGATCGTGTAAACTCTGCGTGAATAAGCCGCCCGGACGGCCTGCCATCAACCAGGAGCGGTCATCATCTTTACGCCACAATCGATCGTACGGCAGAGCCCCAATATCGTCTCCCGCAACATCGCCGGCGAGGTGATCCTTGTCCCCATCGCCCGCAGTGCCGACGAACTGGAGAGCATCTACACCCTGAACGAGACGGCCTCGACCATTTGGGACGGGCTGGACGGCCACCGTACCCTGGCCGAGCTGGCCGACCTGGTCGTGAGCGAGTATGCGGTGACCAAGGAGATCGCCCTGCAGGATCTGGTGGAGCTGATGGAGCAGCTTGCTCAGGTAAAGGCTGTGGAGCTCGATACTCCATGAACTGCCCCCATGTCCCGGATTTGAAATACAGCGCCTTTGGGGAGCGCCTGAAGGAGCGCATCGGCGACCGCCGCGTTCCGCTCTCGGCCTCGCTGGAGCTGACCTTCCGCTGCAATCTGCGTTGCCGGCACTGCTACGTGCAGTGCGACCGGGCAGCCTGGGAGGGCGATTCCGAGTGTTGTCAATCAGTGAAAATGTC
>DCTX01000078.1 GCA_002329325.1 Anaerolineales bacterium UBA1429
CCGCGCCGCAGAACCTGCCGCCCGTGCCGCAACGCACCATGACGGCCCCACCTCCTCCGCCGGCTGCCGCTGCGGCCCCGGCGTGGCAAGCGCCCCCGCCTCCACCGGCGAGCGCGGCTCCCGCCGCCTGGCAACCTGCCGCCCCCGCCTGGGGCGTCGCGCCGGGGGTCGCCCCGGCGGCCTACGAGTTCAAGGGGCTGGGGCCCAGGCTGCTGGCCAAGCTCATTGATGGCGCGCTCCTGGGGTTGGTGGGGGCCGCCTTGAGCATGCTGGTCATCGGCGACGCCAGCTCTGTGGATCCGACCCTGTTCAGCGCGGTCTCATGGCTGTACGGCCTGCTCTCGCTGGCCTACTCCGTCTTGCTGGAGGCGGGCGGCGGCACCCTGGGCAAACGCATCTTGAAGATGCGGGTGGTGGCGGCCGAGGATGGCGGCAAGCCCGGGTTCAAGCGCGCCCTCATCCGCAACCTGATGCACCTGGTGGATTCGCTGCCCGTCTTGTACCTGGTGGGCATGCTGACCATGGCCAGCTCCGACAAGAAGCAGCGTCTGGGGGATCGGGCGGCGGGCACCTACGTCGTCAAGGCCTAGGCCGGCCACACCCGCAGCGAAACTAGAGACGCGCCAGAGGAGAGGATGCCTCTGGCGCGTTCGCCTACCATACGTCCTCGGCCAGATCGGGGGCCTAGCGCGCCAGGTCGCGCCGCAGTTGCAGGAGGGCCACATCCCGCGCCTTGGCCTCCAGCATGATGTCGAACGGACGCAGCCCCCGGGTGGTGCGCAGCCAATCGGCCAACTCCCACGGGACGACGAAATCGGCGTGCTCGTTCCAGGTGGGCGTTTTGATCCGTTGCGAGCCCTCCAGCCTGCGCATCTCGCTGCGCGCCGAGCAAAAGTGGACCTTGGGGCGCACCCCTGCGGGCCATGTGCCCAGGGAGTAGGCCAGCGCCTCCGTCATGCCCACCCCCTCGGGGTTCCACACCCGGTGATGGAGGTAATCGAACACCAGGGGCACGCCGCAGGCCATATGCACGCGACGCACGTCGGCGTGGCCAAAGCGCCGGTCGTCCTGTTCCAGCGCCACCCGCTGGCGCACCGATGCGGGCAGGGCCTCGTAGTGCCGGGCGAACCGCTCCCGCGCCGTGGCCGGATCGTCGTACACGCCGCCCACATGCAGCACCACCACGGCCTCGGGCCCCAGCCCCAGGGCGTCCAGCAGGGCGGCGTGGGCCGCCAGCGAGCGGATCGCGCCCTCGGCCTGCTCCTCGTCCAGGGCATTCAGCACCACCTGGCTATAGGGATGAAACGTAAGGCGGATGCCTTGCGAGGCGATCAGCTCCGCCAACTGGTCGAGTTGGGGCCGACACTCGCGGAGCTGCTCTGCCAGGGCAGCCCCGTCCTCGTGCAGGAGGCGCGGCAGCACCTGGGAGTGCATGCGGTACAGGCGGATGCCGTTGGCGGCCAGATAGAGGACGATATCCCGCAGGTAGGCCAGGTTGACGCTCAAGTGGCCTGCCCCGGCGAGGCTGCGCGCATCGTGGGAGGGCAAGTCAGGCGAGCCATAGACTCGGATGGAGAATCCGAGCCTATGGCTTACTGGGCCGAAATCATCTGCCCAGGGCATCGGCTACCGTAGGGGCGGCTCGCCCTGGATGCTCTCGACGAACGCCACGGCCTCGCGCACGTCATCCTTCTCCCCCAGCAACGCCAGGCGGATGCTGCCCTCGGCTCCGGCGAGGCCGCCCGCCGCCGTCGGGATGGCGTCGACCCCAAAGAGCAGCGCCAGCGCCTCGATCTCGGTGAATATCTCGCCGAAAACGGGCCACAGGCTGAGCACGGGACCCATCTGCTCGTCCTCGGCAGCCACCAGCGCGGCGGCCTCGACGATATCAAAGGGCACCTCTTTTTCCAGCCCCACAGGGATCAGCAGGCGCAGCTTTTTGCCGGTGATGGGGCCCATGGCGCCGCCGATGGTGCCGCCCGTGGGGTTGCCCACGCTAATGCCTGCAATGCCCGCCTCATAGTTGAGGGCGTTGGCCCCCTTGATGAACACGTCGCCCGGCTTCATCTGGGCCAGCGCGGTAAAGCGATCCAGGCCCGGATCGGGCTGGCCGTTCACCAGCACCAGATCGGGCATGGCCTGCGCCTGCCAACTCGGCCTGTCTTTGGCCGGGAATGTGCGCCCCGAGAGGTAGGCCCGCTTGTCAATCTCCTGGCCCATCAGCTCCTCATAGATATAGGCGTTGGTGCTGCCGCTGGGCAGCACGATGATGCCCTTCTCCAGCTTTTCCTGGATGAACCGCAGGGCCACCACGCCCTTGGCGATCAGCCGCTTGGATTCCGATACGGTCAGGACGACTTCGGCTTTCATAACGCTCCTCCTATTGATCATGAACTGGCGTCTCTACGCTCTTGACGGACTCTATCTTCTCTCGTCTACGGGTAGGCCGCTTCGGTGGGCGCGGCCAGAGGCGCCCGCGGGAGGGCCGTCGCAGGCGGATACGGCTCTTGCGTGGGCGTCAAGGGAAAGCGAGGATGGGTCGGCGTCGGGAGCAGCGTGGGCGTCGGCGTAGAGGTCGGGGGAACAGTGGGCGATGGCCCTGGTGTGACGGTAAACATCAGGATCGGCCCTGGCGTGATCGGCACCGGGGTTCCCTCGTAGTAAACTCGGACGCCCTCGGCCGTGAAATGGAGGCGCACGGAATCCACGACACGTAGCCCCTGGGGTGTGGCAGCATTTGCCAGTATCCAAAGACTCTCCCCAGGTGGCAGTCGAATCTCTCTAGTGAATATTGCAGGTTGCTTCGCTCTTGCACCCATCAGCCACCCGGCCCCACCCTCCCATACAGTCCCCTCTTTGGCGGTCGTTTCCCATCCACCGGGCCCTCGTACCTGTGCACTGGAAGGATATGTGTAGAGGGAGACGCCGAGCTTTGGAACATCACTCTCTGTCCACACGGTAATCGTTACCGTTACTGGTTCCTCAGTGCGAATCGGCTCGGCCACCTCGAGCTTGACGCAGAGGCCCTGGTTGCACTGTCCTCTTCCAGAATCGGGCGCCCCCGCGCAACCTGCCACTACGACCACTAAAAGCGCGAGCAACCATGCGTGTTTCATCTTGGCATCTCTCCCTTGAACGCACGGCGCCCGTACGGACAAAGCCAAGCGCATATGTGCGCCCTTTGCCCGTATACCTGCCTCCCGTCGCTCTCCACGCTTCCGAGCATGACGCTTCCGAGCGTCACGCTCTCTGCGACAGCCTCCCCCCATCGCCCCCGCGCCCTTATTGTACCGCAACCTGCTCCCGGATGCGCGCATAGATGGCCTCGCCGATCCCCGATACCCGCATGATCTCCTCGGTGGTGGCAAACGGCCCATTTTGCTCGCGATCCTGCACGATGCGGGCTGCCAGCGCCGGCCCGATGCCGGGGAGCTGTTCCAGCTCGGCGGCGGTGGCCGTGTTCAGGTTGATCAGGGCCGCGGCGCCTGCCGTGCTGGCGGAGGCCGCCGCCCCCTGGAGCATGGGCGTCAGGCTGGGGCGCGGCGCGGCCCCCCGCAGAGGCACCCGCACCTGCTGCCCATCGCCCACGCGGTCGGCCAGGTTGATGGCCTCCGGGTCGGCCTCCCCGGTCAGGCCGCCGGCGGCCTGCACCGCATCTATAATACGCGCATCCGCGCCCAGCACATAGACGCCGGGCGTTGCTACGGCCCCCACCACGTGCACACGGATCGCGACCGTGGGCGTGGGCGCCACGGCGCTCGCCGTCTCGGTGGCCTCCACGAGCTGGATCGCCTCCGGCTGGGGCCGCCGCTCGAAGAAGAGGTAGGCCCCGAACACCGAGGCCAACGCCAGCGTCAGGTAGATGTGGCTGCGATACTGCGTAAGGAACTTGGCTATCATCGCTGCCCTAGACCCTCACCCACTGACCCCCAGACCGGATGCCGGCCATCCTCGCCAAGCCGCAGAGGAAGCCGCCGCGAGCCGCCGCGTCTCTGCGCGAGGTTCACGCCAGCGCGCTCCCGCCGTTCACGGCCAGCGGCGGCCCACCGGCCGCGGCCTATTCCGCTGTGGGCGCGCCCATGGCCTGCAGCCAGGCGGCCAGCAACCGGACGCCATAGCCCGTCGCGCCCTTGACCACATACCCCTTGGTCTCGCCGGACCAGGCCGTTCCGGCGATATCCAGGTGCGCCCAGGGGTGCCCCTGGGCAAAGCGCGCCAGGAACTTGGCCGCCGTGATGGCGCTGGCCTCGCGCCCGCCCGAGTTCTTGATATCGGCCACGTCGCTCTTGATCTGCTCGTCGTACTCGTCGAACAGGGGCAGTTGCCAAGCCTTTTCCCCCGAACGCTCCGCCGCCCCCAGGAGGGCCTTGGCCAGGGGCTGGTCGTTGCCCATCAGGCCGGCGGCCACGTGCCCCAGGGCCACCACGCAGCCGCCCGTCAGCGTAGCCAGGTCCACCACGGCCCGGGGCGCATAGCGGCCGGCGTAAGCCAGGGCGTCCGCCAGGATCAGGCGGCCCTCGGCGTCGGTGCTGATCACCTCGATGGTGAGCCCCGCCTTGGAGCGCAGCACGTCGCCGGGCTTGTAGGCGCGCCCGCCGGGCAGGTTCTCGGTGGCGGGCACCAGGCCGATGACCCGCAGCGGCAGCTTGAGCTCGGCCACGGCTCGCATGGCCCCCAGGGTGGCCGCCGCACCGGCCATATCGTACTTCATCTGCTGCATCCCCTCCACCGGCTTCAAACTGATGCCCCCCGAATCGAAGGTGATGCCCTTGCCGACGATGACATAGGGCGGAGCGTCGCCGTCGGCGCCCCGGTGCTCCAGCACGATAAAGCGGGCGGGCTCGTGGGAGCCCTGGGCCACGGCCAGCAGCGCCCCCATGCCCTCGGCGGCCATCTCCTCCTCGCCCAGCACCTGGCAGGTCAGGCCCACCTGGTTCGCCATCTCTTGCGCCGCCTGGGCCAGCAGGGTGGGGGTCAGCTCGTTAGCGGGGCGGTTGACCAGGTCGCGGGCGAAGCAGGCGGCCTCGGCGACGATGCGCCCCGCCTGGGCCCCGCGCTCTACGGCGGGCAGGGCGGCCTCGCTCCACTCCACCAGGGTCAGTTGCTCCAGGGGCGGGCGCCGGTCGGGATCGGGCTGGCGCGAGGCCTCGAAGCGATAGTCGCCCAGGATGGTGCCCTCCACCAGGGCCTGGGCCGCCTCGTCGGGCGCCAGGCCGCCCGCTCCCGCGCCGTGGACGATGCTGGCATAGCGGGCGACCCCCAGCTCGCGCACCTGACGCGCCGCCAGGGCCGCCGCCTGCCGCAGCTTGTCCAGGCTCCAGGACTCCTGCTTGCCCAGCCCCACCACCAGCACCCGAGGCGCGGGGATCGCACCCCGGGTGTAGAGCAGGGCCATCTGGCCAAAGCGGCCATCGAAATCGCCGCTCGCGATGCGCTCGGTGATGGCACCGCCCAGGGCGCGGTCCACGGCGGCTGTGGCGCCCCCCGGCTCCTGCACGCCCTGGAACAGGTTGACGACGATCAGCTCGGCGCTGGTCTCTTGAATCGCGCCGCGAAGGGTGTTGACTTGCATAGTGGGTTACTCCTCTATAGGTCGGTTGTGTGTCAGATTACCTCGCGCAGAGAGCGCGGAGGGCGCAGAGCAGGTATGACCTACTCTCCCTCGCCATCCCGTCATCTCGTAGGGGCGAAGCTCGCCTTCGCCCTCCCTAGCTCTTCGTTCTTTGCGCGAAACTCGCCTTCATCCTTGCGGGCGTGCCAGGCGCGGCCCCTACTCCCCCATCTCCCCGTACCGGCAGGTGATCTCCCACAGCGTCTCATAGCCGAACGCCAGGCTTTCCAGCCAGAGGCCCTCGTCCACGGCGTGAGCGCCGCCGGTTCGCACCGCCTCGGGTTGCGGCAGAGCGGGGATGAACCCGTACACCGGCACGCCGCGGGGGATCAGGTGCTTGGCGTCGGTGGAGCCGGCGCACTGCCAGGGCACCACCTGGGCGCCCGCGACTTCCTCGGCGATCACCGCGCCGATCACATCCACGATGGGCGCATCGGGCGACGATTCCAGGCCGGGCGAGTACTGGCCCTGATGCAGTTCGACGGTCACCTCGTCTCCCGCCAGCTCCTGGAGGTGCGCCAGAAAGCCCTGCAGGGTCTGGCCCGGCAGGATGCGGCCATCCAGATAGGCCTGGGCCGTGGCGGGGATGACGTTGATGCGATCCAGGTCGCCCGCGGCCAGCACCGTGGGCGAGACCGTGTTGTAAAAGAGGGCCCGATTGCGCGCCGCGCCCTCCGGCGAGAGCCCGGCCTCGATCAGGGCCTCCTCGATGCGCCCCCTGGCCAACAGCCCATCCACCTTGTGGCCGCGCGGCGCCGAATGGCTCTCGGCGATGGTCACCAGCGCCCTGCGCATGGTCTCGATGGCGCGCCCCTCCAGGTGGCCGTCGCCCAGGCGGGCCAGGGCGCGGGCCAGGCGGTAGGTGGCCAGGTCGTAGCGGGGCTGCGAGGCGTGGCCGCTGGCGGCTTGCGCCGTCCAGACGGTGCGGCAGACGCCCTTCTCGGCGGTCTGGATGGTGAAGAAGGTGCGCTCGCCCACGCGCATGGCGCTGCCTGCTCCCTCGTTCAGGGCGCAAGCGGGCTCCAGGATCTCGGGCTCGTTCTGGGCCAGCCAGCCCATGCCCCAGCGGCCGCCCTTCTCCTCATCGGCGGTGGCCGCCAGGATCACGTCGCGTTTGAGGCGGCGGCCCTCCGCGGCCAGCCGCAGCAGGATGGCCGCGCCATAGGCCACCATCTGCTTGTTGTCGGTGCTACCGCGCCCCCAAAGGACGCCATCCCGGATCTCGGCCTCAAAGGGCGGATGGCTCCACGCCTCGGGGTCGGCGGCCACCACATCCAGGTGACCCATGAGCATCAGGGGGCGGGCCTCCCCGGTGCCGCGCCAGCGGGCGATCAGGTTGCCGCGCCCCGGCGCAGGCTCGATGATGCGCGTCTCGATGCCTGCCGGGGCCAGCAGGTCGGCCAGGTAGCGGGCGCAGGCAATCTCGTTGCCGGGAGGGTTGGTGGTATCCATGCGCACCAGAGCTTGCAAAATCTCGATCACCCTCGGGTAGGTTGGCTGCCCCATGCAAGATACCCCTTTCTCTAGCCGTCTGCCTCCAGGGTATCACAAGGCCGGGGGGCGCGCAAGACTCTTGCGGGGCGAGGCGAAGCCCCGATCCGTCAGGTATGGGCTTGCCCGGCGACAAGGGAGATCTCGCCACGCCCCCATCCCCCGACATGTCAGGATCTTCTCCGACCGCGCGGTGGGAAGAGGGGGCAGCGCCAGTGCCGCGCTTGCTTGCTGACGCGACGTTGTCCTGGCATGGCACCCCGGGTGGTATCCTGGCTGAGCGATCGTGCGTTTTGACCCCTCTCCCCCAATGGGCTACACTCACCCCGTTGGCTCCACCCGGCCTCAGTTGCCGTGTGACGGCTCATGGGGAGGTCAGTTTGGCTCTACGCCGCGCCTGCTATGGGATCGTTCTGTTGGCCTTGCTGGCCCTGGCGTTGCAGGGCTGCAGCGGCCGGCAGTTGCTCTACGATGTCTCCATCCGGCCCACCGTCATCTCGCCCGATGCCGATGGGCAGGATGATATCGCCGAGGTCAAGTACTCCCTCTCGCGCTCGTCCCAAATCACCATCTATCTGCTGGATGAGAGCGGTCAGCGCCACGACCTGCGCGTCGCCGAGCGGCGCTCCAAGGGGGAACGCACCCTCTACTTTGGCGGCGTGGTGGATGGCCGCCTCCTGCCCGATGGCGACTATACCATGGTCTTTGAGGCTGTGGATGGGCGCGGGCATAGCGAGCGCACCGAAACGCCCATCACCCTGGCCGATGGCGATCCGGTGCCCATCGAGGTCGAGAACCTCAACATCTGGCCCCAGACCTTTGAGCCCAACCGCGACGGCATCGCCGACCGGGTCAAGATCGGCTACAACCTGAACAAAGAAGCCGAGCGGGTGGAGGTCTACATCTTGGGAGCCGACGGTGCCAAGTACCCCGTGCCCGAGGACAAGATCCGTGAGGAGGGCGCGCCCGGCACCCACGAGCACGATTACGACGGCGGCATTGATCTAGGCGCCACGCCGCCCCCCGATGGCGATTATACCGTGGTGGTGATGGCGGAGGACGCCGTGGGCAACCGCTCCGAGGCCCGAGGCTCGCTGACCATCGAGGGCGGCGGCCTGCCTTTGGTGGAAATCATCCAGCGGGCGGCGGTGTTCGAGCCCTCGGTGGTGCCCCTGGGGACCACCCTCTACTTCACCTGCACCGTCAAGAACATCGGCACGGTGCCCATCCGCACCAAGGGTCCCGAGCCCGGCACGATCTATAGCACCGCGCAGAACTATAACACCCTGGCGGAATACGAGGAGCCGGGCATCTTTCGCGTTGGCCTGGATTACGAGGGCAACACCGAGGGCCGCAGCTATCCCTTCCGCTGGCAGCTCGGTATGGACGACGAGCTAACCGTGATTGACACCACCATCGGCCCGCAGCAGTACCTCATGCCCGGCCAGACCGTTACCGTCTGGGGCGGCCTGCGGGTGGACGATGTGCCCGTGAAGACAGAGCCGTACTACTGGCTGGGGTTGATCCATGAGCAGGTCTGGGTCGTGCAGGATCGCGTGGAACCCACCCAGATCGCCATCGGCTTCTAGGCGGGCCTCCGTGGATCTGGGCGTCGTCATCGTCAGCTACAACACCTGTTCGTTGACCCTGGATTGCCTGGCCTCCGTCTATGCGGCGCTCACTCAAGGGCCGCTGGAGGCCCAGGTGTGCGTGGTGGACAATGCCTCCGGCGACGACAGCGCTGCCCGCATCGCCGAGCGCTACCCCCAGGCGATCCTGATCCGCAGCGAGGAGAACCTGGGCTTTGCGGGGGGCACCAACCTGGGGCTGGCCCGCTTGCTGGCCCTTGACCCCGCGCCGCGCCACCTGCTGCTGCTCAACCCCGATACGCTGGTGCAGCCCCAGGCCCTCTCGCGCATGGTCGCCTTCTTGGATCAACGCCCCGATGTAGGCGCCGTGGGGGCCCAGTTGGCCTATGGCGACGGCAGCTTTCAGCACGGCGCCTTTCACTTTCCCACCCTCTGGATGGCCTTCTTTGACTTTTGGACCATCAACCACCGCCTGATCCACTCGCGGCTCAATGGCCGCTATCCCCGGCGGTTGTATGCGGCGGGCGAGCCCTTCCCCATCGATCACCCCCTGGGGGCCGCGCTGATGGCCCGCCGTGAGGCGCTGGAGCAGGTGGGCCTGCTGGATGAGGGCTACTTTATGTATTGCGAGGAGATCGACTGGTGCCTGCGGGCCAAGCGCCTGGGCTGGGGGATCTACTGCGTGCCCCAGGCGCGCATCACTCACCTGGAGGGCCAGAG
The DNA here is from genome assembly GCA_002329325.1 of Anaerolineales bacterium UBA1429. Taxonomy (GTDB): domain Bacteria; phylum Chloroflexota; class Anaerolineae; order UBA1429; family UBA1429; genus UBA1429. The sequence goes on from DCTX01000078.1 coordinate 9,412, forward strand.
CACCCGCCAGTTCCGCGAGCGCATGTTCATCGCCCTCTGGCGCAGTCGTTTTCGCCTGTTCACCAAGCACTATGGCGCGGCCTATCGCGCCGGGGTGCGCCTGATCTTGCGCGCCGGGTTGGCCCGCCAGAGCCGCCAGGTGCGCCGGATGCTGGCCAAGGGCGAGCTGGAGGCCGAAGCCGCCCAGCGGCAATTGGCCGCCTATCGCACCGTGTTGGAGATGTAGCATGGCACGCATCACCGTGGGCGTCCTGGCCGGGAACAACGAGGGGATCATCGCCGAGTGCCTGGAGAGCGCCGCCTGGGCCGATGAGCTGCTGGTGATCCTGGACGACCGCAGCACCGACGGCACCGCCGAGATCGCCCGTGGCCTGGGGGCGCGGGTGATCCCCCATCGCTTTGAAGATTTCGCCCGGCAACGCAACTTTGGCCTGGAACAGGCGCGCACCGAATGGCTCTTTTACCTGGATTCCGACGAGCGGACCACGCCGGCCCTGGGCCAGGAGATCCGCGGCCTGATCGAGGAGGGGACCTGCGCCGGCTGGTGGGTGCCCCGACGCAACTACATCTGGGGCAAAGAGACGCGCCATGGCGGCTGGTATCCCGATTACCAGCTTCGGCTGTTGCGAGTGGGCCGGGCCCAGTATGATCCGGCGCGACGCGTCCACGAGGTGGTGCTCCTGGACGGCCCCGAGGGCTACCTGCAGGAGCACCTGCTGCACTACAACTATGCCAGCATGGCCCAGTTCATCGCCAAGCAGCGCCAATACGTGGACCTGGAGGCCCGCATTCGCCTGGCCGACGGCGCGCCCTCGCGGCCCCGCCACCTGATCACCCAGCCCCTCAGGGAGTTCTGGCGGCGCTACATCACACTGGAGGGCTATCGCGACGGCTGGCACGGCCTCAAGCTATGCGCCCTGGTGGCCTACTATTATGGTTTCCAGGTGGCGCGGCGGCTGATGCAGCTACGGCGGGCCGAGGGCTAGCCTTTTCGCCGGGATGACAAAGCGGGGTGGGGACGCATCCCCACCCCGCTCTTGATGATCAGCGCTAGGCCAACTCGGGCAGCAGCAGCCCGTATCCCTCGCCGCGCCGCCGGTAGACGACGCTAAAGCTGTTGGTGTTCACGTTGTAAAAGACGAAAAAGTCGTGCCCCAGGAGCTCCATCTGCTCGATGGCCTCTTCCACATCCATGGGGCGCGTGTGGAACTCTTTGACGCGCACTACCTGCTCGAGGGTGTCCTCGTCCTCTTCCTCCTCGACGGGCAGTTCGGCGGCCTCAACCTGATGGCGCGGGCGCGAGGACCAGCGCTTGCCCTTGTAGCGCTTGATCTGGCGCTCGAGCTTGTCCAGCGCCGTGTCAATGGACGAGCGCATGTCGGCCGAGCGCTCCTCGGCGCGCAGGATCATCCCGTGATCGGCCCGCAGGGTGATCTGGGCGATCTGTCGCTCCTCCGCCGAGCGACTGTTCAACACGGACAGGTCTACCTCTGCTTCACGAATGTCCGGAAAGAAACGATCGAGCTTGCTTACCTTGCGCTCCACATAATCGCGCAGCGCATCGCCAAACTCTACCCCTCGGCTCCGAATCATCACTTCCATGCTCGAGCCTCCTTACTGTACTGCGGACGATGAGCTGAGGACACCGAATATGCTCATGGCCCCGAGACAACAGTCGGGCGGCCTTCGCCAGCCCTTCTGTTGCCTTGATGGTAGCATCATGGGGAGGCGCTGTCAATGCGCCTTTGTGCTGCTTTTGCCTGCGCCACTTGGTCAACTTGCACAGTTGGTGTATACTTGCGCCCACTCGTTCATGGAGATCGAGTAGCAGTCTGACAGGGAACACTGCCGTGCAGCGAGGCCGGACCTCGTCTCGCCACGGCTTTTTTTCATCTACTACGGGAACGGAAGGGGAACAGGAGCATGAAGCCGCTATCCAGGAGTGTCACCGGTATTGATCGGTCGCCGATCCGTTTCATACTCGATCGCGCTGCCGCTTATCCGGGAGCTATTCACCTGGAGATCGGACAACCCGATTTCGCCGTTCCGGCCCATGTGATGGAGGCCGTCGTCAATGTGACGCGCCACGAGTATACCGGCTACACGGCCAACGCGGGCATGTTGGCGCTGCGCGAGGCCATCGTGGTCAAGCTGGCCCGCGAGAACGATATGCGCGTGACGCCCGAGAACATCATCGTCACCGTGGGCGCCATGCATGCCGTGTACGCCACCATGATGACCTTGCTGAACCCTGGCGACGAGATCCTGCTGCCCGATCCGGGCTATGGCAATTTCAACATGGCGGCCAGGCTGTGCCAGGCCACGCCCGTGTTCTACCCCACCGTGGCGGAACGCAGCTTTGAGCCCGATCTGGATGTCCTGGAGACCCTGGTCACCGAGCGCACCAAAGTCCTGTTCATCAACAGCCCGTCCAACCCGACGGGCGCTGTTTTTTCCCGGGCGATGATGCGCGCCTGCCTCGATTTCTGCCGCAGGCACGACCTCTATCTGGTCTCCGATGAGACCTACGACCGGCTGATCTATGAGGGCGAGCACGTGAGCCCGGCCCAATGGGACGACGAAGGCCGCGTGGTCACCATCCTGACCACCTCCAAGACCTACGCCATGACGGGCTGGCGCGTGGGCTATGCCGTAGCGAGCAAGCCGATCATCTCGGCCATGACCAAGATCCAGGAGCCGATGGTCTCTTGCGTCAACACGGTGGCGCAGCATGGCGCCATCGCGGCGCTGTTGGGCCCCCAGGATTGCGTCGAGGCCATGCGCGCCGAGTACCGCCGCCGCCGCGATATCGCCGTCGAGCTGGCCCTGGAGAACGAGCTATCGGTCTCCTACCCCCACGGCGCCTTCTATATGCTGGTGGACATCTCCGCCCAGCCCAAGGACTCGGTCGCTTTCTGCTGCGACCTGCTGGATGCCGAGAATGTGGCGGCGGCCCCCGGCCTGGCCTTTGGCGAGCGCTGCGACCGGTATGTGCGCGTCTCGCTGTGCGCCAAGGAAGAGGCGATTCGCGAGGGGCTGCCCCGCCTGGCTCGCTACCTGCAGCGCGCGGCCGAGGGACAGACGGTGACGGAGACCCTCTCCGCCCAGGCTGCCAGCTAGCCAACGGGTCCCCGGCGGGGCGAGACGGCCGAGGCCGACGGCTAGAGCCCGTCCCACACCAGGGCCAGGGCCTCGCGGCGAAAGCCCAGCCCCGCCAGCAGCGCCTGGGTGCGCTCCTCCAGGGGCGAGGCGCCATCCCACGAATTGACCAGCACCCGGGTGGGGCGCGTGGCCAGGCCGCCAGGGCGCGTCAGGTGCGCCAGGCAGAGGGAGACGGCCTCGCGGGCCAGGTCCTCGCCCACGCCCGGCAGGGTGCTCCAGCGCGCGCCGCCATGCTCATAGAGCAGCACCGGCGCGCCGTTTTGCACCACGATATAGTTGGACGGGATACGGTCAAAGCGGTAGGGGTTGGCCTCCGGGGCGAGGGCCGCCGGCAGGCCGCCCTCGATGCCCCCCAGCCGCTCGATCACCGCCGACGGGCCGTACACCACCGCCGGGTCTGTGGCGTTGACCAGGGTGAGCTCCTCGCGCCCCTCGGCGTCGGCCCGGTTCCAGCTCCGCAACTGCTCCACCGCCTCGGGCAAGGCGAACTGCTGCCCGGCCAGGCCTCGGGCAAAGTAGCCGCGCCGCAGCTCGCCGCGCAACTCCATGCGATGCAGGTGCGGATACAGGGCATACCAGGGCGGCGCTCCGGGCTCCTTTTCCAGCAGGTCGCGGGTGAGGATGCCATAGCGCAGCAGCAGTCGGCGCGTCTGATGCAAGGCCTGCTCCAGGGGCGAGAGGGCCTCGCCCAATACGGCGTAGCGGTGCACCAGGGTCCAGCGCGCCGAGCTGCGCTGGGGGCGGGCCACCCGCTCCGAGACGCGGCGCCGGCCTGCCGTCAGCTCGGCCCGCGAAGGCCGCTGCAGCGTGGCGGGGCGGCGGCGAGCGCGCCACTCGGCCAGCGAATCGTCCAGCGAGCTGGCGATGGCCCCCGATTCGGGGGCGCCCAAGCGGCCAGCCAGCAACGCGCGCAGGGGATCCAGCCCCTCGCTGGTGACGAGCCCCGCCAGCACCAGCTCGACCAGGGCGCGCTCGCAACGCTGGGGTTCGAGGCCCAGGGCACGCTCCAGCTCGCGGGCCTGCATGGCCCCCTCGGCCTGCAAAAAGGCGCGGATGCGGGCCGCCTCAGGGCTCAAGCCCTCCAGCAACGCCTCCTCGGGCTCGCCCAGGCCCCAGGCGGCCCCTTCGCCAGCCCAGAAGAAGCGCACCGAGACATGTTGGGCGTCGGCCCCGGAAGCCACCCACACCAGCTCGCCCTGGCGGCAGAGGGCGTCCAGTTGCCGCGGGTCATAGTCGGCCACCCGCAGGGGCAGGGCGTCCCGCTCCCACACCTCGGCGGGCAGCGAGAGGCCCACGAGTTGATCCAGGGCCTCCTCCAGACCCTCGCCCTCGTAGCGGTGCAGCGGATGCAGCCCCTGCCAGCGCAACAGGAAATCGGCGTAGGCGGGCAGCTCCACCGGGCGGATCTCCTTGCGGAGCAGGGTCAGCGTCTCGCGGTGCAGCCGCTCCAGCACCTGCCGATCGCACCATTCGGTATCGGCGCCCCCGGGGCTGAGCCTGCCGGAGATGACCCGCCCCTCTTGGGCCAGTTGCCCCAGGGCGTCCTCGGGCCAGGGCGCGCCAAAGGCATAGCGCGCACGGATCGCCTCCAGCGTCAGGGGGCCGTGGGTGCGCAGCAACCGCCGCAGCAGGGCCAGGCGGGCCGCTTCGGGCTCCAGGCGGATCCTGAGCAGCTCCTCGGGCAGCGCGAAGGGCGGCTCGTCGGCCAGGAGGAGGGCGTCGCGATAGCGGCCGTACTCCTCCGCCGAGATCCAACGCTCGGCCAGGCCCTCCGCTGTAGGGACCTGGATCTGCATGGCGCGGCCCTCGGCCAGCAGGCGCAGCAGCCAGGCGCGGGCGTCGCCCAGGCTGCGAGCTTCAAGCTCCTCCGTCGAGAGGTCGCCCAACTCGCGCAATAGGGTCGCCAGCTCGTCGGCGGTGCGGGCCCGGTAGCCCTCGGCCAGGTGCTGCAACTGGTCCGCCACGGCCTGGACCGCCTCGGGCCGCAGCAGCTCGGGCAGCGTGCCATCGTCCAGCAGCTCGGCCAGCAACTCGCGGTTCAGGCTGAGGGCCTGGATCTGGCGCTCCAGCTTGGGCGCGTCATCCTCATAAAGATAGACGCCGGCGAACTGGAGCAGCAGCCCCGCGGCTACCGGCGAGGGCGCCAGGGTCTCCACATCCCACACGCGGATATCGCCGGAGGCGATGGCCTCCAGCACCGCGCCCACGTGCTCCACATCCAGCACGTCACGCAGGCAATCGCGATAGGTTTCGGCGATGAGGGGGAAATCATCCCAGCCCTTGGCCATGGCCAGCAGGTCTTTGGCGCGCAGGCGTTGCAGCCAGAAGGGCGTGCGTCGGCCCGCGCCGCGCACCCGGGGCAGGATCAGGGCGCGGGCGGCGTTCATGCGGAACTGGGCGCCGAACACCGCCGAGTTGGGCAGTTCCTGCAGCACCCGCTCACGGGCCTCCTCGGCGCCCATGCCACAGATCAGGTCCAGAGGCGGCTCTCGCTCCCCCTCCACCAGGCGAAAGAGGATGGCGTCGTCGTTGACCTGCACCTCGACGGTGGTGCCCAGGCGCTCCCGCAGGGCATGGGTCAGGGCGATGGCCCACACGCTGTTGACCCGCGCGCCAAAGCAAGAGTGGATCACCATGCGCTGATCGCCCAGGGCATCGGCAAAGCGCTCGACGACGATGGTGCGGTCGGTGGAGATGGCGCCGATGGAATCGAGTTGGCGCCGCACATAGGCCACGGCATTGCGGGCCGAGTTCTCGTCCATGGCGAACTCGTCCGCCAGCCACTGAAACAGGGGCTCGACGTCGGGCGGCCAGGCGGCGGTGGGGTCCTCGGGCGCCCAGGGCAAGGCCGCCGCCCGCTCGGCCAGCTCGCGTCGAAAGGCGCCCAGCCGTTGGCCCATGTGGTAATCGCGCTTGGGCAGATCGCCGCGCCAGAAGGGCATGCGCGGCGTGGCCCCGGCCGCATCGGCCACCACCATGCGGTCCTCGTCGATATCCATCACGCGCCAGGTGCTGCTGCCCAGGGTGAACACGTCGCCCACCCGCGTTTCAAAGACAAACTCCTCATCCAGGTTGCCCAGGTTCGTGCGCCCGTCGGGCAGGTAGACGCGGAACTCGCCCCGATCGGGGATGGTGCCGCCGTTGCGGATGGCCAGCAGGCGGCTGCCGGGCAGGGGGAGCAGCCGGTGGTTGACCCGATCCCATTCGATGCAGGGGCGCAGGCCCTTGTAGGCGTCGCTGGCATAGCCCCCGCTGATCATCCTGAGCACGGCGTCAAAGGCTCGCCGACCGAGGTTCTGGTATCCTGCCGCCTGGCGCACCAGGTCGTAAACGGCCTCGACCTCCCGAGGCTCGACGGCGGTCATGGCCACGATCTGCTGGGCCAGGATATCCAGGCAGTTCTGGGGCGTGTAGGTAGGCTCGATGTCTCCCTCGAGCATCCCGTGGGCGACGGCCGCCGCATCCAGCAGATCCTCGCGATGGGTGGCATAGATGCGGCCCATGCTGGTCTGGCCCACCAGGTGGCCGGAGCGGCCCACGCGCTGCAGCCCCCGGGCGATGCTGCGGGGCGATTGCAGTTGAAGCACCGCCTCCACCGAGCCGATATCTATGCCCAGCTCCAAAGAGCTGGTGGCGATCAGGGCGGCTAGATCGCCGCCCTTGAGGTCCTGCTCCAGCTCAAAGCGCACCTCGCGGGAGACGCTGCCATGATGGGCGCGAAAGGGGCCGCCCACCCGGCCCGTGCCCATCATCCCCTGGCCCTTGGGCACGCCATCCACCAGCAGCCCCTGGACCGAGCCGGGGGCGATCTCCTCGGCGTCCTCCAGGGCGAACTGCTCGTTCAGCCGGTCGGCGGCCCGCTCCGCGGCGCGGCGGCTGTTGGTAAAGACCAGGGTGGTATCGTGCTGGCGAATCTCGTCCAACACCTGTGGGATCAGCGAGGGCCAGATGGTGCCGCCGGGCAGGCGCCGCAGGTCTGGCACGACGGTCACGATCTGCAGGTCCAGGGGTTTGCGCACGCCGGCATCCACGATGGTCACCGGGCGGGAGACCAGCTCGCGCTCGCCATCGGCGGCCGGCCGCCAGGACTGTCCCCCCAAGAAGTGGGCCACCTCGTCCAGAGGGCGCTGGGTGGCGGAGAGGCCAATGCGTTGTACGGGCCGCTGGGCCAGGGCTGCCAGGCGCTCCAGGCTGAGGGCCAGGTGCACGCCGCGCTTGTTGCCGCACAGAGTGTGGATCTCGTCCACGATGACCGATTCCACATGGCGCAGCATGTCGCGGGCCGCCGGGCTGGTGAGGATCAGGTAGAGCGATTCGGGCGTGGTGATCAAGATATGGGGGGGCTTGCGCAGCATGCGCTGGCGCTCGGCGGAGGTGGTGTCGCCGGTGCGCACGGCGGTGCGCAGCTCGGGCAGGGCCATGCCCAGCTCCGTGGCCGTCTCGCGGATGCCCGCCAGGGGCTCCTCCAGGTTGCGGGCGATGTCGTTGTTGAGCGCCTTGAGGGGCGAGACGTAGAGCAGGCGCACGCCCGGCGCGCCGGGATCGGCCATGAGCTGCTCAAAGATGCGATTGATGCCCCACAGAAAGGCGGCCAAGGTCTTGCCCGAGCCGGTAGGGGCCAGGATCAGGGTGTGTTCGCCCCGCTGGATGGGCGGCCAACCCTGGGTCTGGGGTGGGGTGGGTTTGCCGTAGCGCTGACGGAACCAACGGCGTACCGGCGGCAACAGGGCATCCAAGAGACCGTCCATAGCTTTACCTCTAGGCATAGCATAGGGCAAGCGCCCAGCGGATACAAACGGTTTGAGCGCGATTTGTCCCAGGGCTGGGGCGGCCTCGGACGTAATAGGCAGTGGAAAGCCCGCTACCCTGGCTTGGCCTGCTTTAACACACTTGATAGCCCCCTTTTTGCATCTTTCCGGTATTCATGCCATAATCTCCACCGGATTGAGAAGCCCTGTCCGTCGGTCGTTCTGTGAGATCCGGCATTCGTTGCACGTTCTGGTACGCCGCGAGAGCCCTCTCAGTCCTAGCATTCACCGGTGCCCAGATGGGCACACGACTTCCCAAGGAAGGTCCCATGTCCAACAAGCTCTTTGTCGGCAACCTGAACTACCGCACGACAGACGAAACGCTGTACGAGGCCTTTAGCGCCGTCGGCAACGTCGAGTCGGCCACAGTGATCACCGATCGCGAGACCGGGCGCTCCCGCGGCTTTGGCTTCGTCGAGATGGCCTCGGAGAACGAGGCCCAAGAGGCGATCCAGCAGCTCGATAACACCGAGCTGGACGGCCGCACGATCCGCGTCGCAACGGCGAACCCCCGCCCGGATTCGCGTGGCGGCGGCGGCAGCAGCGGCGGCGGCTATCGCGATAGCGGCAGGCCCCGCTCTGGCGGCGGTGGCGGCGGCGGACGTCGCTACTAGTCCTCAGCCACAACACAAACGAACCGCGTGGGAGAGCTCCCACGCGGTTTCGCTTTTCCTGGAGGCGGGCAGGGCCCCGGCCTCTGGGCGGGCCTAGGCGCGCTCCAGAGGCACGGCGGCGCCGCAATACTCGCAACGAAGCGACGCCACGCCCCGAATGCGCCCGGCCTGGGGCAGCGTGCCGCCGCAGGAGGGGCACTTGGCCGGCACCACGTATTCGGGCAGCTCGGGGGCGCCGCCGGCCCGCTCGGCCGCGATCTCGCCCGATTGGCAACGCAGCATCAGGGCGCGCCACGCATCGGAATCGGTATCGAGCTGGAACTCGGCGCGGCGGAAGGAGGCCCCGCTTCTCGGCGTCACGGCCAGCATCTCACGGTCACGGGCCAGGGCGCGGCGCACCTCGCTGGCCTCCAGTTGGCCCAAGTCGGCCAGGGGGGCCTGCCAGCGCAACTCGCGCACCATCTCGGAGGAGGTGGTGATGAACAGGATCTTCTTGCGGGCCACCTTTTCGCGGCGCTCGAAGAGCAGCCGACGGTCGGTGAGGAAGAGGATGCCCGGAATCCGATCGTCATCCTCGGTCAGGTGAGCCTCGGTGGCGGCCACCAGGCTTTCGCCCCCTTCCAGGGTAAAGGTCGCTCCCCCCAGCCACTCGAGGATCTGCTCGCAGCCCTGAACCTCGCGGGCCACAGCCTGGATCTCTTCCACCACAGGCCCCACGACGCCCTCGACGGCCTGCTGCGCGGCGTGGACGCGGCGCTCGACGGCCGCTATCTCGTCCTCGGCGCGCTGGATCGAGGGCTGAACCATGCTGAGCCGTTGCGTCCTAAAGGGCTGCAGGCGGCGCACCGCTTCGTCGGCGCGGGCGATATCGGGCTGCAGCGAGACGGCCTGATGCTCCAGGTCGCGAGCCGCCTGCATCCGCGCCGAGGGCCAGCGCCTGGCAAGCTGGGCGACCTGATCCTCCAGGCGCCCTTTGTAGACGTAGCCCTGGGAGCGTAACTGGGCCAGTTGCTGGGGCAGGCGCAGCAGCAGGGCGTCGGTCTCGCCCAGCTGCTCTCTCTGCTGGTTCAGCAGCGCATCCTGATGCAGCGTGCCCAGCCGCGACTCGATACGAGCGATAGAAGAGGCAGCGGTGGTCTCCTGTGTCATTGGTGGACTCCCTTCAAGCTGATGCCCCGCTCGCCTGAGGCCGACGGGCGCCGGCGCCATGCCACAACCCACGGGCGCATTATGCGAGTTGCGCCCCGGCGTTGTCAAACGGTGTGCCCGTCATACTTGGCCGCCGTCGCCAGGGCATCGGCGGCGACCCGCTCGCGCAGCGAGGCGGGCTCCAGCACCTCGACAAGAGAGCCCCACCCGCGGATCCAATAGAGCATCTCCTCCGGATGCGCCACCTGCACCTGCAGCAGGCAGCCTCCATCGGGCTCCTCGGCGATGGTCTGGGTGGGGTGCCAGCAGGTCTCGCGCACCCGGCGCGAGGCCTCGGGGGCAAAGCGGAGCCGCACCGTATGGCACTCCTCGCCGAACATGACCCCCCAGGCACTGCGCAAAAGTTGGGGCCCATCGAATTCGGCGGGCGGCTCAAAGGTCTCGTCGGTAAGCTCCGCCTCAAGGATGCGCTCGGCGCGAAAGGTATACACGGCGTCGAAGTAGTCGGCCCAGCCGATCACATAGGTGCCCCGATAGTCGCCACACGCCTCGATGAAATAGGGCTTGAGGCGATAGCCGTGAACGTTCTCGCTGCCGGCGGATTGGTAGCGCATGCGCACCACGCGCCCGGTGGCCCATCCGGTCGCCAGCACCCTCAGCACCTCAGAAAGCTGGCTTTGCTGCTGATAGCTCGCCATCTGCCGGATGGTGGCGTGGATATGGGCGGCGACAGGCTCTGGCAGGATGCCCGCCAGCTTGGAGAGCGCCGAGGCGATGTGGGGATCGTATAGCTCGGCGTGGCGCGCCAGGAGCCGGCTTGAGAGGTAGATGGCCAGGGCGTCGTTCAGGTCCAGGTGGATGGGGGGCAAGTAGTAGCCGCTGATAACCCCGTAGCGGGGCGGATCGCCGCCATCATCCCACAGGGGCACGTTAATCTCTTCCAGATCGTGCAGGTCGCGCTGGATGGTGCGCTTGTGAACTCCGCACAGGCGCGCCAGCTCGGCGGCGCTCAATCCCTGGGGATTGCGGTACAGGTAAAGGGTCAGGGCGCTCAGTCTCTGGGCTTTGGCATAGTTCTTTTCTGCCATGGCTCTCTCCTCCTGCTGGTGACTGTCGCGCTGAGCATAGCATCCCCACGCGACACCGGCCGTCGCGTACGGTGCGCCAGGTGGGCCCGTCTAGTATACATGGAAATCGCTTGCCGCACACGCGCGGCGTCTGGCATGACCATAGGCAGGCCCGGCTGCCGGGTAGTTACGCCAACAGGCAAGGGGCCGCGCCCGCCGGCCTCGCCAGGGCCCTCTGGCCCGGCAGGCCCTTTCTGCGCTATAATCAGGTAGCAACATTGCCGTGAGGGGCTCTTTCCCCTCCGGGCATGCGCTGACGGCGAGGTGCCTATGCTCCGGCGCTTTCATCTGCGAGGTCTGCGCGCCCAGATCGTGGCCTGGTCGGTCGTGCCGACCCTGGTCATCCTCTTTGGCGTGGGTTTCTTTAGCTTCTGGACCTATACCCGTGTCACCGAGCTGCTGGTGATGGATCGCAACCGCGAGCTGACGCGTCTGCTGGCGGGGCAGATGGGCCTCGAGCTGGTCGAATATGCCGATCGCCTCGTCGCCCTGGCCGAGATGCGCACCGGCGCCGAGGGCGAGACCCCAATGCCGTGGCTCTCGCATCTCGATGCGCGGCAGGCCTACCTCCACGATTTCGATAGCGGCGTGGTGGTGCTCAACAGCTCGGGCGTCGTCATCGCGGCCGACCCCCGGCGCTACGATTTGCTGGGGCACGACTGGTCAGATCGAAGCCACTTTCGGCGCATCGTCACCCAGCCCGTGCCCGTGCTGCTCTCCGATATCGAGGAGGATGGCCCTCAGGGTGGCCCCGTTGTGGCGGTGGCCATCCCGCTGCTGGATGACCAGGGCGAGCTGAGCGAGGTGGTGGTGGGCATGTTCGCCATTCAGCCCCAGACGGCCTCGGCCTTTTACCGCAGCTTGCTGCGCCTCGACCTGCGCATGGAGAGCCGCGTCTACCTGGTGGATAGCCAGGGGCGAGCGATCTACCACCACGATCCCGACCGGATCGGCAGCGATATATCGGATCGGCCTGCCGTGCAGGCGGTGCAGGCGGGGTTTGTGGGAACCTGGCGCGGCTTGGATACCGGCGATATGGAGATCGTGGCCAGCTATGCCCCCATCCCCAACACCCTGTGCAGCCTGGTTGAGGAGGAGAGCTGGGCCGCCCTGCGCGGTATCTCCTGGGGCTATGGCCGCGTGCTGGTGTTCATTCTGCTGTTGGCGCTGCTGGTGCCCGCCGGCGTGGTGGCCCACGCCATTCGCCGCATCACCTGGCCCATCCACCGGCTGACCGAGAGTGCTCAGGCCATGTCTCAGGGCGAGATGGAGCAGATCGTGGATGTGCCGCCCAACAACGAGCTGGGCGAGCTGGCCGCGGCCTTTAACCACATGTCTGCTCGCCTGCAGAGTTTCTACTCGGACCTGGAGAGGCGCGTAGCTGCGCGGACCCGCGAGCTTTCGGCCATGAACGCCATCGCCAGCGTCGTCAGTCAATCGCTGGACCTGCACGATATCCTGGCCTCCGCCCTGGACATGGTGCTGGAGCTGATGGACATGGGCACCGGAACAGCCTACGAGCTGGAGCCGGGCAGCGAGGTGCTCCGTCTGATCGCTCAGCATGGCCAAACGCCCCAGGAGTTGCCCCAGACGCGCGAGATCCCTCTGGACGCCCTGGGTTCGCGAGAGGAGCTCGCCTCAGGCGCCCAGGCCTGGCTGCGGCCCCAATTCGCCCAGACCGGCCTATGGCCCGTCTTGGGCCGCGAGGGCTGGCAGCAGGTGATCCTGGTGCCCCTGGTGTCCAAGGGCGAGTTGATCGGCCTGCTGAACCTGCGAACCCGCGCGCCCAGGGATCTGGGCGCGCAGGAACTGGGTTTGCTCACAGCCATCGGCAACCAGATCGGCGTGGCCGTCGAGAACGCGCGTCTCTATCGCGAGGCAGGAACCCTGGCGGCCATGGCCGAGCGCAACCGCCTGGCCCAGGACTTGCATGATTCGGTCACGCAGACCATCTTTACCGTGAACTTGCTGGCAGGGGTGATCCCCATTATCTATGAAGAGAACGCCGAGGAGGCGCGCTTTCACCTGGACGAGCTGGGTCAGCTTGCCAGGAGCGCCCTGAACGAGCTGCGCGCCCTCTTGCTAGAGTTGCGCCCCGCCACCCTGGCGCAGATGCCCCTGGAGGAGCTGCTCACCCGCCTGGGCGAGAGCACGGCCGGCAGCGCCCGCATGCCTGTGCACGTCATGGCGGAGCGCAGCCTGAACCTGCCCGCGCGGGTGCGGGTGGCCTTGTACCGCATCGCTCAAGAGGCGATCAACAATGTCGTCAAACACTCCCTGGCCGACCAGGCCTGGATCAGGCTGCGGCGCCGCAGCATCGGGGGCGACCAGGGAGTCGAGCTGCTGATACGCGATGACGGGCAGGGGTTCGACCCCTCGGCCGTGGAGGACGGCCACCTGGGGCTGGCCATCATGCGCGAGCGCGCCAGTGATATCGGGGCTACGTTGACCTTGCAGAGCGCACCGGGGGGCGGGACCACAGTCCGGGTGCTGTGGAGCGCCAGTGCGCAAGCCGATGAGGAAACAGACTAGAGCAAAGGAGCCGGGGGCGATGGGGGGCAAAGTGATTCGGGTACTCGTGGTGGATGACCATAGCATCTTGCGGGGCGGCCTGCGCACCTGCCTGAGGGCCTTTCATGATATGGAGCTGGTGGGCGAGGCGGGCAACGGCGAAGAGGCCGTGCGCCAGGCCCGCGAGCTGAGGCCCGATGTGGTGCTGATGGATCTCAAGATGCCGGTGATGGATGGCGTCGAGGCCACACGGCAGATCCGCGCGTGTTGCCCAGAGACCCAGGTGGTGGCGTTGACCAGCTTTGTCGAAAACGAATTGGTGCCCCGCGCCCTGCAGGCGGGCGCCGTGGGCTATCTGCTCAAGAACGTCTCGCCCCAGGAGCTGGCCTCGGCCTTGCGCGCCGCAGCACAGGGCCGCTCGACCCTCTCTCCCGAGGCCACCCAGGCCCTGGTACAGGCGGCCACCGACATTCGCTCCACCATCGAGCCGCTGACGCCTCGCGAACAACAGGTGCTGGCCCTGCTGGTGGAAGGGCGCACCAACTTGCAGATCGGGCAGGAGTTGGGGATCACCGAATCCACCACCAAGTCCCATGTGAGCACCATCATCGCCAAGCTGGGGGTCGCCAGCCGTACCGAGGCCGTGGCCCTGGCCCTCAAGCATCACCTGGTAGACTGAGGGAAAGCAGCCCTTTCACTGCAAGTACAACTTTCGTAGGACATCAACATTACCCAAAGGGCGGATTCGGGGTTCGCAGGTTGTCTCTATAATGGAGGCAAGTTACAGGGGTATCCCGATGACGAACCTGGCAACTGAGGTTCGCAATGAAGCTAGCAAGCATCGCCATAATAGCCCTGGTAGCTATCGCCCTGATCGCTTGCCAGGCCAACGCGCTTAGTGGCGACACAGATCAAGCGCAGGCGGATGCGTCCTATTTGAACACTTCCTCCGGAGACGTGCCCACATCTCCGGTGCCACCCGGCAACAGCTCCCGAGCCGAGCGCCCTCCCGGCTCGGGAGCTGTGCTCGCTGAATCCCTCGTGGATACGCCAACGGACTCCTGGCGCGTGTACTACTTCAGCACGCCAGAGCCCCAAGGCCAGCCCCTGGCAGAAGGGGCCCTCTCCCAGCCCTACCTGGATACCCACTGGCTCGACGCCCTCCCTGAGGCCGAACTCGCTGACCAGGCCCTATCCTCCATCTGGGTGCGCAATGTGGATCTCAAGGGAGGCTCGCTGCGCTTTTACGTCTGGGCCGATGGCGGCGTGCGACTGTGGATCAACGGCCAGCTCGTGATCGATCGCTGGGATGCCTCTGATAGCAGCGCCATGATCGGCGACCTCTGGCTCGATCGCGCCGGTTCCACCGAGGTGTTGTTGGCCTATCGCGCCATGGAGGGACCGGGGCGGATCAAGCTCTGGTGGGAAAAGACGGTCTGGTTCACCGGCTGGCGCGGCGAGTACTATCCCAACCGCTATCTCACCGGCCAGCCCACCGTGGTGCGCAACGACTTTGTGCCCGTGTTCGATTGGGGCCTGGATGCCCCGGCCCCCGGGCTGCCCGCCGACAACTTTTCCGTGCGCTGGACCCGGGATGTGACCCTGGAGCCGGGCTGCTACCGCTTTACCGCCGATGCGGATGACGGCGTGCGGGTGTACGTGGGCGAGATGCTCGTCATCAACGCCTGGCAAGGCCCCCCCGCCGACCCGCTGGTCCGCGAGGTGTGGCTTGCCGGCGGCGAACAGCCCGTCATGATCGAGTACTTTGACGCGGAGGCCACCGCCCGGATCATGGTCGCCTGGGAGCGGCTGGACGCCCCTCTGGGGGGTGCCGATTCGGCCCAGGCGTGCAGCGGGTACACGGATTCGCAGGGGGCTGCCGCTCGCGAGAACGGCAGGGCGTCGGCTCTGCTGGATGGCATGCGCCAGGCGCTGCTGCGCCTGTACTACTCCCTGGTGGGGCCTCCGCTCTGGTGGTAGCGGGCCGGTATCCTACGTTCGTACGATATGAGCGTCGTACAGAGGATGGATGCACAATTGGTTGCCAGGCGACATAATATAGTCAGAATATGGTACACGGCGTACCTATTCGCGGGGAATCATTGTTGATCGTGGGTGGAGGGTATCATGGTGGATATCATGGAAGACAAGCTGCAGATCGTCCGACGTTGGGCCTGCCGCGGTAACCTGAAGCAGTTCCTTACGGACATGCAACCCCGCATTGCCCCGCTGGGCTATACCGCCGAGATGAGCATTGACACGATTCGATGCTATCGGCTCGTCGAGAAGAAGAGCCTCATGGGGTTGCGCAAGCAGTACCTCAAGGAGCCGGTGATGTCCATCCGCCGGCGGAACGGCACGATCGAATTCCAGGAGGCCGACGAGCAGTTCGTGGATGTGCTCGCCAGCGTCGCCCAGGTGGATTAGCGAGACCCTTACGCAATCCGCGCGATCGGTCAGAGGCGCTGATTTCGCCCCTTTTACGCCCGATAAATGATCTGCTCGCTCCTTGAGCATGTAGTGAGCGCAGGCGAGTCGCTTTGTTGTACGAGCGACTCGCCTGCGCTCGTTTGCCTTGCCGAACCCCTCCCCCGGAGGCGGGCCGCGCGTCTACCCGGGGCCCGGCTGGTCACGGCCACGGCCTGATGCTATGATCAGCAAACGTCTGCTACCTGCTGAGGGGGATGCCTGCGCGAGGTGAGGCCGTGAGAGGCGACTATCCGAGACAGTTGGGGCGAATGCTGGCGCTGCTCGCCCTCCTGGGCTTGCTGGGGGCCATGGTGCCCCCGGCCTCGCTGGCGGCCCGCCCGCTCCCCATCGCCGATGCCCAGAGCCGCACCGGCCCCACGCCGCCGCCCGAGGTGTTGCAGCGGGATCTCGCCAAGGCGCCTCCCCGAGCAGTAGACGCCCTCAGCGCCACGACCCTGCCCGTGCCGGCCTACGAGTGGCGCCATGGCTGCGGCCCCACGGCCCTCGGCATGGTAATCGGCTACTATGATGGGCAAGGCTACGCGGAGCTGATCCCCGGATCGGCGGCCAGCCAGACGCACGAGGTGGACCAGGCCATCGCCTCCGGTGGCGATGCGTCCTCCCCCTTTGCCCCCGGCAGCGAGCGCCACTATGAGGACTATGCCTCGCCCCAGGATTATGCGCCCGAGATGCTGCCCGACGCCTATCTCTCGGCCGGCCGGCCGGCGCATGCGAGCGATAGCATCGCCGATTTCATGTTCACCTCGCGCAGCGACCACTGGAACTACTACGGCTGGAGCTGGGCCAGCCATGTCGGCCCGGCGTTCGTCGAATTCGTCAGCCTGCGCGGGGCGAGCTATACCCCCACCTACCAGCTCCTCTACATGGGGCAGGGGCTGAATTGGTCGGTTCTGACCGGGGAGATCGATGCGGGCCGTCCCATGGTCTTTTTGGTGGATACCGGCGGCGATGGCGCGACCGACCACTTTGTGGCGGTGATTGGCTATCGCACCAGCCCCGCGCTCCAGTACGCCTCGCTGGATACCTGGGGCGAGGAGGTGCGGTGGGAGGATTTCCGCGCCATGGCGTCGGGGACGCCCTGGGGCGTCGCCATGGGATGGGCCCTCCACCTGGCGCCGCTGCCCGAACACACGCTGGATGTGACCATCCAGGGGGCGGGCTCGGTGCACCGAGAGCCCGATGAGCCAACCTACACCTATGGCACGGTTGTGACGTTGACGGCAACCCCCGCGCCGGGCTGGCGCTTTGGCAGGTGGAGCGGCGCCGCCTCCGGCAGCGACAACCCCTTGTCCCTGGCGATGACCGCGGACCTGAGCCTGACGGCCCACTTTTACGATCCCGCCGCCTTGCACGTGCACCGCCATATGCCCATCGCGATGCGGCCCCGCTAGGCCAGCACCCGACCGCCCGACGCGGACGTGCCGCGGGCGGTCGGGATCCCGGCGTGGGGCGCCGCGCCGATCAGCGCTGGGCCCAGCCCGTGGGATGGTTCCAGTCGTTCGCCTTCCAGGGCATGTTCTCCGGCTTGACCAGGGGGAGCATCTCCTGGAAGAAGGCCAGCCGCTCCGGGCCGCTCATGGGCGTAAAGCTCTCGGCCACGGCCAGGTCGGCCTCCAGCTCGGAGAGCTTGCTGCACCCGACGATGACCGTGGTCAGGGGCAGGCCCAGGGCATAGCGCAGCGCCTTGTCAGCCACCTGCCCCAGCCGCTTGTAGGCAAAGATCTTCATGCCGATGACGCCCACGTTCTTGGCCTGGGCCACGGGCAGGAACTCTTCGGCGAAGGAGTAGATAAAGTGGTCCAGCACGGAGACCGCGCAGAGCACCGTGCTGAAATCGTAGCGTCGCAGCGCCTCGATCTGGACCTGCGGGTTGGTATGGCCCGAGATGCTGATGTGGCGCACGACGCCCTGCTCCTTGGCGGCGATCATGGTCTCCAGGGCGCCGCCGGGGCCCGTCATGGCATCCAGCCGGGCAAAGCTCATCACATTGTGCATGCGCCACTCGTCCAGGTGGTCCGTCTGCAAGCGGCGCAGGCTATCCTCGAGCTGACGCTTGGCGCCCTCAGCCGTGGGGTCCCACACCTTGCTGGCGATCCACATCTCGTCGCGCCGCTCCCTGGCCACCAGGCCCACCCGCTCCTCGCTCTGCCCCCGGGAGTAGACCCAGGCTGTGTCAAAGTAGCGGATGCCCCGCTCCAGCGCGGTGTGCAGGATCTCGACGGCCTGGGCCTCGGAGCAGCCCTCTTCATCCACCAGCCGTTGGCAGCCCAAACTGAGGATGGGCATCGAAACACCGGTCTTGCCGAATGGTCGCGTCTCCATGGTGCAATCTCCTTACAGAAAACGGTAAACAGCAACGGCATGCCCAGCATAGCCGCGCCAGGGCCGCTATGTCAAGCTGGGTGTGGGCAAGGGCGGCAAGAGCGGTTCCGGAGATGCCCTGTCCAGTGCCCCGGCTAGCCCTGCTCCTTGCGCCAGGCCTCGTATTCGCGGCGGGCCTCGTCGTTCAGCGGGTAGTACTTGCGCAGGTCGCCGCCCTGAGAGAGGCGCAGGCGGGTGAACTCCTCCCACTCGGAGTGTTCCTCGGCCCGCTTGACCAGCTCGGGCAACAGCTTGACGGGGATCACCACGGCGCCGTCGTCATCGGCAATGATGACGTCGCCGGGCATCACCAGCACGTTGCCCACCGCCACAGGCACGTTCACGGCGTGGGGAAAGATGTTGGTCTGCACATGAAAGTTGGGCGTGACCCCCTTGAGCCACAGGCCCAAGCCCAGGTGCCTGGCCTCGGGATAGTCGCGGATGCAGCCGTCAATGACGACGCCGATGCCGCCTTGCCCCTTGAAGTATGTCAGCATCATCTCGCCAAAGATGCCGCTGGTCAGGTCACCGCGGGCATCTACCACCACCACGTCGCCGGGCTGGGTGTGGTAGAGCACCTGCCGGTGCAATTGGCGCTCGGGCGTCTGGTACTCGCCCACCGGGTGCAGGTCCTCGCGCCGGGGCATGCATTGCAGCGTCAAGGCGGGCCCCACTACCTTGGCCCCGGGGCTATGGCAGGTCAGCCCCACCAGGTGCGGGTTGCGTATGCCCAGGCGCCCGAGCTCTCCCGCTGCCGTGGCTGCGCTGATCCCATACAGCTTCTCGATGAGTTCCCTGGGAGGCCGCTGGATGTCGGATGTCGGTAACATGGCACCTTCCTTGCGCATCATAGGATCGCCCCGTGCAATGGCCCACAGTGTATCGCAGCCGGGGCGCGGACCCAAACCCAAGTGAAACATTTTCGCCCGTTTTGGTTCTTATTCATAGAGAGCGTATACGCGCGGGACGGGGTTCCCTTTCCAGGAGGGAGGACGAGCATGGGCGTACGCATAGTAACCGACACGAGCTGCGATCTGCCCTCTGAATTGGAGGCAGAACTCCTCGTCGCCGGCGTGCAAAAGATCCCTTTTCTCTACCACTTTGGCCAGGAAGCTTGCCTGGACAAGACCATGCCCATCGGTGAGTTCCTGCGGCGCGCCCAAGAGGTCTGGCCAACGACGGCGGCGCCCTCCTCGGGCGCCTTTGCCGAGGCGTTCCGTCGCGTGGTGGATCAGGGGCACCAGGTCCTTTGCATGACCATCACGGGCATCCATAGCGCCACCTACAGCGCTGCGGTTCTGGCCGCCGATTCGTTCGGGGCCGACAAGGTGACGGTGGTGGACACGCGCTCCCTCTCCCTGGCCCAGGGGCTGCTGGTGCTGGCGGCCGTGCGGGCCGCCCGCGACGACGCCGATATGCCCGAGATCGTGGCGCAGGTGCAGGATCTCAAGCGGCGCACGCACCTCTTTTTTGCCCTGGATACGCTGGACTATTTGGTCAAAGGAGGGCGCGCCAGCCGCATGGTGGGCATGCTGGCGACGCTACTGCGGCTCCGGCCGATCCTGATGGTGGATGATGGCACGCTGACGTTGATCGAGAAACCCCGCCAGCGCAGCGCCGCCAAGAAGAGGTTGATCGCTCTGGCCGAGGCGCAACTGCCGGCGGAGACGGTCGGCGTCATCCACGTGGCCTGCCCCGACGAGGCCGCCCAACTGGCCGCGGAGATTGCCCAGGTGAGCGGCGTGCCCCTGGAGCAGGTCCCCGTCACGGAGACGGGCGCAGCCCTGGCGACCCACAGCGGCCCCGGGGCGCTGGGCGTCGTGGTGATCTCGCAGGAGTAGGGGCGCCATCGGGAGCGGGCGCGCGTCTATACCCAAGTTGGGGCGAGGCTTGCCTCGCCCCTGGCAGGCCTGCCAATAGAAGACTCGGCCCCTCCTGGACTTGACATTTTCCCCATATAGCCCCATGATAGTTATGTCGTGCTGGGTTCCTTGTGGGAGGTGCCATGCGTACCAAGATCAAGCTCCGGCAGGCCCGCGTGCGCCGTCGCCGCGCTGCAGTGGCCGACGATGAGCGCCTCCTCACCCCAGGCGTCGCCTATGCCCGTCCTGCCCACGCCCAGTTGGCGGCCGAACCGGCGAGCTGGCGAGCCACCGATCTGCTGGGCCTGCAGCACAGGGCCGGCAACCGCGCCGTGGGCCATTTGCTGGGCCGGCAACCCGCCCCCCTTCCTTCCGTGACCCTTTCTCCCCAGCGCCAGCGTGAGCAGGCCGTGCTCACCTGGCCCCTGCGCCGCGTCCGGCAGAACAGCCTGCAGCGCATCTCGATCCCCCGCACGGCGACGGCCGATCCCGATTGGAAGATGGTGCCGCGAGAGCACCTGGCTCGTGTGCGCGCGGCGGTGGCCATCATCAATCAGAAGGTGCGCTCGCGACGGCTGATCACCTACTTTCGCGACAATGCCCCGGGCGGCACACTGAACACCCTGCAGCAGGTGGCGAATCGCGCCCAGGTGTGGGAGTTGCGCAGCGAGGGCAGCCAGGGCTTGAGCGAGCAGGGCGGCCGCAACATGGCCTATGATACCCTGATCTATCGCATCGGGCGCTGGCAGATCGCTGCCACGCTGCTGCACGAGATGGGCCATCTTTCGGGGCTCACCGGGGCAGAGGCAGATGAGCGCAGATGCGAGGGGGCCATTGACGCTGCGCGGGTCTATGCCCCCTTTATCGAGTCGGTGCGGCCGCGTCAGGCTGCCCCCGGCGATGAGGTAACCATCTCTGGCATGAGCTTTGGGCCGAGCCAGGAGAGCACCGACCGGGTGACCATCGGCGGCGTTGATGCAGGCCGGGCGACGGCCTGGGAGTGGCGCCATGCAGGCGGCGGCACGATTCGAGTGCGGGTACCCACCGGCGCCCATAGCGGCGAATTGGTGGTGGAGAACAACCGCATCCCCAGCAACCGGGTGCCGCTGCGCATACGCGAGCCGGCCCCAGCGCCCTAGCCATCGGCCTCAAGCGCTGCGCCAGATCTCCAGGGCGAATTCGTGGGGCTTGCCCCCCGCGACCGCCTGTAGCCAGGGCTCTTGCGCCACTATCAGGCTCACGGCGCCATAGGTGCAGACCGTGATCGGACCCTGTTGCGCCCGGGCCCGCAGCCGATCCAGCACCGCCCGCAGGATGCGCCCCTTGAACGGCGTGAACAAGTAGAACACCGTCCCGGCCGACAGGTCGGCCTCGCGTGCGTCGGCCAGCACAAAAGTCACCTGATCCAACCCAAAGGAGGCTGCCAACCTTCGGCTGAAGGCGTGGTAATCAGGCTGGATCTCGATCCCGCAGGCCGGCGCCCCCGTCAGCCAGTGCACGACGATGGCGGCGCGCCCCAATCCGGCGCCCAGATCGCAAAAGCAATCACCCTGCTCCAAGGGCACGTGGTCTACCAGATCCAGGAGGACGCGCACCGGCGTATCTTCCAGGTGCACGATATCGGGATGCTCGACGGAGGGGCTGCCCGCAAAGGCATCCAGCTCGAGCACGCCATCCACCAGGGCATCGGCCGGCTCGTAATCCATGTGCAGCGCCGAGTCATCAGGCTGGCCATAGCGGGAGTAGCGCCCCAGCAGGGCCCGGACCGGCTCGCCAAAGACCTGGTCCTGACGCATCCAGTGGCGCACGCGCCCAAAGTAGCGCGCATTGACCGCCTCCAGGCGGGCGCGCAGGGCAGCGGCCCGCGCGCCGTAGGCCTGGGCCGCCTTCCCCCTGGCCTGGAAGACCTGGTAGATAAAGGCCAGTTGCTCCAGCGCCTCCACCCGCTCTCCCAGGGCCTCTTCCTCCAGCAGACTGGCGTCGGCTTCGAGGGCCAACAGATCGGCGATCACCGGGTCACTCGTCATGCACAGCACCTCACACGTTCTCGCTATCAGGCTCGCTATGAGCAAGCAGTATAGGGCGGTGTGCGCGCCCTGTCAGATCCTACCCGCGCACCGGCGGCTCCTGTATAATGACCACAGGAGATGTGCACCGGTGGCTTGCCGGGAACGTTGCATACCCGTTTCGCGTCTCCAGTGTATGGGGTTCTGAACCATCTAGTTAGGAGGAATACGATGCAAGGCAACACACGCCGCGCCTATCTCATTTTCGTTGCGGCGATCCTGGTGCTGACGGTGACCGCCACCGCCTTTGCCCAGACGGTCGCCCCCACTGCCACGTCGCGGGCCGCCCTGACGCCGGAGACCAACGAGGCCGCCGAGGACGAAGAGGCGGTAGCGGAGGAATCACCAGCTGAGGAGGAGGCAGGCCTCGCGGCCATGGCCCTGCCCGGCTCCCTCGAGCTCACCGTGTACAACCAGAACCTGGGTCTGGTCAAAGAGGTGCGCACCCTGGATCTGGCCGCCGGGATCAACGAGGTGCGCTTTACCGACGTGGCCAGCCAGATCCAGCCGACCACGGTGCACGTCGTATCGCTGACGGCCCCCAACCAGACGATCCTGCTGGAGCAGAACTATGAGTACGACCTGGTCAGCAGCTACAAGCTCCTGCAGCGCTACATTGACCAGCCGATCCGCCTGACCACCAGCCAGGGGCAGATCTACACCGGCACGCTCCTCTCGGGCTATGACGATGTGATCCTGGCGACGGACGAGGGGATCAACATCATCAAGGCCGACGAGATCCAGGAGTTCTCCTTCCCCGCCCTGCCCGAAGGGCTGATCACCCGGCCCACCCTGGTGTGGCTGCTGCAGGCCGACGAGGCGGGCGAGCAGGAGCTGCAGGTGACCTATCTCACCAGCGGCATTAGCTGGCAGGCCGATTACATCGCCATGCTGAACGCCGACGATGACGAGCTTTCGCTCACCGGCTGGATCAGCCTGGATAACAACAGCGGCGCCACCTATCGCGATGCCAAGCTCAAGCTCGTGGCGGGCGAGATCAGCCAGGTCGTCGTCGAAAAAGAGTACGCGATGGAGGACATGCTCGTCCGCGCCATGGCGACCCCGGCGCCCCAGGTGGCCGAGCGCAGCTTCTTCGAGTACCACCTGTACGAGGTTGCCCGCCCCGTCACGGTGCGCGATCGCCAGACCAAGCAGATCGAGTTCGTGCAGGCCCCCGAGGTGGCGGTGGAGAAGGAATACGTCTTCCAGTTCACCTCGCCCATCTATGTAGGGCTGGGCAGCGCCATCACCGAGCGCTACTATGAGAGCGCTGCGCCGGTGAATGCCGAGGTGCGCATCGAGATCGTGAACGACGAAGAGAGCGGGCTGGGCATGCCCCTCCCCCAGGGCATCGTCCGCGTCTACAAAGAGGACATTGACGGGGGCGCCCAACTGGTGGGCGAGGCCAGCATCAACCACACGCCTCGCAACGAGGCGATCAACCTGACCCTGGGGCGCGCCTTTGACATCGTGGGCGAGCGCACCCAGACCAACTTCCGCCAACTGGGCGAGCGCCAGATCGAGGAGACGATCGAGATCGAGCTGCGCAACCAGAAGGATGAGCCGGTCACCGTGCGGCTGATCGAGAACCTCTACCGCGCTCAGGATGCGGAGGTGCTCGAAAGCAGCGCCGACTATACCGAGGTGGATGCCAACACCATC
Source organism: Anaerolineales bacterium UBA1429 (assembly GCA_002329325.1). Taxonomy (GTDB): domain Bacteria; phylum Chloroflexota; class Anaerolineae; order UBA1429; family UBA1429; genus UBA1429. The sequence continues at coordinate 33,224 of DCTX01000078.1, forward strand.
GAGTACGAGGTCGAGATCGGGGCCGAGGGCTCGGCGACCATCACCTACACGGTGATGTATCGCTGGTAGCCGGCCGCAACGCCACGCGGGGGAGGGCTGTGAACAGCCCTCCCCCGCGCGCTTTTACCAGCGGAAATCCCGCAGCACCGACCCCCCGATGAACTCGCGCAGGATCGAGTTCTCCGGCACCAGGGAGCCATCGCACGGCTTGAGCCACCGCAGGAAGCTGAGCAGCCGGCGCGCCTCCACCGATTCGGGCGCCCCATGGGGCACCTGCAGCAGCAGCGGCTCGGCCAGCGGCTTGAGCACCGAGAGCTCGTAGACCAGGGCCGAGTTGAACATGACATCGGCGTTTTCCTGGTACGGAAAGATGTTGCGCTCCTCGCCTCGCCGCACACCCTGCCAACGGCGGATCGTCTCGGTGGCCGAGATGCTCCGGTAGCGCTGGTCGCGCACGATGCGCCGCAACAGACGGTTATCGGTGGTGGGGATGCGGTTGTGGTGATCCAGGTTCAACTGGGTCAATGCCGAGACGTACACGCGAAAGACCTGCTCCTCGGGGATCTGGTAGATCAGCTCCGGGTTCAGCCCGTGGATCCCCTCGATGAGCAAGATGGCGTCGCCATCCAGCTGGACCTCAGGGCCGGGCAAGCTCCGGCCTGTGGGGAAATCGAAGCGGGGGATCTGCACCCGTTGCCCCGCCAGCAGCGCCGCCAACTGCTCGTTGAACAACCGGACGTTCACCGCCCCCAGCGACTCGAAATCGTACTCGCCGTGCTCGTCCCGCGGCGTAAGCTCGCGATCCACGAAATAGTCGTCCAGCCCCAGGGGGAACGGCCTGCGCTCCGAGGCCATGAGCTGGATGGCCAGCCGGTTGGCAAAGGTGGTCTTGCCCGATGATGAGGGCCCGGCGATCAGCACCAGGCGCACGGTCCCGCGGGCGAGGATGGCCTGGGCGATCTCGGAGATGCGCTTCTCATGCAGCGCCTCTGAGACCAGGACCGCCCGCTGGGCCTGGCCGCTCTCGATGGCCTCGTTCATCGAGCCCACGTCCTCGATGCCCAGGATGCCCAGCCAGCGGCCGTACTCGCGGAATACCCCCATCAGTTTGGGATACTGACGGTGGGAATCCAGGGGGTAGATGTGTTTGCGTATCTGGATGCGCAGGATGAACCCCGGCCCATAGTGCTCCAGCGAGAACTCGCCCAGGCGACCCGTGTGCGGCAGCATGTGGCCGTAGAAATAGTCACGCACGCCGCGCAGGGTATAGACCGTGACGGCGCCCCCCTCACGTCCTGTAAAGAGGCGCACCTTGTCTTCATAGCCCTGGGAGGCGAAAAGATCGATGGCTTCCTGCAGCGGCAGGCGCTCCTTGTAGATCGGCTCGTCGGCCGCCAGAATCTCGCGCATGCGCCCGGCGATGGCCTCCAGCTCGCCCTCTGTGAAGGGCGGCCGCCCCTCCACCTGGCAGTAGAACCCCCCCAGGGTGACCGAGTGGTCCACATACAGCCGCCCCTCGGGGAACAGCTCGCGGGCCGCCACGATCATGACAAACGTCAGGGAGCGCTGGTAGATGCGCAGGCCATCGGCGGAGTAGGTGTCCACGGGCTGGACATCGCAATCGCGCACCACGGGGTAGCTCAGCTCGCGCAGCTCGCCATCCACCAGGGCGCCGACGATGGCGGCCTCGGGCTCGGTGTAGGCGGCATCGATGAAATCCAACAGCGGCGTGCCCACCGGCCCCTGATAGATGCGCCCATCGCTCAGATGGATGCGCACCGTCTTGCGGGGCCGCGATAGCGTGATCCTGCTGCGCGCGGGGCGATCAGGAGGGGCGGTCATCGCGATTGCCCATAGTCATTCATGTACACCTGATGGGCGCGGGCCACCTCGTCGGCGGGGATCTCATCGGGCTGACCGAGCTGCAGCGCGTAATAGACGGTGCGGGCCACATCCTCCACCATCACGGCAGCCTTGACGGCGGCCTCCACCGTGGGGCCGATGGTGAACACGCCATGGTTCTTGATGAGGATCGCCCGGCTGGTGCCGATGGAGCGCACCAGTTCACGCCCGATCTCCTCGCCGCCGATCTGGCAGTAATCCCCGATGGGGATGGGGCCGCCGAACTCGTCGGCGATGGCCGTGAGCACCACAGGGATCGGCTTGCCCACGGCGGCAAAGGCCGTGGCAAAAGTCGAGTGGGTGTGCACCATGCCCATCACGTCGGGTCGATGGCGGTAGACGTACAGGTGGGTGGCGGCATCTACCGAAGGCTTGAGATCGCCCTGCATCACGCGGCCATCCAGATCCACCACCACCATCTGCTCCGGCCGCATGGCCTCATAGCGCACCCCGCTGGGCTTGATAACGATATAGCCCGTCTCCGGATCGCGGCCGCTGACGTTGCCGCTGGTCCAGGTGACCAGGCCCGCGTCGGGCAGCATGCGGTTGCCCTCGTATACCTGTTGGCGCAACTGCTCGATTGACATAGGCTCCCCCTTCCGTGGATGTTGCCTGGGATTATCCCCCGGGCCAGGGGCGGTGTCAATGTAGGCCAGTGTGCAGGTGAAAGAGGCGTTGCGCCCGACGCCCAAGGTACGACATATCGTGTACCACCTGAGGCAACCTACTATATGTGGCTATCATGATAGGATGCCTCGCGGAAGGCGGCGGGCATACCGGATATTTACGATTCAGCAGCATACGAGCTTGGGATACGTCATGGGTTGGTTCGCGTCGTTCTTGACATTCTCTTTGGTTGTTGGTAAAGTAGGCCGCGGTTACGCTGTTGAATGCAAGCAGTTGCTTACGCATTCGCAAGTTTTCGAGATTCGGGCAGGAATGCCCAAAGCCGGGCATCTACATTGGAGTGGAAGGCGCGTGTGCCCCGCCCTGGTTCGTGGCAGAGCTCCCGGCGGGCGTCCGCCAGGCATGGCCCAGGGAGCCCTCATGGCCGAGCCTCTGCGCTCCAGATGCCGACGCTCTGGAGCATACCCGCCTCCCTCGAAAGTCGGTTCCAGTACCACACAGGTAGACCAAAGGAGACCAAGCAATGTCAGCCGAGCAGACGAACAACGTGAACCTGCGCTTCCCGCCTTCGCCCGAGTTCTCGCAGCATGCCCTCATCGGGTCCATGGAGCAGTATCAGGAGATGTACGACCGCTCCGTCAACGACCCGGATGGCTTTTGGCTTGAGCAGGCCAAGATGCTCGATTGGATCCAGTTCCCGACCAAGGGACGCGAGTACACCTGGAAAACCGAAGAGCGTCAGATCGAGCACAGATGGTTCGCAGATGGCGTGCTGAACGTCTCGGCCAACTGCCTGGATCGGCACGTCACCACTTGGCGCAAGAACAAGGCAGCCATCATCTGGCAGGGCGAGCCGGAAGAAGATGTCGTTACCCTAACGTATCAGGATCTGTATCGTGAGGTCAACAAGTTCGCCAACGTCCTCAAGAGCCATGGCGTGGGCAAGGGCGACCGGGTCGCCATCTATCTGCCCATGATCCCGGAGCTGGCCATCGCCCTGCTGGCCTGCACCCGCATCGGCGCGATCCACTCGGTGGTGTTCGGTGGGTTCAGCGCCTCCTCGCTGGCCAGCCGCATCCAGGATTGCGATGCCAAGCTGCTGATCACCAGCAACGTCTCGCTGCGCGCCGGCCGGGCGATCCCCCTCAAGACCACCTCGGACGAGGCTCTCAAGAGCTGCCCCGGCGTGGAGAAGGTGGTCGTCGTGATGCGCACCGACGACGAGGTGGCCATGGAGGAAGGCCGCGACGTGTACTGGAGCGAGGAGATGGCCCAGGCCGCCGCGTACTGCGAGCCCGAGCCGATGAACGCCGAGGATCCGCTCTTTATCCTGTACACCTCCGGTTCGACGGGCGCCCCCAAGGGCATCATGCACACCACGGGCGGCTATCTGCTGTACACCGCTCTGACGCACAAACTGATCTTTGATATCCATGACGATGACACCTACTGGTGCACCGCCGATATCGGTTGGATCACCGGTCACAGCTATATTGTCTACGGCCCGCTGGCCAATGGCGCCACCTCGCTCATGTTCGAGGGCGTGCCCACCTATCCTGATGCCAGCCGTTTCTGGCAGATCGTGGACAAGTTCAACGTCAATATCTTTTACACGGCGCCCACGGCGATCCGCTCGCTGCAGCGTCTCGGCAACGACTGGGTCCAGAAGGCCGATCTCTCGAGCCTGCGGCTGTTGGGCAGCGTGGGTGAGCCGATCAACCCCGCCGCGTGGCTCTGGTACTATGAGCAGATCGGCAAGAGCCGCTGCCCCATCGTGGATACCTGGTGGCAGACGGAGACGGGCGGCATCCTGATCACGCCGCTGCCCGGCGCCCATACCCTCAAGCCCGCCAGCGCCTCCAAGCCTTTCTTTGGCGTCGAGCCCCTCATCCTCAAGGAGGATGGCACTCCGGCGCCCATCGGCGAATCCGGCCCGCTGTGCATCACCAAGCCGTGGCCTGCCATGGCCCGCACCATGTGGGGCGACCATGACCGCTTTATCGATACCTACTTTACCATGTACTATGACCTCTACTTCACCGGCGATGGCTGCATCAAGGATGCGGACGGCGACTACTGGCTGCAAGGCCGTATCGATGACGTCGTCAACATCTCGGGCCACCGCATCGGCACCGCCGAGGTGGAGCACGCCCTGGTGAGCCACCCCGCGGTCTCCGAGGCCGCCGTGGTGGGGCGCCCGCACGATGTCAAGGGCCAGGCGCTCTATGCGTATGTGACCCTGCAGGAGGGCGTGGCCGAGACCGATGAGCTGATCAACGAGCTGATGCAGCAGATCCGCCGCGAGATCGGCCCCATCGCCCGCCCGGACGAGATCCAGTTCACCGATGCCCTGCCCAAGACCCGCAGCGGCAAGATCATGCGCCGCATCCTGCGCAAGATCGCCGAAGGCGACCTGAGCAATCTGGGGGATACGACCACCCTGGCCGATCCCGGCGTCGTCGAACACCTGATCGAAGGGCGCAAGTAGGCGCCTGATGGGAGGGGCGCACTCGTAGCGCATGGCGCTGCGGGTGCGCCCCCCTTTTTCGCACACAATCAACTGCTGGGGAGGGCCTCCATGACAGCAACGGACTCGCCGAAAGTCATGAATCGCTGGCTGGTGGTGGTTGGCGCCATACTGGTCCAGCTCTGCCTGGGTGCACTGTACGCCTGGAGCGTGTACACGCCCTATCTGACCAAAGAGCCTTTCTTGTTCACCAAGACGCAGACCCAGATCATCTTTTCCGTGTCGTTGGCCAGCTTTGCCTTCACCATGATCCTGGCGGGGCGCTGGCAGGCGCGCTCTGGGCCGCGCATCGTGGCGCTGACGGGCGGAATCGTCATGGGCGCGGGCTATGTCCTGGCCGGCGTGCTGGGCAACAGCCTTTTCGGCTACTTTGTGAATCAGATCCTCTTCGTCGGCCTGGTGGCCGGCATCGGCGTGGGGCTGGCCTACGTGTGCCCCATCGCCTGCGGCATCAAATGGTTCCCCGATAAGAAGGGGCTGATCACCGGGTTGGCGGTGGCGGGCTTTGGCTTTGGCGCCCTGATCTGGATCCAGCTTGCAGGGGAGTTTGGCGGCTTGCTGGCGCGGTTTGGCGTGCTGAACGTCTTTACCATCTATGGCATCGCCTACGCCGTGGCCATCGTCCTGGGTTCCACCTGGTTGGTGAACCCGCCGCCGGGGTATTGCCCCCCGGGCTGGTCGCCCACGACGGCCAAGGCCACCAACAACTCGCCCACCAACGCGGGGCCGAGCATGGGCCCCGGCGCCATGCTGCGCACCCCCCAGTTCTATGGCATCTGGGTCATGTTCCTCTTTAGCGCCATGGCCGGTCTGCTGGTGATCGGGAATATCAAGCTCTTTGGCATCGAGGCGCTGCAGGCCGGAGGCTTTAGCGCCGATCGGGCCAGCGCCATCGCCGGGGTCGCCATGGCGGTGTTCTACTCCATCGCCAACGGCGGCGGGCGCATCATCTGGGGCGCCATCTCGGATCGCATCGGCCGCAAGCTGTCGCTGATCATCATGTGCGCCGTGCAAGGCGTGATCATGATCGCCTTCTTCTGGATGGGCGGCATCCCGGCGCTGCTCTACATCGGCACAACCATCATCGGTTTCAACTATGGTGGCGCCTTTGCCCTCTTCCCAACGGTCACCGGCGACCTGTTCGGCACCGACCATGTGGGAGAGAACTATGGTTGGGTCTTTACCTCCTATGGTGTGGGCGGCATCATCGGCCCCATCATGGCCGCGGGCATCCGCGATGCCCTGGGCAACTGGGTTGCGGGCTTTGTGATCGCCGGCGTGGCCTGCCTGGTCGCCGCCGTGATCGCCACACAGCTCAAGCCGCCCAAGGTGGCCAAGCTGGCCTAGCTCCGCTTTTCGGCAGAGCAAGAGCCCGGATACGTTGCTGAGCAACGTATCCGGGCTCTGTGTTTGCCGCTGCTGATGCGCTAGCTCCCCTGCAAGCCCTCGGGGATGCCCGATTCGCAGGGCACGCCGGCCTGGCAGAGGCCGCAGCCATACCCGGCGAAACCGTACACGTCGCGCACGTGGGGGCGTGTGCGATCCAGATGGACGCGGCAGAGGCGCTTGTCGTGCCCCGCCTCGGTGATGGCGCCCACGGGGCAGCGCTTGATGCACTCGCCGCAGGTGCCCTTGGCGTAGAACAGGCAGTAGGCGTGGTGGTCGGTGTAGGGGCGCGGCGAGGGCGGCAGTTCAGCGCGGACCACCACCGAGCCCACGCGCATGGCCTTGCCCACGGGGGTGATCAGCCCATCGCTCAGGCCAAAGGTGCCCAGCCCGCAGGCGTAGGCGGCATGCCGCTCTGACCAGGTGGAGGAGAAGACAAAGCGCTCCGAGTCCACGGTCTTGAACAGGGGCGAGATGGCCGGCGCAACGGCGCGATAGCCGCGGGCGGTGAGCGCCTCGGCCACCTGCCGCCGCAGGCCCTCGTTGAAAATCTCGCCAAAGACGCGGGAGCGGGCCCAGCGTTCCGCCAGGTAGAGCGCCTCGCGCCGGTTGTCGGCCTTGGTGGCCCCCGTCTGGGGCAGCACCCAGGAAACGACCGATAGCTCGGCGGGCTCGGCCGGGGCGTCAGGGTAGGTGAGGGCATAGATCTCGGCGGGCGTCCAGTGTTCGGGCCCCACATGCTCCTTGTAGGCCACAAAGAGGGGGTCATCGCCCCTGGCGAATCCCACCAGAGGGGTTCCCCAGGCGGGCTCATCAAAAGCCCCTCCCAGGGCGTTCTCCGGCCCGGCGCAGATGCGGCGGATCAGGTCGGCGACCCATTCGGCCAGTGGTGCGCCCTCGCGTGCAAGCATCATCCGGTTGTTCCCCTTTCGCCCTCGTGCGCGGCAGCGATCAGCCCGCCGCCTCCACCTTCTTGAAGAGATCCATGTACACGTTGCGCACCATGCGTGGCCCCTCCCACGAATCGGCCTCGGCCAGCTCGACGGCGCGGGCCCCCAGCACCTCGGGCAGCACGTCGCCATCGTAGCCGTCATCCTTGAGGATGCGCAGCCAGCGCACCAGATCGATGAATCCCTCGCCCGGCAGGACGCGGTCGGAATCGGCCATGGTCTCGGGATCCACTCCCTCAGGCAGGTCAAAGACATGAAGCGTCAGGGGCAGGCCCTTGACCTTATGCAGGTCCTCAAAGGTGCCGCCGCCGGCCCACCAATGGATCACATCCAGGATCAGGCCCAGATTGGGGCGATTGACCCGCTCGATGAGCTCCAGAGCTGCGTTCAAGCCCATGACCCAGGGATACATGATCTGCCGGGGGGCGGGCCGCCTCACCTGGGGGCCCAGGAACTCGAACACGACCGGCACGTCATAGCGGCCGGCCCAATCGCAATAGGCCCGGAACTTGGCCACGAGCCACTCCCACTCCGATTCCGTAACGGCCTTGGGCCAGCGGTTGGGGCACATGAAGGTGGCCTTGCCCCCCAGCTCGGCCAGCAGCTTGAGGCGCGGCTCGGCGCTGGCCAGCGCCTCGTCCCACAGGCTGCCCTCCAGGCTCCAGGAGAGGCCCATCGCCCCCGTGGCTACGGCGACACGATTGCGCTGCAGGAGCTCCTTGAGCTCATCCGCGGCGTTGCGCGCCAGATACGAATCGAACACATCCGGTCCCAGGCCGATGGAGCCGAATCCGAGGCCTCCCCCGATGACGACCCTGCCCTCAAAGTCCAGACGCTGCGGAAAGTTGCCGATCTGCAATCGCATGGTGATCCTCCTTCTGTCGTGCCGTGCTGCCGGAGTCGGCCTTGCGGCTCCGATCCCGATCAGTCTACTCGCAAGCGAGGCGGGCTGCAATGGCAAGGTGCGTCGGGGTGAGAGGCCTGGGTTGCTCTCATCCCCACGGACATCCCGCGCATGGGGCGGCCTGGCACCCCTTTCCCCGTAACGCGCCTCAAGCGATTTCATCAAGACGAACGACAAAAGAGCGATTGCGATTGTATAATCGGGGCAATGGTGATAAAATCGGTTGGCGGCAAGCAACAGCAGAGGAATCACTTTTGGAACCGGAGGGCGGGGCTCGGCCGAGAGCGATCTGTGATTTGAGTCGTGCCGGTTGCCAACGGCCTGGCATTCAGCCGATCCGGCGTGCCGCACCCCCTTCTTTATTGTGCCCACCACAGAGATGGCTTTCCGTGCAATGTACGGCGAGTTCCCACTGATCAGCAACAAGATCCAGATCCCCCAGCGCGCTCCCACCATGCTGCGGCGCGAGCGTCTGGTAGGGTTTCTGCATAGCAACATCAACCACAAGTTGGTGCTCGTCTCCGCCGGCGCTGGCTATGGCAAGACCGCGCTCCTGGTGGACTATGCCCACGACGCCGAGCTCCCCGTCTGCTGGTATAGCCTGGATGCCGGCGATAACCATGCCCTGACCTTTGTCGAGTACCTGGTCGCCTCGATCCAGCGGCGCTTTCCTGATTTCGGCGAGAGCGTCCTTCGCGCGCTGCACTCCTTCCGCGGCCAGGCTGAGGATGTCGAGCCGTTCATCCGCCTGCTGATCGCCGAGATCGAGGAAAAGATCAGCGGCTACTTTGCCATCGTGCTGGATGACTATCACGAGGTGCTGGAGAGCGAGCCCGTCAATGCCCTGGTGGACGGGCTCCTGCGCTATCTACCCGAGCACTGCCACCTGGTCATCTCCTCCCGAGCCATTCCGCGTCGCCTGACCCTCACCCGGCTGGCCGCCCGCGAGGAGATCGTGGGCCTGGGCGTGCGCCAGCTCAAGTTCACCCGCGACGAGATCCGCCAGGTGCTGGCCCTGCGGGGCATCACCGATGTGGACCCCCAGCGCCTCGATGCCCTGACGGCCCGGTCGGAGGGCTGGATCACCGCCATCCTGCTGGCTGCCCAGACCCGCTGGAACGAGACGATCGAGGAGATCGTCAACCTATCCGGCTCGCTGGACAATATCTTTGACTATCTGGCCCAGGAGGTGCTCTCTCAGCAGACTCGCGAGATGCAAGAGTTCTTGCTGGGCAGCTCCGTTCTGGAGGAGATGAGCGCTCCGCTCTGCGATTCCCTCCTGGGTATCCGCAATTCGGCCCAGATACTGCGCAGCCTGACGGAGCAAGGCCTGTTCACCTTTGAGATCAACAGCTCGGCGGGCTGGTATCAGTATCACCAGCTCTTCCGCGAGTTCCTGGTGAACAAGCTCGAGACCGAGCGCCCCGAGGACTACCGCCAGTTGTGCCTCGGAGAGGCGCGCCTCATGGCAAACCAGGGGCGCTGGCCGTGGGCCATCCAGGGATTCCTCACCGCCCAGGCTCACGATCGCGCTGCCGATGCTCTGGAGCTCGTCGCGCAAGACTATTTCGATGCCGGGCGCCGCGACGAGGTGCAGGCGTGGATCGATGCCCTGCCCGAGCCGATTCTGCGCGAGCACCCCCGCCTGATGCTGCTGCGGGCCAAGATCAGCACCGAAAAGGGCGCTTACGAGCAGGCAGAGAGCCTGCTGGAGCCGACCTATGAGATTTACGCCCAACGGGGCAGCGGGCCCGGCCTGGCCCAGGTATTGGTGCAGCAGGCCATCCTCAACCGCATTCAGGAGCACATCCCCGAGGCCATGGCGGCCTGCCAGCGCGTGTTTGAGACCATCGAGGAGAGGGAGGATCCCACCTCCTTTGTGCGGGCGCACCAGAACCTCGGCATCTGCTATCACATGCTGGGGAACGTAGAGCAGGGCGTCCAGGAGATGCGGTGCGCCCTGGAGCTGGCCGAGGCCCACGGCGATACCGTGAGCGCAGCCTATCTCGCCCACGACATGGGCACCAGCCTGCACCTGCAGGGTGCCATGGAGGATGCGCGGCGCTACCTCCACCGCGCCCTGATGCATTGGCGGCGCGTGGGCAACCCTGCTGACCTGGCCATGACCCTGCAAGGTCTGGGCGTCATCCACCACCATCAGGCCCAGTATGCCGAAGCACAGAATCGCTATGAAGAGAGCATCGAAAAGGCCCGCCAGATCGGCAACAGCCGCCTGGAGGCCTATGCCCTTCTGAACAATGGCGATCTGCAGAAGGATCGGGGGAGGCTGGACGAAGCCCTGACGCTGTACAGCGAGGCCCTCGATGTGGCGTCGTCCATCGGGTCGGTGGGCCTGGCGCTGTACGTGCTGGCCTCGATGGGCGATGCGTACCGCCTGAAGAAGGACACGCCCCGGGCGTGGCAGGTGCTCACCGAGGCGCTGGATCAGAGCGAGCGCCAGGGCGTTGATGAGCCCATTGGCCTGGCGCACCTGGCCTTTGGCGCGCTGGCCGTCCAGGAGCAGCGATCCGAGGAGGCGGCGAGCCATCTGACCGAGGCGGGGGAGCGGCTCGAGCGGGCCGGCGCCCAGCGGGACCTGGCCCGGGTGTACCTGCAACTGGCCCTGTTGGCCCGGCAGGATAGCGATCCCCAGACACTGCGCGATTCCCTGGAGCGTCTGGGTGAGTTGGCGGTGCGGCTGGGCACCGACCAGTTCATCGTGGCCGAGGGCCCCAACGCCATTCGTCTGTTGCCCTATATTGCCGAGTGGGATATCCGGGGGCTGGATGCCGTCCACATTCGGGCGCAGATCGAGGAGCTCTTCCCCGCCGTGGTGATGGAGCCGAGGCTGCGCGTGGTGCGCTCCGATGCCGACCTGGAGCTGCTGGCGCTGGATGGCAGCCAGGTCATCTACAAGGGCAACATCGTGCGCGACTTCGAGTCCTCGGTGGCGCGCACCATGGCGTTCCTGCTGGCCCAGTATCCCGCGGGCCTATCCAAAGAGCGAATCAGCGACATGCTGTGGCCCGATAACTCGCAGGCGCGCAGCGAAAGCCTCTTCCACTCGACCATCTACCGCCTGCGCCGGGCGCTGGACAAGAACGCCATCGTGCAGATGAGCGGCGTCTATCGGCTGAGCCCCAACCTGGAGTATCGCTACGATGTGGCCGAGTTCGAGCAGCTGGCGCGCCTGGGCCGCGCCCGCGACGAATCGGGCCGCATCGCCCGCATCAGCGCCATCGATCTCTACCGCAACGAGTTCCTGGAGGCGCAGGACTATCCCTGGTGCGTCGAGATCCGTTATGCGCTGCAAAACGAGATGATCCGCCTGTTGACCATCGAGGCGGATTTCCTTGCTCTGCACGACAGCCCCGAGGCAGCCGAGACGCTCTATCTGCGCGTCTTGGCCCTGGACGAGCTGGACGAACGCGCCCATCGGGGCGTGATGTGGTGCCGGGCCAAGCTGGGCGATGCGCCGGGGGCCATGCGCCAGTTCCGCGCCTGCAGCCGGGTGATCGAGCAGGATATGGGGGTGCCCCCGCGCCCGGATACGAAACGCATGTTTGAGCTGATCCACCATGGCGAGGTACCCCGAGAGCCCTTCTGATCTCCCAAAAGCCCTTGCGAACAAACGCGCGAATTCTCGACGAATCGCGCGTTTTTCTTTGTTTCGGGGCCATTTCGTGAGTGATCCGTGAGTCTCACTGTGTATTCTTACGGCGAACCTTGAGCTACAGGAGGGAGCCGAATGAAGCGACTGCATCGGAACGTTGTCTACACCGTGCTCTCCGTGGCAGCGCTGGCAGTGGCCGGGAGCGCGCCCATCCCCTGGAGCGGCTCGGGCGGCGGTGGCGGTAGCATCATCGACATGATTCTATATTTCCTTCGGGTGTTTGGCCCACGGATTACTAGGGGGCAATCATGAAGAAGGCATTCGTTCACATCGTTTACGTGGTTCTCTCGGCGGCGGCATTGGTCGTAGCGGCCGGCGCGCCCATCCCCTGGAGCACCTGAGTTAGGCGCATAGACGCAGAACCAGAGCCCAGCAAGCTATCATGATTCTGGTTCTGGCAGTTGCCCTTTCGATTTTGATTGCCCTGTTACGGGGAGGCAGCCTAAATAGGCTCGCTCAAGTACCTTTCAAACTTGGTTGGTTGGCCTTTATCGCCATAGGCCTGCAGGTAGTGGCCGTCTACGTCCAGCAAGTCGAGGGCCTGGCAGCGTGGCTGTTCGTGCTCTCCTACGCGGTCCTGATCGGCCTGATCGTGATCAACTACCGGGTGGCAGGCGTGCTGGTCATCGGGGTGGGGCTGGGCCTCAATGCCCTGGTGACGGCGCTCAACGGCGGCTACATGCCGGTGACACCGGAGGCGGTAGAACGAGCCGGGCTCACCCACCTGGTGAGCGAGATGGAGGCGGGCGCGCGAGTGTTGGGCGCCAAAGACATCCTTCTGGCCCGCGCCGATACGCAGCTCTGGTTCCTCGGCGACATATTCGTGCTCAAAGGCCCCTGGCCAACCGTATTCAGCATCGGGGATGTGCTTCTGGTCATCGGCATCCTGATCTTTTTCCAGCAAGCGATGCGACCGGGCGCTTCTGATAAGGCGATTCGCCAGCAGACGCCGGACATCCTCGAGTAGCTCCCTTTTTCACAACTTTGACAATCACGCTCTGTTAGCGATGGAGATGACAGCATGCGACACGAAAACATCCAAGCCCTCATCGGTACCGCGATCGTGGATGCCGAATTCCGGCAGCACCTGCTGGAGGACGCGTCTGCCGTCATCGGCGATTTTGGGCTCACGCCCGAAGAGGCGAACGCCATCCTGTCCATCAAGGCGACCACGTTCCAGGGCTTTGCCAGCCAAGTGCATGCCTGGATCACCAGTCGCAGCAGCGTTCCCGTGCTGTATTACTGATTTCGTGACTCGATAGCCACCGGCTATCAGAGCCCCACATCCCCGGCGCGTAGCACCCCCCCTTGCTGCGCGCCCTTTTCTTTGCCTCGGGGCCGCCTGAACAGGCGGCTCGCTCTCGCTGCAGCCCCGGGTGGAGGCGAGCCCATGGACGATGCACAGCTTCTTCCCGCCTGGGCGCCCCGCGTGCCCCAGGCCCTGATCCGCAGGCTCTACGAGACCGACGCCCAGGGCATCTATGACGAGGAGCTCCTGGATGAGGTCGGCTATGCGTTGCTGGCCAGGTGCCAGAGCTTTATCGAGGCCAACGAGGCCCGGGCAGGCCGCGTGCGCTGCCCCCGCTGCAGCGCCGAGATCACCCGTACCTGGAAGGAGCAGGAGATCCTGCGCTGCGACTGCGGCTGGGCTCTGCCCTGGCGCGATTACTTTGCCACCATCCAGCACGCGCAGCTCAGCGGCGCCGAGCCCGTCCTCGAGCAGTTCCGCGCCTATGTGGCGGGCTTTCCCCTGGCCCGCACCCCGGGCGAGCGCATGATCGCCATCGATCGCCTGATCCACGGCTTTCACTGGTATCTCAAGATCAACAGCCCCACACGCCCTGTGGCCGTCAATCTGATCGAGGGCCGTATGCGTCGGGTGATTGCTTTTCTCGACCGGCTGACGTACAGTGGCCAGAGTACTCCTGGCCTGCGAGAGAACTATGACCAGTGGGACCAACTGCTGGCCGTGCACCCCGAATGGTACCCCGGGCGAAAGTAGGTCAACGTGGGCCCCGCGCCTCTGCCCGAGAGCGCAGGGGCGCGGGGCAGCGCAAGGAGCCTTGGCATGAGCACAGGATACGTACACGGCTACGATGCGGCCGAAGCCCAAAGGCTGCAGGATCAGGCGCATACCCTGGTGGATCTGTTGCATGGCGATACGGCCTATCCCAGGGGGCACACGATCCTGGAGGCCGGCTGTGGGGTGGGCGCTCAAACGGTCACCCTGGCGCAGAACAGCCCCGGGGCCCACATCGTCTCCGTGGATCTCTCGCTGACCTCCGCCGCCGAGGCCCGGCGCGTGGTGCAGGCGGCCGGCCTGCGCAACGTGGCCGTCTGCCAGGCCGACATCTTGAGCCTCCCCTTTCCGCCGGAATCGCTCGACCACGTCTTTGTGTGTTTTGTGCTGGAGCACCTGGCTCGCCCGATCGAGGCCTTGCGGGCCCTGGGGCGGGTCCTCAAGGTTGGCGGCACCATCACGGTGATCGAGGGCGATCACGGCTCCGCCTATTTCTATCCGGATAGCGCCTCTGCCCGAAGGGCGATCGGGTGCCAGATCGAGCTGCAGGCGCGGGCCGGCGGCAACGCCCTGGTCGGCCGCACGCTCTATCCCCTGCTCCGAGAGGCCGGTTTCGATGCCGTGCACGTCTCGCCGCGCATGGTCTATGCCGATGCCAGCAGGCCCGGCCTCGTGGATGGCTTTATCCGCAAGACCTTTAACGCCATGATCGAAGGCGTCAGGGAGCCCTCCATCGCCGCCGGGCTCGTGGAGGCGAAGGACTTTGACAGGGGCGTGGCCGATCTGCACCGCACGACCGAGGCGGACGGCGTCTTTTGCTATACCTTCTTCAAGGCCGTCGGGCGCAGAGGATCGGCCACCCCATAAGGGCGGCGGACCCCGGCGCTGCCCGGCGGTAATTGCGCGGGCATCCCCCCCATGCTATATTCGTGCCTCACAGAGGGGAGAGACGAAGATGCCTTTGCTGATCGCTACGTACAATCGCGGCAAGCTGGCCGAATACGCCGAGCTGCTACGCGAGGTGCCCGTGGAGCTCGTCAGCCTGGCCGATCTGGGGATAGAGCTGGAGGTGGCGGAGACGGGGGCCACCTTTGCCGAGAACGCCTTGCTCAAGGCCCGCGCCTTTTGCGATGCCACGGGATTGGTCACCGTGGCGGACGACTCAGGGCTGGAGGTGGATGCCCTGCAGGGCGCGCCCGGCGTCTATTCGGCTCGCTACGCCGGTCCTGGTGCCAGCGATGAGGATCGCTACCGCAAGCTCCTGGAGGAGCTGGAGGATATTCCCCGCAGCGAGCGCACGGCCCGCTTTCGCTGCGTCATCGCCATCGCCTGGCCCGACGGGCGCCGCGCCCTGACCGAGGGCGCCATCGAGGGCGAGATCGCCTGCGCCCCCAGGGGCGAGCATGGTTTTGGCTATGACCCCGTGTTCTACCTGCCCGATCGGGGCTGCACCATGGCCGAGCTGCCGCCGGAGATCAAGAACCAGATCAGTCACCGGGCTGTGGCGGCGCGGGCGTTGGCCGCCCTGCTGGCGCGCTGCTCAGAGACAAACGGCCGCCCGGCGCCCTCCGACTGAGCGGCGCCGAGCGGCCCCAGCAAGCCACTGACGTTGCCTCGCTAGCGTGTCTCGCGGATATCCACCAGCTCGGCCCCCAGGTCCTCGACGATACCCATCATCTGCTCGCGGGTGATCCCCTGAACCTTGAAGGCGATCTGGCGGCTGGTCGGATCGTCGCCCCAGAAGGTGCCCAGGCTCACGATATCGGCGTCATAGGCAGAGATGGCCTGGGTGAGCTTGGCGAGCACGCCCCGCCCCTCCCGCACCTGAATGGTCACCCGCAGGCCCCACTCGCGCGCCCCCAAGAGCTCCAGAAAGACCTTGAACAGGTCGCTCTCGGTGATCATGCCCACCAGCCGCCCATCGCGCATGACGGGTAGCCCGCCGATCTGGTTGTCCGTCATGATGCGGGCTGCCTCCTCGAGGGGGCAATCCTCGGCGATGGTAATTACATCCCGTGTCATCAAGCTCTCGATGGTGATCTTGGACATGAGATAGTTGAGCTCGTACACGCTCAGGCTGGTCGCTGGCGAGGGGGACGCGTACAGGAGGTCTCTCTCCAGCACGATGCCGATCAGCTCATTATCGCGGTTGAGAACGGGCAAGCGCCTGACCTTCTCTTCGCGCATGATCCGCAGAGCATCATGAAGCGATGTTTCGGGCCGAATGGTGATGGGATGACGCGACATCCGTTCCTTGACCAGCATCAGACTCCCTCCTACCCTGAAACAAGACCGTTGCCCTCTTGCCATGCCCGCCGCGCTGGCCCCCGGGCCGCAGGCTCGGCGGGATGCGTATCTTCTCGGACACACCTATTATAGCGAACCGCTGGGCTCATGTCGAGAGCCATCAGGGCCACAGCCTGGGGGCAGGGGCGCGGACCCGGCGCAAGAGGTTTTGTCGCCTTTGGTTCTGTGGTATAATCGCGCGCGTAAAGACCCGCTCCTAAGGAAGGCACGACCTTGTTCAAACCGCTGAGCGCCCTGCTAGGCTTGTTCTCCCGCGATATCGGCATTGACCTGGGCACTGCCACAACCCTCGTCATTGTGCAAGGCCAGGGCATCGTGATCAATGAGCCTTCGGTGGTGGCCGTGGATGCGAGCACCAAGAGGCCCCTGGCCATCGGCGCCGAGGCCAAGGAGATGGTGGGGCGCACGCCGGGCAACATCATCGCCATTCGCCCCCTGCGCGATGGCGTGATCTCGGATTTCGATATCACCGAGCGCATGCTGCACTACTTTATCCACAAAGTGCACGAGCGATCGCGTTTCTTCAACCCCAGCCCTCGTGTGGTGGTCGGTATTCCCAGCGGCTGCACCGAGGTGGAAAAGCGCGCCGTCCATGATGCGGCCCTCAGCGCCGGCGCCCGCGAGGCCTACCTCGTCGAGGAGCCGATGGCCGCCGCCGTTGGGGCAGGGCTGCCCGTGAGCGACTCGGTGGGCAGCATGGTGGTGGATATCGGCGGCGGCACCACAGAGGTCGCCGTCATCTCGTTGGGGGGCATCGTCGTGAGCCGCTCGATTCGCGTGGCTGGCGATGAAATGGATGAGGAGATCATCCAGTACGCCCGTCAGAAGTACAACCTGCTGATCGGCGAGCGCATGGCCGAGCGCACCAAGATCGCTATCGGCTCGGCCTATCCCCTGCCCGAGGAGCAGATGATTACCATCCGGGGGCGCAATCTGATCACGGGGCTGCCCGAGGCGACCGAGGTGAGCAGCGTCGAGATTCGCGAGGCCCTCTCTGGCCCCGTGAATGTCATCGTCGAAGCGGTGCGGGCCACGCTGGATGAGACGCCGCCCGAGCTGGTGGCCGATCTGATGGAGCAAGGGATCGTGCTGGCAGGAGGGAGTTCCCAGCTACAGGGCCTGCCCGAGCGCTTGTCCGATGAATGTCACATGCGCGTCTATCGGGCGGAGGATCCCGTCACCTGCGTGGTGCGGGGCGCAGGCGTGATCGTCCAGGATATGGATCGCTATCACAAGGTGCTCGCCAGCACTCAGCGCGACAGCATCTCTCAGGCTCGGCGCTCGCAAGTATAGGCGCGCCTCCGGGATGGTATGCCGGTGAAAGCTCCGCGCCAGTGGGCTCTGGTCGTCATCCTGGCCTTGCTGCTCGTCCTGGCCTGGCTGGTGTTCGACAGCCTTGGCCCGCCCAACCCATTGCGAGATAGCCTGTCGCAGATCATCTCTCCCCTGCAGTTGGTCACCAAGCGCGCGTGGGAGCCCGTCTCGGGGCTGTTCGCCAGGCTACGGAGCGCCTCCGAGCTACAGCGGGAGAACGAGGCCTTGCGGGCCGAGAACGCCCAGTTGCGCAACCAGGTGATCCTGTTGCACGAGGCCCAGATCGAGAACGAGAACCTGCGCCGGCAGTTGGGCTTCAAGAGCGCGGTGCCCAACTACCAGCTCCTTTCCGCCGAGGTCATCGGCCGCGACCCGGGCAACTATCTCCAGTATCTGACCATTGATCGCGGCGCCGAGGATGGCCTGGCCCGGGGGATGCCGGTGCTCACCGATGCGGGCCTAGTGGGGCGCATCAGCCAGGTGAGCCGAAACGCCTCGCAGGTCATGCTGCTCACGGACCCCTCGTCTTCGGTGAGCGCCTTTATCCAGCGTTCGCGGGCCACCGGGGTCGTGCAGGGGCATCTCGGCTCGGAGCTCGTCATGCGCTACATCCCCCAATCCGAGACCGTGGTGGTAGGCGACGTGATCCTGACCTCTGGCCTGGGCGGCAATTTCCCCAAGCGCCTGGTGATCGGCCAGGTGATAGAGGTTCGCCGCGACGATGTCGAGATGTTCCAGGAGGCCGTCATTGCGCCTTCTGTCGCCCTGCGGGATCTCGAATCGGTGATGGTGTTGCTCAACTTTGATCCGGTCGAACTGCCGGAGGAGTGAGGGTGTTCTCCGAACGAGAGGGGCGCCCGATCCGGGCGGTGGCGATTGGGCTCTACCTGGGCGTGCCCTTGGCGCTCCTGGTGGCCCTGGCGCAGACAGCGCTGGTGGGCGACATTCGGCTTCTGGGGGTCAAGCCCAATCTGCTCCTTCTCTTCACCGTTTCATGGGTGCTGTTCTGTGGCATCAGACAGGGGTTGTTGCTGGCGATGATCGGGGGCATCGTGCTGGAGGTGAACTCGGGCGCCGCCTTTGGCTCCACGCTGTTGGCGCTCTCCGCTGCCACCCTCGTCGCGGGGCTGGGCGAGATCAACGCCTTTCGGGGGGCATGGTTCCTCAAGTACCTGGCGATCCTGGGGGGCACCCTGGTCTATGGCCTGGTATTCGTGGCCATGTTGAGCGCCACGGGGCACCAGGCGCCTCTGGGCGCCACCCTGGGGCGCGTCATCCTGCCCGAGATGGCCGTGCACGCGCTCCTCATGGCGCCCGTCTATGGTATCCTGCACGAGATCACCCGACGTCTCGAGCCCAGGACGGTGGAGCTGTGACGAGATGAGCACGCTGTACGCACGGCTGCGCACCCTCTTTTTCCGTATGATGGTGGTGCTGTGCTTTGCCCTGATCGGCTTTCGCCTGTGGGACCTGCAGGTGGTCTCATCGGAGCAGTACCTGGATGCCGCCGACCGCAACCGGTATCGCCTGGTGCCCGTTGACGCCCCTCGCGGCGTCATATATGATCGCGTGGGGCGCTTGTTGGTGCGCAACGTGCCGGGTTTCTGCGTCAGCATCGTGCCTGGCGACCTGCCCAGGGAGGAAGAGGAGCGCCGGCTCGTCCTGGAGCGGCTGGGCGAGTTGCTGGGGATGCCCGTGGATTCCGAGAGCCCCCAGGGCATCGAGCAGATCCTGCAGGAGAACACCGTCGGTACGTACTCGCCGGTGCCCATCGCCACGCAGGTGGACCGCCAGATCGCCTTTATCATCGAGGAGCAGCATCTGGATCTGCCCGGCGTGGTGGTTTCGGCGGAGCCGCAGCGCTACTACTATGACGCGCCCCTGATGGCCCACATCATCGGCTACATGGGGCGCATCAACAGCGCCGAGCTGGAGGAGTATATCGAGAAGGGCTATGCGCCGGATGATCCCGTGGGCGTGGCGGGGATCGAGCGCACGCAGGAGGCGATCCTGGCGGGCGTCAAGGGGCAGAAGCATGTAGAGGTGAATGTCTTTGGCCGCGAGACGGCCGTCATCTCCGAGCAGCCCCCCGAGCCGGGCCATAGCATCTACCTTACCATCGATACGGAGTTTCAGCGCGCTGTGGAGGAGGCCTTGCGCAAGGGCATGGAGGCGGCCGACTCCGAGGTGGGCGTCGCCATCGCCATGGACCCGCGCACCGGCGAGATCCTGGCCATGGTCTCGCTGCCGACCTTTGACAACAATCTCTTTTCGGGCGGCATCTCCTTTGAGGACTTCGTGGCCCTCAACGAGGATCCGCGGCACCCCTTGGTCAATCACGCCGTGAGCGGCCAGTATCCGCCGGGCTCCACCTTCAAGATCGTGCCCGCCGCGGCCCTCCTGCAAGAGGGGGTGGTGACCACCTCGACAACCTTTGAGTGTCGCGGCACGATGTTGTTGCCCAACCGCTACTTTCCTGACGACATGAGCCAGGCGCAGCCCTTTTACTGCTGGAGCAAGGTGGGGCACGGCCGCATCAATCTGGTGACGGCTATCGCCCAATCCTGCGATATCTACTTTTACCAGGCTACGGGTGGGTTCATGGATTTCCAGGGCCTGGGCATCGAGCGGCTGGGCCAGTACGCCCGCATGTTTGGCTTTGGCGAGCCGACGGGCGTGGAGCTTTCGGGCGAGGCGTCTGGCCTGGTGCCCAGCGACCGGTGGAAGCGCCAGGTCTATGGCGAGAGCTGGTACACGGGCGACACGTACAACGCCTCCATCGGGCAGGGTTTTGTGCTTGCCACCCCCTTGCAGCTCTTGAACGCCACCGCCGCCATCGCGAACCGGGGGACGCTCTATCGCCCCCAAATCATTGCCCAGGTGGTGGATAGCGAGGGCAACGTGGTCAGCACGCTGGAGCCGGACCCGATTCGCAAGCTGCAGATCTCGCCGGAGAACATCGAGGTGGTGCGGCGGGGCATGCGGCTGGCGGTGACCGGCGGCACGGCCTGGCGCGTGAACCTGCCCGAGATCGAGGTCGCCGCCAAGACGGGCACCGCCGAGTACACCAAGCTGGACGAGCACGGCCAGGTGGTCATGGACGAGTTCGGTTACCTGCCCACCCATGCCTGGTTCACGGCCTTTGCGCCCTATGACGATCCCGAGATCGTCATAGGGATCTTCCTGGACAATGGCGGAGAGGGGTCCCAGACGGCAGCGCCCGTGGGCGAGGAGATCCTGCGGGCCTACTTTGGCATACCCCGGCCCGAGGCGCCCGATGCCCCGGTCGAGGCGGAGCCATAAGAGGCGGTGCGTTGATGGATGGTTCGATCTCAATCAAAGGGACGCGCGAAGGCCTGACCATCACGTTGGGCTCTGGCGACCTGCAGCAGATCCATGAGGACCTGGCCCGGCACCTCAAGGTGCAGGGGGCCTTCTTCCGAGGGGGGCTGGTGGCCCTGGATCTGGGGCAGAGGGCCGTGGATGCGCAGCAGATCGCGTCGTTTCGAGAGCTGTTGGCCCAACACACGATGGTGTTGCGCACCATCGTGGCCGCCAACGTCGCCACGCTGCAGGCCGCCGAGGAGCTGGGGCTGCGCACCATCGCCGCCGGACAGCCTGCGCCAGCAGAGCCGCCCGCCTCGGAGCCCAGGCCTGAGCCGCCCCCACAGGCGCCCCCGGAAACGCTGGCGCGGCGAGAGACGATCTCTCGGGCCGGCGAGCGCGGGCTCATCGTGCGGAGGCGCCTGCGGGCCGGCCAGGTCCTGCGCCACACGGGCAGTGTGCTCCTGATCGGCGACGTGAACGTCGGCGCCGAGATCATCGCCGGGGGCGATGTGGTGGTCTGGGGGAGGTTGCGGGGCACCGTGCACGCCGGCTATCCGGATAACGCCTCCGCTGTGGTGTGCGCGCTGGATCTCTCGCCGCTGCAATTGCGCTTGGGCGGCCTGATCGCGCGTCCCGAGGAAGCTGCCGGCGGCCGCGAAACGGCCTATCCCGAGGTGGCCTACGCCCGCGAAGGCGCGATCGTCGTGGAGCGCTGGTCCGGCATACGCTGGGAGGACTAGATTGACGCCAACGCGAGTGATCACCATCACCTCCGGCAAGGGCGGGGTCGGCAAGACCACCACCACTGCCAACCTGGGCGTGGCTCTGGGCAAGTTGGGGCAGCGCGTCGTGGTGATAGATACCGATATCGGCCTGCGCAACCTGGATGTGGTGATGGGCCTGCAGAACCGGATCATCTATGACATCGTGGATCTGGTGGAGGGGCGCTGCCGGCTGCGCCAGGCGCTCATCCGCGATCGGCAGGTGGAGGAGCTCTATCTCCTGCCGGCAGCCCAGACCCGCGACAAGTCGGCCGTCAGTCCCTCGGACATGGTGCGCATCTGCGACCAACTGCGCGGCGATTGCGATTTCGTGCTCATTGATTCGCCCGCCGGCATCGAGCTGGGCTTTCGCAACGCCATCGCCGCTGCTGACGAGTTCGTCCTGGTGGCTACCCCCGATACCTCGGCGGTGCAGGATGTGGACCGGGTGCTGGGGATCCTGGAGGATCAGGGGCGCTCGCAGTACAGCCTCGTCATCAACCGGGTTCGGCCGGAGCTGGTGCGCCGCAAGCTGATGGCCAGCCCCGATCAGGTGCTAGAGACCCTGGCCATCCGGCTCCTCGGCGTCGTGCCCGAGGCCGAGGACGTGATCATCTCCAACGGCACGGGGGTTCCCGTGGCTCACGATGAGCGCTCCCTGATCGGGCAGGCGTACCGGAATATCGCGCGACGATTGCTGGGCCAAGAGGTGCCCCTGAGCCCGTTGCTGACAGGGCGCAGAAGCCTTTGGAGCAAGCTCGGCTTCCTGCGGCTCTTTCGCTCCTAGATTGATGCATACCTGACATGGTTTCTCTGCGCCGTTTCGATTGGCTGCTCTTTTTGCCGATGCTCCTCATCTCCGCCGTCGGTTGCGCGATGATCTATAGCGCCTACGAGATCTCGCTGGCCGATGGCCCCAGGTCGGGGCTGGAGAACCTGGCGCTGCGTCAGGCGTTCTTTCTCGGCGTCGGCCTGGTGGGCTACCTGGTGGCGGCGGCGCTGGATTACCGGTTCTGGGTGGCGGCAGCGCGTTGGCTCTATCCTCTGATCATCGCCATGCTGCTGTTCACCCTGGCCATTGCCGACCCCACCTTTGGGACGCGGGCCTGGCTGAACATCGGCATCTTTGGCATCCAGCCTTCCGAGTTCGGCAAGATCCTCCTGATCATCGTATTTGCCCAGGTGTTGGGCGCCGAGACGCGCAGCCTGGAGAGCCCCGTCCCGTTTCTGGTTTCGGCGGTGCTGTTGTTGCCCGTCGTCTTGCTGGTCTATCTCCAGGTGGATTTCGGCATGGCGCTGATGATGGCCATCGTCTGGGCGGGGATGGTCTTTCTGGCCGGGGTGCGTTGGCGCCACCTGGCGGTGGTGGCCACGGCGGGAGCGGCGGTGATCCCGCTGGTCTGGTTCCAGCTCGAGGATTATATGCGAGGGCGCGTCTTCTCCTTCCTCTATCCCGGTCAGGACCCTTCCGGCGCAAGCTATAATGTGAACCAGGCGCTCATCAGCATCGGCTCGGGGGGATGGTGGGGCAAGGGGTTCGGCCAGGGCACTCAGAGCCAGCTCCAGTTCCTGCGCGTTCGCCACACCGATTTCATCTTTTCCGTATTCTGCGAGGAGTTTGGGTTTATCGGCGCGATCCTGCTGATCTCGCTCTTTGCGGTGTTGGTGTTGCGCCTGATCCGCATCGCCGACGGCGCACAAGACCGGGCCGGGCGGCTCATCGTCAGCGGCGTCGCCGTCAGCCTGTTCGTTCAGGTGTTCATCAATCTCGGCATGAACGCCAGTATTCTGCCGGTTACCGGCCTGCCGCTTCCTATGGTAAGCTATGGAGGCAGCTCTCTGATTGCGAACATGGTGGCGTTGGGATTGGCGCAGAGCGTAGCGATGCGCCAAAGGCCGCCGGATAACCCGCTGCTCTAGGTTGCGAGGGAGAAACGATCATGACGAATTCGATGGTGCGCGTGCGCTTTGCCCCCAGCCCGACGGGCTACTTTCACCTGGGTGGCGCTCGCACCGCTCTGTATAACTGGCTCTTTGCCCGGCACAATGGCGGCTCCTTCATCCTGCGCGTGGAGGACACCGATCGCACCCGCTACCATCCGGACGCCCTGACGGACCTGATGGAGAGCCTGCGCTGGCTGGGCCTCTGCTGGGACGAGGGACCCGACATGGGCGGCCCCTATGGCCCGTACTACCAATCGGACCGGGTCGAGCTGTACCATCAGTACGCGGAGCAGTTGATCCGCGATGGCAGGGCGTATCGCTGTTACTGCTCGCCCGAGCGCCTGGCGGCCCTGCGAGAGGAGCAGCGCCAGAGGAAGGAAAAGCCCGGCTACGACCGGCATTGCCGCCATCTCACCAGCGCCCAGATCGCCCAGTACGAGGCCGAGGGGGTGCGCCCGGTGGTGCGCTTGATGGCCCCCACCGAAGGGCAGACCGCCTTTGACGACCTGCTCCGCGGCCGCATCGTGGTGGACAATGCCGAGCTGGACGACCTGGTGCTGCTCAAGTCGGACGGATTCCCCACCTATCACCTGGCCGTGGTCGTGGACGATCACCTGATGGAGATCAGCCATGTGCTGCGCGGCGAGGAGTGGCTCTCCTCGGCGCCCAATACCGTGTTGCTCTATGATGCCTTTGGCTGGCAGATCCCGCCGCACATTCACCTGCCGACGATTCTGGACCCCTCGGGCAAGGGCAAGTTGAGCAAGCGAAAGAAGCGCAATCCCGACGAGCCCGAGATGCTCACCTTCATCCACGAGTTCCGCCGGGCGGGCTACCTGCCCGAGGCGATGGTCAACTTCTTGGCGCTGGTGGGCTGGTCGTACGATGCCGAGACCGAGTTCTTTACGCGGCAGGAGCTCATCCGCTACTTTGATCTGGAACAGGTCAGCAAGTCGCCTGCCGCCTTTGCCTATGACAAGCTGGGGCACATGAACGCCGTCTACATCCGGGGCTTGGGCGACAACGACCTGGCCAACCGGATGCTGCAGGCCTTGCGCGGCGCCGGCCTGGACGCCGACTTTGCCACGGTGCTGCGCTTTACCCCCCTGGTCAAGGAGCGCGTCCGCCTTCTGAGCGAGGCGACCGAGTGGCTGGGGTTCGCTTTCCGCGAGGAGATCGAGGTGGACCCCGCGGAGGTGATGCAGAAGGGGATGGGCCGCGAGGGCACCATACAGGCCTTGCGCGCCACGGCGGAGGCGCTTCAGGCCCTCCCCGAGTATCGAGATGTGGCCATCGAAGAGGCGCTGCGGGCCCTGGTCGAGGCGGCCGGAGCCAAGCCGCGGGAGTTCTTTGGGGCGCTGCGCTCCGCGGTCACGGGCCAGCGGGTTTCGCCGCCGCTGTTTGAGACCATGGCCATCCTGGGGCGGGAGAGG
The DNA here is from genome assembly GCA_002329325.1 of Anaerolineales bacterium UBA1429. Lineage (GTDB taxonomy): Bacteria > Chloroflexota > Anaerolineae > UBA1429 > UBA1429 > UBA1429. Next base: position 58,299 of record DCTX01000078.1, read on the forward strand.
GTGATCCGGCGGCTCTATCGCGCCGCCGAGACCCTGGCCAACGCGCAATAGCTTCCTGAGGAGAAGCCATGCCGGACCTCACCCTCCGATCGCAGATCGCGTATGCCCGCGAGGGGCTCGACACGGGCGATCCACGGCGCGCCCTCAACGTGGGGCGCCGCATCCTGGAGGCGTTCCCTCGCTGTGTGGCAGCCTATGCTCTGCTGGGCGAGGCGTTGCTCCGCCTGGATTCCCTGGAACAGGCGGAAGACCTGCTGCTGCGGGCCTGGGGCGTCTGCCCCGAGATGACGTCGGCCTGCCTGGGGCTGGCCGCCATCGCGGAGAGGCGCGGGGATCGCGCTGCCGCGCGGGCCTGGCGGGAGCGGGCCGGGGAGGCCCCGACCGGGGGCCAGGAGGCCGCGCTCAGCCGCACGGGCCTGGTTCGTCTCTGGTTGCGCCAGGGGCTGGCCGCCCACGCCGTGCGCGAGCTGCGCGCACTGTTGGCGGAACAGCCCGAACGCTATGACCTGCAGGTGACCCTGGCGGAGGCGCTCTGGCGCGCGGAGGCGGAGGGAGAGGCGGCAGAGCTGGCAGAGGAGATCCTGGCGGCGCACCCCCAGTGCCTCAAGGCGCTCCTGATTGCGGGCAAGTATTGGCTGCACGGCCGGCGAGACGCCCAGGCGCGCCGGTGGCTGCAGGAGGCTCAGGCGCTGGATCCCGATAACGCCACGGCCCAGGAGCTGTTTGGCGCGGCCGCGCCCCTGCCGCCCCGGGTGGTGCGGCTGCCCTACCGCGAGGAGGAACTGCCCCCCCTCGACCTGCCCTGGGATCGCGATGCGGATAGCCCGTCGGAAGGGGCGGCCTAGGAGCGCGGGTTTCGAGATGAAGGCGCCCCGGGCGCCTGGCACGGTGGTGAAACGGGCCGACCTGACGCCTTGGCGCCAGGATCGCCCGAATCTGTTTTCAGAGTAGCAAGCCCAGTACAAGAGAGGTATGGAACAGGTCATGGAACGCACATTGGTCATCGTCAAGCCGGACGGGGTGCAGCGAGGGCTCATCGGGGAGATCACGGGGCGGCTGGAGCGCCGCGGCCTCAAGCTGGTGGGCATGAAGCTCATGCAGATCAGCCGCGAACTGGCCGAGACGCATTACAGTGTTCACAAGGGCAAGCCGTTCTACGACGGACTGATCACCTATATCACCTCGGCCCCTGTGGTGGTGCAGGTGTGGGAAGGGCCCAACGCCATTGCGGCGGTGCGGCGCACCCTGGGCGCCACCAACCCCACCGAGGCGAACCCGGGCACCATCCGCGCTGACTATGGCCTGGATGTGGAACGCAACCTGACCCATGGCTCGGATGGCCCCGAGACGGCTGCCCGCGAGATCGCCCTCTTCTTCCAGCCTGAGGAACTGCTGACGTGGTCGCGCTGCACCGATCCGTGGATCCTGGGCTAGGCGATGCGCACCACCGTTTTGGCGGCGCTCCACAGTTGTTCCAGCCGGTAGAAGGCGCGCTGTTCGGGCGAGAAGAGGTGTACCACCACAGCGCCATAGTCGAGCAGCAGCCAGCCCGAGTTGCTGCCCTCGACGGATAGGGGGCGCAGGGCGAACTCGTCGCGCATGTGCTCGGTGACGTGCTCCACGATCGCCCGTCGCTGACGCTCCGTCTCGCCCGTGGCGATGACGAAATAGTCGGCGATGGTGGTCACCTCCGCGATATCCAGCAGAAGGATGTCAGAGGCCATCACCCCTGTCATCAGGTCAATGATGGCGTGCGCCATCTCGTTGGGTTCCAGAGCGTTCCTCCTGTTGCAGAGTGTGGGGCGCGCCGTGTAGCGCCTGACCCCCTTGTATAGGGGGATTGTACCATAGGCCGTTTTCAGCGTAAACTGATCGCAGCGAGGGTGGCTGTGCGCGCGCCCGCAGGGGGAGGGTTCTTGTGCGACTAGCCGAAGTGCAGACCCGCTTTCTCAAGAGCTTTGGCCGGCTCTTTCCTCAGTTCAAGTTTCGTGGCATTCGCCACTTTCCCGCGCGCTCTCGCGATCCCTTCCAGCTGGCGTTGCGCCTGGCCTTTGGCCAGCCCGAGGTCGAGCTGGACATGCTCTGCGTGTTCCTGCCCACGGGCGAGCCCGGCGAAGTGCGCCACTTTTTGGCCCAGATCGCCCTGGCCGCCGAGGACGCGCTGCGCGGCCAGGGACTGGCGGTGCTCGTCGCCCCCCGGCTGGAACGCGAAGCACAGATGCTCTGCCGAGAGGCGGGCGTGGGCTACTTTGACCTTGCGGGTAGCGCGGGCCTGCAAACGCCGCAGCTCTATGTCGAGATCGCCGGCGAGAGGGTCACCTCCGATCAAAAGCGCATCATCCAGACCCCCTTTGAGGGCAAGTCCGAACGGGTGGTGCGTCGCCTGCTGCTGGAGCCAGGGCGCGTGTGGAGCATGCGCGATCTGGCGGCCGCCGCCGACGTGAGCCTGGGCCTCGCCAGCATGGTCACCACCACCCTCACCGAGCTGGGCGGCGTGCTCAAGGGGCGCAGCGGCCTCTCGGTGATGGACCCCGGCCTTCTGCTGGACGCCTGGTCCGACCGATACGACCTGCGGCGCAGCCTCTTTCACACCTGGCGCTCGGACAAGGACTCCGAGCTGCTTCAGGTCGAGCTAGGGAGCCTGCGCCTGCCCGCCGACCAACGCTATGCCCTCACCCTCTGGTCGGGGGCGCAGAGGCTGTTGCCCTTTGACGAGCCCACCAACTACCTGGCGCTCTACTGGTCCGGCGAGCCCCAGGATCTGGCCGAGCGGCTGCGCCTTTCGGAGGCGGTGGGGCGCACGGCGGTCTTTATCTTTACGCCCTACGACGAGGCTGTCTTTTGGGAGGCCCGACGCTGCCGCGATGGCACCATGGTGGCGCACCCGCTGCAGGTCTACCTGGACCTGGCTTCAGGGGATGAGAACGAGGTGCTTCTGGCTCAACGGGTGCGCGAGCGTTTCCTGGCGCGCTGAGGCGTGGCCGCGCACTGGCAAATCGCCAGGATGAGCAGCTCCAGCGATAGCACCGGCTCGACCTGGCCCGTCTTGATGCCGCGATCGATCTCCACGATGCGCTCCATCAGGGCAGCCAGGTCGTCAAAGGAGTAGAGCCCGCTCTGCCGGACGAGCTTCTCGGCCACAAAGGCCCGGACGCCCAAACGTCTGCTGAGGGCGGCCCGGTCAAGGCCCTCGTTCTCTTGCAGGTCCTTGGCCGCCAGGATCAGGCGCATCTGCCGGGCGATCATGCTCAACAGGTAGAGGGGCGCGGCGTCGTTACTCAGCAGCGTGTGGAAGAGGTTGAGCGCTGTGCGATGGTCGCCCAAGCCCAGGGCGTCCACCATGCCAAAGATATCGGTCTGCGGCCAGGAGCTCACCAGGGTGCGCACGTCCTCGACGCGGATCGAGCCCTGGTAGGCGATCCGCCCGGCAAGCTTGGCCAGCTCCTGATCCAGCGCGCGCAGGTTGTTGCCCACCATCTCGATCAGCAGCGTGACGGCCTGGGGCTCGATGGAAACCCCGTGGGTGTGGGTGCGCCCGGCCACCCAGCGGCGCAGCTCCTCGCTCCTGGCGGGATACTGGGTGTATTCGCGGATGATGGCGCCCGGCAGGTCTTTGGCCTTGGCCAGCAAGACGTTGTTCTTGGCCAGGCCGCCCGATTCCACAAAGACCAGGCGCGTGGTCTCAGGCATGGTGGGCAGGTAATCGGCCAACTGCTGGGCCTCTTGGGCCATGTTGGCGCGGTCGTAGCGCTGCAGCATATCATAGACGATCACCATGCGGCGCTGGGTCAAGAAGGGCAGCGTGTTGCAGGCGTTCAAGAGCTCGGCCAGGGATAGGTCGCGCCCCTCCAGGCTGGCCGTGTTGAGATCGCCCAGGTCTTCCTCTGCCATGCGCGTGCGCAGGCTGAGGACGGCCTCTGTGCGCAAGAGCTCCTCATCGCCGTAAAAGATGTAGAACATGCTCACTGCTGCGAGATGCTGACGCGGTGCACGGGCACCCCGCCCTGCATGCGCTTCTCGATGGCGGTGACCGTGGCGTGGGATAGGTCGGTGTTGGTGAACAGGTTAGCCTGGGCGGCGCGGCTGAGGGGCTGGCCAAGGGAGGCAACTGCCGCTATCATAGCAAGGGCCAGCAGGTGAGGCGAGCGCCGGCGGCCGCCGGCTGAAAAGAGCTTGTAGGTCGTCAGGGCCAACAGGGCTGTCACGGCCAGGTTGGTGCCGCAGCGCGGGTGCACCGCCAGGTCGTGCTGGCCGGATTGCAGCGCGCGCAGCCCCTCTTGGGTGGCCCAGGCCAGAGTCTCGGTGGCCACGTGGCCGTACATGGTAAAGCCATCCCAATCGCTGCGGGCCACCAGGTGCAGCCGCTGCGGGAGCCGCCCCAGCAGGTGCATGGCGGCGTGCTCGATGGCATGGTTGCGCTGAAACCGCTGAAAGAGCGAAAGCTGCATAACGTCCGCCTCGGTTGTGGGTTGGATCAGTCGACTGTTACCAGTATAGCACAATCGCACGCCCGCCGTAGGCGGGGAGGAAACGACTCGTTCCACACGCTGCGCCAGGGAGGAAGGTCCGTGGATCAGATCAAGATCGTCGTGAGCGACCTGCATCTGGGGGCAGGGCGCGCACAGGAAGGCAACCGGCTGGAGGATTTCGACCAGGATGCGGCCTGGGGCGAACTGCTGGAGCGCCTGATGGCCGAGAGCCAGCGCCGTCGGGCGCCGGTGGAGCTGATCCTGGCGGGGGATGCTTTCGAGTTCCTTCAGGTGCCTGCCCTGCCGCCGGAGGAGACGTTTGATCCGCAGCGCGCCTACGCTAGCGAGTTCTATGCCCCCTCCGATAGCGCCTCCTCTCGGCGCAAGATGGAGCTGATCATCCAGGGGCACCCCCGCTTCTTTGAGGCGCTGGCCACCTTCCTTTCCCTCGCCCCGCAGCGCAAGGTCTGCATCATCAAGGGCAACCACGATGTCAATCTGCATTGGGAGAGCGTGCAGAACGCCCTGCGCAGCGCCATCGGCGCCGAGGGCGAGCTCCGCCCGTGCCTCGAGTTCGTCGAGCGATACATCTCCCGCGAGGAGATCTATGTCGAGCATGGCAATCAGTACCTGGAGTGGGTGAATCGTTGGTCGGATTTCGAGCAGCCCCACGACTCTGCAAATCCGGAGGAGCTCTACATGCCGGCGGGCTCTCGCTTTGTGTACCTCTTTTTCAACGAGGTCGAGCGGCAGCACGCCTGGATGGATGGGGTCAAGCCGATCACCGCCCTGATCTGGTACTTGCTGGCGCTGGATTTCTCCTTTGCCATCCGGGCGCTGCGGTTGCTGTTGCGCCTGGCGCCCACCCTCATCCTGGATAGCCTGCCCCTGGCGTGGGCCCTATCGCGCCTGCTGGAGGCGCGCCAGCAGATCGTAGACCGCCTGGATGACCGGGCGCAGATGGCCGCCCTGGAGCGCAATGTCAAGGACCGGGCGACCTTCTATAACGAGAGCGATGCGGGGCTGGAGCTGTACAGCGTCCCCCGCGAAGGCCAACCGCTGACCCACTTTCGCGCCTTTGGCCACAACGTGCTCCCTCGGGGCCAGGAGGAGCAGCAGGCCCAGCGCGATCTGCTTTCGCGCGTGGCGGCGCAAAAGGCGGCCCAGGAAGGCGCGCGCGTGGTGGTCATGGGCCACGTGCACGAGGCCCGCGAGACCGAGCTGCCGGGCGGGGGCGTCTACATCAACACCGGCACCTGGACCTGGAGCATGGACATGTCGGGCGCTGACTATGCCACCTGGCAGGACCTCTTCCGGCACCCCGAGCGGTTCATGGGCACGCGCCGCCTGACCTACGCCCGCATCGAGTACGACGCCGAGGGCGCGCCCAGCGCGCGCCTGCTCGAATTCACGCCCAGGCCGCCGGTGCGACCGTCGCTCTGGCGCAGCCTGGCCCGCCTGGTGCTGGGGAGAAAGAGCCGCCAGGAGTGAGCCGCCCAGGGGCCGGTGAGGCGGGTCTCTTGTACGGAAGGAGAGGGACAGTGCAGAACGAGAAGGGCGGGCTGCGGGTGCAGGTCTTTGGGGCGCACCCCGACGATTGCGACCTGCGGGCAGGAGGGGTGGTGATCAAGTACGCTCAGGCGGGGCACCTGGTGCAGATGGTATCTCTGACCAACGGCGCCGCCGGGCATCAAGCCATGGGGGGCGCGCCCCTGGCCTGGCGCCGCCGCCAGGAGGCCGCCGCCGCAGCCGCCTGCCTGGGGTGCGAGTATCTGGTGCTGGATCACCCCGATGGCGGCCTGGCGCCCACCCTGGATGTGCGCACCGAGGTAGTGCGCCTGATCCGGGGCTTTTGCCCGGACCTGATCCTGGCCCCGCGCCAATGGGACTATCATCCCGACCATCGCGCCACCGCCCAGATCGTGACCGATGCGGTGTTCCTGGCCACGGTGCCCAACATCGTCTCGGACATGCCCCACATAGCCCGCATGCCCGTGGTGGCCTATGTCTGGGATGGGTTTCAGCGGCCCTATCCCTTTGTGCCCGACGTGGTGGTCAGCATAGACGATGCGCTGGAGACCAAGCTATCCGCCCTGCATTGCCATGCCTCGCAGGTGTACGAGTGGCTGCCCTACAACAGCGGGGCGCTGGATCAGGTGCCCGAGGATGAGGCGGGGCGCCTCGCCTGGCTGCGTGGGTGGTATCTGGCGCGCTCGGCGCACCTGGCCGATCAGTATCGGCCCCAGTTGGTGCAACGCTACGGCCCGGAGGAGGGCTATGCCGTGCAGGCCGTGGAGGCCTTTGAGATCAGCGAGTATGGCGCGCCCCTGACGCCCGAGGCCGCCGCGCGCCTGTTCCCCTTCTAGCGGGAAAGGGGCGGCCACAAAGTCCGTGCTATGTGCGCGTCGCTCGCCGGTTGGGTGCGTGCCCAACTCCAACTCGGCAAGCACGGCGCACATATGCGCAACTGCCCCCTGTAGACAAGCGCAGCAGAGCGCAAACGACAGGGGCGAAGCTCGTCTTGGCACCTGTCGTTTGTGACTTGCTGTCACCCTGCCACAGGCTCGGCTTTGAAGGCGCCTACCGGCCGGGAGCGGCGGGCTTGCGCTCCACATGCAGCGTCTGTATCTTGGCCACGCCCGTCAGATAGGGCTGGGCGCGCTCCACCCGCAGGGTGTTGTGGCTGCGCCAGATCTCGGTTTGCATGCGCCCGGCGGGGCTGCGGCGGCTCAGCTCGTCCAGCACAAAGGCCACCACCTGGGCCTCGTCCAGGGCGCCCACCTCCGGCCGGATCACCAGCTTGACCTGGGTCTCGCCTCCCTGTTCGGTTTCCACGAACTGGTAATCGGTGGGGCCGCCGCCAAAGCGCGCCGGCAGGGCCACATCCAGCACGTCTATCAGGGCGCTCCCCAAGAAGCTCATCCCCGCCGAGGAGAGCTTTTCAAAGCTGCGGATGGTGTGCAGATGCTGATGCAGGCCGCCCTCATCCAGGGGGCAGCCGCAGCGCCGCTGGCACAGCGTGCCATAGTCGCCGTTTTCGACGTTCAGCAGCACCTTGCTGGCGCGCGGGGCGAATACCGTCAGCAGCAGGGCATCGATCGGCTCGGGCAGGCCCGGGTAGTGGCGCCGGGCGGTCGCCACGGCCAGGCGGTAGGTGAGCAGGTGCATGTCGTCGGCGGCCTCCGGTCGGCCGCAGGAGAAGCCCAGGGTGCCGGAATCCAGCATGCCGTAGGCCGAGATCACGCGCAGCCCGGCTTCGCGCAAGAGCGCCGCCTTGCTTTCCGTCAGCGGCTCCGAGCCCGTGCGCAGCGTGTGGCCCCCGATATCCAGCCCCAGGGCCTGGGCCGCCTTGACCAGCCGCACCCCCGAGTTGACCATGGTATCCACATGCAGGGCCACGCCCCTGGCCGTCTGCTCCGCCAGCCAGCGGGCGACGACCTCGGCGCGCTCCACGGGCACATACTCGGGCAGCGGGATCGGATGCCCCATCAGGCGCGAGACCAGGGCCGTGCTCCAGGTGAGATACACGCTCTTGCCCGAGGTCGGGCCGGGGCCGGGCCTGGTCTGGCTGAACCAGCGCAACATGGGCAACCCGGCCTTGAGGTTGAGCAGCACGATGCGCAAGCTGGCGAGGCTGGGGGGAGCGGGTCGCCACATGACAAAGGGCCGCCCCAGCAGGCCGTGGGCCTGCATGTGCAGCAGGCGCGGCGGGACCTCGTCCAGCAAGTCGGCCAGGTCCACGCTCAGGCGGGTGCCCTGGGAGCGGGTGCCCCCCGTGGCGCCCGCCAGGTGCTCCTTCCCCAGGGGGTTGTCGAAATCGGCGGCGGCTACCTGGCGCTCGACGCTGCCGCGCCGGATGGGCGTATTGCCCTTGAACTCGTCCAGGGTGATATAGACGCCCGCCTCGTAGAGGCGCTGCAGCGTTCCTTCCACCCCGTGCCCTCGCACCAGGGCCTCGATGCCCTCTGCGTCGAGGCGCGCCGCCTGCAGCAGCGGCAGGTAGGGGCTGGCGGGGTTGGCCAGGATCGCCCGGTTGACGAGGGAGAGAAAGGCTTGCTGCCGGCGGGCCAGCGCCTGCCGCACCACCATCGCCGGATCCGCGAATTCGACGGGGGCGCGCCAATAGTCGCGCAGACCGGCTGTATAGCGTGCGCCGCGGCGCACATCGTCCCAGAGGGGCATGGCGTCGCCTCTCCCTATGTCACCATCAGCACGACGCTGATGCCGGTGACGGCCATGAGCAGCAGGCCCGGCCAGAGGGCCCGGCGCAACCCGCGCGAGCCCATAGAAAGGACGATGCCGCCCTTGACGGCGGTGTTGGCGATGGCGGCCAGCATCAGGGCGCGGGCCGCCGCCCCCAGGCTCACCACGGCGCCGCCCACGCTCAGCTCGGCCATGGAGAGGGAGATGGCGTTCAGGTCCACCAGGCCCGCCGCCAGGCTGGAGAGGTACACGCCGGCCTCGCCCAGGCTCACCTGCGCGCCTTTGGAGACCACCAGGATCACGGCATACAGCGCGCCGAACTGGAGGGCAGGGCGCAGCTCAAAGGGGTTGGAGAACTCGACATCGCCGGTCTCGTCGGTGCGCTGCCGCGCATAGAGATAGCCGCAATAGGCCAGCCCCACCGCCGCCGAGGCCAGCATCGGCAACCAGAGCAGGTCGGCCAGCGCCGGGTTCAGCACCGCCACCACCGCCAGCACCCGCAGGAACATGGTCGTCCACGAGACGGTGATGGCCAGCGCCAGAGGATAGGCCAATCCTGCCTGATCGCGGCTGCGCTGGCTAAAGCTGAGGGTCACCGCCGTGCTGGAGACCAGCCCGCCCAGCAGGCCGCTCAACCCGATGCCGCGGCGCGGGCCCAAAGCCTTGATGAGCACGTACCCCAAAAAGCTGATGCCCGAGATGAATACCACCATCAGCCAGATGCGGTAGGGGTTCAGGACATCCAGCGGTTTGGGGCCATAGTTCACATTGGGCAGCACCGGCAGGATGATCAGGGTGATGACGGCGAACTTGAGCACCGCGAACAGGTCCTGGCGGGTGATGCGCGCGGCCAGGCCGTGCATCTCGACTTTGAGGGAGAGCAGCCAGGTGATGGCGACGGCCAGGGCGGCGGCCAACTCGTAGTGGGCGTGATAGCAGAGCACCCCAGCAAGGAGCGTGAGCACCGCCGCCATCTCGGTGGTCAGCCCCAGGCGGCCCAGGCGCGTATTGGCCTGGTAGGCGATGGCGATCAGCCCGCAGACCCCCAGGAGCATGGCCACCAGCGGCCATGGGCTGACAACCAGGTCGCTGATCAGGGCGGCGCCGGCGCCCGCCAGGGCCAGCAGGGGAAAGGTGCGCACGCCGGCAAAGAGCTTCTCGCGGCGCTCGCCCTGGTCGTGCTCGCGCTGCAGGCCCACCAGCAACCCGATGGCCAGCGCACTCCCGAAACGCAGAAACAGGCCAGCCTCATCCATGGCGCCAGACCCTCTCTTTCGGAGGACGGGACAGCCACCTGTTGGCGTGCGACGCTCGCACGGGTCTCCCCCCAGGTGGCTTTTGACGATGACTATATGGGGGATGAGACGGCCTGTCAAGCGTTGTATTGTGGATGCAGTGGCGATTTCAGAGCCGCTCTCACGGTCGTGTGACGATGGCAAGCCACGAACGGAAGGGCGAAGACCAGCCTCGCCCTTGCTAGTTTGCTGTTTACTGTGCTTTATCGTAGGGGCGAACCTCGTGTTCGCCCCGAGCAGGGCACGCAGTCGGATGGGGCGAACCTTGTGTTCGCCCGGGCAGGGCATGCAGGCGGATGGGGCGAACCTTGTGTTCGCCCCGGGCAGGGCACGCAGGCGGATGGGGCGAACCTTGTGTTCGCTCCATCGGCAAGGACATGCCCTCCTTGGCGACGACTAGACATAACAAGCGTTCAGGAAACGTCGCGGCATGGGAGCGTTGGCGCATCTACCTGCATACGGCTATACTCACCCCGCTACGCGCCCTACAACCCAAGCAAAAGGAGCGCACGTCATGGATCTCTCTCAGATTCCGGTTGTTGACAACCACTGTCACCCGCTGATCCCGAGCAGGGCCCAACTGGATCCCCTCTCGCTGGCCCGCGAGTTCTATCACGGCATCGGCGATATCGACAACGGTTCGGCCAAGGGTGTGGCCAGCCCGGAGCGGCTGGCCGATCTCGCCCAGTTCGGCGTGGTGCACACCCTGGTGCGCCAGCTTGCGCGCCTGTTCGATTGCCCGTGCGACCTGGCCGCCGTGGTCATCGAGCGCAATCGCCGCACGGCCCAGGGCATGGGCGCCTACGCCCAGATGCTCTATCAGGATGCGGGCATTGTGGCCACCGTGGTGGATAGCGACCTGCCCCCCGGCGCGCCGGGCCTGGAGCTGATCCCCGGCCGGGTGATGCGCCTCTTCCAGATGGGCCCCGCCATAGATCGGTTCCTGGCGGAGAGCGATTCGTATGAGGCGCTGCTGGCCGGCTACCTGGCCGCCCTGGAGCAGGCGGTGCGGGTGGATGGCTTTGTGGGCGTCAAGAGCCACCTGGCCGAGGTGGCCGGGCTGGGAGCGCCGCTGCCCACCCCCCAAGAGACCCTTGCCGCCTTTGCCGCCGCCAAGCAGGGCGACGCCGTCGCCTACAAGGCCCTCTACGCCGCCGTGTTCGGCGCCACGCTGACGGCCTGCCAGGAACTGGATGCGCCGGTGCACCTGCATACGGGCATCACCGGCGGCACCTGGAATGGCCCCATCGGCAACGCCGATCCCTTCCTGCTTTCGCCCTGGCTGAGCAGGCCCGAGTTCCGCGCCTCCAAGGTCGTGCTGTTGCACGCCGGCTACCCGTGGATCGAGCAGGCCTCGTTGATGGCCCACGCCTTCCCGCAGGTGTGGGTGGATATTAGCTGGGTGACGCCCTGGACCTCGCTGCGCGCCGTCGAGTGCATGAGGGCGTTCCTGGCAGCGGCGCCCCTCTCGCGGCTGATGATCGGCAGCGGCGGCCATGGCACCCCCGAGGTGGCCTGGCTGGGCGCTACCGTCGCCAAGATCGCCCTGGGCGCCGCGCTGGACGAGGCCGTGGGCTATGATCTGCTGGCCAAAGAGGCGGCCCCCCGCATCGCGGCCATGGTGTTGCACGAGAACGCCGAGCGGCTCTACGGGCTGGGGGAGTAGCGCACGCGGCCCGCGTCGAGAAGCGCAAACGGCGGCTGCCGGGTNNTCCGTCCGTTGGCTGAGCATTACAGCCGGGCGATGATCTCGCTGCGCTGGAAGGTGCGCACGCCCAGCCAGATCAGCGCCGCATCGATGGCCCAGAGCACGGCCCCCAGGGCCACCACCAGCCCCACGCCAAAGTACAGCACGCCCGTGGCCTGGCCCACCATGAGCAGCACGATGGGCAGCACCACGGCCCCGCCCACCTGATAGGCCTCCTGGAAGGTGTTGGCCCGCGCCGAGACCAGCACCATGCTGCTGAGCCCCAGCCCGGCGGCGGCGGGCGCCACCCAGATCACCATGACGATCCACATCAGGTTGGGGAAGAACACCCTGCCCATCACCCCCCAGGCCCCGGCGTTCACCGAGAGGGTATAGGCGACAAAGCCGATGAGCGACACGGCCCCGGCGGGCAGCCAGGCCGAGAGCAGCTTGCCCACAAAGAGCTCTAGATCGGTGGTGGGGGTATAGACGAGGGCCTCCAGCGTCTTGCGCTCCTTCTCCCCGGCAAAGCTATCGGCGGCGATGACGCTGGCCACCATCAGCGGCAGGATCAGGTACATGGGCGCGAACATGTACACCAGGAACGCCACCACCATGCTCTGGGCCTCGTCCAGGCCCGCCAGCTCGGCCCGCATGCGTTCCGGCATCTGGGCCATATACGTCTCGACGTCGCCGATGTTGACGCCGGGCACCTCGCCCAGGGCGGGCATCAGCAACCCGACCGCCAGGGGGATCACGATCATGATCACCAGGGGCACGATGATGATGGGCAGCAACACGCCCTTGCTGCGGGTCACGCTCATCAGATCGCGTCGTACGATGGCTCGCAAGGTGCGCCAGTTCATGCCCTCACCTCCGCCTCGCGCTGCATGACGGCGTCGCCGTGCAGACTGAAATAGACGTCCTCCAGGGTGGCCTCATGGGGCACCAGACGGTAGACCGCCACGCCCTTTTGCACCAGGGCCGCGTTCAGCGCCGGGATCGCCTCGCGCTGGGCGACGGTGATGGTGAGCGTGGCGCCGTTCTCGCCGCGCTCGACGGCGCGCACCTGCGGCATCCGCGCCAACTGCTGGCGAGCCGCCGCCAGATGCTCCGGCGCCACCTCCAGATCCAGGCGCAACTGGGTGGTCAGCGCCTGGGCCAGCTCCCTGGGGGCGCCCACGGCCACCAGGCGCCCCTGCTCCATGACGCAGACCCGATCGCACAGGCGTTGGGCCTCGGCCAGGTTGTGGGTGCAGAGGAACACGGTGCGCTCGCCCCGCCCGGCAAAGTCGCGGATCAGGTCGTGCATCTGACGCGTGGCCACCGGATCCAACCCGCTGGTAGGCTCGTCCAGAAAGAGCAGCTCGGGCTCGTGCACCAGGGCGCGGGCGATGGCCAGGCGCTGCTTCATGCCCCGGCTATAGGCCCCCACCCGGTCATCGGCGCGGTCGGCCAGCTCAAAGGTCTCTAGCAGCGCCAGCGTCCGGCGCGATACATCGGCCCCCGGCACGCCATAGAGCTCGGCGTAGAGGGAGAGGTTCTCGCGGGCGGTGAGGCGCTCGTCCAGCGAGGGCGTCTCGGTGAGCACGCCGGTGCGCCGGCGCAGGGCCACGCCGTCGCGCAGGGGGTCCAGCCCCAAAACCGAGATGGCGCCGCCGTTGGGCGCCAACACGCCGTTCAGCAGGCGCACGGTGGTGGTCTTGCCGGCGCCGTTGTGCCCCAGGAAGCCCAGGATCTCGCCCCGGGTCACCTGCAGCGTGAGCCCGTCTACGGCCACAGTCTGGCCAAAGCGCCGGGTCAGGCTCTGCGTTGCGATCACAGTTTCCGCGTTCGTACCCTTGATCATATGTGGTTCCGTTCTTGCATCTCGCGCCAGGCGCTGAAAGGGCGCGCTTTGCCACCCGCCCTGCACCGGAGCCGAGTATAGCCCCGATGCCAAAGGGCGCGCAATGCGCGCTGGACGGGCCATGCCCGCCGGCTTATACTGCGCTCATTACGCGGCCCGCGCCAGGAGGTTGCCATGTCTCAAGATCCAATCGCCCAACGTCAGGCTCTCTACGCCCTGCTGGGGGACCTGCCCGAACGCCAGCGCCCCATCGCCGCGCGGGTGATCTGCGAGCAGGAGTTCGATGGCTATGTGCTGGAGACCCTCGATCTGGACCTGAACGGGATCGAGCGGGTGCCCGCCTACTTTGCGCGGCCCAAGGGCCGGGTGCGCAACGCTCCCACGATCCTCTACAACCATGCCCACGGCGGCGACTATGTGCTGGGCAAGGACGAGTTCATCCGCGGGCGCGCGGCGCTGCAGGCGCCCCCCTATGCCAAGGTGCTCACCGACATGGGCTACTGCGGGCTGTGCCTGGATACCTGGAACTTTGGCGAGCGCCGGGGGCGCACCGAATCGGCCCTGTTCAAGGAGCTGCTCTGGAAGGGCCAGGTGCTCTGGGGCCTGATGGTGTACGACAGCCTGCGAGCGCTGGACTATCTCTGCACGCGCCCCGAGGTGGACGCCGAGCGCCTGGGCACCCTGGGCCTTTCTATGGGCAGCACCATGGCCTGGTGGGTGGCCGCCCTGGATGAGCGGGTGCGGGTCTGCATAGACCTCTGCTGCCTGACCGATTTCGAGGAGCTGATCCACTCCCAGGGGCTGGATGGCCACGGCATCTATTACTATGTGCCGGGCCTTCTCAAGCAGTTCAGCACCGCCTCGATCAACGCCCTGATCGCGCCCCGCGCCCACCTGGCTCTGGCGGGCAACTATGACGGGCTAACCCCGCCGCGGGGTCTGGACAAGATCGACGCCGCCCTGCAAGAGGTGTACGCCGCCCACGGGGTGCCGGAACGCTGGCGCATGGTGCGCTATGATACCGGCCACTTCGAAACGGCCCACGGTCGCGCCGAGGTCCTGGCCTTTCTCAAGACCCATCTCGGCTAGCCGCGCGGGCCGCCGCCCAGGTGCAAGGGGTTTGCCCCACTCCTCTGCATTGTGTTACACTTGCCACCGGTTACCCGGGACAGGAGTGGCAAGGAGGCGGCGCCGTGCTGGCCAAGATCACCAGTTGCGCCCTTTTGGGGCTGGAAGGCGTGTTGGTTGACGTCGAGGTAGACGTGCATCCAGGGCAGGTGGGCATGATCGACATCGTGGGCCTGCCCGATGCAGCCATCCAGGAGGCGCGCCAGCGGGTGCGCTCGGCCATCCATAACTCGCGGCTGGCCTTTCCGCAGAACCGGGTCACCATCAACCTGGCCCCCGCCGACCTGCACAAGGAGGGCCCCGCCTACGACCTGCCCATCGCCGTGGGCATCCTGGCCGGCGGTAACGTCTTGCCCCCTGTGGATGGCAACGAGCTCTATATCGGCGAGCTCTCGCTGGATGGCGGCGTGCGCCATGTGAACGGCATCCTCTCCATGACCTCTGTCGCCCGCGACCAGGGCATCACCCGTGTATACGTCCCCGCCGAGGACGCCCCCGAGGCGGCCCTGGTCCCCGGCGTGACGGTCTATCCCGTCGAGAGCCTGGGGCAGTTGGCCATGCACCTGAACAACCTGCTGCCCATCGCCCCCTATGCGCCCGATGGCTCGCCCCTGGACGAGGAGGAACCCCCTGTGCCGGTGGATTTCGCCGAGGTGCGGGGCCAGGAGCACGTCAAGCGCGCCCTGGAGGTGGCCGCCGCGGGAGGCCACTGCGTGCTGATGAGCGGGCCGCCCGGTTCGGGCAAGACGCTGCTGGCCCGGGCGCTGCCCTCGATCCTGCCGCGCATGGGCATTGACGAGGCGCTGGAGGTGACCAAGGTCTATTCCGTGGCGGGCATGTTGCCCGCCGGGCGCCCCCTGATCCGGCTGCGGCCCTTTCGCGCGCCCCACCACACCATCTCCCAGGCGGGGCTGGTGGGGGGCGGCCACTGGCCCCGGCCCGGCGAGGTCTCCATGGCTCACCGGGGGGTGCTCTTTCTCGACGAGCTGCCCGAGTTCGGCATGCGCACGCTAGAGGTGCTGCGCCAGCCCCTGGAGGACAAGGTGGTCACCATCTCGCGGGCCACGGGCTCGCTGAGCTTTCCCGCCAATTTCATGCTGGTGGGGGCCATGAACCCCTGCCCCTGCGGCTACCACGGCGACCCCACCCACGAATGCACCTGCAGCCGCAGCCTGATCGAGAACTATCAGAAGCGCATCTCGGGCCCGCTGATGGACCGCATCGACATCCACGTGGAGGTGCCCTCGGTGGACTATGAGAAGCTGGCGGGCGAGGCGCTGGGCGAGCCCTCGGCGGCCATCCGTGGGCGGGTGGAGGCGGCCCGCGCCCGGCAGCAGGCCCGCCTGGCGGGCACGCCCCTGGCCTGCAACGCGGATATGGGCCCCGGCGAGGTGCGCCGCTTTTGCGGGCTAGACGACGCGGGCCGCGCGCTGATCCGGGCGGCGATGCGCCAGTTGGGGCTGAGCGCCCGGGGCTATCACCGGGTGCTCAAGCTGGCGCGCACCATCGCGGACCTGGCGGCCAGCGACGAGATCCGCGCGCCCCACCTGGCCGAGGCGCTGCAGTATCGGGCGCGGGGGGCGTGAGGGGGGCATTGGTCCAATGAGCGTCGAACGCTGCACAGGAGCTGTGCCAGCAAAGCGCTCGCGAACTATAACGCGACTGGCGCGGATGGCAGCCCCGACCTATGGCCCGGCCTGGTGCCGGATTCGTCAGGCTGGGCTCATACGTGTTTCTCGATGATCTCCTTGATGAATTCGGGAATGTCCTTTTGGAGTTCCATAGTTCTCTTTCGTAACCGGTCGTAGACAGAGACCTCTTCTCCTGTCCACATGATGTCCGTTCGACGCACCGGCCGCATCGCGACATGCTCATAGTCATCCGGATAAGCCCAGTAGCATCTCCTACAGATTCTTGGGTCTTTTAGCTCCTCCCAGTTTGCGCAATGCTCACAAGCCCAAGACTTGGCGCGGTTTGCGGATCCACATAGGAGCATGTAGATACCGGGGTCGTCCATATCCTCCACACTATCGCCCGCGACCTCGTAGGGTATGCGATGATCTATCTGAAGCTCTTGCGCGTCAAAGTCCTCCAGATAGATAGAACAACGACTTCCATGTAGTTTGATGAGCTCTTCTTTGAGCCTTTTTGCAAAGGCCGTTCTGCCAGACAGCCTGGAGAACCTCTCCTTTGTGGGGTCGCCGAACCTATATGCGCCTATCCTCCGTCCATCACTCCC
This sequence comes from Anaerolineales bacterium UBA1429, assembly GCA_002329325.1. Classification (GTDB taxonomy): domain Bacteria; phylum Chloroflexota; class Anaerolineae; order UBA1429; family UBA1429; genus UBA1429. Next base: position 75,169 of record DCTX01000078.1, read on the forward strand.
AGTGACCCGGAATGTCTCGAGCGGAATGCCCTGTTCCCTTACGTCGCGGGCTGCTCTGGGAGGATGATTGTAGCCGTACCTCTCCCTTAGCTCTTCAGTTGTAATGTAGCCGTGCGTCAGGATATGCTCAATAACCGTGCGTGGCCGCTTGGCCGTCACGGCCCTGCACCTTTTGACAAATTCGAGAGGCAAATCATCTATAGTCACTTGTGCGACCTTCCATCAAGCAAAGTTGCTCGCCTCTGGTGTAGCGATACACGACCGGGGCGTGAGAAATCTCATCGGCGAGACTTGGGGAGAGGTATAATGACTCGATTGTGACGTCGTTCCTGCCAAGAAGAGTAGCTTGTGAGGATCGGCCTGCGTACAACTCTATGAGCGTGAGCCCCAAATCATCGGGAAGACGTTGTCCGTGGATCTTGTCTCCTGTACGCCCATCATAGCTGACCAGGTAGCGTATGCCTCTTCTGTTCAACTCATCTAGCGCCCGAACAAATTCAGAAAACGGCACGTCCTGGAGATAGCGGGGATCGCGAGTTCCGCAGACTCCCTGATATGGAGGGTCCATGTACACAAGATCTGACAAAGTAACCCCTTCAAGAACATTCCGATAATCCATTGAGGTTATGGTTGTCCTGCCTTTGAGATAGTAGGATACGCCCTCTATCTGCATTCGCATGGTCTCTGGCCTCATGCCCCTGCGGCGATTGTCGGGGCTCTGATTAAAGTCTCCCTGCGAATTATAGCGGACAGAGCCCTTTACGCATCGCGCAAGCAGGTATAGAAACAGATCAGGTCTCCCGGTTCTGTTAAAGTCATCTCTGACCATATCGTAGAATTTTCGAGGATCATCCAGTTGTCTGTGCCAAAGGCTCGCATACTGAGAAGCCATCTCCCGAGGTGATTCGATAATCGCACGCCATAGATCCATAAGTGGCTTGTTGAGATCATTGATGTGATAGTGATCACCAAGCCCATCTACCGCGGCGGCGATAGTAATCGCTGCTGATCCGGCAAAGGGCTCATAGAGAGTTGCGAACCCTGGCGGGAAATAGCGCAGAATCTCGCTAGCGAGATTCCGCTTGCTTCCCTGGTAGGGGATGGGATGAGGAATAGTTTTTTTCTTCACGGCTCTTTTGCCCTAGTTTATGTTCTTGTATAGAAATTCCGATAGGCTGTGATTTGAGACCACTGCTAGAGGCGCATACTGTCAGGCACACTAATCGCGATCCGGCGCAGACCCGTTCCCTTTGATGCTTGGGGGAGGGGGTATATCAGCCTATCGCAAAGACTTGCTCCTTTGTATAAAGCCTACACAGAATATCGTAGATCAAAAACATAGCCGTGGCAAGCATCGGGAGATGGCCAAGCACCGCCTTCGGTACGATTATCATTTGCGTTGACACGCCGCCACGCCCCCCGCCCTCTTCTTGTTTCGCTCCTCGTGAATATCATTTTCTGCAATCTTCTCGCATCCAAACAAGAAGTCCCTTGGCGCGCCCCCATCTGCGCTCTTGGCGCTCTTGGCGCTCTCTGCGCGAGATACCCTCCCCGGCCCTCTGCGCGAGCCTCTTGCCCTGCTCCCCCCATTGACCCCGCCCACGCCCGCGCTATACTTGGCTGCGTCCGGAGCGTGCGCCGAGCTTGCGCCGCAGGGGGGCGTCCCGTGGGCGTGGGGTGGCGCACCACAGGGATCATCGAGCTGCAACCGAGACAACACGGGGAGAAAACAATGGCAGAAGACACGTTCCGCATGGGCCTGGTAGGCACGGGGATCATCGCGCGGCGACATATCGAGGCCATGGCCGAGCTCCAGCGGCGGGGGCTGGGCGGGTTCGCCCTCACCGCCGTCTGCGACATGAAC
>DCTX01000077.1 GCA_002329325.1 Anaerolineales bacterium UBA1429
GACCAGATGGCCGTGCACGTGCCCCTCTCGGAGCCGGCCGTGCGCGAGGCCCGCGAGCTGATGCTCTCCAGCAAGAACCTGCTGCGCCCCGCCAACGGCGAGCCCGAAGTGGGCCCGTCCAAGGATATGGTGCTGGGCTGCTACTATCTCACCATGGAGCAGGAAGGTGTGCGGGGCCAGGGCAAGGTGTTCGGCTCCTTCGAAGAGGTCGAGCTGGCCTACAGCCTGAACGTCGTGCATGTGCACGCCGCCATCAAGTTCCTGTATCACGGACAACTGATCGATACCACGGTCGGGCGCGTGCTGTTCAACGCTGCCCTGCCTGAGACGATCCGCTTTATCAACCGTACGCTGGACAAGAACGCCCTCAAGGATGTGGTCGCCGAGTGCTACAAGCGGCTGGGGCTGGAAGGCACCGCCGATGTGGTGGACCGCATCAAGGATATCGGCTTTGAATACGCCATGCGCTCGGGCACGACCCTGGCCATTGACGATATCCACGTGCCCGAGGAAAAGGCCGCCATCCTCGACGAGGTCAACGCGCTGGTGGAGGAGGTCGAGCTGCAGTACAACCGCGGCCTGATCACCGATAGCGAGCGCTATATGAAGACCGTGGACCTGTGGACCGATGCGACGGAGCGAGTCACCGACGCCGTGGCCCGCGAGCTGGACCCCAACAGCTCCCTGGGCATCATGGTGAACTCGGGCTCCTCCAAGGGCGGCCTGACGCCCATCCGCCAGTTGGCGGGCATGCGCGGTCTGATGGCCGACCCCTCGGGGCGCATCATGACCCTGCCCATCCGGTCCAACTTCCGTGAGGGGCTCACGTCGCTCGAGTACTTTATCTCGACCCACGGCGCCCGCAAGGGTCTGGCCGATACGGCCCTGCGCACGGCAGACGCGGGCTATCTGACCCGCCGTCTGGTGGACGTGGCCCAGGACGTGATCATCAACGCCGAGGATTGCGAGACGACCCAGGGCATCTGGATCACCCGCGAATCGTCCGAAGAGGCGGGTGAGGAGCTGGGCGTGCGCATCGCCGGACGCTTTGCGGCGGGGCCGGTGGTGGATCCGGATAGCGGCGAGCTGCTGCTGGCCAACGGCGAGTACATTGACGACGAGGTCGCGCAGCGCATCCAGGAGAGCAAGGTCGAGCGGGTGTATGTGCGCTCGGCCCTCACCTGCCAGCTGCGTCACGGCATCTGCCAGCGCTGCTACGGCCGCGACCTGGGCCGCAACGAGATGGTCAAGCTCGGCGCGGCGGTCGGCATCGTGGCGGCGCAGTCCATCGGCGAGCCTGGCACCCAGCTCACGCTGCGCACCTTCCACACGGGCGGTGTGGCCGGAGCGGGCGATATCACCCAGGGTCTGCCCCGCGTGCAGGAGCTGTTCGAGGCGCGCATCCCCAGGGGTGAGGCCATCATCGCCGATATCGGCGGCCGGGTGGCCATCCGCGCAGAAGGGGTCCGGCGCTGGGTGACGGTAGCCAGCAGCACGGTGCGGCGTGTGCCGCACAGCGTGCCGGAGGGCTATACCGCGCTGGTGCTGGGCGGCGAAGAGGTCGAAAAGGGCGATGTGCTGGCCACCGCCGAAGGGCAGGAGGACATCCTGGCCCGTACCTCGGGGCGCGTGAGCGTCGAAGAGGGGCGCATCGTCATCGTCCATGAAGAGGTTCGCCAGCGGGAGTACGAGATCCCCGCCACGGCGCGCCTGCGGGTGGAGCCGGGCGACGAGATCCATGCCGGCGACCAGATCACCGAGGGCGTCAAGAACCCCCACGAGATCCTCCGCATCATGGGCATCGAGGATGTGCGCGAGTATCTGGTGGTCGAGATCCAGAAGGTGTACAGCTCGCAAGGCGTGACCATCAACGACAAGCATATCGAGGTGATCGTGCGCCAGATGCTGCGTCGCGTGGTGGTGACCTCCGCCGGCGATACCGGGTTCCTGCCCGGCGAACTGGTGGACCGCATCGACCTGGAGCTGGCCAACCAGAAGGCGATCGAAGAGGGCGCTGCCCCCGCCGCGGCCGAGCCCGTGGTGCTGGGCATCACCAAGGCGGCCCTGAACACCGAGAGCTTTTTGTCGGCGGCCTCCTTCCAGCATACCATCAGTGTCCTGGCCAGCGCCGCCGTCGAGGGGCGCGTGGATGACCTGCGTGGCCTGAAGGAGAGCGTCCTCATCGGCAAGCTGATCCCCGCTGGGACCGGCTTCCGCGAGCATCTGGAGCAAGAGGCAGAGGAGGAGGCCCTCTCTGAGGAGGCCATCCTCGAGGCCATGGATGACGATCTGCTCGGTGGCATGAGCGATGGCCTGCTGGGCGGCATCGACCCGATCGATGAGCTGGACGCGCTGGACGCTGCCTATCGAGCCAAGAGCGGCGGCGCCCCCAGCCCGCGCCTACCCATGCCGGATACTTCGTCTGAGAGCTAACGATGAACAGCCGCCATATCCGGCGTCTGACCCATCACAAGAGAAACCCAGGCAGAGGACTCACCGTCCTCCGCCTGGGTTTGCTGTTGGTCGGCGCCACCCTGTTGTCCGTTGTCGTTATGCTGGCGCTCACCGTGGGCACCATCTACACCGTCTATGCCTCGTACGTCCAGGAATTGCCCTCTGCCGAGGAGATCCGGGAGCGCTCCGTTCAGGGCGCCGAGACGACCCGCATCTATGACCGCACCGGCCAGCATGTCCTCTATGAGATTGTGCCCCCAGAGGGAGGGCGGCGCACCTGGGTGACCCTCGATCAGATCCCCGAGCACCTGCGCAACGCCACCATCACCATGGAGGACAAGAACTTTTACGACGAGACGCTGTACACCAACTTTTACGGCATCAACGTAGAAGGGGTGGCGCGAGCCGTCTTTGGTGAGCTGAGCGGCGACGATCTCGGCGGCGGAAGCTCGATCCCTCAGCAGCTCGTCAAGCTGATGGTGTTCGAGACCTTTGAGGAACGGGCCGAGCGCAGCTACCTGCGCAAGGTGCAGGAGTGGATCCTGACCATCGAGCTGACGCGCCGCTACCCGGGGGCCGAGGGGCGCGACCAGATCCTGGAAGCGTACCTGAACAACGTCTTTTACGGGCACTTTGCCGTGGGCGTCGAGGCGGCGGCCCAGACCTACTTTGGCAAGTCGGTGCAAGATCTGACCCTGGCCGAGTGCGCCATGTTGGTGCCCCTGGGGCAGGCGCCGGCCCTCAACCCGATCTCCGCGCCCGAGGAGGCCAAGAAACGCCAGGAGCAGGTGCTGGATACCATGTACCTGCGCGGCTATATCACCTCCGAGGAGGCCTACGAGGCCAAGAAGCAGCCCATCGTGGTGCAGGCGCCGGTCAACCAGATGCTGGCGCCCCACTGGGTGCTCTATGTGCGCAGCCAGCTTGAGGAGCGCTTTGGCAGCGAGGCGGTCTATGGCGGCGGGCTGCAGGTCATCACCACCCTCGATCTGGATGTCCAGCACGAGGCTGAGCGCCTGGCCCGAGAGCATATCGCCTCGATCCGTGAATCCAACGATGTGGGCAATGCCGCCGTCGTCGTGCTGGATGCCAAGACGGCCCAGATCCTGGCCATGGTGGGCAGCCTGGACTATAACGACGAGAGCATCGACGGCAATATCAACATGGCGCTGGCGCCCCGGCAGCCCGGCTCCAGCTTCAAGCCGTTCACCTATGCCACGGCCTTTGCCCAGGGCTACACGCCCGCCACCATGGTGATGGACGTGCGCACCAGCTTCCCCGACTCGCCCAACCCGCCCTACGTGCCGGAGAACTTTACCCGGCAGTACAAGGGCCCCATCCTGCTGCGAGAGGCGCTGGCCTCGTCGTACAACATCCCCGCCGTGGCGATGATGCACAAGGTGGGCACCATGAACGTGGTGGCCCTGGCCCATGCCATGGGGATCGAGACCCTGGGCGCCGCCAACTATGGCCTGGCGCTGACTCTGGGCGGCGGCGACGTGCGCCTGATCGACATGGCCTATGCCTACAGTGTCTTTGCCAATGGCGGCGCCATGATCGGCGAGCCCAAGCCCGCAGAGAGCTTTCGCCCCGGCTATCGGCAGCTGGACCCTGTCACGATCCTGGAGGTGCGGAATTCGGCGGGCGAGCTGATCTACAGCCATCTGCAGCCCGAGCGCCGCGAGGTGCTCTCGCCCGAGGTGGCCTATCTCATCAGCGATATCCTCTCGGATAACCAGGCCCGCGCGCCGGGCTTTGGCACCAACAGCCCGCTGGTGATCCCCGATCGGCCGGCGGCCGTCAAGACCGGCACCACCAACAACTTTCACGATAGCTGGACCGTGGGATACACCCCCCAGTATGTCGTCGCCGTGTGGTCGGGCAACGCCGACTATACGCCGATGCGCAACGCCACCGGCGTGCGCACATCGGGGCCCATCTGGCAGGGCCTGATGCTCTACCTGCACCAGGACAAGCCGGTGGAAGGCTTTGAGCGACCCCCGGGGATCGTGATGGCGGTGGTGGATAGCACCTCCGGCAAGCTGCCCACCGAGTATTCGCCCTCGCGCCGTCAGGAGCTCTTTATCGAGGGCACCGTGCCCACCACCTATGACGATGTGCACAAGCCCTTTGCCATCTGCCGCGCCAGCGGCAAGCTGGCCACGGTGTACTGCCCTGCCGAAGAGGTCGATACCCAGGTGTTCACCATCTATCCGCCCGAGGCCGATGACTGGGTGCGCGATCAAGAGATCCCCCAGCCGCCCACCCAGTTCTGCGATCTGCACGGGCCGACCCTGGCCAGTGCCGATGTGGCCATCACCAGCCCCCGGAGCTTTGGCGCCGTGAGCGGCGTGGTCTCGATCATGGGCAATGCCCGGGCGGGCAGCCAGGAGCGCTTCTGGCTGCAAGTTGGGCAGGGGGTCGAGCCCACCGAGTGGACGCCCATCACGCCAGAGCAGGGTCACCGCGTGGACAATGGCCTGCTGGCCACCTGGGATACCACCGGCCTGGACGGCCTCTATACACTGCAACTGGTCGTCATCGATGGCGGAGCGCAGCGCGAGGTGCGCGTGCCGGTGGTGGTGGATAGCCAGCCTCCGCAGGTGGAGCTCAGCCGACCCAACCCGGCCGGTGCGCTCTATAACCCGGCGGCGTTCCAGCGGGACGAAGACCGCACCTACGAAGCGGGCTATGACGAATGGATCAACATCCAGGTCGAGGCTAAGGACAATGTGTCCATCAGCCACATCGACTTTTACATGAACGGCCACCTGGTGGGCACCAGCACGGTGGCGCCCTATACGGCGCGCGTCATGTTCGCGGACCTGCCCGGCGCGATCGAGGACCGTGAGGCGCTGCTGCAGGAGGTGGGCTCCTTGCCCGAGCTCAAGCCGCCCACCGCACGGGCCCAGTCCTTCATCATCCACGTGGTGGCCTATGACACCGCCGGCAACCGCACAGTGAGCGCCCCGGTGGACGCCTACTATGTTCCGCGCCAGCAGTAACACGGGATCAGCATCGCCCCAGAGCCACTCCGCAGCGCTCTGGGGCGATTCGCCTGTGGGGCTTGCGGCGGGGCGCGCCCGGCGATACAATCCTAGCGCCCAATTGGCAGGAATCTAGAAAGGAGCCGACCATGGATGTGCTACAGGCCATTGCATCCCGCTATAGCTATCGGGGCGCCTTTACCGATGCGCCGGTGCCCCGCGAGGATTTGGAGCGCATTGTGCAGGCCGGGTTGCAGGCGCCCTCGGCCAGCAACACCCAGACCACCTCGTACGTCATTGTGAATGATCCGGCCAAGCTGGCCCGCCTGGCGGAGATCATCCCCAACAGCGAGCCGATCCGCACCGCCAAGGCCGTCATCGTGGCGTGTGTCGACTGGCACGATCCCCAATCGGAGCGCCCGGACTTTGGGCCGGTGAACTATGGCGCCTCGGTGGAGAACGTACTCCTGGCGGCCACGGGCCTGGGCTATGCCACCCTCTGGATGGAGGGCTGGAAGCGTGGCGAGGGCGCTGTGGAGGCTGTGACCAAGCTGCTGGGCCTGCCCCATGAGCTTCAAGTGCAGGTGCTGATCCCCCTGGGCGTCGCGGCGCAGCCGGGCCAGCCCCGCGAGAAGCGCCCCTTTGGCGAGCGCGCCTGGTGGAACGAGTACAGCGCGTAGAGGGGCCGCGGCCATCTTGGGCATCAGGAGGCAGTGCGGCCCGCCTTCGGCCGCACTGCCTTCAGCGAGCTACGATTTGACTCTGGCCCCGGGTTCTCTATAATCGTGTGTAGTTTCGCGGGTGTAACTCAGTTGGCAGAGTGTCTGCTTCCCAAGCAGAATGTCGTGGGTTCGAATCCCATCACCCGCTCTAGATGTAGTAGTCGAGGCGCTTTGCACCACTAGATATAGTGGTGCGGGCCGGTTATGGCCCCTGTTGCCTCTATGCGCCGATGCTGTACTGGTGCTGTACGGATGCTGTCAATGTACAACGTGGAAAACCGCGCCCTGGTGCATGTCACCCGGCGCGGTTCTTGTTGTCATCGCCTTGCTCGGGCTTCCGCGCCACCTGGGCCATGAGCCTGGCCGTTCACGCGGCGCAGGCTTATGTTTTCACTATAGCATAGGGCAAGGAGCGAATCAAGGTCTCGACTCGCCTTTCCTTGTGTCAGCGTGAGGAGTCTTGTCAGCCTGACGCCCGAGCGCCAATTGCCTGCCAGTTGAGAACAAGGGCTTCTGCTGCCTAAGCCCCATCCGCGCTCGGCGCAACCCCCTCCCTTGCCTCTACCCTCTTCTCAGGGCTGCTGCGATGGCTGCCGTCACCGCAGAATCGTCCGTTTTCAGCGCATGGGCATAGGTCGCCATCGTTACGGCGCTGTTGGCGTGGCCCAGGCGTTGGCTCACCGGTGGGATGGGCGGGCCGGCGCTGTGTCTGGACCTGCGCCCGCAGGATCAGGAACACGCCCGCCAGCGAAACCGCCCCGCCCAGAAGCTGGAGGGTCTGCGGCACAGTGCGCAGAATCATCAGGCTCAGCAGCACCACCAAGATGGGCTGGATGTTGCGGATGATCGCCACCTTGGAGGCGTCGGCCAACTGCAAGGCGCGGTTAATCAGCAGCCAGGTCATAAAGGGCCCGATCAGCCCCGCGGCAATGCCCAGCCCGATGCCTTCGCGGCTGGGCACCGTCAGTTGACCGCGCACCACCGCCGAGATCGTCATCAGCACCAGCACGATCACTGACCGATAGAACACCAGGGCGGCGTTGGGCACCCCACGCTGCACAGCGATCTTGCTGGAGACAAAACCCAGTGAGTTGAACAGCGACTCGCCCAGCAGCGCGATCAAAAAGGCCAGCAGCACCTGTTGCCCAGAGGACCAGGTGATGATCAGCGCGCCGGCCATGGTCAGCACCATGCCGACCACTTCGCCCCGGTTGAGCCGCTCCTTGAGCAGTACCACGCTCCAGATCACGGCGTAGACCGTCTGAATGCGTCCAAAGAACGACACCAACGAGGGATCGGTGATCTGGATGCCCAGGAAAAAGGCGGAGGCGCCCACAAAATAGAATAACCCTACCAAGCCCACCGCAAGCCACTGTTCGCGGGGCAGGGCCAGCTTTTTGGTCTGTTGGGTGGCGATGATATAGAGCAGCGAAATTGTGACGCCAGCCATGTACATGAGCACCAGAAAGGTGTCGCGGTTGGTGGTGCGGTAAGCGATCTTGCTGAGGATCGAGACCAGGGCCAGCGTGGCAGTGCCGAGTATGCCAAAGGCATAGCCTCCGAGCTTGCGTGTGTTGAGCAAAAGAATCCCCCGATGATGTTAGCACGATGGCAGTCACGGCGATCGATTGGATCCATCTACAGTATAGGTAGTACGCTCGAGGCACCAAAGGCCCGAAACCACCGTCGTGGCCTGCCTGGCTTGGGCTGGCGCTATCGCTGGCCAAGATGGACTCGGGGCCCTATGTCTATCTGCCAGGCTCTCGCGCCCAGGCTGCACTTTATGCGGTAAAGCTGGACTTGGCTGGTTTGGGACGTCATCGGGTCACGTCCACGCGCATGGGGCTCACGCCGGGAGGTCTGCGCCCGCCATGATACCTTGGAGTCAGGCCCGCGCCGTCATCTGGCCCTCCGGGCGCGCGTCGTCCTCCTCGGCGCGGACCTTCAGACCGAAGCGCCTGTACGACATCTTGGCGGTTCCGAGCGCTGTTTTCGGTCTTGTTTGGTCGCGGCTGGTATCCGTGTTCGCCAACGACGCAAGCGACTGGCGCGGCCCCATGCGCAGTTGGCCGTTACCGGCCTCGAATCGCGCCGCCATCCAACCGCGTTGCGCTGGCCAGCAAAACCATCGCCGAGTGTTGACGAACGTTGACGTTCGCTGATCCATCGTGCCCCGTTACATCGGCATTGCTCTGACCTCGCGCCGATCAGCAAATCATTGGCATTCGTTAGCGATCGTTAGCGATCGTTGCTGCATCGCGCCCCGTTCCAGGCGCACCATCATCATGAGCCGCCTGTTCCGTCACTGCCGTAAGGTATCCACCAATACGTCCCATCCCCCTGCAAGACCCCCTGCGCGATGCGAGCGCCGCGACGCGCAGCAGAACGCAGGAATTCGCAGAGATTCCAGCCTTGCCTGCAGGTAGCGCCTGGCGGCGCTATCGATGGGCTGCATTGTGGCGTCACGCCTTTGGCGAATAGGCAACAGCGTTCGCGCCGGACCCGCGAGCGGCACTGGAGATTGGTCTTGGTGGGTGAGAGCTCAGACCTTGGCCGAGCAGCGCGACCCCAGTCGCGAACAGAAGGCATGGGCCAGGCGGATGGTCAGATAGCACGACATTGGCTCATCTCAACCACCCCTCCCCGGCCAAGTGCCCCTCAGTGTCACACCGGCAGATTCACTGCGCTGGTTTCACCGCTCTGTTCCTATCGCTCTCTCTATCGCCTCTGTCGCCGCGCTGTCGTCCTTGCCAATCGCATGCGCATAGATTGCCATCGTTACGGCGCTATTGGCGTGGCCCAGGCGTTGGCTTACCGCCGGGATAGGCAAGCCCTCGGCTAGCAAAATGCTGGCGTGCAGGTGACGCAGGCCGTGGGGCGTCATTGGCGGCAGGCCCAGGCGCTTGCACGCACGGCGCATGGTTCCCTGCACCGTGGTTGCCGGCAGGGGATCGCCTTTTGCGCCCATGAACACAAGAGGGCCACCCCCCTGGGCCAGTCGTGCGAGTGCCTGGCGCTGTAGCGCCTCAATGACCTCGCCGGGCAAAGTAATGCCCCGCACGCCTGCCGCCGTCTTGGGCTCAGACGTAACGCATTGGCCCTCGATACGTTGCACGCTCTTGGCAATGCGTATGCGGCCTTTTGCCAGGTCCACATCCTGCCACTCGAGCGCCAGCGCCTCGCCCAGCCGTATGCCCGAGAACGACAGTAGGACCCACAGGGGATGCAGCCAGTGGTCACGGGTTTGGTCTAGAAAGGTCCGTAGTTGCTCTGGGGCCCAAAGCTCCTTGCGGCGCACTCGATAGCGGGGGGCATCCACGCGCTCGCAGGGGTTACTCGCCAACCAGCCCCAACGCACGGCCAAGGCGAGGGCCTGCGACAGGCGCAGATAGAGCTTCTGGGCCGTTCGAGGGTGATCCTGGTAGCAGGCCAGCAACCTCTCGATTCTCTCCGGGGTTAGTTTGCTCAGCGGCATTGTGCCCAGAGCGGGGCTTAGGTAACGCTCGCAGGTGTGACGATAGTCGGCCAGGGTGCGTGGCTTGAGGTTGGGAGCCTTGGTCTCCAGCCACGCTTCCAGCAGGTCGTTCAGGGTGCGCTTGCCCAGGGTCAGGTTGACGACGGGCGCAGGAGCCTGGCGCTGGAGGATGCGCAGCTTGGCTGCGGCCTCTGCCCGGGTCTTGCCATAGACGGTGGTGCGCTGGCCGTTGACCTGCAACGATGCCTGCCAGCGCCCATCTTTTCTCTGGCTGATGGACCCCTCGCCGGGGCTCCTGCGACCTGCCAACTATGAACTGCTCCTTGGATTCAATCGCCTACATGGAGCCGACCAATGATTGCCGCACCTACACACCTTCTGCCGCCCGCCCACGGGGTCCCTCAGTAGAAGAACCTGCTGCCATCCCGGAGCACCAGGATCCGACGCGTGGACATCACGAGCTGCGCCCTTTCCCTGATCCGAGGGTCCTCACTGCGTGTGGCTTCCTCTAGCTCATCGGGGCCCATCTGGTAGAAGCGATCCATGGCCCGGTCGTGGCGCTGGGACGAGCGATAGGTCAGGTCGTGGCAATGCCGACACCGAAAGCAGCGAGAACCCGGCGGCAGGTAGAGCTTGGCGACGCGACGCCCGCAGGCAGGACAGAGCCAGTACCAGTGGAGACCTCGTTTGTGCGGCCTGGTGGCCACCAACGGCACGGTGACGGCCTCGATCTCGGGCCCGGTCAAGGTTGCGGCGCCCTGGTAACCGCAGGGCTCCACCAAAACCTGCCATTCCAGCGCCAGATCGTCCGCGACGGCCCGCCAATGTTGGTCTTCGGGCAGGGGTCCACGCAGCAGGGGTTCGGGCCTTGGACCAACTATGGTGATCACGTAGCAGTCCTCGGCCACCTGCTTTTTCACATAGCCCTGCCAGCGCGTGCTGCCTACGCCTCCCATATGGCCTCCTCCAAGTTACTCTGTAGCTGATTTCGGCAACTCCCAAGCATCGTGGGGCCAGGGCTCGATCACGCCACTGACACCTGCTCTCTCAGGCGATAGTTGCCCTGGGCATCGCACACCACAAACCCGTTTTGCCGCAGGCTCTCGAGCAGCCTTCTGGCTGTGGCCGCCTGGCATCCAAGCCTCTTGGCGACCGAGGGATAGCCAGCTCCACCAAGGTCGGCGAGCGTATCGAGCACGGTTTGCTCCTCATCGGACATGACGTACGGCTGCATCTCGGCAGAGGCGCCACATGCGTCACGCTTCCCAGGCTCGGACTCAGGCGCATGCTCAGCGGTTCCGCCTGCGCCACCATCGGTGACGGGGGTGACGGGTGTGACGGGGATGACGGGTTCCTCAAGGGGTGAGCTGATCAGCCCGTAGGATTGTAGGAGACCGTGGAGGTAGTCGGCGCGGATGAGCCAGCCCCTGGCACGCTTGGTGTTGTGTTTCTCAAAGCGCAGCTTGCGGAGGAGCTGGCCGATGCGGTTCGCCCGCCGGCCGTCGTCGCCCATCCAGCCGATCTCGATCTCCTCTTGGGCCGCCAGTTCATCGAACTCCTCCCGTACCTGGGCGGTGGTGACGATGCGCACGCCCCCCATCCTGAGCCCGTCACCCCCGTCACCCCTGTCATCTCCGTCACCCTGCGCGTCAGACACAAGGTGGCGTAGCGCCTTGAGGACCAGCACCGTCAGGTCAGACTGCTCCAGCTCAATGCGGTCCTCTTGGTAGTCCATCGAGAGTTGCTCCATACGTGTAAAGAGCCCTGCTATGCCGCCCTCTTCCAGCCAGAGTGCCACGGCCAGGATGCCGCGCCAGGGCTCCAGAGAGCGGCCACTGAGCCTGGCCCGCGTGGCCGCAAGGCGGTCGTACTGGCGCATGGCCACCAGATGGGTGAGGCCCAGGGCCCATAGGTTGTCCACGAGGGACTGTCGATCATGGGGCCACAGCTCATAGTCAAGGGGGTCGGCGTTGGCCTTTTCGCGGGCCGCCGTCCTGACGAGAGGAATCACGATGGCGCGCGAGGCCAGCACGGCATCGGGCAGGTGAATGGCCGAGAAGAGGCGTGGGCAGTAGGCGTGGACATGGCGCGTGCCCCAGGTGCCATCGGGGCGAGGCTCCTTGAGGGACACATAGGCACCCTTGCGGTTGCCAGCCAGCAGCAGTGCCCGCTTGTCGGGATCCAGGGTCTTGGCGCTGCCCACGTTCTCGGCGTCGTCAAAGGCCAGCGTCGCGCCATAGTCGGCCAAGTCGCGCAGCGCTGCATAGCTACCCCCGGCGAGGATGACCTCTCCGAGATAAGCCATCTGCGCATGCACGTGCAAATACTTGGTCTTGCCGGCGCCGCGGTCTCCGTTGGGCCACAGGAAGCCTGTCACCTGAAACGCATCGAGCAAGTAGGTGTGTAGGATGTGACAGGCCGTGAGCTCACACATCACAGCTTGTTCGGCCAGGGATCGACCAAAGTCCAGGAAGCGATCCACGACCTCGAAGACGCGACGAAAGACATCCACAGGGTTGGGACGTTTGCCTGCCCTGTAGGCTTTGACAGAGCGAGGCGACCAGGTCTTTTCGGCATACGGAGCCTCTTGCAGGACCACGTCAAAGCCCAACTCTTCCAGGCTCCTGTCGCCGCCAGGGCCGTAGATGACTCCGTCGTCTCGCACCACAAAGAGTCGGGTCTCGTTGGCGATCTCGGGAGGGTTGACGATGACGACCTCGCCGGCCCGGGTCACCCGCTCATGGATGGTGACGCGGCAAGGTAGCCAGGCCGCGGCATAGGCGTGATCTGCGACGATCTGCAGGGGACGGCGCATCTGGGCCGGATGCTCATCCAGGATCTCGACGATCGGTGGGGCAGGCTGTGGCGTGGGGCGGGGCGCCTCGCACAGCGCTTTGAGGTCATCCAGCGAGTGGCCCTGGGCCAGATAGTCATCGACGCCCAGCTTGGCGCCGTCGGGCCCGTTGGGCAGGTAGACGGACACGACATGGGCCCCCTTGCGCTGCAGGTGCTCAGTGAGACGCTCGAGCGCCTGGCGCACCTGGGCCTTGGTCATGACGTCGGAATCGAACACCAAGCGCACGTCACGTCCGTTGAGGGCCACATGGTCCCAGTCGGCGAGGAACGCCACGCCTCCAACGTCGTTCCTGCCCCGCCAGTTCCAGACGCCCAGGAGGGCGACGGCGCAAGCCCCCTGTGATGCGAGGGCATCGGCCTTTTTCTGGCCCTCGGTGATCCAGAGTGAGACGGAGGGATCCGCCAGCATCGGCTGGCACATGGGAGGGCAGTCGAGGCGCACGGCGGCCCCGCCGGGGATCTCGTACTTGAGAGCCTTGCTGTTGCCGGCCTTGTCCTTTTTCGCCCTGGGCGAGTCGGGGCGATAGACGTACAGGGGTGGGCTGCCGCCGTCGGTGGGGTGCACGGGCAGCAGCAGACCCGGGGCGCGGCGCTGCCGGGCGCCAAACCCATAGGGCTCCAGCTCAGAGGGCGTGTGGATGGTGCGGTAGCCCCGGGCAGCGATCACGTCTGGGCTGATGGCGGATTCGTGGGTCAGGGCGTGCAGATGCTCTGTACCAAGCTCGGTTAGCGCCTGGCCCGCATCTCGCGTGCTTGTCGGGTCACCCTCTGCCACAGCCCTGCCTTGTGCTTGAGAGTCTTCCTCTCCCGAGAACTTGATTTCTGAGCGGCCAATTCCTACTGCTTCGTTGCCTGCACCGCGCAAGTGTCTGTTCGCCTCCAACGTTGTTCTCTCCTCGCCAATGCTCCAAAACGACACTGACACCAGAGTCAGATGACTCTGGTGTCAGTGTATCAAGTCGTTCCGGAAACGAACGGAAATTTCGGAAAAGTACTAATGGGGATTTCGGGTCAGTCTAGCATGCCAGCATCTCCTGCTTTCATGAGGTCCTGGATCGTGCGAGTGGTTGGCCCCCATCCCATCTCGTTGAGCAGACGGTCGCGGACATCCTCCAGACTGAAGGGGCCCTCACCGTCCAGGCTCTCTTCTCTCATCTGAACGATCAAGGGCCAGGCTCTCAGCCATCGCTCGCGATCTCTTGGGCGATGCGGCACTCTGGGGCTGCTCCTCGGTCCTTCCCCGCTCTTCGCATCCACCTGTGGCTCATCGCTCGCGCCTTCTTGGTAATCATCCAGGGCATCGACGAATCGCTGGATCGATGTCCAGAGCAGATCGGGACTCAGCCATTCCTGGACGATGCGGACTGCCTGGGGAAAGGCCCCTTTGAGGTGATCAGGCACAGGGGCCAAGGCAAGCTGCAGCAGGCTCTGGCCTGGAGCTTGCGGCAGCAGGATCAACCAAGCGGCCGTCTTGGTTGGCGAGTATCTGCTGTCATCCGTAGAGATTTGTGTAACCACGCGGAAGCGGAACGGATACTGGCTGCTAGGAATCTCTGTCTGGATCCAGCAAAGCACCAGGATCCATGAGCCCGTGTACTGGTCTGGCCGTGTCGCCGGTAACGGATCGCCAGGAGCCAACTCGCCGGTGTACATCGGCCCGACGTACAGATCTGGCTCCTCGGCGATCATGTAGGTATAGTACCTTACTTCAGCCCAGCCAGAGGCAATGTGCTCGTGTAGAAACTGGGCGTCGACTGGGGCCAGGTACTGCCTCACGACATGGGTGTTGTTGCTGGGCCAATCGTCTGTCAGGTCGACGTATTGGCTGCCGCCCACGCAAGACTCGCTGCCTACAGCAGTGTGCCCCTGCGTTGCTGATTCACGCTGCCGATCTGCCTCGAACTGCCGGCATAGTTCTCTGAGCACTTCTGGCCATTTCTCGGCGATTGCGTTCAAGAGATTGTACGCAGTCTCTTGTTCCTCGTGCTCAGATGCAGATCCCGCTATCGCCTGGTTGATCGCCATCTCAACCATAGTAGCTCTCAGGCTGGGCAAAAGCCTGATGTGTAGTCGCTCTCCCGGGCCAAAGCTGCCCCAAGTTTCAGGCCAGGCGCTCTCCATCTGACTGCCCAGGCGCAGCCACCACCCGCCAAACCGATCTCCGCTGCCTCGCACCCGAATCTCGGCCAGAGCGGTACCGCTGCAGTGCCTGTACACATGGCTGCGGAGAAAGGCCTCGACCTCCACCGCGGGCGCATGGATGTCATAGGCGACACGCTCCCATTTCTGCACGGCTGAACCCCTCCACATTACACTCTGGCTGGTGTTTGCGTTGTTGTAGCCACAGAGGAGACCTAGGCGTATCAGTAGGAGTAGCTCTGCGAACGCCTATGGCTAGACATTCGTCGTTCTGCCTCTCCGATTCACCTACCGGGCCCGACCCCCTTCTGACAGTGGCCGCTGTCAGCAATGCGGATCTACCTCACGTGTAGCGAAGCGGGACAGAGCGAGACAGCTAATGAACGCCGGTATCGCTGCCTGTCCAGGCAGCTGGCGCACAGACACGAGCTGACGCCCACCGTGGCGAGATCCGCTCCTACTCCTCGATTTACCTGAATGCACACCAAAAGCGACCAAAACAGACCAGAATCGGCCATGATCGGGGCATCTGTTTTCGGCCTCGATCGCGCTGGGCTCCGGTTGCAGCTTGGCGATGTACCAGGATGCGGAGGCGAAACAGGGCAAATCGGGGCGGCCCGGCGGGCGCAGGGGCCTGTGCTGCATGCCCACTGGACCACTACGGGGCCTTGGGCGGGTTCTCCGCCCGCTGTCCACCCATACGCAGCCTCTGTGCCACGCCCAGCCTCTGGCGGAGCGACAAGGATGGCGCCTTGGGATTTACCCGGATGTACAACAAATGAGTACAAAAGCGTACAGTTTGGGTGCTGCGACGCCCCCCCAAGGATCCGCAGTCGCCAGGCGCCCCAATGAGGTGAGGTGGCGGCCAGGGACATTGCGCAAGCGGGCAGACCGCAAACCCACGGTGATACCGCGTAGCGCCCACACTCTTGCCAAGCAGGACCTACCAGCTCTCCACCTGGTCAACGAGCGTCAAAGTCTCCCTCCTTGGACGGGCCATCCGACATCGAGTGGCCACGCGTGCTCGCGAATGGACTCTCGATCTGGGCGCCATGGTAACGTATTTCGAGGGCGCGTCAAGCCGGAATGCACGCAAGTACGCTTCGGCGCCGCGACGCTTGCGACGAGGAGCCGGAAGCCGCCCGCCGCCGCCTCCACGTGCGTGTGAGCCAGCTTCGCCGCGCCCTGGCGCCCGACGACGCTGGGGCCTATGTGCTCACGGTGCGGGCGGCGATGGTGGCCGGCACATCGCCTGGGACTCGGGTCGCGTCCATGATCCGCCCGTCGGGGATGGGCGGGGTGAGGCCCAGTACACCGGCCTGACGGGCTGGCCGCCGGTCACCAGCATCATCACCCTAGCACGCGGCACACTGGGCTCTGCTTCGGGGGACACCAGCCCGGCTTTCCTACCTGGCGCCGTGATAGCGGATGCCCAGGTCACCCACTCCCCCGCAGGGTCGCGCCCGATAGGGTCCCTGTCCGCCGTCAAGATCTTGGATCTGTCGGCGCAGCGCGTCAGCGACGGCGTGCCCGCGACCCACTTTGAGGCTCCTCACAACATCACCGTGGACTATGCGGAGGCAGAAAAGGGAGCCACCGTCGAGAGCGCGCTGGGCCTTTGCTGGTGGGATGGCAGCAGGTGGGTGCGGGAGCCCATCTGCAGTGTAGACGAAGCAAACAACTGGGTTACCCCCACGCCCGACCACATGACCTACTTTGCCCTGCCGGGGGAGACCAGGCGGGTATACCTGCCCCCTGTAATAAGAAATTGGTGGCGGGGAAAGGAGGGCGTATGCATCGAGCAAGGCGAGCCAGCCAATCCCGTCAGGTCTCTGCCCAAGTTACGAGCTACCGGTGCCTCCCCTACGGCGCACCCTCGATCTTACGTTTTGTCCTACACTATGTATACTGGAAGGGAGAGTGGGCCAGCAATGCGAAATGACAGAAGAGAGAGGACGGGGGAGCATGTCAGATCCCAAGCAGAAGCTATCCACCTACCAGAGCAAGCGCGACTTTGCCAAGACCTCGGAACCCAGCGGGGACGAGGTCGAGTTTGAGTGGGCCGGCGAGCGGCCCATCTTTGTCATTCAGAAGCACCAGGCCTCGACCCTGCACTACGACTTTCGCCTCGAGGTCGACGGCGTGCTCAAGTCGTGGGCCGTCCCCAAGGGGCCTTCTACCGACCCGAGCCAGAGGCGCCTGGCGATGCCCACCGAAGACCACCCCCTGGCCTACGCCGACTTTGAGGGCGTCATCCCCGAGGGGGAGTATGGCGGCGGCACGGTGCTGGTCTGGGATCGGGGCAGCTATCGCAACCTGAAAGAGGAAGAGGAGGGCGAGGAAGCGTCCAAGCCCGTTTCCCAGCAGATCGAGGACGGCCACGTGACGGTCTGGCTGGAGGGCGAAAAGCTCTCGGGCGGCTATGCCCTGGTCCGCACCGGCAAGGGCGACGACGCGCGCTGGCTGCTCATCAAGATGAAGGACGATGGGGCCGACGCCCGGCGCAACCCCACGTCCACCGAGCCGAAATCGGTCAAGACCGGCCGGACGCTGGACGAGGTCCGGGAGGAGGAGGGGGAGGAGAGCGACCGATGAGGATTGACAGCCACGAGATCGACGTCTCCAACCGCGACAAGGTCTTTTTTCCCGATGCCGGCCTAACCAAGGGTGACCTGGTCGACTATTACGCGCAGGTGGCCGACACCATGGTGCCCCACATGGTGCGCTATGGTCTCAGCATGCACCGCTTCCCCGATGGTTTGCAGGGTGAGGGTTTTTACCAGAAGGATGCGCCCGACTACTTCCCCGAGTGGATCCTGACGGTCACGGTTCCCAAGCGGGAGGGCGGCAGTTTCGACGCCCCCATCGTCGACAGCAAGGCCGCCCTGGTCTACCTGGCCAACCAGGCGGTGCTCACGCCGCACCTCTACCTGGCGCGTACCGATGACCTGGAGCATCCCGACAAGATGATCTATGACCTCAATCCGCCTGAAGGCACCCGGAACTATGGCCCCGTGCGCCGCGCCGCGCTGGACGTGCGCGACGTCCTGCAAGAGCTGGACCTGCACAGTTGGGTCCAGACCACGGGTTCCAGGGGCTTTCACGTCGTCGTCCCCCTGGACCGTAGCCAGGACTTTGACGGGGTGCGCCAGTTCGCTCGCGACGTCGCCCTCGTGCTGGTCCGCCGCCATCAGGACAGGTACACGTTGGAGCAGCGCAAGAACAAGCGAGGGGGCCGCATCTTTTTGGACATGCTGCGCAACGCCTACGGCGCCACCTCGGTGGCACCCTACGCCGTGCGCGCCCGGCCGGGCGCTCCCGTGGCCACGCCCGTCGACTGGCACGAGGTCGAAGCGGGGGCCTCGCCCCGTGACTGGACGATCCAGAGCGTGCCCCGCCGGCTGGCGCAAAAGGATGATCCCTGGGCCAGCCTCATGCGCCAACCCCGCTCGCTCGATAGTCACCGCGAGGAGCTGGACAGGCTGCTGGCCCGGGAAAATCCAGCGGACGAAGAATCGGACTGACGGTTACATCGAACGCCCCGTTACAGAGGGTACTGAAAGCTGGTAGTGCGGCTCGGGACTGCGCTCGTAGCGTTCTGCCCCGGTACGTTGCGCCACTTCCCCTTCGATCACCGCTTGGATCAAGACGTGGATACCTTCGCGCACAAAGTCATCGTCGATCTGCAGCCCAAGCTTGCAGGTACGCCATCAGTGCCGTAGCAGGGTCGGTCATCGTGTGTCCTCCTTGTTGTGTTGGTTGCACTGCGAGGATGCCGCATGCGATGACCTCTTTGGTCAAATCCGTTTACACCACCACCTGAGACATTATCATGCCCTCTTGTAGAGTGGCAAGGTTGGCGCCTTGGGATTTACCTGGATATACATCAAATGGCTGCAAAAGTGAGCAGTTTGGGTGCCGGCGCCCCCCCCCAAGGAGGCAGCGCCCAGGCACAGTGCCCAAGCGGGCAGGCCGCAAACCCACGGTGATACCGCGTAGCGCCCACACCCTTGCCAAGCAAGACCTACCAGCTCCCCACCTGGTCAACGAGGGTCAAAGCCTCTCTCCTTGGAGGGGCCATCCGACATCGAGTGGCCACGCGTGTTCGCGAACGGACGCTCAATCTGGGCGCCATGGTAACGCTTTTCGAGGGCGCGTCAAGCCGGGATGCGCGCAAGTGCGCTGCGGCGCCGCGACGCTAGTCGTCGCGCTGGTGTGCTATGCTGGGCGCGAGGTGGGCAGGGTAGCGCAAGGTGCAGAGAGTTGCAGGCTTTTGCAGACGATTAGGGGTTCCGCGCGACAAGCGACCTACGTGAAGGCGTCTGGGGCCCGCCAACGGGATCCATGATCAACACAATGCAAAGCCCTTGCCAGCACCGCCGCTACCGCGCTATAATGCCTTGTACCTATCTTGGAGGGGAAGTATGCCTACAGACACCACCAGTAACGGCGCTACCTTGGGGTTTGAATCCACCCTGTGGCAGGCTGCCGACAAGCTGCGCTCCAACATGGACGCCGCCGAGTACAAGCACGTCGTGCTGGGGCTCATCTTTCTCAAGTACATCTCGGATGCTTTCGAGGCGCTGCACGCCCGCCTGACAGCCCAACAAGAGGAGGGCGCCGATCCCGAGGACCCCGACGAGTACCTGGCCGAGCGGGTCTTTTGGGTGCCGCAGGAGGCCCGCTGGGCGCGCCTGCAAGCCAACGCCCGGCAGCCCCAGGTCGGCGAGTTGGTGGATGCGGCTATGGCCGCCATCGAGCGGGAGAACCCCCAGTTGCGCGGCGTGCTGCCCCAGGTCTTTGCCCGGCCGCAACTGGACAAGCGCCGCCTGGGCGAGCTCATTGACTTGATCTCCGGCATTCCTCTGATGGATCCCGAGGCGCCCTCCCAGGACATCCTGGGGCGGGTGTACGAGTATTTCCTGGGCCAGTTTGCCGACGCCGAGGGCAAAAAGGGCGGCCAGTTCTACACGCCCGGCCACGTGGTGCGCCTGCTGGTGGCCATGCTGGCCCCGTATCACGGGCGCGTGTACGACCCCTGCTGCGGCTCGGGCGGCATGTTTGTGCAGAGCGAGCGCTTTGTGGAGGCCCACGGCGGCCGCCGCGAGGATGTGTCCGTATTCGGCCAGGAATCCAACCCCACCACCTGGCGGCTGGCCAAGATGAACCTGGCGATTCGCGGCATCGAGGCCAATCTGGGCCCCGAGTGGGCCGATAGCTTTGTTCGCGATCTGCACCCCGATCTGCGGGCCGACTATATTCTGGCGAACCCGCCCTTTAACATGAGCGACTGGGGCGGGCAGGCGCTGCAGAACGACGTGCGCTGGCGCTATGGCACGCCCCCAGCCGGCAACGCCAACTATGCCTGGATCCAACATTTCATCTATCACCTGGCCCCGGATGGCGTGGCGGGCTTTGTGCTGGCCAACGGCTCCATGTCCACCCAGCAATCGGGCGAGGGCGAGATCCGCAAGAACATCGTCGAGGCCGACCTGGTGGACTGTATGGTGGCGCTGCCGGGCCAGCTCTTTTACAACACGGCCATTCCCGTGTGCCTCTGGTTCCTGGCCAAGAACAAGGCCGATGGGCGCGGCGCCCAGGGGCGGCCCCTGCGTGACCGCCGCCGCGAGACGCTGTTCATCGATGCGCGCCAGATGGGCGAAATGGTGGATCGCACCCACCGGCAGTTGACGGAGGATGACATCGCCCGCATCGCCGATACCTACCATGCCTGGCGGGGCGACGGCGAGGGCGCCTATGAGGATGTGGCCGGGTTCTGCCGCGCCGTTCCGACGGCCGAGATCGCCGCCCACGATTACGTGCTCACCCCCGGGCGCTATGTGGGGCTGCCCGAGCAGGAGGAGGACGACGAGCCTTTTGAGGACAAGATGGCGCGCCTGGTGACCGAGCTGGAGGAGCAGTTCGCCGAGGGCGCCCGGCTCGAGGCCCAGATCCGCGAGAACCTGCGGAGGTTGGGGTATGGCCTATCGCAATAACCAGCCGTACAACGAGCTGCCCCTGCTGCCCCCGCCGGATGGCATCGAGACCGCGGCGGTGCTGCGGCGCTGCATCACGGCGCGTGAGGCACTGGCCGAGCTGCGCTGGGCGGGCAAGCTGGTGCCGAACCAGGCGATCCTGATCAACGCTATCCCCCTGCAAGAGGCGCGCCTCAGCTCCGAGATCGAGAATATCGTCACAACCCAGGATGCCCTCTATCGCGCGGCGGTGGATGCGGAGGGCCAGAGCGATCCCGCCGCCCGCGAGGTGTTGCGCTATCGCACGGCCCTGCGCCGGGGCTATGAGGCGCTTCTGGCCGGCCAGCGCATCAGCATTGATCTGATGCTCGACCTGTGCGCCACGATACGGGCCAGCGACGCCAACTTGCGGGATCAGGAGCCGATCCTGATCGAGGATGTGGCGGCGCGTGCAGCCATTTATACCCCGCCCCGCGGCCGCGCGAGGATCGTCGGCCTGCTGCAGAACCTGGTGGCGTTCCTGAACGAGGCAAGCGCCCTGGACCCGCTGGTCAGGCTGGCGGCGGCCCACTATCAGTTCGAGGCGATCCACCCCTTTGTGGATGGCAACGGGCGCACCGGCCGTATCCTCAACGTCCTCTACCTGATCCAGGAACGCCTGTTGGAGATCCCGGTGCTCTACCTGAGCCGCTATATCATCCAGACCAAGCAAGCGTACTACCGGCGGCTGCGGGCTGTGACCGAACAGGGCGATTGGCAAGGCTGGCTGCTCTATATGCTGGAGGGGATCGAGCAGACGGCCCGCTGGACGACGGGGCGCATCGAGGCCATCCGCGCCCTGATCGATGCCACGGCGGAGCGCGTGCGGGCCGAGCTGCCGGGGATCTATTCGCCGGAGCTGGTGGAGCTGGTATTCGTCCAGCCCTACTGCAAGATCGGGTTTGTGGTCGAGGCAGGCATCGCTCAAAGGAACGCTGCCTCGCGATACTTGAGAGAGCTGGAGCGCATCGGCGTTTTGCAGGGGGAGAGGGTGGGGCGCGAGATGGTCTACCGTAACCCTGCTCTGCTCGAGTTGCTGAGCACATGATGTTGCCCAGGCACGCACAGGATGAGTCGCGCAGCGTGGCAGCGCCCAAGACATGCTCGTCTCTTGCCCTTTCGAGTGCATATTGGTACAACATGCACGCTGCGAGTGCATATCCTGCCCGCCGCGCCCGCGCAGGGACACCGCGCCGTGAGCACCCGCGGAGGCAGACCCATGCCGAGTGAATGGCGAACCGTGACGCTCCGTGACGTATGCAGCAAGATCGGCAGCGGTGCAACTCCACGTGGCGGTGCCTCTGTATACCGTGACTCGGGCATAGCTTTCATTCGCAGTCAGAATGTGGGGCAGGGACAGTTTCTAGATACTGGCCTTGCGTTCATCTCTTCGGAGCACGCAGCCGAGCTAGACAACGTTGCTGTGTGTCCTGGTGATCTTCTGCTCAACATCACCGGCGCATCTGTAGCGCGGGTCTGCCAGGTACCTGCGGGCGTTCTACCGGCACGCGTGAATCAACATGTTGCCATCATCAGACCTGACTCGACCACGCTGACCCCTCGATATCTACTCTATGCTCTCTTGAATCCAGCGATGCAGGCTATGCTTCTTTCCTGGGCAGATTCAGGCGGCACTCGTCAAGCTCTGACAAAAGGGATGCTAGAGTCCCTCATGTTGCCCCTCCCTCCCCTGCCCGAGCAGCGGGCCATCGCGCACATCCTGGGGACGCTGGACGACAAGATCGAGCTGAACCGCCGCATGAGCGAGACGTTGGAGGCGATGGCGCGCGCCTTGTTCAAGGCCTGGTTCGTGGACTTTGAGCCAGTGCGGGCCAAGCTGGCCGGCCGCGAGCCCGCCAGCGCCCCCGGCCCCCTGGCGGAGCTGTTCCCCGCGCGGCTGGTCCCCTCGCCGCTGGGCGAGATACCGGAGGGCTGGCGGGTGGGCACGCTGGGGGAGATTGCTGCGCTCAATCCTGAGAGCTGGAACACGAAATCTGCGCCCGCGATGATCGAATACTTGGACTTGTCCAACGTAAAATGGGGCAGAATCGATTGCTGTGTCCAATACACTTGGGATGATGCTCCAAGTCGAGCAAAGAGAGTGCTAAGGCTCAATGATACCATAGTAGGCACTGTGAGGCCCGGTAATGGCTCGTATGCGTACATCAGTCGAGAGGGTCTGACTGGCAGTACTGGGTTTGCGGTCTTGCGTCCCAAGCAGAGGGACTGGGCGGAGTACATCTACTTGGCTGCGACTGCTCCAGACAGCATTGCCGCGCTCTCTCACCTGGCTCAAGGAGCCGCGTATCCTGCAGTGCGGCCCGAAGTGGTTGCGAACGTAGAGATTGTTTTGGCTCCCGATGGTCTTGCACAGAAGTTCGCCCACTCAGTACGAAGCCTAATGGAGCGCTTTTCGGCTAGCGACAGTGAATCGCGCACCCTCGCCGCCCTGCGAGACGCGTTGCTGCCCAAGCTGGTCTCGGGCGAGCTGCGGGTGGCGGAGGCAGAACGATGGATGGAAGAAGGGTGATGCCACGTACGGCGGTTGGGGCACGGCATGCCGTGCCCCAACGGAACGTAGCGCTTCAACAGGGCGTAGCGCTCCAATGGAGCGTGGCGTTGCGCGATACGTTGCTGCCCAAGCTGGTCTCGGGCGAGCTGCGGGTGGCGGAGGCGGAACGGTGGGGGGAGGAGGCTGAACCGGATGCATCTGGAGTTGGAGGTAGAGAGAAATGGTAGACGAAGCAACCCTAACCAGCCTCGCGATGCTCAAAGTCAAAATCAACAAGAACGAGGACTATCTTGACTACCTTCGGCCCTTTGTTTTGGATGTCCTGGCGAGTTCGCCCCCTGAACTCATCACCGACACGTCCATTGCATCCGCTCTACTCGAGCGATTCGGCCTGGTGATTCCCTCGCGAACAGTGCAGATCGTGCTCGGCCGGGTGGCAAGAAGCGGCGTTCTTGTTCGAGTTGACGCCATCTATCGGGTAGTGAAGGAGATACCACCGACGGACATGGCAGTGCGAAAGGCAGAGGCTGCAAGGCACATCGCCGCTGTGGTCACCGGGCTCATTGACTACGACCGCCAACACTCGCAACGCATCTCTGACGAGGAAGGAGCTTTTGCGGCTCTCATTGCGTTCATGTCGAGATTTGCGATACCCTGCCTTCGCGCTTACTTGCGAGGCACGGCCATCCCGGATCGGGTCAGCGATGAGGACTGGAAAGTGATCCTGGTAGGTCAGTATGCTTACGAGCTTCAGCAGAGCAATCCGGAGCGCTTTGGGAGCCTTATCACCTTGGTGCAAGGGCACATGATCGCTAATGCACTTCTGTGCCCAGATCTCGAGCATGCTCCTAGATCCTATCGCTCAGTCATCTTTTATCTGGATACACCCCTTCTGATCCGATTGCTCGGGCTGGAGGGTGAGCCCAAAGCGGCGGCAACGCGCGAACTCATGGCGCTAGTAGAGCATCTTGGAGGCAAGTTCGCCTGCTTCAGTCACACACTGGACGAGCTGTACTATACCATTCTAGCCGCAGCAGACTCCGTTAGCTCTGGCTTTGGACAGATGTCGATTGCCCAGGAGGCGCGAAGGAGCGGTACTAGTAGGGCCGATCTGATCCAAGAGGCGCTCAGTCTGGAAGACACACTTGCACGTGCGCACATTCGCATTGAACCTACGCCCAGCTACGGCCCTCAACACCAGATTGACGAGGTGTCTTTTGGTGAGCTACTAGACAGGCAAGTAATGTACAATAATCCGAAGGCTCGCGAACATGATATCAACTCTGTGCGCAGCATTTACGTGCTGCGGAGAGGGCGATACTCGCCGAGCATTGAGAAGTGCCATGCTGTGCTTGTTACCAGCAACACAGGATTCGCAAGGGCGGCCTATGAGTTCGGTATGGCCTATGAGGAATCGCGTGACGCATCAAGTGTGATCACGGACTTCAGCCTCGCTAACACGGCATGGCTCAAGTCACCCCAGCGCGCTCCTGACCTTCCGCGACGCGAACTGCTCGCTTTTGCTTACGCTGCGCTCTATCCGTCAGAGCGCTTCTGGTCTAGGGTTCTTGAGCAAGCAGAAACATTAGCGGCATCCGGACACATTAGCGCTCGAGAACATCAGCTACTTCGGAGCGGCTATGTGGTGCAGGAAGAGCTGATGAAGCTGACTCTGGGGGATGAAGATGCTCTCTCTGACGAAACCCTCACCGAGACATTCCGGCGGGTATCGGCCGAGATTCGTAACGAGGAAGCAGAGATGCGACGCGCCGCAGAGATCGAAGCAGAGCGGGCAGCATCCGCCCTGGACGTCGAGCGAACAAGAATACGAGAGGCGATACGCTGCATTCATGGCGAATGTGATAGGATGGCAAGGCGTGATGCGAAAGTAGCTGTGCTCATGGTTGCACTTGGGCTGGGCTGCATCTGCTTCCTCGGCACCAGGCTACTCGAGGGGCCGGTGCTTAGGTGTCTGGGCACAGCCGCTTCCCTCATCATTGCTCTTAGCCCTGTATTGGGCTTCTTTCTTGACATTAGGGCTCCCATAGTTCATGAATGGGTGAGGACTCGTCGCAAGGATTGGTACTTGTCACGGAGAAGTCTTGAACTCTCAGCCCTGGGGGTAAGTGCGACGGGTTCGACCCGCACCTCTCGCCATAGGGATGGAAACTCTGACCTCGCTTCGGGAGGATGAACTTCAGTTCAACGAGTTGAGCTGACCTGACCCACAGTGTCCACAGAGATACTCCCATGATCCGATCCATGTGCGAATCCGACATCGAGAGCATCGCGCAGGTCTGGTGGGTGGCCCATGCCGCGCTATGACCCTGACCGGCACCATCGGCGGTCTATCCGCCTCAAAGGGTACGATTATGCCCAGGCGGGGGCCTATTTCGTCACGCTGTGCACGCAAGGGCGGGCTTGTCTGTTCGGCGAGGCAGTGGATGGTGAGATGCGCCTAAACGCGCGGGGAGAGATCGTGCGTCAATGCTGGGCGGATATGCCCATCCATTTCCCCCGTGTGGCGTTGGATGCGTTCGTCATCATGCCCAATCACGTGCATGGCATCATCGTTTTGGCCGATGATGCCCTGGTAGGGGCACGGCATGCCGTGCCCCTACCAAACGCCGTGCCTGTACCATCACATCGTGAACAAATGGAACGTTTTGGGCAACCGGTCGCGGGATCCATCCCCACGATCATTCGATCATTCAGATCCGCTGTCACGTACCGCCTCAACGCCCTGCGCGGAACACCTGGTACGCCCGTCTGGCAGCGCAACTATTACGAGCACATCATCCGCAACGAGCGCGCTATGATCGCGATCCGTGAATACATCCTGAACAACCCGATCCAATGGGCCGTTGACCGCGAGAACCCACACCGGCGCGTGTAGGGGTAGGCCTCCCAGACCCGGGCGGGCCATAGCTTGCCAAGAAGGACGATTACATGCTCCGTTCCATCAACGAAGGCGATGTAGAGGGCGTTGCCCTGGCCTGGTTCGAGGGCCTGGGCTACCAGGTGCGCACGGGCGCCGAGATCGGGCCCGATGCCTATCTCCCCGAGCGCGCCGATTTCTCCCAGGTCGTGCTCATCGGCCGCTTGGAGCAGGCCATCGCCCGCCTCAACCCCGACCTGCCTGCCTCCGTCCGCGATGACGCCCTGCGCCAGGTGCTGCGGGCCGAGGCCCCTACCCTGGTCGCCGAGAACCGCCGCCAGCACCGCTACCTGGTGGATGGCGTGCCCGTCAGCATCCACCGCGACGGGCAGGAGCGGGGCGTGGCCGTGCGCCTGGTGGATTGGGACGACGCCACCAACAATGATTGGCTGGCCGTGGAGCAGTTCACCGTCATTGAGCGGCCGCGCCCAGGCGAGCCAACCCACACCCGCCGCGCCGATATCGTCGTCCTGCTCAATGGCCTGCCCATCGCCGTGTGCGAGCTCAAGAACCCGGTGGACGAGGATGCCACCCTGGATGGCGCCCTGGCCCAGTTGCAGACCTACAAGCGTGAGATCCCCTCGCTCTTTCGGCACAACGAGCTGCTGGTGATCAGCGATGGGATCGCCGCGCGGGTCGGCTCCCTCACCGCCAGCAGCGAGTGGTTCCTGCCCTGGCGCACCATCGAGGGCGAGGAGCCCGCCCCGGCCTATGAGCCCGAGCTGCGGGTGTTGGTGCGCGGCCTGTTCGAGCCGGGACGCCTGCTGCGCTACCTGCGCCACTGCATCGTCTTTGAGGAGGACAGCGGCGGGCGCCTGCTGAAAAAGGTCGCCGGCTATCACCAGTTCCACGCCACCCAGGCCGCCGTGGAGGCGACGGTGGCGGCCTCGCGGCCCCAGGGCGACCGGCGGGGCGGGGTGGTGTGGCATACCCAGGGGGCGGGCAAGAGCCTGACCATGGTCTTTTTCGCGGGGCAGATCGCGCTGCACCCCGCCATGGAGAATCCCACGTTGGTGGTCATCACCGACCGCAACGACCTGGACGGTCAGTTATTCGGCGTATTCAGCCGCTGCCAGGATCTTCTCCGCCAGGAGCCGGTGCAGGCTGCCTCACGAGCCGACCTCAGGCAAAAGCTGAACCGCGCCGCGGGCGGCATCGTCTTTACCACGGTGCAAAAGTTCTTCCCCGATGCGCCCGGCGCCGAGTATCCGCTGCTCTCGGAGCGGCGCAACATCGTCGTCATCGCGGACGAGGCCCACCGCAGCCAGTACGACTTTGTCGATGGCTATGCCCGATTTATGCGCGAGGCGCTGCCCAATGCCTCGTTCGTGGGCTTTACCGGCACGCCGTTGGAGTTGAGCGACCGCAACACCCGCGAGGTATTCGGCGAGTACATTAGCGTCTATGATATCGCCCGCGCCGTGCAAGACCGGGCCACCGTGCCTATCTACTACGAGGGGCGCCTGGCCCAGATCGGTCTACGCGAGGCGCTCCAGCCCCGCCTGGACGAGGATTTCGACGAGCTGACCGAGGGCGAGGAGGACGAGGCCCGCGCCCAGGCCCAGCGTCGGTGGACCCAGCTCGAGGCCCTGGTGGGCGTACCGGAGCGGGTGGAGATGGTCGCGCGCGATCTGGTGGCCCACTGGGAGGCGCGGCGCAGCGCACTGGAGGGCAAGGCTATGATCGTGTGCATGAGCCGCCGGATCTGCGTGGCTATGTACGAGGCCCTCGTACGGCTGCGGCCTCAATGGCACGATCCCGCCGATGATCGGGGCGCCCTCAAGGTCGTGATGACCGGCTCGGCCAGCGACCCTGCCGAGTGGCAACAGCACGTGCGCAGCAAGCAGCGCCGCGATGCCCTGGCGGAACGCTTCAAGGACCCCGACGACCCCTTCCAGATCGTCATCGTCCGCGATATGTGGCTCACGGGCTTTGACGCCCCCTGCCTGCACACCATGTATGTGGACAAGCCGATGCGGGGCCATGGGCTGATGCAGGCCATCGCGCGGGTGAACCGGGTCTTTCGGGACAAGCCGGGCGGCCTGGTGGTGGACTATATCGGATTGGCCGACCAGTTGAGCCGCGCCGTGCGCACCTATACTGAGGCGGGCGGCACGGGCGAAACAGCCATTGACAAGGATAGAGCGGTTGCCGCCTTTATGGAGAAGCTCGACATCTGCCAGGGCATGATGCACGGTCTGGATTGGAGCGATTGGAGCGTGAGCAACGAGCGCCGCCTGGAGCTGCTCATGGGGGCTATGGAGCACATCTTGAGGCAAGAGGATGGCAAGCGGCGCTGGCTCGACGCTGTGAGCGATCTCTCCAAGGCCTTTGCCCTGGCGGTCCCGGATCCCCGGGCCATGGAGCAGCGCGATAGCGTAGCCTTTTTTCAGCAGGTGCGGGCGGCGCTGGCGAAACCCATCGCGGGCGAACATCGCGCCAGCGAAGAGCGGGAGCAGGCTATCCGGGAGCTTGTGTCTCGCGCGGTGGCGGGTGAGGGAGTGGTGGACATTCTAGACGCCGCCGGCCTCAAGCGCCCGGACCTTTCGGTCTTGGACGAGGCGTTCCTTGCCCAGGTGCGGGCGATGCCCCAGCGCAACCTGGCCGCCGAGCTGCTGGAGCGGCTGATCCGCAGCGAGGTACGGGCGCGTCGCAGGCAGAACGTGGTGCAGGCGCGCTCCTTCGGGGAGATGCTCGCCGACGCAGTAGATGCCTACCATCGCCGCAGCATCACCACGGCCCAGCTCATCGAGCGCCTGATCGAGCTGGCCCACGAGATGCGCGCCGCCCAGGAGCGGGGCGTTGCACTCGACCTGGATGACAACGAGATGGCCTTTTACGACGCGTTGGCCGACAACGACAGTGCCGTGCAGCTCATGGGTGACGCTGTTCTGAGCCAGATCGCTCGGGAGCTGGTGCAACTCTTGCGCCGTGAGGTGACTTTGGACTGGACGGAGCGCCAGTCGGTAAAAGCGCGGCTGCGGGTGTTGGTCAAGCGTCTGCTGCGCAAACACAAGTACCCGCCGGACAAGCAGGAGCAGGCCACCAACACCGTGCTGCAGCAAGCCGAGGTGCTGTGCGTGGGCTGGGTGGAGTAGGAGCGAGGCGTGGCGCCGGCTTAGTGGACATGGCAGCCTACTCAGGGCTACAGAGAGAACGGTCTTGCATCATGTTTCGGAACGTGGAGTGTGGCTGATGAAATGGATCGTACGTCTGATCGATCTTGTGTGGCGGCTCTTGACCGGTATCCGCTGGAGGGGAAATGCGGCTCGAGAGCAGAAGGACCCAGGCGGCGAGGCTTCTGGCTCAGCGATTGCACCGTATGGCGAATACCACCTTCGGGACAAGTCGCAGACGACTCTGGTGGCATCTTCGGTCGAAGAGGAGCTTCAAGCGGCGGCGCGGACGGACGCGCCGGGGAACATGAGCGAACAGCCCCAAGAGACTCTGCTCGATGCCCTCGAAACAGCGGGGGATAGCACGTTGCTCCTGCCCTTGACAGACGTCCCCGAAGCGCGAGCTTTGCCTGAGGAACCTGCCAGGGAGCCATCGAGTGATCGCGGCAACCTGGCAGAGCTAACACTCTTTTCCGATGATGAGCCAACTCGTACAGAACTTGTGGCGCTTGCGCCCGAGACCAGCGAGGATACGAAACCTACCGAAGTGGCTCCGGTGCTAGTCGAGGTGGAAAGTGCAGGGGACAGCGAGACTGCAGGTGCGCCACAGGCCGGCGAGCTACCCGAACCAGAGGAGCCACCCGTGGCTGCAGGCGACGAACAAGCATCCGCTGATGTGAGTCAGGGTAATATGCCGCCTTCGGAGCCGAACGCGAAGCCGATCAAGATTCACGTGGAGCTGTTCATTGCCAGCCGTCTCCTCGCCCAAGAGTCGGAGGTGTTTACCGCCGATGAGCTCATCGCGAAAGCTAGGGAGCAGTTTGGCGATAGACGGCGAGGCGTGGAGATTCTGGCCAAAGGCCCTTGGCTCGTGGCTAACAGGCCTGCGAGCGGAACCGCCTATAACTATCTACTGAGAATCGAGCACGCCAAGTTGCGCTGTTTTGATCCCAGCCAA
This sequence comes from Anaerolineales bacterium UBA1429, assembly GCA_002329325.1. Taxonomy (GTDB): domain Bacteria; phylum Chloroflexota; class Anaerolineae; order UBA1429; family UBA1429; genus UBA1429. Next base: position 30,172 of record DCTX01000077.1, read on the forward strand.
GATTTCGCCTATCCGACTCGCGTAAGGCGACCGTATCAGCCCCAGATTGGCGATGTGCCCGAGTCATACCGTGATCTGCTCTCTGCAGACCTTGAGGCAGTCCAGACAGAAATCGCTCCACCGATTATCGGTCCGGAGCATGAGACGGATGGTCCACAGACACTTGCCGGCTGGGAGCGCCGTTTGCGAGATCGTGTGGCGCGTGTCGCGCTTATCGCCGATCTGAACCTTTCGCGGGAAGAGACGAAGGCCTTGGCAGATCTGGTAGCAGGCCTGCTGAGGGAGCGAGGCTATGCGAGGGCCACTGCGGACCTTGAGCGGCACTATCCGCATGTCTTTGTCTGTCTTCTTGCTTTCGAGGGCAGATACGGGTACTCCTCGCGGGTTCACGCATACTGGCCAACGTTGTGTCAGGCTGTGGGGCTTGCCAGATCAGCGGCAATGATGCGTGACTGGGGTTCTGCTTTTGTTGGCCTGATCGATAGCATTGGCCTGCGGGTGCCGCTGGATTCCGATCGGTATGTGGATCAGATCTTGTTCCAAGGCGGTATGCCCGTTTCGTCATTGCCCGGCTTCTTCGAGCACATGCTCTACCCTTTGCTGGAGCGCCCCGATTGGTCGGGACTCTCGGATCGCGCCCTGATCGAGCAATGGATAGACAGCAGTACACGTTATCTCGTCGATCAGCCGATTATCCGTTTCCTGCGCTTTGGGGATGCCGTAGCTGAGAAGATCGTGGCGGCGTTGCGCCAAATGATTGGGGCCATGGCGGATGAGGCGACGGCTGCCCCCCAGGATAGCGGCGTTCCGGCCTACATCGTCGAGGCGTACGAACTCTGGCGCCAGCGCCAGGGCCAGGAGGACCAAGAGCCCGACCCAACCATCCGCCTTCGATCTCCTCATCTAGCCTTGGCCCCGTGGAGTGAAGGCGTGCATCTGGTGCTGCCATGTCAGACTGTAGCACAAGACCTTGTGTCAGGCGCTATCTTCTGGCGGGTTCTGATCGGAGGCAAAGAGACAATAATCCGCCCAGAGATAGCACGCGATCGGGAACGGTGTTACGTGGGGGCAGCCGTCAAACCGCTGGCTCGTTACGCCGACGGATGCTTTGTGACCCTTGCCTCAGACTTGGAAGACATTCGTCAGTGGGAGATAGACCTCGCCGCCTCGGCTGGAAGTGGGTTTCTGGCCTTCGATCCCGATACCGGTCGGCTGCTAGATCGCGGCGATCTGCCAGAAAGGGAGCGGGTGTGGCTACTGCTGGCGCCAGGCACTAGGCTTGAGGAATCTCCAAAGGGCGCTGCCCTTATCTGCGAGACACTACCACTGCTTCCTAGCGATTGGGTCGAATGGCAGGGTGTGGAAGCAGACTTGACGACCGTGTCGGCCATTACGTTCCACGGATCTGCCGGAGGCCAGACTCTGGCTGTATTGTCTGCCAGGAGTTCCCAGGCCCACCTTGTGGGGGGCAAGAGGCTCGACGTCGAAGGTGCCGCTCCGCTTTACTCGGGCCGCCCGCCCGATCTCTGGCTCAACCTTGATCCTCAGGAGGAAGACCTTGCTGCCTTGTGGCTGGACGTCCGGTCGGGCCCGGGCTCAGTCCCGTCACTCCGGTTCAAGGCCACGCTTGAACGCCTCCGCCAACACCTCATCATTTCTGGCCATACGGGAGAACAGATCCGAGGGCTGCATCTGGCTCTTGGTGCCAACGAGTTACTCGGCGATTGCTCTTTCGGCGAATACACTGTAGGGGTGCACAGCAAGCTCGGCGACTCATCCCTACGGTTTCGGATGGTACCGTTTCTGGAGATAGAGGGGAACGATCGGTTGCTCTTGCCCTGCCACGAGCAAAAGCCAGAGGATCTCTTTTTGCGGGTTCTCGTCGACCAAGCGACAGACGTCAGCATCCCGGACTCGTTTAGTCTACTTGGCCAAGAGAAGTGCGAGGCAGCGCACTCGTTCCTGTTGCAGATCCCCGATGATCCGTCAGCAGTCAGCTTGCCTGTGGCCCTCCGTCGCGGGCGCGCCGACTCTGGCCGTGAGGCCAGTATGACCATTAGCATCCCCATCCGCAGGCTGCGTTGGCAGCTCAGGATGACGGGTTTGCGGCGGAATCGGCCAAGCTGGAGTGATCAGGCCGTTGCTATATCCATGGAGGAACTGGAGCAAGCCCACGAGTGCTGCCTGGTTCTAGATCTTTCCAGCGCGCGCTCTATGACCCGAGCGACTCTCGAAATCGCGGCACCTGGGAGCGTGCTCCAAGAGCTTTCGTCAGAGAGCTTGGGCAGGCAAACTCGGTTCCGTCGGTTCGACCTGCGGAGGGCTCTGGCTACTCTACATGAGTCGGCCGAGGGAAGGATCACAGCGCGGCTAGTCGTCGCCAATCTCCGGCAACAGGAAACTCATCGGTTTGTCGCCCTGACCATCCATCGAGGCATTCGACTGCAAAGCATACAGGCTCGCCTAACCGAGAAGGAAGGCGACTCCACGCTGGAGCTTCTCTGGGAGCCTGATATTCGCCTGCGATGGCGTCACATCCGCTTGTGGCCTCTGGCGCGCCCCTGGGCACCTTCCGTCGACGTGTCTGTTCCTGATGGTTGCGAGGGACGTTACGCCTGCCCGATTGAGCCAGATGCTCTGGCGGATGGGCTCTATCGGGCAGAGCTAACGGTCATTGACCCATGGGTTTCGGTCATGGCCCCAGACGCTCCTGAACCTGAGGCTACCAACGCCATCGATCTTGTCATTGGCCGGCCATGTGATCGTCTAGTACAACTAGCCAGCGCCAGTGACCAGCCCGTTGCTGAGTTCTGCACATTGGCTGAAGCGTTTCTCCTGGCTCGCCTTCTCGGCCAAGATGCTCTTGAGGCAGCGCTTGTGGAGCGCTGCATGAGGCAGATGCACACGGCGCCACTGGGCGTCGCCATCGCTATGGTTGTCGCCCTTGGCAATCATCCGAAAGCCCCAGCAATGGCGCGCCAGCTGTTCTCGGCTGCACGTATCTATGACGCAATCGAGGGTTTTTCGTCCGGGAGTCTTGACGAGAGGAGATTCCTGAGTTACCTGCGCCTCTGCCCGAATCCGGACAAGCTCTCCCTGCCATCCCTTGGGGCTCTCTTGGACCTACCAGAGGGGAATCTGCGCTATACTGCCGCCGGTGCTCTTCTCGATAGAGGGCAGGAATCTGCAGTGCTCCGAGTGCTCGATTGGCTCGCAGAGAGACAGCTTGGACTGGAAGACGCCGTAAGCCTCTATGGGCACAATCCAACGCTGGCAGCTCGGACCCTCTCGCAGATGCCTACGTCTGGCGATGTCTTCCGGTTGCTGGACCGTCTGGGAGAGGCATATCCTGATTCCATCATACGCATAGCGCCGGGGCAGTGGGTGCGTACGCAAGCTGGTTGGGCGCGCATAGAGGAGATTAGGTCAGGTGAGAATCAAGGGCTGAGATGGATATGGCGGGAGCGCCTGGGTCAAGACTGCCAACTGCACCTGACGTTGCGACCGGGCGAGAAGGATGAGGAGAGCCTCGTCCTGCACCCTGATGGCACCTTGGAGTTCACTCAGCCACTCTACGATGCACGCAGATCACACCGCTTTGTCTGCGACAAGTGTGACCACTTTGTCTCGCGCGTTCAGGACTGTATCGGCACCCATGATCGCGAGTGTCATGAGGGAAGAGGGCGTCAGCTCAGGCCGTTGCGGCGGCCCAGGATGCGGCAACATGCGAAGCTTCGATTCTCGATCAATCGTCCCTCAACGATCTGGGAGTAGTGTGCGCGATCGGAGGCACTAGGAAATGCATCCTCTCGAAGCTGCCGAGCGTATTCGTAGCGACTATGCCCGCTATCTGCAGACCATTTACAGCTTCCGTGATGGGGATCTGCGCCAATCTTTTAGGGAAGCCCTGCATCAACCGGGTTTCCTGGTCAAGGGACCCTTCTTGGAGGCTTCTCCCCGCTTTGAAGCGGGCTCCTCCCTAGACGATCTCATCGAAATGGGAATCCTACACGGAGATTTTCGCGAGCTTTGCTCCGAGGCGCTTCCTCTATATAGAACGCTCTATCGCCATCAAATGCAGGCAATTATGAAAGTTGCGGGCGCGAGGCGAAACGTGGTAGTGGCCACGGGCACGGGCAGTGGCAAGACCGAAGCGTTCCTAATCCCCATCCTGAATCATCTCCTGGACGAGCGCGAACGTGGAACCCTGAATCGGCCAGGGGTGCGAGCGCTGCTGCTCTACCCTATGAATGCTTTGGCGAACGACCAGATCCGACGCCTCCGCAGCGTGCTTCAGGCATTCCCCGAGATCACGTTCGGAAGGTATACCGGGGAGACCGAGGAGACACCCTCGGCTGCCGAGGATCGCTTTGTTGAGCAGTTTCCAGGCGACGCTCGATTGCCAAACGAACTGATCAGCCGCCAAGCTTTGCGCGCTGCGCCGCCGCATCTCCTGATCACCAACTATGCGATGCTAGAGTATCTGCTGTTGCGACCGACAGATAGCGAGTTCTTTGATGGTGAGACGGGAAGGTATTGGCGCTTTATCGTGGTTGACGAGGCGCATATCTACGATGGCGCATCCGGCATTGAGGTCGGGATGCTGCTCAGGCGCCTGAAGGATCGCGTAGTGCAGAGTGAGCCAGGAAGGCTAACATGTATTGCCACTAGTGCTACATTGGGCCATGGACCCAAAGACGCCGCTCAAGTGGCGGCTTTTGCGACAGCTCTTTTCGGCGAACCCTTTGAGTGGCACCAGGCGGATACAGGTCGCCAGGATGTGGTTGAGGCAACCTACCAGCCGTGGTCCCGGCCAGAGCATATCTGGGGACGAGGGGCGCCGTCCCTATATGGACAGCTTGCAGTCGCCATAGATCGGGGGGACACGATCGAGGAACTGGCAGGAATCGCGATCAGCCAAGGCGTGCCGAGCGACGTTGCAACAAAGGCGTTGTCGCAAGCGTCCGGCGACAGTGGCGAACAGGCCCCAAACAGATTCCTGTACCATATCCTGTGTGGCGACGAGAACGTTCACGAGCTTCGACAGAGGCTCCATGCCCCGAGTCTGCTCAGCGAGCTTGCGAATGAACGGGTCGGTGTGGGCGACTCCGACACAGTTGTCGATTTGGTGCGTCTGGGCGTGCTAGCTCGCGCAAGCGACGGTTCCGCGCCTCTGATTCCGGCGCGATACCATACCTTCGCTCGTGCTCTGGAGGGGGCCTTCCTCTGCCTGAACGGCGACCACCCTGCTCACAGCGAGCAGGGCAAGCCTACTCTGTTCCTCAGCCGACATGAACGGTGCCCCCACTGTCAGGCCATAGTTGTCGAGTTGGCCAGTTGCCCTCGCTGCGGCACGACGTATATCGTTGGCCTGGAGCAAGATGGGCACGGCGCGGGAGCTGTACTCAAGCACCCCAGTCTTCTAGCCGAGGATCTGGACGCGCGAGTGCGCTTCTATGTCAGGGATGGTTCGGTGCATCTCCCGGACGAAGATGAGGCGGCTGTGGATGGAAGCGAACGCCTGTTCCAGGGGGAAGCGCTACTGCGGAAAGTCTCTCTGTGCCTCGCCTGTGGTTCGATTGCCGATGGAGAGCTCGGCCCAATGTGTGGCTGCCAATCTCGCTTTGCGGTGCTCAGCCGGGTTGACATCGGGGATGGCACGTTGAGTCGCTGTGTGCTGTGCGGCAGCAGCCGAGGGGGCTCGCCGGTATATCGTTTCATGACCGGTCGGGATGCCCCTGTGGCTGTTCTGGCCACGTCGCTGTATCAGTTGCTCCCGCCTTCTCGAGATGAGCGGGCTGCAGAGTTGCCCGGCGCAGGTCGTAAGCTGCTCAGCTTTGCCGATAGTCGCCAAGATGCCGCCTTTTTCGCCCACTACTTGGAGAGCACCTATGAGCAGATTCTGCACCGCGCGCTACTCTATGCTACCCTTCGCGCCGATAGCGCTGCGCGCGCAGGCAGGCTCCGGCTGCAGGACCTGATTGGCAGGGTAGTGGAACAGGCGGAACAGGAGGGCTTTTTCTCGGCTCGGCAGAGCTATGATGAGAGAACGCGGATCGCCTCGACATGGCTGATGCGAGAGTTGGTTTCGCTAGATACGCGTATGAGCCTTGAAGGATTGGGCTTGCTCCGCTTTCAGGTCGTTCGTCCGCAGCGCTGGAATCCTCCTCCGGCGCTGCAGGATTATCCCTGGAGCCTGACCTCTGACGAGGCATGGGAGCTGATCGTCACGCTGCTCGACAGCCTGAGGCAACAGGGCGTCATGGATTTTCCGGCCAATGTGGATCCCCGGAGCGCCGCTTTTGAGCCGCGCAATGTTGAGTTGTTCGTGCGCGACGTGTCCGAGCCCAAGAGCCACGTGTTGGGGTGGAACGCCAGGGCTCGCAGCCGCAGTAATCGCCGGGAGGACTATCTCTCTCGCGTACTGCAGCGACGACTTGGCTGTGACCAGGCCACAGCCAAGCCCATCGCGCAAGATACCCTCAAAGGGTTGTGGCGCTGGCTCACCGATCGATCATCGTTCTGGCGCGACTATATAGTACCGGCTAGCGTTCGTAACCTCGGCACGGCGTATCGCCTTGACCACCGCATGTGGGAGTGGGTGCCGGTGGAACACGCCGCGTGCCCGATCTATCGCTGCAGTCGCTGTGCCTATGTTGCCTACACCAGCCTGTCCGGCGTCTGCCCCATGTACGGATGTGACGGTACGCTTGTGCGGATAGACGGGAGCGACGATGCGTGGGGGCAGAACCACTATCGGCATCTCTACCAGAGCCTGGAGCTCATACCATTGAGAGCCCAGGAGCACACCGCGCAGTGGCGTCCCGACGAGGCCGCCAAGATTCAGAGCGCATTCATTCGGGGAGAGGTGAATGCCCTTAGTTGCTCCACAACCTTTGAGCTGGGCGTAGATCTGGGGGATCTGAATGCGGTTCTCATGCGCAACGTTCCGCCTAGTATCGCCAACTATGTGCAGCGCGCCGGGCGCGCTGGGCGTCGCACCGATGCGGTGCCCTTTGTGCTGACCTTCGCTCAGCGTCGCTCCCACGACCTATCGCACTATCGGGACCCTGCACGCCTGGTAAACGGGCGAGTGCAGCCGCCTCGGCTGGAGATCGGCAACGAGATCATCGTGCGTCGCCACATGCATGCGATTCTGCTCGCTGACTTTTTCCGTTGGGCCTACAGGCGAGAGGGCGAGTGGCGTCGCAGCGTTGGTGCGTTCTTTGTGCCAGGCGAGGGGAAGGAGACAGGACCGTGCCTGCTCAGACGCTATCTCGCCGAGCGCCCTGATAGCGTTTCCGCAGCTCTCGTACGCGTTGTGCCGAGGGGCCTTCAGCAGGCCCTGGGAGTAGACGACTGGAGCTGGCTCCCGAAGCTAATTGTTGAGGACCAGTCTGGCATCCTGGACAGGGCCGAACCTGAACACCAGGCCGGTTTATTGGACAAGGTCGAAAGTGAGGCAAGTAGCGACTTGGCACTCTATCATGAGCTTGAGGATCGTGCCCGCTGTGAGAGGAACTACTCTCTTGCCGAGAGCTACAAGCGGGTCGGCATCACCGTGCGGAGTAGGGACTTGCTCGGCTTTCTTGCGTCGCGCAATGTGCTGCCCAAGTACGGCTTCCCCACCGATGTGGTGGAACTACGCACGCAGCACCTGCCGGAGCCAGAGGCGCAACAGGTGGAGCTCGAACGGGATCTTCGCATCGCCATCTCGGAGTACGCTCCGGGCAGCGAGCTGGTGGCGGCAAAAAGGCTGTGGCATGGTGGCGGTATCTACTGTCTACCTGGGCGCAAATGGCAGACTCTGCACTATGCCGTCTGCGGGAATTGTGGTCGTTTCCATCGCACCATTGGCGCCCTCGAGAGAACGTGCAGCGTGTGTGGTGAGCGCTTGCGGCAGCGCGGTAGCCGCTATGGCGAGTACCTTTACCCTGAGTTTGGATTCATTGCGAGCCGCCAAGTCGGGATACCGGGTCAGGCCAAACCTGAGCGCACCTATGCCTCGCGGGTCTATTTTTCTGAATATACCTCCCAAGAGGCGGAATCTCGACTACTTATTGATCGGGCGAAAGGGCCCCTCGAAGCGTCCATACGGTATTCTCGATATGGGCGTCTTGCCGTCGTGAACTCGGGATACCGTAATTCGGGTTTTCGCGTGTGCGAAGTATGTGGCTGGGCAGAACCTGCGCCTCTCACTCGAAGGGACGGCGCGCAAAAACGGCATGAGAATCCCAGGACTGGCCGCCCATGTGCGGGCCCCATAAGTACCTATCACCTCGGTCACGAGTTCATCACTGATGTGCTAGAGATCCGCTTTGCGGGCCGTATGCCGATGGACAATGACCAGGATCTGTGGCTATCCGTGCTCTACGCATTGATCGAGGGCGCCGCCCAGTGCACTGGCATTCCTCGTGATGACTTGGATGGTACCCTGTATCCGTATCAGAGAGGCTGTGCGCCTGCTCTAGTTCTGTATGACAACGTGCCGGGTGGGGCCGGTCATGTGCGGCGCATAGGCGAGGATCTGCGTACAGTAGCCGAGGCCGCTCACGCTCGTGTCCGGGATTGTGAGTGCGGACCTGAGACGAGCTGTTACGAGTGCTTGCGAAGCTACCACAATCAATACTACCACGATCAACTGAGGCGGGGCAAAGCGGAAGAGTTCCTGCAAGTGGTCATCGCTGGACTGCGTTGAGCTTGGTCTCGAAAAGAGCTGTCATCAGTCGCAAGATGATAGGAGAGGGCTTCTCGCCTTGCTCTCCGGGCGTGCTATACCACCGTCGCTACAGCATGTCCCGACATGTCTCATCTTTGCCTGGAGGCGCAAAGAACTTGGCGGCGTAGGAACAACGCGTCTTTCGTTACTTCGCGGTGCCGGCGGGACACGGGTTCTTCGTCGGCCAGGTTCTATTACGTGCATTACTGGCTTGAGCCATCGCAGTCAGCCCCCCCCTGAGACGGGCTCCATCCACGTTACCTCGCCAGCGCCCGCCCGATCGCCGCCGTCGCTGCCGAATCGTCCTTGTTCAGCGCATGGGCATAGATCGCCATCGTCACGGCGCTATTGGCGTGGCCCAGGCGCTGGCTCACCGCAGGGATGGGCAGCCCTTGCGCCAATAGCAAGCTCGCGTGCAGATGGCGTAGGCCGTGCGGTGTCACTTTTGGCAGGCCCAGGCGTTTGCACGCGCGGCGCATGGCAGCCTGCACTGTGGTATGTGCCAGAAGCTCGCCGTCGCGCTGGGCGGCAAAGACAAGCGGCCCCCCGCCCGACGCCAACCGTCGCTCGGCCTGCCGACGGAGGGCCTCTGTCGCCTCGGCGGGCAGCGTGATAGCTCGGATACCCGCTTGCGTCTTGGGCTCGCTCACTACCCAGTGTCCCTCGATGCGCTGGACGGCTTTGCACACCACAACGCGCCCCGCGCCCAAGTCCACGTCCTGCCAGGTGAGGGCCAACGCCTCGCCCAGCCGACAGCCGCTATAGGCCAGGAACGTCCACAAGGCCCCCAGCCAATGGTCGCGGGTGGCATCCAGAAAGCGCCGTAGCTGCTCAGGCGTCCATAGGGTCTTGCGCTTGGCCCGGTAGCGTGGGGCGTCCACCCTGTCGCAGGGATTGCTCGCCAGCCAGCCCCAACGCACCGCCAGGGCGAGGGCTTGCGACAGGCGCAGATAAACCTTCTGCGCCGTCCTGGGGTGGGCATGGTGGCGGGCCAGCAGCCGCTCGATGCGCGCCGGTTCTAGGCGCGTTAGCAGCGTCTTGCCCAACGCAGGGCGGATGTAGCGATCGCAGGTGTGTCGGTAGTCGTGCGCTGTCTTGGGTTTGAGATGGGGTGCTTTGATTTCCAGCCAAGCGTCCAAAAGCACGTTGAGGGTGCGCCTGCCGGGGCTGGGGATGGTGCCGGTTGTGGATGCTTGCCGCTGAAGCTCGGCCAGCTTGCCAGCGGCCTCGGTTCGGGTCTTGCCGTAGACGGTCTTGCGGCGCCCGTCCACCTGCAGAGATGCTTGCCAGCGACCATCTTGCCGCTGGAAGATGGTGCCCTCGCCAACGCTACGCCTGTCCATGACTGCCTCCGATGCTGTACTGGTGCTGTACATTTCGGAAGCATCCCCACAGGCACAATATACAGTATCTCTAGGCACAATGACATACTATATATAGTGGTGATGGGACTCAGTTGGCAGAGTGTCTGCTTCCCAAGCAGAATGTCGTGGGTTCGAATCCCATCACCCGCTCAGTAAAGGCCCCCGTCAGTTGCAGGATCTCGCAACTGGCGGGGGTTCCTGTATTCTGGCGCAGAGGCCGCGCCACTGGCTGGCAGCGGCCGGGGAGATCACTCAGCCGGCGCCGCGACGACCTCCTGCCCCGGCAGCTCCTGGCGCAGCAACATGCGCATCTGGCGCGCGTTCTGCAGCGCGTACCCCTCATAGTTGTTGTTGAACAACACGTGCACCACCTCAGCCACCTCGGCCAGCAGGGCCACGTTCGCGATCCACTCGCGCAGCTCGTCCTCGCTGTACAGGTAGTTGAAGCGCTCCGCCGCCGAGCGGAACTTGCCGTACCAGGTCTTGGCGTTGCGCCCATGCAGCCGCGTGATGGCCAGGGCCGGCGTCGTCACCGTCGTCACCGTCGGCACGCTGCCCGACCCCACCTGGGGCTCGTCCACCACAGTCAACCCTATGGCGGCGTCGCGCAGGGCGGCCACGGTGGCATCGAGGCTATCCTGCTCGTACCAGCTCCGGTGGCGGAACTCGACGGAGAGCAGATCATCGGGGTAGAGGCCACGCAGAGAGACCAGGTACGCCCGGTTGGCGTCGCTGGCGGTGAACCAGGGGGGGAACTGAAAGTGCAGGGCGCCCAGCTTGCCCGCATCGCGCAGCGGCTGCACAGACGCCCCGAACTGGGCGTGGATCTCTGAGGTGGGGGGCTGGTCGCGATCGTGGAAGGTGAGCTGCTGAAGGGCCTTGACGTCGAACTGGAAGCCGGGCGGGGTACGCTGGGCCCAGAGGGCAAAGTTGCGCGTCGGCATCAGGCGATAGTAGGTCGAGTTGATCTCGACCACGGGGAACCGCTGGGCATAGTAGGCGATCTGCTGGTTGGAGGGCAGGCCATCGGGGTAGAAACCCTTGTGGTCCGACCAGCTACAGGCTCCCACGTAGATGCGACTCATCTTGGCACCTCATCACCCGGCGAGGGGCACGCTGTCTATCGGTCCTCCATCTGGTCCACAAAGGCCAGGATCTCTTCGTTGGGCGGGATGTCCGACATGGAGTGGCCATAGTGGGCGAGGCGCACCACGCCGGCCTTGTCCACCAGCACCTGGGCAGGCATGCGCCCCAGCCTGAACAGGTTGACCTCCTGCCCATAGAGCTTGAGGACGCTGGCCGACGGATCGGGCAGCCCCACAAAGGGCAACCCCTCCTTGGCAAAGTAGGCGGAGAACGCCCGGGCGTCCTCAGGCCCTACCACCACCACCTCGATCTCCCGCGCCACGAATTCTGCATAGTCACGGCGCAACTGCGCCATGTGCGCGCGGCAGAACGGTCAAGCGAAGGTGCGGTTGAACACCAGCAGGACGTGCTTCTTGCCGCTATAGTCGGAGAGGCTTACCTGCCGCCCCTGATGGTCGGCCAGCACAAAGTCGGGGGCTGCCTGATCGAGTTCGACGCGCGCCATGCCGACCTCCGCTGTGGGCTGTGTGCTCGTGAGTAGATGCAAGCTCGATCCCATGGTAACGTATTCCGGGGGGGCGTCAAGTCGGCCCGCAGGCGAGCCGCTGCTGCATTGCGACGGTAGATGTCGCAATGCTGTGCTACCCTGGGCGCGACGATGCGCAGGCAGGGGGTGGCGAGCTGCCACGCATCGACTAATAGGCACTATCCGACGCCCGGCTTCGGGCACCATAGGAGGAGGGCAAACTTGATCCCGTTCTTCACTGTCTTGCTCTGTGCGATTGTGATGCTGGTCATATTGGTGTCCCTGATCCGACGCGATTCGGGGGATTCTGGCCCGACGGCGGAGCGACAGGCACGCGAGGAGCCGCGGGCAGCCCCGGAGGCGCCGGAGACGCCCGCCTCGTTGGCCGAGCCGATCTCCACCGGCGTGAGCGCACCGCATACCCGCGAGGCCACCCGGTATGGGACACCCGCGACCAACGTCGGCGCCGGCGGAGACACGGACGGGCTCAGATGCCGACATGGGGTGCCTATGCAGCAGTACTGCCGCAAGTGCGCCTGCGGCGAGTTGACGCCGAGAGAGGCGCACGAGCGCCTCCACGGCGACTGGACGAGCGACTAGCCCCGTCCTGGGCGAGGAGGGGTGAGACGGCACGGAGCATGTCGCGGCTCCACACGCCAGCCCAAGCGCCATGCGAACTCCCGCCGGCTGCGAGGCATCTCGCAGCCAGCGGGAGTTGTGTGCCTTGACGTAATGGGCGGGGCCTAGCTGGCCAGCGCCATCTGCCAGAGCTCTGGCTGATAGGAAGGGCGCTTGCCGTCCACCAGGACATAGGGGGCGGCGCGCCGCGCCAGGTCTCCCCGCAGCCCGGTGTGGTCCAGCGAGCGCAGCCGCGCGCGGCGGCGGCGCGCCACGATGCGGGCCGCCGACTTGGGCCCGATCCCGGGGATGCGCAAGAGCTCGTGTGGCTCCGCCCGATTGATCTCGATGGGGAAGATCTCTGGATGGTTCAGCGCCCAGACCTGCTTGGGATCGCTCTCCTTCAGCAGGTTGCCCTCGGCGTCGAACACCAGCTCTTCGAGCTGAAAGTGGTACTGGCGCAGCAAAAAGTCGGCCTGATAGAGGCGATGCTCGCGCAAGGGTGGGCTGGCCTCGTGGCCCTCCAGGGGGGTCTGGGCCACGGGCTGGAAGGAGCTATAGTACGCCCGGGCCAGGTCCAGGTCGCGATAGAGCCGATCCGAGGTCTGCAGCAGCTCCTGGTCCGATTCGCCCGAGGCGCCCACGACGAACTGGGTGCTCAGGCTCACGGGACGGCTCGACTTGCGCCGCGCCCGATCCGTGGCGACCAGGCAACGCATCAGGTCGTCGAAGGACTTGTCCTGGCTGAGGGCCTGGATGCGACGCTGGTTGGGCGCCTCGAGGTTGACCGACACCCGCGAGGCGAAGCGAACCGATTGCTCGATGGTGCCCAGGTCCGAGCCGGGCAACACCTTGAGGTGGATATAGCCGCCAAAGCCGTACCGTCTGCGCACCAGCTCCACCGTGGCGAGCATGCGCTCGGCGGAGCGCACGGCGTTATCGCAGATGCCCGAGCTGAGGAAGAGGCCCTCGGCCCGGCGGCGGCGCACCAGATCATCAAAGAGGGCGGCCAGCTCCTCCGGGCGAAAGGCGCTGCGCGGCACGTCCCGGTCGCGTCGAAAGGCGCAATAGGCGCAGTTGTTCTCGCACACGTTGTTCTGCAGCACCTTGAGCATGCGGATGCGCTGGCCGTCGGGGCGGATGGCCGGATAGATCCAGCGGTCCAGCGCATCGCGCTGGCGGCCGTTCTTGCTGCAGCCGCGCTCCGTATCCCACTGGGCCGCCTCACCCAGCAGATCTACCTTCTTCCAGAGATCCATGTCCTATTCCTCCCTGGCAGGATGCGAACATTTGTTCGCATCCACAATAGCACATTTGTTCTATACTGTCAAGCTCGCGGTGGCTCTGACGCGGTGGATGCGTAGCACGGGGTGGCGCATCGTTGCAGCTAGGTCGCTCTGGGCTATAATCGAGCCGGGGAGCCGAAAGCGGGGATGAGCCGCACGCTGCCGTGCGGGCGCATCATCAATGGGAGCCAGGCAGTATGTCGGAGCGCTACAAGAGCCTTGTGCAGAGAGGGGTCTTGCTCATCTGCGCCGTCGTTTTCGTGCTGGCGGCGGCGTATTCGCTGTACTTTCATTGCACCCTGCCGGTCGCCCCATACGATGACGCCTACATCACCTTTCGCTACGTGGAAAACCTCTATGCCGGCAAGGGCCTCGTCTACAACGCCTCTGAGCGGGTGTTCGGCAGCACCACGCCCCTGTATGTCCTGTGGTTGATCATCGTCCGCGGCATCGTGCCCGGGGTGCCACTGCCCGAGCTGGCCGTGCGCGGCAACGCCCTCTTTCATATCGCCGCGGCGGGCCTGGCGGCCGCCCTGGTGGCCCGTCTGCTGGGGCGCCGCGCGCCGGGGCTGCTGTTGGGCGCGCTCATGGCTCTGCATCCAGAGATGCTCTACATCTCGGCCAACGGCATGGAGTCGTTTCTGTTTCTCGCCCTCATGCTGGGCTGTTTCCTCGCCCTCGCCCATGGCAGGCTGCGCCCGGCCGGGGCGCTGGCCGGGCTATCGCTGGTGACGCGGCCGGAAGGGGCCTTTTTGCTGGCCGTGTGGGGCCTGGCGTGGCTCGCCTGGGCCAAGCCGCGCACCTGGCGCGGCCTCGATTGGCCCGCCCTAGCGGCGGCCCTGGCCGCGCCCGCCCTGTGGATCATCCCGGCGACGATCTACTATGGCTCGCCCATCCCCCACTCGATCATCGCCAAGCTGCAGCCGGTCTATCTGATCCCGCCGGGGTGGGCGGGGGCCACCATCGCTGGGCGCATCGCCGAGTGGGCGGCGGCGCCGCTGCTTGGGAAGCTGCCTCAGGGGACGGCCGGGCTGCTGGCGAGCCTCCTGTTGCTGGGCGGCGCCCTGGGCCTTGTGGCGACGAGGCAGGCGCGGCGCAACGCGGGCTGGGCGCTGCCCGCCTTCTTTGGGTTGCTCCTGGCCTTCTACTGGATCACGAACCCCTTCCTGTTCCGCTGGTACTGGCCCTTCTTCTGGTCGCTGACCTTCTTGCTCCTGGCTGCCGGGGTGCCCGTGTGGGGCGCGGGGCTGATGGCCCACAGGCGGCTCGCCGTGCGCGCGCTGGGGGCGGTGCCCCTGGGCGCGATGCTGCTCTTGCTGGCCTACCAGCCGCTGGTCGATAACGGATTCCTGCGCACCACGCTGGCGGGCGAGCGGTTGACCTACGTCGAGGGCGACCGGGCGCGGCTGCCCGTCTATCGGGAGGCGGCGGATTGGCTCAACGCGCGCACCACGCCCGAGACCACCGTGGGCGCGCCCGAGATCGGCGCCTTTGGTTACTACTACCACGGCTACATCTATGACGCCTGCGGTCTGGTATCGCCCCAGGCGCTGCCTTATCTGCCGGCGCCGGCCAGCGAGCGCAACAGCGGCTGGGATGGCGTCATCGGCACGGCCTTTGCGCGCGCCGTGCAACCTGATTACGTGGTCAGCATGACTACCTTCTCGCGGCGCAGCATCGACATAGACCCCTGGTTCCAGGCGCACTATGCGCTGGTCAAGAGCCTGCCCCTGCCGTACGAGATCTGGGGGGCCAGAGAGGTGCTGATCTATGCGCGGCGCGGCGAGGGGGCAACGGGGATGGCCGGCCGATCAGGCGGGGTTGCCCAATCGCACCAGGGGCTCACGGAGGAGGGGTCCCAGTTCCCGGTAGAGGGCCAGGCGAGCGGCATAGATGCGGGCGCGCCTGGGGTGGGGCTCGAACACCTGCTCCACCTGGACCAGGGCCTGACTGGCCTCCTGGCCATCGGCAAAAGCGCCGCTGCCCACGCCCGCCAGTAGGGCGGCGCCCAGGGCGGCCCCGTGCTCGATGCGGGTGCGCTCCACGGGGCGGCCCAGTACGTCGGCGCACAGTTGCAGCCAGGCGTCGGACCGCGCCCCGCCGCCGGTGGCGCGGTAGCGCTCGATGCCCACGCCGCTCTGCTCCATCTGCTCCTGTCCTCGCCCCAGGTGCAGCATGACCCCCTCCAGCAGGCCCTTGACGAACTCGCCCCGCTCCGTCTCCAGCGTGATGCCCAGCAAGGCGCCGGGCCGGTCGGAGGGCTGCTGTAGGGGAGGCAGGGCCAGCAGCGAGGTCGGCTCTTCGGGCATCTCCTCCAGCAAGGTGCGGTACAGGCTCACGCCTCGCCGGGCGGCCTCGCGCTGCTCCAGGGGCGTGAGCTGATTGGTGAACCAGCGCAGCCATGCGGCGCCCGCGTGGGCATGGCAATCGGTGAGCAGCAGGTCGGGCAACACGTGGTATTCGAGGCTGAGGCCCTCACGCAGCAGCATCGAGACCAGGGGGACAGCGTGGAACGCAGGGCTCGCGTGGACCGCCGATCCCAGGACGAGGGCCGCCAGGCCGTGGCGCACCACGCCCGCCCCCAGGGCGTTGCAGGCCAGGTCGTGGCCGCCCAGCACGAGGGTGATGCTCGAGGGCAGCGATAGCTCCCGCGCCACCCGGGGCGAGATGACGCCGATGGGAGTGCCCGCCGGGGCCAGGTCCGGCAGCTTGGCCGGCGAGAGGCCGCAGGCCGCCAGCACGTCCCGCGACCAGGCCTTCTGCCGCATGTCCAGGCAGAGGGTGCCCCCGGCCAGGGAGTAGTCGCACACGCTGCTGCCGCCCAGCAGGTGGGCCACCAGGCCGCCCAGCAGAGCAAAGCGCCAGGTGTCGCGGTACAGCTCGGGCTCGTGCTCGTGCAGCCAGCAGAGCTTGGAGAGGGCATCGGAGGGCCCCGGCGCGCGGCCGGTGATGTCGTGGACGCGCTCCGGGCCAAGCAGGGCGACGAGACGCGCTACCTCCTCATGTCCCCGCGGATCATGGCCCAGGAGGCAGCTCGCCAGGACGTTGCCCTCGCGGCCCAAGGGGGTGATGGCCTCGCCCACCGACGAGATGGCCAGCGCCGTGACGGGGTCGTGCAGCGAGCGTTCCGCCGCCTCTTGCAGCGCGCCGCCGACGGCGGTCCACACCCGGCGCACATCCAGTTCGCAGGAGGGCGCGCCGGTGGCCGGCGGATAGCCCCTGCCCACATTGGCAAGGATCGTGCCCTGCATCGAGATGACCAGGGCGCGACATCCGTTGATGCCCACATCGAGACCCAGCAGGCTCATAGCACCCCCTTGGCCCCAACGGCCATGAGCTGTGCCATCTCGCAGCGGGCCAAGCTTAGCAGGTTTTGATATGTCAAGCAAGCAGGGCGATGCGAGGCATCGCGCAAACTGTTGTCAATCAGTGAAAATG
>DCTX01000030.1 GCA_002329325.1 Anaerolineales bacterium UBA1429
CGCCAACGCCAACGGAAGCGCCGCGGCCAACAATCCTGCCCTCACCGCCCATCGGTCCCTATCCGTAGCCGTCGCCGGTCCCGTGCGGTCCTTGGTGTGTGGCGAGCCGAGAGCCCCGGGGGTCGCGGCCCAATTCCCGGGTTCCCCGGGGCGCCCTGCTCTCCCCCTCCTCGCCTTGGCGCCTGGCACCCTTGTGAGTACAATGCCTTCATAGGCTACCAAGCAGCAGGAAAGGCAGAGCAATCATGATACAGGAGCGTCTCGACCGAGCCCTGGCCTCCAGCCGCTCCGACTATACCGAGATCCGCATCGAGACCCGCCGCACCACCCGCATCGTCTACCACGGCAGGCGCCTCGAAACGGTCAGCACCGTTGTGGATCAGGGGGGCATCGTACGCGCCTTGGTGCGCGGCGGCGGTTGGGGCATCTCGACCTTCAACAGCCTGGACGACCTGGAGCGGCGCGTCGAGCAGGCCTACCAGAGCGCCCGGGTGGCGCAGGCGCGGCCCATCGCCCTGGCGCAGACGGCCCCCGCCCAGGATGAGATCCGTGCCGCCCTGGATGTGGATTTCCGCAAAGTCCCCCTGGCCGACAAGCAGGGCCTCGTGGCCCGCTACAACGAGATCCTGCTGGACTTTCCCCGCGTGGTGGATACCCAGGCCAGCTATGCGGATCAATTCGTCACCATCACCTACGCCAACTCGGAGGGCGCCCGCATCGTGGAGGAGCGTCCCCTGTCCACCCTCTACCTGGTGGCGACGGCCCGGGCCGATGGCAACGTCCAGCGCGCTGGCGAGGGCTACTCGTCCACCAGCGGCAACGGCGCCCTGCTGGACCTGGACGGCCTGGCCCGCCGGGTGGGCCAGCGCGCCACCGACCTGCTCTCCGCCGAGACGGTGGTGGGCGGCGTCTACCCCGTGGTGTGCGATCCCAAGCTGGCCGGTGTGTTCATCCATGAGGCCTTTGGCCACCTCTCCGAGGCCGATTTCGTCTATGCCAACCCCTCCGCCCAGGAGATGATGGTGCTGGGGCGGCGCTTTGGCCGCGAGATCCTCAACGTGTACGACGATGGCACCCTGCCGGGGGAGCGGGGCACCCACAAGTACGATGACGAGGGCACGCCCATGCAGCGCACGCCTCTGATCCAGGAGGGCGTGCTGGTGGGGCGCCTGCACTCTCGCGAGACGGCCGCCGCCATGGGCGAGGCCGCGACGGGCAACGCCCGCGCCACCGGCTACCGCTACCCGCCCATCGTGCGCATGACCAACACCTTCATCGCGCAGGGGACAAGCTCCTTCCAGGAGATGATCGCCGATATCGAGCTGGGCGTGTACGCCTGCGATGCCATCGGCGGCCAGACGATGCTGGAGAACTTTTCCTTTAGCGCCGGCTACGGCTACATGATCCGCCACGGCCAACTGGCCGAGATGGTCAAGGACGTGGTGCTCAGCGGCAATCTCTTTACCACCCTGCAGAACATTGACGCCATTGGCGATGATCTGGCCCTTTCACGCATGGGCACATGCGGCAAGGGGCAGGGCGGGCTGCCCGTCAGCACGGGCGCGCCCCACATCCGCATCCAGGGCGTCGCCATGGGCGGGCGCTGACCTGCCGCAGAACGGAGGTTCACCGATGGAACTACTCACTGCCCTAGAGCGCCGCGCCGAGCAGGCCGAGGTCTTTGCTGTCGAGAGCGAATCTACCGAGGTCAGCTTTGAGGCGGGCGAAGTCAAGTCGTCACAGGTCGAGGAGACCCAGGGGATCGCTGTGCGCGGGCTGATCGGCGGCCGGCTGGGCTTTAGCGCCGCCAGCGGCCGCGTGGACGAGGCCGAGCTGGTGGAGAACCTGGTGGCCTCGGCCCAGTTCGGCGAGCCCCTGACCCTGCGCTTCCCCGAGGCCGCCGCCGGGCCCCAGGTCACCACCTATGATCCCGCCCTGGCCCAGGTGCCCATCAGCCGCTTTGTGGAAATCGGGCNNCGCGAGGTGGTGGCCCGCCTGTCCGAGGCCGACCCCGGCGGCAAGGTGGATGTGAGCATTGAGCGTACCACGGCCCGCACCCGACTCTGGAACAGCGCCGGAGCCCAGGTCGAGCAGCAAGGCACGGCCTTTCAGCTCAGCGCCAGCATGGAGCGGGTGCGCGGCGATGATGTACTCCTGGCCTATGACTCTTTCAGCAGCATCGGCCTAAGCGATGGCTACCACGAGATGGTGGAGCGCCTGGCCCAAAAGGTGAGCCTGGCGAGCCGCTCGGCGTCGCTGGACTCGGGTCGCATGCCGGTGCTCTTTGCGCCTTCGGGCGCCCTGGTGTTGCTGCTGCCGTTGATGATGGCCGTCAACGGCGAGGCGGTGCAACGCGGCACCTCCCCCTTGAGCGAGAAGTTGGGCGAGAAGCTCTTCGATGCGCGCCTGACGCTCTGGGACGACCCGACCCTCTCGGGGCGCCCGGCCAGCGCCAGCTATGACGACGAGGGCGTGCCCAGCCGTCGCAAGGCGCTGGTGCAGCAAGGCGCCATCTCCTCCTTCTTGTACGACCTCAAGACGGCGGCGCTCCTGAACACCGAGAGCACGGGGAACGGCGCGCGCAGCCTCTTTGCGCCGCCTTCGCCCTCGGCCACCAACCTGGTCCTGGGCGCGGGAGAGACGCCCCTGGCCGAGTTACTGGGCGGCATCGAGCGCGGGCTGTGGGTCGAATCGGTGTTGGGGCTGGGCCAGGGCAACCCGATCAGCGGGGCCTTTTCCAACCCCGTGGGGCTGGCCTACGTGATCGAAAAGGGCGAGATCGTGGGCAGGGTCAAGGATGTGGCCATCGCGGGCAATATCTATGACCTGCTCCGGGAGATCGGCGGCCTGAGCCGCGAGAGCATCTGGGTGCGGGGCCGCTACCAGCTCCCCTATATCCTGCTGAACGAGCTCAACGTGGTGCGCAGCTAGAGCCGAGGGGCGCTACTCCTCCGGCAGCAGGGCGCGGAGCAGCTCGGGGCGCCAGGCGGCGCGTTCCCGGCCATAGACGCCAAAGCCGGCGCCGAACTCCCAATAGGCCCAGGCAAAGCCGCGCGCCTCGGCCTGCCGGGCGATGGCCTCGGTCCAGCGCGCCCGCGAGGCCATATCCGCCTTGCTGTAGGCGCCGAACTCGCCCAGGTACACGGGTCGGCCGTGCTCCTGGCCCCAGCGGGCGGCCGTGTCGAAATCGCGCTGGATGGCGGCCACCTCGCTCTCGGTGCCGCGCCATGTGGTGCCCAGCCAGGCTGTGCTGCCCTCGGTCCACTCAGCCCCCTGATGGGTAAAGTGGAAGGGCTCATAGTAGTGAAAGGTCGCGATGAGCCGGGGATCGTCCTCGGGCAGCTCCAGGCCGCGCAGGGCGCTGACATGCCCCCATCCCCCCGGCCCCACGATGACCCAGCGCTCCGGGTTGCTCTCCCGCACCACGGCCAGGGCGTCGGCTAGGTAGTCGTTCCACAGCGCGCCATCCAGCCTGTCGTGAGGCTCGTTGAGCAACTCAAAGTAGAGGCGCGCGTCGTATCCGCGATAGTGCTCGGCGATCTGCCGCCAGAGAGCCAGGAAGCGGTCGTGCTGCGCCTCTGGATGGGCCATCAGCTCGTCGTAATGGTGGATGTTGATGACCACGGCCAGGTCGTGGCTGAGGGCCTGAGCGATGGCCCAATCCACCCGCGCGAACAGCTCCGGCGCGATGGTATAGGGTGGCTCGGTAGCGGCGTGGGCGTTCCAACGGATGGGGATGCGCACCGAGTCGAACCCGGCCTCGGCGATGCGCGCGAAGTAGCCCTCCTCCAGGGTGAGGCCCCACTCGCCCTCGCGGGGCGCCTCCAGGGCGTTGCCCAGGTTCACGCCGCGCCCCAGCCCGGCGCCGGGCGCCAGGAGCTCGCCATCCTGCAGCAGAGTCAGGCGGGCGGGCGCCTCGCGCCGGGCGCAAGCCGCTACCAGGGCCAGCGCCATCGCCAGCAGCAGCGAGCGGGCCAGGGCCGCAGCGCCTCGCATCACATCAAGCCCCGATAGCGCCCGCCATCCACCTGGATGGTGGCGCCGGTGAGATAGGCGGCGGGCTCGGAGGCGAGAAAGGCGATCAGCGCCGCCAACTCCTCCGGCTGGCCGATGCGCCCCGCCGGAATGTCGGCTAGCGAGCGCCGCAACACCTCTTCCATCGGCCTGCCCTCCGCCTCGGCCTGCGCCTGCGAGAGCTGCCGCACCCGGTCGGTGAGCATGTAGCCGGGGCAGACGTTGTTGACCGTGATCCCCTCGGCGGCCACCTGATCGGCCAGGGTCTTGGCCATGGCCACCACCCCCGCCCGCACGGCGTTGGAGAGGATCAGGTTGGGGATCGGCTGCTTGACCGACAGGGAGGTGATGTTGATGATGCGCCCCCAGCGACGGGCGCGCATGCCGGGCAGCGCCAGGCGGGTGAGGCGGACGGCGCTCAGCAGGTTCAGCTCCACGGCCTGCAACCAGTCGTCGTCGCTCATGTCGGTAAAGACGCCGGGGCGCGGTCCGCCGGCGTTGTTCACCAGGATATCCACTCGCCCAAAGGCGTCGCAGGCAGCCCGGAAGAGCGCCTCGATATCGGCAGCGACGCTCATGTCCGCCGGGACGGCGACGACCCGGGCGCCCGTATCGTCGGCGATCTCGGCGGCGGCCTGGCGCAGGGCCGCCTCGCCTCGCGCGGCGATCACCACCTGCGCCCCTTCGCGGGCCAGAGCCCAGGCCGCCGCCTTGCCCAGGCCCTTGCTGGCCGCGGCCACCAGCGCTACCTTGCCCTGTATGCCCAGTTCCATCGGTTGCCTCCCTCCTGCAGCGCGCCCAACCCGGGTCCAGCCCTATTATGGTCGCCCCAGGCGCCGCGTGTCAACGGGCAGCCGAGGGCGAAAGCCCTGTGGCATCCGGCTATCGCAAAACAATATAGTACAACACAAAATAACAGGGGCAAAGCTCGTCTTCGCCCCTGTCCTGTGCGATGCGCCATCGGTACCTCACCAGAAGGCCGACCCTGACGTCGTTCTGAAGCATTCGTCACGTCTTTCTTGACAAATGGCGTCAAGAATATATACTGAAGGTGGGTATACTACACCCATGGGGGGTACTATGGACAAGCACACCATCGAGCTGGACGTGTTGGGTATGACCTGCGCGGCCTGCGCCAATACCATCGAGCGCACCCTCAAGCGCACCCAGGGCGTCGCCGATGCCCATGTGAATATCGCTACCGAGCGCGCCTCCGTTACCTTTGACCCGTCGGTCGTGGATCTATCCGGCCTGGTGGGGCAGGTGCGTGAGGCCGGCTATGACGCGGCCAGCCAGCGGGTGATGCTGCCCATCGGCGGCATGACTTGCGCGGCCTGCGTGCGGCGCGTGGAAAACNNTGAACCATGTGGAACGCGCTCTCAAGCGCGTCGAGGGCGTGCTCTCGGTCAACGTGAACCTGGCCACCGAGCGCGCCAGCGTCGAGTACCTGCCCGGCGTCGCCTCGCTGGAGGCGTTCCGCCAGGCGGTATCCAACGCGGGCTATGAGGTGTTGGAGGACCGTTCCGGCGAGCTGCTGGACGAGGCCCCCGACCTGGACGTGGTCAAGATGCAGACGGCGCGCCGCCGCATGTGGATCGCGTGGGCGTTCACCGGGCCCCTGGTACTCCTCATGCTGCTGCATATGCTGGGCGTCCACTGGGCCAGCATGACCGTCGTGACCATCGTCCTGGCGGCCCTGTCGTTGCCCGTCCTGGTCTGGCCCGGATGGAGCACCTTCCGCTCCGCCTGGAGCGCCCTGCGCCACGGCAACGCCAACATGGACGTGCTGATCGCCCTGGGCACGGCGGCCTCGTGGGCCAGCGCGCCCCTCTCGTTCTTCATCCCGCTGGAGAGCTATGGCGCCGTGAGCGGTATGATCATGGCGATTCACCTGACGGGGCGCTACATCGAGGCCAACGCCAAAGGCCGCGCCTCGCAGGCGATCCGCAAGCTGGTGCAGCTGGGCGCCAAAGAGGCCACCCTGCTGGTGGATGGCCAGGAGTACCTGGTGCCCCTCTCTCAGGTCAAGGTGGGCGATACCCTGCTGGTGAGGCCTGGGAGCAAGTTCCCCACCGATGGCGTGATCCTGGAGGGGGAGAGCGCCGTGGACGAATCCATGGCCACGGGCGAATCCATGCCCGTCAGCAAGGGGCCGGGAGACGAGGTGATCGGCGCCACCGTCAATCAGGAGGGGCTGCTCAAGGTGAGGGCCACCCGCGTGGGGGCCGATACGTTCCTCTCCCAGGTGATCCGCATGGTCGAGGAGGCCCAGGGCACCCGCGTCCCCATCCAGGCCTTTGCCGACCGGGTGACGGCGGTCTTTGTGCCGGCGGTCATCGGCATCGCCGCGCTGACGCTGCTCCTCTGGCTGGGTTTCGGCGGCACCCTGCAGGGCCTGGCCGTGCGCGCCTCTGAGCTGCTGCCCTGGATCAACCCGCAGGCCAGCGGCATCACCCTGGCCCTGGCCGCCACCATCTCGGTGCTGGTGATCGCCTGCCCCTGCGCCCTGGGCCT
>DCTX01000020.1 GCA_002329325.1 Anaerolineales bacterium UBA1429
CCGCGCCCGCCACCGCCGCGCCGCCCGAGCCCACCGGCATCTCGGCGCCCACATCTACCCCCACGCGGGCGTTTGTGCTTCCCACGGCGGCTGCCATCACGGCCGCGCCGCCGACCGCCACAGCGACCCGCCGCGCGGTCCCCACGCCGGAGCCCGGCACGCCCGCCTATCTGGTGGCGGTGCGCGGCGAGGACCCGGAGGCCATCACCCGTCGCGCCCTGGAGGCCCTGGGCGGCATGGAGCGCTTTGTCTCCGCAGGCTATGACGTGGTCATCAAGCCCAACATCTGCAACGCCAACCGCAGCTACGAGTACGCCTCCACCACCAATCCCGTGGTGGTGGCGACCCTGGTGCGCCTCTGCCTGGAGGCGGGCGCGAGTCGTGTGCGGGTGATGGATAACCCCTTTGCGGGCAGCGGCGAGCAGGCCTACGAGCGCTCCGGGATCCGCGAGGCGGTGGAGGCTGCCGGCGGCGAGATGGAGGTCATGGTCAGCCACCGCTTTGTGGAGAGCGAGATCCCCCAGGGGGTGGACCTCAAGAGCTGGCTGTTCTACAAGCCGATCCTGGATGCCGACCTGGTGATCAACGTGCCCATCGCCAAGCATCACAGCCTGGCCCGCCTGACTCTGGGCTGCAAGAACATCATGGGCTGTGTCGAGGATCGCGGCTCGCTGCACCGCAATCTGGGCCAGCGCATTGCGGACGTGGTCTCGCGGGTGGCGCCCCAGCTCACGGTGATGGATGCGATCCGCATCCTGATGGCCAATGGCCCCACGGGCGGCAACCTGAACGACGTGGTGCTGACCAACACCGTCATCGCCAGCCATGACATCGTGGCCGTGGATGCCTACACCACGCAGCTCTTTGGCCTGCAGCCCCGCGATATCGAGTATATCACCGCCGCTCACCAGATGGGGTTGGGGAGCATGATCCTGGACGACCTGTACGTGGTCGAGCTGGAGTTGTAGCCGTGAGGAGGCGGCCTCACACGCGGGCACGGCAATGGCGCTGGGCGCGCCGCGCCGTGCAGGCCCTCTCCCTGGTGGCCTTTGGCCTCCTGGTGCTGTGGACGGCGCGAGAGGCGCCCGGCCCCCTGGGGGCCGACGCCTTGCTGCGCCTGGACCCTCTGGCGGGGGCGGCGGCCATGCTCTCGCTGCGCCGCTGGCTGCCCATCTTCCTGCCCGCCCTGATCCTGCTGGGCCTTACCGTGGTCTTGGGCCGCTTCTGGTGCGGCTGGCTCTGCCCCCTGGGCACGCTCATAGACTGGAGCGCCCCCCGCGACGGGCGCCCGCGCACCCTGCCGCGCCGCTGGCACGGCGTCAAGTACGGCCTGCTGTTCTTGATCCTTTTCGCAGCCCTGTTCGGCTCGCTGACCCTGCTGGCCTTGGATCCGCTGACGATCTTTGTGCGCGCCGTGGCGACTTGGCTGGCGCCGGGGGCCAACTGGCTGATCACCCAGACGCAGATCGCCCTTTACCGGTCGGGGCCGCTGGCGGGCCTGGCCGATGCCCTGGATGGCGCCCTGCGCCCCCTGCTGCTGAGCTACAAGCAGGCCCACTACCAGGGTCTGCTGGCCATTGCCGGGCTCCTGGTGGCGATCCTGGCGCTGAACCGGCTGGCGCCCCGGGCCTGGTGCCGCAGCCTGTGCCCCTTGGGCGGGCTGCTGAGCCTGGTGGCCAAGGGTTCGTGGCTCAAGCGCAAGGTGGGGGAGGGCTGCGTGAGCTGCGGCGCCTGCGCGCGCGATTGCCGCATGGGGACCATTGACCCCCAGCGCGGCTATGCCAGCGATAGCGGCGAGTGCATCCTGTGCCTGGATTGCGCCGTCGAGTGCCCCCGCAATGCCATCACCTTTGGCCCCGCCTGGCGCTATGACGCGGGCTGGGAGTACGATCCCACGCGGCGGCAGGCCCTGGGGATGCTGGGGCTGGGGGCGGCAGGCGTCGCCCTGGCCCATGCGCTGCCCGAACAGGCGCAGCCGCACCCGTACCGGCTGCGGCCGCCCGGCGCCCAGGAGGAGGCCCTGCTGCGCGCCTGCCTCCGCTGCGGGGCCTGCCTGCGGGCCTGCCCCACCCACGGCCTGCAGCCCAGCCTGCACGAGGCGGGCCTGGCGGGCATCTGGACGCCGATCCTGGCGCCACGCCTGGGCCATTGCGAGTATTCCTGCAACGCCTGTGGCGCGGCCTGCCCCACGGGCGCCATCCCGCCCCTGGCCCTGGCCGAAAAGCAGCTCACGCCCATCGGCAAGGCCTACATTGCCCACGATCTGTGCCTCGCCTGGACGGGGCGCGCCCCCTGCATCGTGTGTGAGGAGATGTGCCCCCTGCCCGAAAAGGCCCTGATCCTGGAGACCATCACCGTCCATGACGAGGCCCAGGGCACGCGCACGCTGCAGGCCCCCGTGGTGCTGTATGACCGCTGCATCGGCTGCGGCCTGTGCGAGAATCGGTGCCCTGTGCAGGGCGAGGCCGCCATCCGCGTGCGGGTGGATCCTCTGGCCTGAGGGCCGCGCTCCGGGGGTGCTCCCTGAAAAAGTGCAGCCCCCTCTCCCGCGGGAGAGGGGGCTGCTGCGTTCGTGGTGCGAGGGGCCTAGCTGCGCAGCTCGGCCCCGTAGCGGGCGCGCAACGCCTGCACGATGCGGTCGCGCTGGCGGTTGGCCTGCTCGCTGGTCAGGGTGCGATCAGGCGCCTGGAAGGTGAGGCGGTAGGCCAGGCTCTTTTTGCCGGCGCCCACCTGGGCCCCACGATACACGTCAAAGAGGTCCAGATCCACCAGCCAGGAGCCGCCCGCCTCGCGGATGGCCTCGGCGATGGCATCCGAGGGCACGCTGGCATCCAGCACCAGGGCCAGGTCCAGGTGCAGGGTGGGCATGCGCGAGATGGGCGCAAAGCGCTGCGCCGATCCGGTCGCCTGAAGCAACGGCTCCAGCTCGATCTCGGCCAGGCAGACGGGCCGTTCGGGCAGATCGAACTGGGCGCGCACCATCGGGTGCACCTCTCCCAGCACGCCGATCCGCTGCTCGCCCAGGAGCAGCGCGGCGGCGCGCCCCGGCTGATACGTCGGGTGGTCCACCGGCTCGTAGCGCACATCGGTGACGCCCAGCCGCGCGATCAGGGTCTCCAGGATGCCCTTGAGGTCGTAAAAGCCGAAATCGGGCGGATCGCTCTCCAGCCACGAAGCGGGCGTCCGTTGGCCCGCCAGGGCGATGCTCAGGCGGCGGGGCTCCTCTGGCAGGGGCTCGCCTTCGCGGCGCAGGTAGACCCGCGCGATCTCGAACAGGGCCACCCGATCAGCAAAGCGCAGGTTGGCCGCCACGGTCTCCAGGCTGGTGTTCATCAGCGTCTGGCGCAGGAACTCGTGTTCCCGCGTCAGGGGATTGGCCACCCGCAGGTAGTCTGCCTCGTCGGGCCGGGCGCGGGTGGGGGTCAACGCCGCCACGCTCTCCAGGTTGGTCATCGAATAGGTGATGATCTCGCTCAGGCCGCAGCCCGCCAGCACGTCGCGCACCCGCTCCTCCAGGGCCAGGTCATGGTCGCGTTGTTGGGCGGGCATCTCCTCGGCGATCAGGGTCGAGGGCAGCCGATCGTAACCGTGAACCCGCGCCACCTCCTCGATCAGGTCGGCGACGATGGTCACATCCAGGCGGAAGCTGGGCACGCGGACTCGCACCAGCGGCTCAGCGCCTTCCTGCACCTGGCAGCCAAAGCCAAGGGAGCCCAGCATCTCGGCCAGCTCGGAGGCCGTGACGGTGATGCCCAGGGCGCGCTGCACCGCCAGGGGCGTCAGGTCGAGCTGGCGCTCTGGGGCGGGGATGGGGTAGACATCCACCATGCCCTGGGCCACCTCGCCGCCGGCCAGGTCGCGCATCAACTCGGCAGCCCGCGCCAACGCCTGGAGGGTGCCCTCGCGATCCACGCCGCGCCCGAACCGCTGGGCCGCCTCGCTGGGCAACCGAAGCCCCGAGGACGTGCGCCGCACGTTGATGGGGTCAAAGTTGGCCGCCTCCAGCAGGATGTGGCGCGTCTGTTCGGTGACCTCGCTCTCCAGGCCGCCCATAACGCCGGCCACACCCACCGGCCCGCCGCCATCGGTGATCAGCAGCATCTCGTCGTCCAGCGTGCGCTGTTGACCATCCAGGGTGGTCATGGTCTCGCCGGGGTGGGCGCGCCGCACGATGATGGCCGGGGGCCCACCGGCGGCCCGGGGACGCAGCAGCTCATAGTCAAAGGCGTGCAGGGGTTGGCCCATCTCCAGCATGACATAATTGGTGATATCCACCACGTTGTTGATGGGACGCTGGCCCGCCAGCATCAGACGGCGCTGCATCCAGAGGGGCGAAGGGCCGATCTGGACGTTGCGGATCAGGGCGGCGCTATAGCGTGGACAAAGGTCGGGGTCCTCGATCAGGATCTCGATCTCGCCGGCGATGGGGGCGCCCTCGGCCGTCAGCTCGGGCTCCAGGGGATGCAGGTCGCCGTTGACCAGGGCCGCCGTCTCGCGAGCCACCCCCAAGACGGAGAAGCAGCGCGCCAGGTTGGGCGTCAGGTCCAGATCCAGCACGGTATCGCCCCAGTAGTCGACAAAGGCCATGCCCACGGGGGCATCCTCCGGCAGGATCAGGATGCCGGTGTGCTCGTCGGAAAGGCCCAGCTCCTTCTCGGAGCAGACCATGCCGGCGGAGTAGACGCCGCGGATCTTGGTGCGCTTGAGGGTGGCATAGCGCAGCTCGTCGGCGTAGGGGTCAATCAACGTGGCGCCCTCACGGGCGAACACGACCTTCTGGCCTTGATCGCCGACGTGCAGGTTGGGCGCCCCGGTGACCACCTCCAGCGCTTCGTCATCGCCATAATCCACCGTCACCAACACCAGCCGGTCGGCGTTGGGGTGGGGCCGCACCTGCACCACGCGCCCCACAACGATCTTTTCCGGGTCCCAGGTCTCGCCGATCTGCTCCACCTTGCCCACCTCCAGGCCCGCCAGGGTCAGGCGCTCCGTCAGGGTGGCCAGGTCGCAATCCCAGGTGACGAACTCTCGTAGCCAGCTCAATGGAACGCGCATGCTCTCCGTTCCTCCTTGTTGTATATCGTGATCCCGAAGGGCGCTCAGGCAAACTGCCGCAGGAAGCGCAGGTCGTTGCCATAGAACAGGCGAATATCCTGGATGCCGTACTTGAGCAGGGCCATCCGCTCCGGCCCCATGCCAAAGGCAAAGCCGGTATAGACCTCGGGATCGTACCCGCCGTTGCGCAGCACGTTGGGGTGCACCATGCCCGAGCCCAGGATCTCGAGCCAGCCGCTTTGCTTGCAGAGCTGGCAGCCCTCTCCGTGGCACAGGACGCAATCCACGTCCACCTCGGCGCTGGGCTCGGTGAAGGGGAAGTAGCTGGCGCGGAAGCGCAGCCGGCGCTCGGGGCCGAACATCTCCCTCACAAAGTTCTCCAGCACGCCCTTGAGATCGGCCATGGTGATGTTCTGGCCGATGACCAGCCCCTCCACCTGGTAGAACATGTGCTCGCTGCGGGTGGTCACCTGCTCATAGCGGTAGCACTTGCCCGGCAGGATCACGCGGAACGGATCGGGATGGTAGGCCCGCATGGCGTGAATCTGGCCCGGCGAGGTGTGGGTGCGCAGCAACACCCCGGGATCGGTGGTGTAAAAGGTGCTCCACATATCTCGCGCCGGGTGGTGGGGCGGGATATTCAGCATCTGAAAGTTGGTGACGTCATCCTCGACCTCGCGCGAACGGTAGACGTGAAAGCCCATCTGGCCAAAGATGTCATAGATCTCGCGCAGCGTCTGGGTGATGACGTGGAGATAGCCCAGCGAGGGCGGGCGGCCGGGCAGGCGCACGTCCAGCGCCTGGGCGCTGAGGCGCTCCTGGGCCGAGGCCGCTTCCAGCGCCGCCTGGCGGGCCTGGTGGGCATCGGTGAGCTGCTGGCGCACCTGGTTGGCCATCTGGCCGGCGGCGGGCCGCTCCTCGGCGGGCAACTGGCCGATCCCCCGCAGGGCCAGGGTCACCTGGCCGCTGCGCCCCAGGTAAGCCAGGCGCCAGGCCTCCAACGCCTCGGGCGTCTCGGCCTGCTCCAGCTCGGCCAGGGCGCGCTCGCGCAACTGCTGCAATTCCTGTGTCATGGGTCCACCCCTTTCGCACGATGTGGGGAAACGTCGAGATAGGCAACAAAAAACGGCCATAGCTTCCAAGGGACGAAGCTACAGCCGCACGCACTCCGCGGTACCACCCTCATTGGCCCCGGCGCGGGGCCCTCTCACCCACGACGGCCCCGGCAGCGCATTCTGCGGGGCGATCGCTGGCCCGTGTAACGGCGGGCTTCCGGAACGGCCTACGCACCCCCGGCGGGCGGGGCTTCAACCGTCGGCTCCAGAGTGAACTCGATGGCGCTCTTTCTCAAGGGGACTCGCAGTCCATGATCCCCTCTCCCTGGGAGACGCCCCACCATCTCACCTCTCCTTCGCAGCCTTTGGGCGACATATGCAATTGTGTAGAGACTATAGCGCAGGGAGGGCCGATTGTCAATTGGCGAGATGGCCGTTTTGGGCGCGCATACCGTTCGGTAGTATACTAGTTCGAATTGAGACCGTGGCGCGGGATGTCCGCGCTTCTTGTTTGTCATAAGGAGAACCATGGCAACCGTTCAAGAAGGCATGTTCGTGCGCTTTAGCTACGTTTTGACTTTGGATGACGGCGAGATCATTGACGAGAGCCCCGTGGGCGAGCCCCTGGGCTATGTCCATGGCACCGGCAGCATCATCTCCGGCCTGGAGAAGGCGCTGGAGGGTATGGCCGTCGGCGATGAGAAGGACGTGCTCGTGCCTGCCGCCGAGGCCTATGGCGAGTTCGAGCCCGGCATGATCGAGGCCCTGCCGCGTAGCCTCTTCCCCTCGGATGTCGAGATCGGGATGGGCTTCCGCATGCGCAACCAGGAGGGCCAGGTCCTCACCGTCTTTGTGGAGAGCATCAGCGATGACGTGGTCGAGGTCAACCTGAGCCACCCGCTGGCGGGCAAGGACCTGCACTTTGCCGTGCAGATCGCCGAGGTGCGCCAGGCCACCGAAGAGGACCTGATGCAGGGCAGTTGTGGCTGCGGCTGCGGCGACGATTGCGACGACGACTGCGATTGCTGCAACTAGGGTCGCACACCGAGAGCCGGGGCAGGTAGACCTGCCCCGGCTTTTTCATGCCCTGCTGGCTTGCGCCTCCCTTGGCAGGGCGGGCTCGGCCAGGAAGGGGGGCAGGGGGCCCGGCGCATCGGCATAGTGCTCCACCATGCGCGCCAATGACAGGCGCTCGCGGGCCAGGCGACGCTGCACGCGGCGTAGGGCGGCGTAGCGAAAGGGTGCGTGGGCCTGCAGGGTCAGCAGGTAGCGCCGGGAATAGCGCCGGCGCGCCGCGCCCACGGCGTTCAGCAGCAGGCGCACGGCGCTGGCGGCCATGAGCTCCTTGAGGGGCGCGGCGTCGGGGGCGGGGAATGCATCCAGCCCCGCCATCACCTGCGCCACAAGATGCAGGGTGCGGTTGGTGAGCCGCTCCAGCGGCCAGCGCCCCGCCGCTTGAGAGAAGATGGTCAGCAACCCCGCGCGGCGGTCCTGCTCCACATCCTGCAGGTCATCCACCAGTTGCAGGATGGCCCCCCAGCCATAGAGAAAGCGCGCTTGCTCGGGCGTCAGGGCGCCCGCCACCAGGTAGCCATCGGCCACCACCGAGGCGCCCCCCTTCTCCAGGGCGATGCCCAACACGTCCACCTCATAGGGCGCCGCGGCGGGATCCAGCAGCCGCAGGCTCTTCTCCTGGGCGCGATGGATCGCCAGCAGGCTCTCGTACACCTGGGGGCGGGCAGCGCGCTCGTGTTCCCCCTCGATCAGGCCCACCAGGGCGTAGATGCGGGCCTCGTGGTCGTTGGCGGGGGCGACGGCCTGCCCCTGCAGCCGCAGCGCAAGGCGCCGGTTCAGGCCCCGCTTCTCCTCCGGCGCGATGGCCGGATCGTCCAGATAGTTGTCCGTGTAGGGATAGAGCATGCTGTAGGCGAACACGGAGGGGGTGAGGGCTACGGGCAGGCCCGCCAGCGCCTGCAGGCCGTTCATGGCCCACACGTTGCGCAGGGCCTGGTAGATCTCGGCCCCACCGATGTGGGGATCAAAGGCGCGGGCCGCGCGGCAGAAGGCCGGCCCGATCTCTAGCATGCCGCTGCCCAGCAGCGAGCTGATCTGCGCCTCGGTCATCTCCAGCGTCTGCCGCCCCAGGTCGGCGAATCCCTCGGCCAGCCGGTTCTGCAGCGCGTCTCGCTCCGCCTGGCTGCTGGGGGTGCGGCGCAGGTAGCCGATCGCCTCATCCACGAAGCGGCTCAGATGCGCCTCGCGCTTTGCCTGCTCGCGCCGCGGGTAGCGGGGGCCCAGGGGCGGCAACGAGGGTTTGCAGCGCCACCAGGTCTCCGCCAGCTCGCGGGTAAGCTGATCCATGCTGGGGAAGGGGTCGTGTGGCAGGTGCTCGGTCACGTGGCTACTCCGATGGTTGACTCAGGTGATCTCTGCCCAGGCCGCGCGCGGCACATGCATCGAGCCCGCAGGCGGTGTTGGCTCAGCCCTCGCCTTCCTTCCGCTCTGGGCGGGATCGAGACGTCGTCACGCGCGGCTAATTGGCCAGCGCGGCAAAGGCGCGCCGTGTGCCGCGCCGGATGAGGCGAGACCAGCGCATGCCAAAAGACCGGACGAGCGTCTCTGCCTGCTGTTCGTTGTAGGCGCGATAGGCCGCGATCGCCTGGCGCGCCTCCGCCATCTCGGGCTGGTGCAGGGACGCCGCCAGCAAGGCGCCGGCGGTGGCGTGATCGTTCAGGTTGCCCAGGTGATCCTGCATGGCGGTGACCTCGGAGATTCGCCGGCCGATGCGGGGCGGCAGGACCTCGGCGTAGAACTCGATCCCATAGCGCAGGCGCTTGCACTCGATGCGCAAGGCGTGCAGCAGCTCGATGGGCGCCCGGGCCAGAACGCGATCGTAGGCCCACACGGTGCGCCACTGCAGGTAGATCATCGTCGGGGCAATCGCGCCGATGCGGGCGCTGCGGGGGCCGTCGGCCTGGCCCATGCGGGCCAACAAGGCGCGCCAGCGCCGCAGCCAGCGGGCGTGGCCTTCCGAATCGAGATAGCCCATAAGGCGCCGACGGTGCCGCGCCCGTTGCCGCTCCCAGGCCTGCAACAGCGGCCCCAGGTCGCCCGCCTCGGGGTGCGACGCGGCAAACTCATTGGCCCGCTCCAGGGCCACATCCAGATCGCGCACGCGCCCCAGCAGGCGGCCCAGACGCTGCAGCCGGGGGGCCAGCAGCGGGATCTGGGGATCGTGCAAAAAGGGGCCAAAGAAGCGCAAGGCGGAGCGCATGCGCCGGGTGGCCACGCGCATATCGTGCACGGCCTCCGGATCGGTGCCCTGGCGGACGCCGGGCTCGTTGGCCAGCAAACGCTCTGTGTGGTAGGCCAGGATCTTGGCGGCGGCCCGGGGCGCAGGGTCTCCCGGGCGCAGGCCCATCCCTTTGGTGGCGGGAGGAGCGGCGGCGGCCTGCTCTATCAGCAGCATGGCGATCTGTTGCTTGCTGCGGGGCTCTCGCGCCAGGCCATAGCCGCCCACCAGGAGTTCATCCAGCGCCTGCAAGTCGGCGGCCTGGCCATCGCCCAGCAGCTCGGCCTCGGCCAGGTAACGCTCCTGGCGGTGCTCTCGGGCGCGGACGCGCATCCTATCCAGCGAGAGCCGGGCCACCAGACGGGGCCCCTCCCGCACCAGGAGATGGTAGCGGCGCTGGCGCACCCGCACCAGAGGCCGCAGCGGGGCGCCGCCCGTCAGCCGCAGAACCAGCTCGCGCAGCTCGCCAGGGGGCCACTCGGTCGCATCCAGGCTCTCTTGCGGCAGGGGGCTCACATATTCGGCGCGGGATGCCCCGGGCCCCACGACCTGGGCGGGCCCCTTGACGGTGACGGAGCGCCGCACCCTGTCCTCGAGGCGCAGGCGACAGCTCCAGCCCTGGCGGGCCAGGGCGCGGTCGGCGGTGTCCAGATAGCGGTCGCGGACCTGTTGCCCGCCCAAGGGGGCCAGGGTGTAGGCCCCCAAAGCGTCGAGTTGCATCAAGCGCTCGTGAGATGCCCTGTCGGGGATCAGATAGCGTGCCTCGATCTCCTGGAACATGGCGTGCTTTCCTGCCGGCGGCCATCCGGTGGCGCGCACTGCGGTCATTCTACCGCGGGGCGGGCCGTGTGTCTAGCGGGGAGCGGCAGGGCGCAGCGCGGCGCTGGCTCAGCCCTCGGGCGCCTCGACCCGCGCGTACAGGTTGACGATGTTGCCATCGGGATCGCGGAACCAGGCCGAGCGCGAGCCCCACGGCTCGGTGGTGGGCGGCTTGACGATGGGCACGCCCAGGCCCTTCAGGCGCGCGTAGGCGTCGTCTGCATCCTCGATCTGGAACTCGATCACGACGTTGCCGGCGCCGGCCCCCGCCATCGAGCCAGGAGCCATGGCCTCCATCCCCTGGATGGTAAAGATGCCCAGGCCGATGCCCGAGACGGCAAAGGAGGAATAGAGGTCATCGCCTTCGGCCCGCATCTGCAAGACCATCTCGTAGAAGGAACGCAGGCGCGGGAGATCGGCGGTGACGAGGCAGACGTTTCTGAGTTGCATGGTGGCTCCTCCTGGCGGGGCGGCGGACCGACCGTCACCGCGCCCGCGGGGCAACTCGGTGCACATCCTGAGCCGGGCCAGTATACGCCGTCACGCGGCCCGGCTCAAGGGGTCGGCGCGGTCACGTGCGCGCCAGGGCCTGGCTGGCGCGCCCTGGGCGCCGAACGTATAATGCGAGCTGGCCTCAGCCGATGGGGGCTGGGACGGAAAGGAGCAGCATGCCCGATCCCGCCGACCGCGCCTTTGTGGAGCAGCAATACCGTGATCCAGGGCGCCTGGGCGCCCGCGTCTCGTTGCATGCCCGCTTTAGCGTGAACAGCTATGGCTGGTTCCCCTGGGTGTGGGATCGCCTGGCGCTGTGCGAGGGCATGCGGGTGTTGGATGTGGGTTGCGGCGACGGCAGCCTCTGGCAGGCGCGAGCCGACCGGATGCCCCCGCGCTGTCGCCTGGTGCTCACCGATCTCTTGCCGGGCATGGTCCAGAAGGCTCGCGAGCGGCTCCCCGCGCCCCTGGCCGCCTTCGCCCTGGCCGATGCCCAGCGGCTTCCCTTTCGTGCGGCCAGCTTTGATCTGGTGGTCGCCAACCACGTCCTGTACCACGTGCCCGATCGCGCCCAGGCCCTGGCCGAGATTCGCCGCGTTCTGGTCCCTGGCGGGCGTCTGTGTGCCACCACCATCGGCGAAGGGCACCTGGGCGAGCTGTTCGCCTGGATGAACGAGGTCGCGCCCGAGGCCCAGATCTGGAGCGCCGGCGTCCCGCGGGTCTTTACTCTACAGAGCGGCCCCAGCGAGCTGGCCAACCTGTTCGAGGACGTCGCCTGCGAGCACTATCCCGATGCCCTGGCCGTCACAGAGATCGAGCCCCTCATGGCCTATGCCTTCTCGATGGATGCCAGCGGGGCCGTGGAAGCCCACCAGGACGCCCTGCGGGCGCTGTTCCAGCGCGAGCTGGATGCCCACGGCGTGGTGCGCATCCGCAAGGAGAGCGGCATGCTCTGCGCCCGCGCCCCCGAATCCGCGCCCTGAGGGCGAACCTTGAGCGCCCCGCTTACGTACAGAGAGCAGATAGGCACACTTGCAGGAGGAGAATCGCATGCAACATCGGGGACAGGTGATGCTGGGGGCGTTCTTGGTCGCCATCGGTTTGATGGTGCTGCTGGGGAACCTGCTGAACGTCAACCTGTGGCGGCTGTTCTGGCCGTTACTGCTCATCGCCATCGGCGCCTGGTTCATCTTGCGGCCCAGCATGGTCGAAGAGGGCACGTCGGTAACCCAGCGCCTGCTGGGCGACGTCAAGCGCAGCGGCGCGGCGCGGATGCAGGATGAGGAGATCTTTTTGCTGATCGGCGACGTCAAGCTGGATCTGCGCGAAGCGACCTGGCCGGAAGGCGAGACCCGCCTGCGCATCCTGGGTTTTGTGGGGGATATCGAGCTGCAGGTGCCCGAGAACGTCGGCGTAGCCCTCTCCTCCACCTCCTTTGTCAGCTCGGTGCGCTGGGCCGACCGCAAGGAGGAAGGGCTCTTCTTGCCGCTGCAGCTCCAGAGCGAGAACTATGAGCTGGCGCGGCAGCGCCTGCGCCTCGAGATCGTCCACTTTGTGTCCGATATCAAGGTGCGTTGGGAATAGGCGCCTGCGCGGGTCTGCGTGCCTGAGGGCCGGGGCTTGCGCTCTGGGCCGAAACCGCTAGAATAGCCACATCCTGCTTGGGGTTGCATGGGGTGGAGGCCAGGGATGCAGAACCGACGAGAGGCGGACACGAGCCCTCTGCTCGGCGACGTCGCCGAGGTCCTGATTGGCGAGGAACGCCTGCGAGAGCGCGTCTGCGAGCTGGGCGCCCAGATCACCGCGGATTACCGCGACCTGAACCCCATGCTGATCTGCGTGCTCAAGGGCGGCTATCTCTTTCTGGCGGACCTGACGCGCCGCCTGGGCATGCGGCATGGGGTGGACTTTATGGCCATCTCCAGCTATGGCAGCGGCACCGCCTCCAGCGGCGTGGTGCGCATCCTCAAGGACCTGGATTCGGATATCAGCGGGCGGCATATCCTCGTGGTGGAGGACATTATCGATACGGGCAACACCCTGGCCTATCTGCTGGAGAATCTGCGCTCTCGCCAGCCGGCCAGCATTCGGGTGTGCACCCTTCTCAGCAAGCCGGCCCGCCGCCAGATCGACCTGCCAGTGGATTACGTGGGGTTCGAGATCCCCGACGAGTTTGTCGTGGGCTATGGCCTGGATTACGCCGAAGCCTACCGCAACCTGCCCTTCATCGGCGTGCTCAAGCCCGAGATCTATAGCTGAGGCGGGCGCGCCGCAGCGGGGGCCGTTTCATTACGGCGCCGGGCGCTGGCAAAACATCAGGGGCGAAGCTTGGCTTCGCCCCTTGTCTATTCTACAGCCCACGCCCGCGCATCCGCCGGCCCTAGAGGTCTGCCAGCGCCTTGGCGATGCGCTCCACCGCCTTCTCCAGGTTCTCCACCGAGTTGGCATAGGAGAGCCGCAGGTAGCCCTCGCCATAGGCGCCGAACGAGGCCCCCGATAGGGTGGCCACCCCCGCCTTCTCCAGCAGGTACTGCTCGCACTGCTGGCTGCTCAGCCCCGTGGCGGTGATGTTGGGGAACACGTAAAAGGCGCCCTTGGGCACCCGGCAGGTGACGCCGGGGATGCTGTTCAGCCCCTCGACGATCACGTCACGCCGGTGGTGAAAGGCTGCCACCATCTCGGTCACGGGCTCTTGGGGGCCGCGCAGGGCCTCAATCCCCGCCCACTGGGTGGCCGCGTTGGTGCACGAGTTCGAGTTCACCATCAGGCGCTCCACCTGTTGGGCCAGGGCCTCGGGCATGACGCCATAGCCCAACCGCCAGCCGGTCATGGCATAGGTCTTGGAAAAGCCGTGCAGGATGATGGTGCGCTCGTGGGTGGACATGCCCGGGTACGAGGCGATGCTATGGAAGGCTCCCTCGTAGAGGATCTGCTCATAGACCTCGTCGGCCAGCACAGGCACATCATAGCGCACGCATAGCTCGGCGATGGCCTCCAGGTCGGCGGGCTCCAGCACGCCGCCGGTGGGGTTGTGGGGCGAGTTCAGGATGATCAGGGCGGTGCGCTCGTTCACCAGGGGGCGCAGCTCGTCCACCTGAAAGCGGAAATCCAGGGATTCGCGCAGGGGCAACGGCACCGCCTTGGCCCCGCAGAAATCGATCATGGACTTGTAGATGGGGAATCCGGGATCAGGATAGATCACCTCCTTGCCCGGCTCGGCCAGGGCCAGGAGGGTGTAGAACATGATCGGCTTGGCCCCCGGAGTGATGACTACCTGGGCGGGCGTCATCTCGTGGCCTCGCCGGGCGCCGAGCTGCTCGGCGATGACCTGGCGCAGCTCCGGGATGCCCTGGGCAGCCGTATAGTGGGTGGCGCCGCTGTGCAAGGCGCGACAGGCCGCCTCGACGATATGGGCGGGCGTGTCGAAATCGGGCTCGCCGATCTCCAGGTGGATCACCTCGCGCCCCTGGGCCTCCAGAGCGCGCGCCTTGACCAACACCTGAAAGGCGGACTCGGTCCCCAGGCGCGACATGCGTTCGGCCAGTTGCATCATGCTCAGCTTCTCTCCTCTTCAGGTTGTACCGGCGCGGCCTTACGGATATCCCTATCCAGATTCGGGTCGTTGCCCCTCGCGTCCTGTCAGCTCATCATAGCACGCCAGCAAGCGTTGCGCCGAGGCGCGCCAGGTGAATTGGTGGCACTGCTGGAACCCCCGGGCGCGGAGCGTCTCGCGCAGGGCGCCATCGTCCAGGGCGCGCCAGAGGGCCTCGGCCAGGGCCTCGCTGCTCGTGGGGCTCACCAGCAGGGCGGCCTCGCCCGCCACCTCGGGCAACGACGAGGCGGAGGAGGCCACCACCGGCGTGCCGCAAGCCATGGCCTCCAGCAGGGGGATGCCAAACCCCTCATAGAGCGAGGGAAATGCGAACACCTCGGCGCCGGTATACAGGGCGGGCAGGTCGGCGTCGTCCACAAAGCCGATCAGGCGTACGTCCTCCTGCAGGCCGTAGACCTCGATGGCCTCCAGGATCGGCTCATAGAGCCAGCCGCGCCCCCCGCCGATGACCAGTTGATGCGGGATGCCGCGCTCCTGGCGCAGCAGCCGATAGGCCTCGATGAGCCGCACAAAGTTCTTGCGCGGCTGGAGGGTGCCCAGACCCAGCAGGTAGGGCCGCCGGATGCCATAGCGTTGGCGCGCTGCCGCCACCTCGGCCTCGGGACGCGGCGCGAACTCGGGCTCCACCCCGGCGTATACGACGCGGATGCGCTCCTGGGGCACGCCCAGCATCTCGATCAGGTCGTCGCGGGTGTTCTCGGAATCGGCCAATACCAGATCGGCGCGCTCGACGGAGCGAGGCACGGCGTTGAGCAGGTAGCGCAGCAGGGGCGGCGAGAAGCATTCTGGGTGCCGCAGGAACGAGAGATCGTGGATGGTGAGCACCGTTCGGGCACGGCGCACCGGCGGCAGCACGAAATCGGGCGAGTGAAACAGGTCCAGGGGACCGGTGAACCACTCGACGGGCAGAGGCAGGCGCAGCTTTTGCCAGAGAATGGCCAGGTGCCGGTCGCTCAAGGGCAGGGCGCGCGGGGAAAAGTTGGCCGGCCAGGGGCGTGGATCGGGATCGCGCCCGGCGCTAAAGAGCACGTAGGGCGTCTCCTGGTCTAGCTCGGCCAGGGCGCGGATCAGCCCCCGCGTATAGCGGCCGATGCCGGCCCCCTGGCGCACGGCGGCGGTATAGTCAATGCCGATGGGCATCATCTGACCTTCCGGTAGGTCCACACGCGGTTGACGCCGAAATTCCAGAACAGCACCACGCCGATGGCGATGGCCTTGGCCAGGTTATAGCCCCAGGGCCCCCAGGCGTCGAACACATAGGAGGAAAGCGATAGAAAGATCGCCTGGTTGATGAGATAGCCCGCCACGTTGACCAGCAAGAACTGGCCCAACTGGGGGCCGATGGGATCGCCCTTGGTCTCGGGATAGGTCCACAGGCGGTTCCAGGTAAAGTTGCTGAGCACGGCGGCGAAAAAGGAAAAGGTGTTGGCCAGCCACTTGGGGAAGCCAAAGACCTGGATCCCCAGGTTCAGCAGGGAAAAGTCCACCAGGGCGCCGATGGCGCCCACGACGCTGAACTTGCCAAAGCGGATCACCTCCGCTCGGTTGTTGTCCCAGAGGCTGCGAATCTGGCGGGGCAGTGGGATCATCATCGAGGCTCATCTCTGCCGGAAGGCGTGCTGGTCAGCGGAGCCACGAGCATACCCAAGATCATGGCGGCCAGCAAATAGAGGTCCTGCACGTACAGGTTGTCCACGGCGCCGTGCACCATCAGGTGCCCCAGCATGCCCAGGGCCGCCAGGGCCAGGGCGCGCGGCCAGGGCGCGGCATCCCGGGCGCGCCGCCAGGCCAGGGCCAGGGCCGAGAGCAGCAGGATCAGATAGGCGGCCAGGCCGGGCAGCCCCGTCTCGGCCAGGGTGTGCAGGTAATAGTTGTGGGCGTGGCCCAGGGGGTCTTGCCAGCGGGGGAGGGCCACCTGCGGATACACGACGGCATACTGGCCGTTGCCCACCCCCAGCCAGGGGTGAGCGGAGAACATCTGCCAGGCGGCGTCCCAGTGGGCCAACCGCTCGATGATGGCGAAATTGGCGTCATCTATCTCTACCAGGGCCAGGTCCTGCCCCAGATAGGCGGTGGTGTCGTCCAGGCGGGCCAGGTATGAGCCAGGCACCAGGGGCTGCCACAGGGGCAAGGTGGCCAGCAGCAGCAGGGCAGCGGCCAACAGCTTGGGCCAGGCGCGGCGCGCCAGGGCCAGGGCCACCAGGCCCGCCCCTCCCACGAGCCCCAGCAGCGCCCCGCGCGACCAGCTCATGGCCAGGGCCGCTGCCATGACGGCGCCGGCGACGACGGACAGGGGCCAGAGCAACCTCTCCACGAAAGCGAGCGGCGTCGTGGGGCGCCACCAGGCCCGCCAGTGGGTCAGGGCATAGGCGTAGGCCAGGGGCAGCAGCAACCCCAGGTAGCCGCCATAGGGGTTCGGCTGGGCAAAGGTGCCATAGGCGCGCATGTAGCGGTCCGAGAGGAGGAACCCTGGAGGGCCAACCCGGGCCACGAACTGGTAGACGCCCAAGAGACCCTGGGCCAGGCCGCCGACCAGGAGGAAGAGGGCCAGCCAGCGCCGCTCGCCCCAAGAGACGCGCCCGCCGACATACAGGAACAACAGGGGGAACTCGATCCATTTGAGCAGCTCGGCCAGGGCGGGCGCCATCGCCAGGGCGCGCAGCAGCGAGAGGGCCATGATCCCCGCCAACCCCAGCGCGGCCCAAATGAGGCGCGAGCGCCCCACCCGCAGATCGCGCCAGGCCAGGGCCTGCAGCGCCCAGGCGCCCAGGAAGGCAGCCAAGACGAGCTGGGCGGCGCTGAGGGTGAACCCGCCCAGGCTCAGCGTGAAGAGCGGCCCAAAAGGCACGGCGATGGCCAGGGCGTAGAGGCCCAGGGTGGGGTAGCGGAGCAGCAACAGGGCGCCCGTCGCGCCGGCTGCCAGCAAGAGGGCCAGGGTCAGGGGCGCGCGCGCCATAAAGGCCCCCAGGGCCAGCAAGGCGACAAGGGATAGCAGGGCGCGCAGGGCGGCGGCGAGGCGGCCCTCGGGGCGGGGCAGGGCCAGGGGCGCGCTGCCCATCTTACCCCTCGCCTCGGACGCGCGGCTCAAAGTAGGCGATGGTCTGCGCCAGCCCTTCCTCCAGAGGCACCTGGGGCTCCCAGCCCAGCAGGGCGCGGGCCTTGGTGATATCGGGTTGGCGTGTCTGGGGGTCATCCTGGGTGCGCGCATCCTGGGGGACCACAAGGATGATCTCGGAGGAGCTGCGCGTTAGGGCGATCACGAGCTCGGCCAGCCCCAGGATGGTGATCTCCCGCGGGTTGCCCAGGTTGACGGGCTGCACCTCGTCGGAGAGCAACAGGCGGTAGAGCCCCTCCACCAGGTCTGATACGTAGCAAAAGCTGCGGGTGCGCGAGCCGTCGTCATAGACGGTCAACGGCTGCCCTTGCAGCGCCTGGCGCACAAAGTTCGGCACGACGCGCCCGTCATTGAGGCGCATGCGTGGGCCGTAGGTGTTGAAAATGCGCGCGATGCGGGTCTCCAGGCCGTGGGCCTGGTGGTAGGCCATGGTCAGGGCCTCGCCAAAGCGTTTCGACTCGTCATAGACGCCCCGGGGGCCGACGGGGTTCACGTTGCCCCAGTAGGTCTCGGGTTGGGGGTGCACCAACGGGTCGCCGTACACCTCGGAGGTGGAGGCGAGTAGAAAGCGCGCGCCCTTGGCCCGCGCCAACCCCAGGGCGTGATAGACGCCCAGGGCGCCCACCTTGAGGGTCTGGATGGGCATCTGCAAATAGTCCACGGGGCTGGGCAACGAGGCGAGGTGCAGGATCGCGTCCAGTGGGCCATCCACATGGATCGGCTGGTTCACATCGTGGTGGACAAAGGCGAAGCGAGGGTGGCCCTGCAGGTGGGCGAGGTTATCCAGGCTGCCGGTGATCAGGTTATCCATGGCCAGCACGGTGTCGCCCCGCGATAGGGCCAGGTCGCTCAGGTGTGAGCCGACAAACCCCGCGCCGCCGGTGATGAGCACGCGCATCGTGAGCCCCCTTGCCGATCGGATGGATGCCAGTATAGCGCAGCGGCCCAGGGGGGTCAAAGGTTGCGGCGGGGCGCCCACGGCGTCTTCAGGGGGGGCATGTCATGTACATGTCGCTCGCCGACCGAGTGCGGGTCCCACTCGGCGGATGCGGCGCACACACGCACGGCGCGCTCTGGCCATAGAAGGAGCAGCAAAGCATGAAAAAGCAAAGGGAAGCTCATCTTTGCCCCCGGTCCCCCCGCTACCTCTCCTGTACGGGGTATGGTATACTCGTGGCCAGGAGGAGAAGCCCATGCCCGATCCGCGCTCGATCCGGGCGCTGCCTGGCCACCCGGCGCCCCTGGGCGCCACTGTGCACCAAGAGGGCGTCAACTTTTCGCTCTTTGCCGACCATGCTACGGCGGTAGAGCTCCTGCTCTTTGACCGCTATGACCAGCCCGCCCCCACCTACGTGATCCGCCTGGACCCCCAGGTCAACCGCACCTACTACTATTGGCACGTGCTGGTCCCCGGCCTGGGCGACGGCCAGATCTATGGCTATCGCGTCTATGGCCCCAATGAGCCCCAGGAGGGACACCGCTACAACCCGGCCAAGGTGCTGCTGGACCCCTACGCCCGGGCGGTGGCCTATGGCGACAACTGGCGGCGCGCTGAGGCCTATGGCGAGGGCGATAATGCCCGTTCGGCCCTCAAGTGCGTGGTGGTGGACCTGGAGGGCTATGATTGGGGCGGGGATCGCCCGCTGCAGCGGCCCATGCGCGAGACGGTGATCTACGAGACCCATGTGCGCGGGCTGACGGCCCACCCCTCCGCCGGGGTGGCGTGCCCGGGGACGTACCGGGCCCTGGTGGACAAGATCCCCTACCTCCGCTCTCTGGGCATCACGGCCGTCGAGCTCTTGCCTGTGCAGCAGTTCGATCCCCAGGAGGGAGCGCGGGCGAATCCACTGACCGGCGAGCCCCTCAGCAACTACTGGGGGTATGCCCAGGTGGCGCTCTTTGCGCCCCACCAGGGCTATGCCTGCCGGCCGGGCGGGCGCGCCGTTGTGGACGAGTTCCGCGATATGGTCAAGGCGCTGCACGCCGCCGGCATCGAGGTGATCCTGGATGTGGTGTTCAACCACACCGCCGAGGGCGATGAGAACGGGCCCACCATCAGCTTTCGCGGGCTGGCCAACGACGCCTACTATCTGCTGGCCGAGGACAAGAGCCGCTACCTGGATTTCACCGGCTGCGCCCACACCCTCAGCGCCAACCACTCCATCGTGCGCCGGCTGATCCGCGATTGCCTGCGCCACTGGGTGAGCGCCTACCATGTGGATGGCTTTCGCTTTGACCTGGCCTCGGCCCTTTCGCGGGACGACCAGGGCCGCCCCATCAGCGATGCGCCCCTGATCTGGGAGATCGAGTCCGATCCGGTGCTGGCGGGCACCAAGCTCATCGCCGAGGCCTGGGACGCCTCGGGCTACTACCAGCTCGGTGGGTTCACCGGCGACCGCTGGGCCGAGTGGAACGGGCGCTTTCGCGACGATCTGCGGCGCTTTGCGCGCGGCGATCCCGGCACCGTGCGCGACCTGGCCTGGCGCATGACCGGCAGCTTTGACCTGTTCCGCAAGAAGGCCAGCTACAGCTCGCACCGCAGCATCAACTATATCACCGCCCACGACGGGTTCACCCTGGCCGACCTGGTGGCCTACAACCGCAAGCACAACCTGGCCAACGGCGAGAGGAACCGCGACGGCACCGATCACAACTTCTCCTGGAATTGCGGCGTCGAGGGCCCCTCGGACGATCCCGGGGTGCGGGCGCTGCGGGCCCGCCAGATGCGCAATCTGTTGGCCCTGCTGATGGTGGCCCGGGGCACGCCCATGCTCCTGGGCGGCGACGAGTTCGCCCGCACCCAGAAGGGCAACAACAACGCCTACTGTCAGGATAACGAGGTGGGCTGGTACGACTGGTCCTTCGTCGAGGCCCATGCTGACCTGGTGCGCTTTGTGCGGCAACTTGTGGCCCTGCGGCGGCGCCACCCCACCCTGACCGCCGATCACCGCATGGATGGCAAACCCTACGAGGCCATGCTGAACGAGGGGGTTACCTTCCACGGCGTGCAGCTCGGGCGTCCCGATTGGGGCTACTACTCCCATTCCCTGGCCATGCACCTGCACGGCCAGGAGGGCGATGTCGGCTTTTACGTCATCGCCAACGCCTACTATGAGCCGCTGACCTTTGCGCTGCCCGCCGATCTCGCCTGGCGCCGGCTGGTGGACACCGCTCTCTCGCCGCCCGAGGATATCGTCGAAGATGAGGGCCAGGCCCCGCTGCTGGATGCACCCAGCTACCGGGCGGCGGCGCGTTCGGTGGTGATCCTTCAGGAGCAACGCCCGTAGGCGCGGCCCCTCATGAAGGCTGGCCCAACCCCACCTGGCGCCGGTTGCTGCCCTGCGCCCTCTGCCCTACAATGGCGTCGTCAACCACGTGATAGGAGCACCATCGCATGACGGTCTGCGAACCGCGCGTTCCGCTGGATGCGCGAGGGCCCATCCGCCTGACCCAGCTCGCGAAAGCGGCTGGTTGAGG
The DNA here is from genome assembly GCA_002329325.1 of Anaerolineales bacterium UBA1429. GTDB lineage: Bacteria > Chloroflexota > Anaerolineae > UBA1429 > UBA1429 > UBA1429. Next base: position 20,919 of record DCTX01000020.1, read on the forward strand.
CGGCAAGCGGGCCGCTACGGCCCTGGCGCGCGTGACGCGCCATCTGGCAGACATCTTTGACGAGGCCCTCTGGCCCGATCTGCTCGTCGGCCTGGCCACTGCCGACGATGCGGCCGTCTGGCGCCTGGACGAGGGCCGCGCCCTGATCGCCACGGTGGACTTTTTCACGCCGGTGGTGGATGACCCCTACGACTATGGCGCCATCGCGGCAGCCAACGCCCTCAGCGATATCTATGCCATGGGCGGGCAGCCCTTCCTGGCGCTGAACCTGGCCGCCATGCCTGCCGAGCTGCCCGCCGAGATGCTGCAGGAGATCGTGCGAGGGGGCGCGGAGAAGGTGCGCGAGGCGGGGGCCATCGTGGCCGGCGGCCACACCATCGATGACGATGAGCCCAAGTTCGGCTATGCCGTATTGGGCATGGCCGCCCCCGAGCGCCTGGGGGTCAAGGCAGGGGCCCGGCCCGGCGATCGAATCCTGCTCACCAAGCCCCTGGGCGTGGGCATCATCACCACGGCCTTCAAGGCCGATCAGGCCGAGCTCGAGCATCTCGCCGTCGTGACCGAGTGGATGAAGCGCCTGAACAGAGTCGCCGCCGAGGCCCTCCGAAGCGTTCAACCCCACGCGGTGACGGACATCACCGGCTTTGGGCTGCTGGGCCACGCCTGGGAGGTGTCCCAGCGCAGCGGGGTGCGCCTGCGGCTGCGCTATGCCGCCCTGCCCTTCCACCCTGGCGCCCAGCGCTATGCCGACGAACTCCTTTTCCCCGCCCTGGCCAACAACAACATGGCCGACTATGGCGAGCACGTGCGCTTTGGCCCCGGCCTCGAGTACGAGCAGCAGATGCTCCTCTTTACCCCCGAGACCTCGGGGGGGCTGCTGATCTCGCTGGCGCCTGCCGAGGCGGAACAGTACACCCGGGCCGCCGCCGAGCTCGGCCAATCCGTCTGGCAGATTGGCGAGGTTCTGGCGGGCGACCCGGGCATCGAAGTGCTCTAGCCTGGGCCTGGCCTCATCCGAACGAGCGGGGATCCTCTTTCCAGCCGATAAAGAACCAGTCGCCGCAAAAGTCACACAGCACCGGCAGCACATAGGCCGTGCCCACCCGGTCGCGGTAGCCGCGGAAGGGCATGTTGAGGCCCTTGGGAGGCACGGGCACGTTGGGGTTCTCGTGGCCGCAGTAGGCGCAGGCGCAGGTGGCAAAGGCGATGGGCATGCCCAGCTTGTGCATCGTCACCGTGGACTTGACCTTGGGCAGGCCCCGCGGGTTCAGCCGGTGGCCCAGCACCCGCCCGGCGAGCATGGCGCGCCGCGGTTCGGTCTCCATCAGCTCGTTGTGGATGGCCCACAGCCGGCGCACGGTGTAGCGGTTCTCCGCCAGGATCCGCTTGGCGTCCATGCGCACGTCGGGGTCAGCATCGGTAAGGTGGTCAAAGATCTCGTCAAAGGGCGGGCCGATGGCCACCTGGTCGGGGCCCAGGAGGGCGGCCGTCTCGCGCAGGGCGATCATGCCCTCCAGCTTGGTCTGGCTGGCGCGCGACATGCCCCAGCCCCGCTTCTCGGCCACCACATTCTCGGCAGCGACCCCTGGCCCCAGGGCGCGTAGGGCGCCCACCAGGGGAAAGAGGGCGGGCGAATCGGCCGGCTCGAGCTGGAGCGCATCCATGACGGGCGTCACGGGCACCCGCGTCTGGCCGGCGATGGCGCGGATGCTATAGGCCGCCGCGGCCCGCACTGAAGCCTCGCGATCCTTGACGGCCTTGACCAACGCCTCGGCGGCCTCCTCCGTGGGAAAGAGGCCCAGATCGGCAGCGGCGCGGGCGCGCAGGTCGGCATCGGCGGAGCCGAGCAACCCGATCAGGCGGGTCTGCTGCTCACGGTTGATTGGCGGGCGCGTGGCCGATTGGCCGGCCACCAATCGAGAGATGAACTCTTTGATGCGGTCCATGCGGTTTGCTTCTCCTTTGGGAACAGCGCCGGGAACCTGACGTATTATGGCAACGAGGGGGCAGCCCTGTCAAACCAGAGCCTGCCCCTAGCTGTATGCCACGTGCCCGGTGGTGTGGCCGCGGATATAGTCCCAGTCCAGCTCGACGCCCAGACCCGGCCCCTGGGGGGCGAACACGCAGCCCTTGTCATCCACCGCATCCATCCCATCGGCATAGTTCCGGTAGATGGGCGGGTTCGTGCCGGCGTTGCCGGGGTTCAGCAGCCCCATCTCGTAATAGTTGGTGTTGCGCAGCGACGTCATCACATGGCGCTGGGCCGGGCCGGGGCCATGCATCTCGATATCCAGTCCCAGGCCCTCGGCGGCGTGGGCCAGCTTCATGACGCCCGTGATGCCATCGTACCCCACATCGCCCCGCAGGAAGTCGGTCGCGTCGGCCAGGGCAAAGTCCACGTGGGGCTCCAGGGTGCGCACGTGCTCCGTCTGCAGGAGAGGCGTGCGGATCAACTGGCGCAGTTTGCGATGGGCGAACTGGGAGATGCCGCCGTCCTTGTAGAGGTCCTCCACCCAGTAAAAGCGCTCGTCATCGCAAGCCCGCCCGACCTTGACGGCGTCGGCAAAGGTATCCAGCTCGCAGGCGGGGTCCAGCATCAGGTCCATGCGGCCACCCACGCGCTGGCCGACGGCGTGGATGGTGGCGATCTCCAGGTCCACCAACGAGCCACCCCAGCCGTGGATCTTGAAAGCCGGATAACCCCGCGCCAGGCAGGCCTCGGCAAAGTCGGCATAGGCTGCGGGCGAATCCAGCCCCCCGTTGTGATCTCCGTGGGTGGTGCTGGCATAGCACTTGAGCGGGCGAATGTGGCCGCCCAGCAGCTCGTAGATGGGCGCCTCGTAGAACTTGCCCGCAATATCCCACAGGGCCACATCGATGCAAGACAGCCCAAGGCGGGCCATCTGGCGCAGGGCGCGCTTGACATCCTGGTAGATGCGCTCGCGCTCCAGGGCATTCATCCCGATCAGGTACGAGGCGAACATGGGCAACGTGGCGAGCTGCACCATGCTGGTCAGATACTCGCCGGTGAGGCCCTGGTCGGTGTGCACCTGCAGGATGGCGCTGCGGCGGGTGAGCGCGTTGCCCGCCTGATACACCAGGTTAAAACCGTTATAGTCGACGCCGAAATCCTGCAGGGTGTACTCGAACTCGGTCAGCTCGATGCCGGTGATGATCGGTCTCGCGGCCATGTCTGCCCCCTCTGCTGCAGCCCACGCGAGGCTGCCTCCTGCCCATCAGGCGAAAGCAGCGGCATGATAGCAGGGCGGGCGGGGCGACGTCAACCGACATCGCAGGGCGGCGCCGGGCCCCTGTGGTATAATGCCTGGCGGACGAGTCCCAACGTGAGGGGAGACGCCATGCGCGTAGTAGATTCGACGGATGCCAGGCTGGACGAGACGATCTGGGATCGGTTCGTCGCCAGCGACCCGGCGGGCCATCTCTTGCAGACCTGGGCCTGGGGCGAGCTCAAGGGCGCTTTTGGCTGGCGCCCCCTACGGCTGGCCATCGAACAAGATGGCGCCCTGATCGCCGGTGCCCAGGTGCTCTATCGGCGCCTTGGCCCCCTTGCCATGGGCTACATCCCCAAGGGGCCGGTGCTCCCCTCTGACGAGGGCGAGGCCGTGGCGCTGCTGTGGCGCGCCATCCGCGTGCGCTCGCGCCAGATGGGCGCTGTGGCCCTCAAGGTGGAGCCCGAGTGGCGCGACGACGATCCGACGCGGCACGCCTGGCTGCGGGCCCACGGCCTGGCGCCCAGCGCCAACACCATCCAGCCCCGCCGCACCATCATCGTGGACCTGCGGCCCGACGAGGACGAGATCCTGGCCCGCATGAAGGCCAAGTGGCGCTACAACATCCGCCTTTCAGAGCGCCGGGGCGTCGTGGTGCGCCAGGTTGGCTCTGAGGGGCTGCCCGCCTTTTACGATCTGATGCGCATCACCGGCGAGCGGGACGGATTCGGCATCCACAGCTATGCCTACTATGCCAAGGGCCTGGAGTTGCTCGAGCGGCAGGGGCGCGTGGCGCTGTTCCTGGCCTACTATGAGGATGAGCCGCTGGCGGGCCTGATGCCCTATGCCTTTAACGGCCAGGCCTGGTACATGTACGGCGCCTCCAGCAATCATCACCGCGAGCTGATGCCCAATCACCAACTGCAGTGGCGCGCGATGCAGTGGGCGCGGGCGCAGGGCTGCCGTCAGTACGATCTCTGGGGCATCGCTGACGTGGATCCGGAGGCCGTCACGGCTGACCTGGGTGGGGTGCAGCGCTTCAAGGAGGGCTTTGGCGGCGAGGTGGTGCGCTATGTGGGGGCCTATGATCAGGCCTATGCGCCGCCGCTCCACTGGCTGCTGGAACGGGCCTGGGCCTGGCGCCGCTCCCGCGGCCAGGCCGATAGCTAGGCCGCTCCCGGAGACGCCAAGAGGCGAGGCCGAAGGGCCTCGCCTCTTTTGTTGACGTAACGGACGGCGGGCTAGAGGCCCTGCTTGCCCATGTAGGCAACCAGATCGGCCACGCGGTTCGAGTAGCCCCACTCGTTGTCGTACCAGCTCACAACCTTGACCAGGTTGCCGCCGATGACACTGCACGACCCGGCATCGATGATGCTGGAGCGGGTGTCGCCGAGAAAGTCGGTGGAGACCAGCGGATCGTGGGAGACGCCCAGGATGCCGTTGAGCGGGCCGGCAGCGGCCTCGTCGAAGGCGGCCAGCAGGTCCTCCACGGTGCACTCCTTGGCCAGCTCCGCCACAAAGTCCACGATAGAGACCGTGGGGGTGGGGACGCGCATGGCCATACCGTCGAACTTGCCCTTGAGCTCGGGGATCACCAGCGCCACGGCGCGGGCCGCGCCGGTCGAGGTCGGGACGATGTTCAGCGCCGCAGCGCGGGCGCGGCGAGGATCCGAGTGCGGGGTGTCATGCAGGCGCTGATCGCCGGTGTAGGCATGGATGGTCGTCATCAAGCCCTTGATGATGCCCCAGTTGTCGTTGACCACCTTGGCCGCGGGGGCCAGGCAGTTGGTGGTGCAGGATGCGTTAGAGATGATGACATGGTTGGCGGGGTCGTACTGGCCCTCGTTGACGCCCATCACGATGGTGATATCCTCACCCTTGGCCGGGGCGCTGATGATCACCTTCTTGGCGCCCGCGTCCACATGGGCCCTGGCCTTGTCCGCATCGGTGTAAAAGCCGGTGGACTCGATCACCACGTCGACGCCCAGCTCACCCCAGGGCAGGTCGGCAGGATTGCGCTCGGCGGAGAAGCGCACCTTCTGGCCATTGACGATCAACCCGTTCTCGGCCTCTTCGACGGTGCCATCAAACCGGCCATAGATCGAGTCGTGCTGGAGCAGCAGACGGAAGCTCTTGGGGGGGAAGAGGTCATTGACGCCAACGACCTGCATCTCGGCACCATAGTTGGCCACCATCGCCTTGAACACCTGGCGTCCAATGCGACCGAAACCGTTAATACCTACTCGGATCGTCATGTCGGTCTCCTTTCACGTGCCTGGAGTCGTATTGCGGGTGTCTGCCGGGGCTGACGGCGTGTGCCCTGTAGCGATGCGGCCCTCCTGGCCTGGACGCACGTAACCTATGCCCACAGGACTATATCGCCCGCACCTGCAGTCTACATCTAGTTCGAGTATAGCGAATGTGCAGGGGGCTGTCAAAGCATTCGCGGCATAAGGCCTGCGACGTTGTGAGGCCGCGGTGGAGGCTGGGGCGAGGGCCACTGGCGCGCGCTGCCGGGCCGACTGCCGGATCATTGACAGCTTGGGCCGCCGATGCTAATATCCTGGCGACCTGCCAGAGAAGGAAACTATGGTTCGCAATCATCTGAGCCTGGATCGCATGTCAACGCCCGAGATCATGTTCCCCAACGAGGACTGGGTGCTTTCACCCAGCGCCATGCGGGGTTACTTGCAGTACCGTCTGCGCATTGTGGATTATCAGATAGATGGATTGATGCAAGAGCTGACCCGGCGCAACGCGCCCCCCTTTCCCAGCGGGCTGGAAGATGACGCCTTGTCCGAGGAGGCGTGGACGCTGTGGTCCCAGCTCAACTACCTCCTGCGAGCGCGCGATTCGCTGCAAGATGCGCTCTCCAGGCCGCGACGCAGGCCGAACTAGGGGCGCGAGCGTCGGAGCGCATCGCGGGCAGCGGCGCTGTGCGCGCATCCGTCCGGGATGATCCCTGTGGGCGCCCCCCCGCGCGGGCGGAGGACGTGCGTCGCCCGGGGCCCTTCCACCCGTAGTATGCCAAAGGATGGTTGCACCTATTGTGCGCTCGTGGAGCAACGACCTCTCAACGGATCCCGGCCGGGGCGGCTCTCGCCCGTTCTTCAGGCTCTTTTTCTGGCTGGTGATCGTTAGCCTGTACCTGTTGGGCGGGTTGGCGCTCTATCTGCGCTCGCAGCTCGGCCCCCTGGCCCCCATCGCCACGACGACACCGGCGGCCACCCAGGCGGCCCTTGCCGAGCCCACGGCCACGCCTACCTTGACATTGACCCTGACGCCGACGCCCTTCCCGACGCTCACCCCGACGGCTACCCTATATCCTACACGGACGCCCAGACCTTGATGTCTGCCGCGCCATCCAAGGAGAAGAGAGGTGCTATGATCGAACCTACCGAATTGTTGCGCCAGCTATCCCAGGCTGCGGGAGTATCCGGCTATGAAGACCAGGTGCGCGCCCTGGTGAGCGAGGCCCTGACGCCTCTGGCCGACGAGGTGCGGGTCGACGCCCTGGGCAACCTGATCGCCCTGCAGCGCGGCGTGGGCGCCGAGCCCCGCCCGGCCATCATGTTGGCCGCCCATATGGACGAGATCGGCCTGATGGTCTCCGGCATCGAGGGCGGCTACCTGCGCGTTCACACCGTGGGCGGCGTGGACCTGCGCACCCTGCCGGGCCAGGAGGTCATCGTGCACGGGACGCAGCCTCTGGCCGGCGTTGTCGCCAATCGTCCCCCCCATGTGCTCTCCGCCGAAGAGTGGGGCAAGCCCGTGCCGCTGGACAGGCTCTTTATCGATGTGGGCCTGGATGAGGCGGCCTTGCGCCAGCAGGTGCACGTGGGCGACTTGATCACCATGCGACGCGATTTCGTCTCGCTGGCGGGAGGGTATGCCTCTGGCAAGGCGCTGGATGATCGGGCCGGCGTGGTCGCCATGGCCATCTGCCTGGACATCTTGAGCGGCGTGCGCCAGCCATGGGACGTGTATGCCGTCGCCACCACCCAGGAGGAGATCGGGCTGCGCGGCGCCACCGTCAGCGCCTATGGCGTGGCCCCCGATATCGCCATCGCCGTGGACGTGGGCTTTGGCAAGCAGCAAGGCGTCAACGATAGCAAGATCATCGAGATGGATGGGGGGGCGGCCATCGCCATGGGGCCCAACGTCCACCCCCGGATGCACGAGCGCCTGATCGCCACGGCCAAGCAGCACGAGCTCAAGCACCAGACTGAGGTGATCGCCGGGGGTTCGGGCACCGATGCCTGGGCCATTCAGGTGGCCCGCGAGGGCATCCCTTCGGCGGTGCTCTCGATCCCCCTTCGCTACATGCATACCACCGTCGAGACCGTATGCATCCGCGACATCGAGCGCACGGGGCGCCTGATGGCCCTCTTTATCGCCGGGCTCGATGATGCTTTCGCCGCCGAAATGGCGCTGCAGAAAGGAGCCCTCGCATGATCCTCGAGACACTCAGCAACGGACGTGGCGTCTCGGGCAACGAGGCTGCCGTGCGCGACCTGATCTTGGAGGCCGTGCGCGAGCATGTTGACGAGCACCAGGTGGATGCCCTGGGCAATCTGATCTGTCTGCGGCGGGCCAGGGTGCGCCGCGAAGACGGCCAGCCCCCCCTGCGCGTCATGGTGGCCGCGCATATGGACGAGATCGGGCTGATCGTGACGGGCATCAACGGCGATGGCACCCTGTCCTTTGACAAGGTGGGCGGCATCGATGACCGCGTGCTGCCCTCCAAACAGGTGCTGGTGGGCGCCAACGCCGTGCCGGGGGTGATCGGCTTCCCGCCCATCCACTTGATCCCCCGCTCCGAGCGGGACAGGGCCCCCAACATGAGTCAGGCCGTAATCGACATCGGCGCCTCGGACAAGGCCGCCGCCGAGGGGCTGGTGAAGAAGGGCGACTATGTGTCGTTCCAGACGACGTATCAGGCCCTGGATACCGATGGCCTGCGCACCGTCAAGGGCAAGGCGTTCGACGATCGCGCCGGTTGCGCCGCGTTGGTGGAGCTCTTGCAGGGCGACTATGCGGTGGATCTGTACGGCGTGTTCACCACCCAAGAGGAGGTGGGCCTGCGCGGCGCGCGGGTGGCGGCCTATCGCATCGCGCCGGACCTGGCTTTCGCCCTGGAAGGCACCATCTGCGATGACCTGCCCAAGGAACAGGGCGACGATACCAGCCCCGTCACCGAGCTGGGCAAGGGCCCGGCCCTGGCGTTCATGGATCGCAGCTATGTGGCAGACCGACGGCTGCTGCGCCTGCTGATGGACGCCGCCGAGCGGGAGGGCATTCCCTATCAGTTCAAGCAGGCCGTCGCGGGGGGCACTGATTCGGGCGCCATTCACCTGGCGCGCGAGGGCGTGCCCGCGGTGACCATTGCTGTGCCCGTCCGCTATATCCACGCGCCGGTGACTCTGCTCAGCCTCAACGACTTTTACCACATGGTGCAGCTCGTGCGGGCTGCCCTGCTAGCGCTCCAAGGAGGCCTCCCATCATGAAGGAACTGATCCGCCAACTGGTCGAAGCATACGGTCCATCGGGATTCGAGGAGCAGGTGCGCGCGCTGATCGAGGCGCAGATCGCGCCCTATGCCGACGAGGTGCGCACCGATGCCATGGGCAACCTGATCGCCCTCAAGCGCGGCAGCGGCGGCGGCATCCCCGTCATGATCGCCGCCCACATGGACGAGATCGGCCTGATGGTGACCTATGTGGACGAAAAGGGCTACTTGCGGTTCGCGCCCACGGGCGGAGTCTCGCCAGTGACCCTGGTGGGCAGCCGGGTGCGCTTCGCCAATGGCACCACGGGCGTCATCGGCTGGGAGAAGTGGTTCCGGCCCGATGCGGGCACGAGCCGGCCCGAGATCAGCGAGCTATACATCGATGTGGGGGCGGCCAGCCGCGAGGAGGCGCCGGTGGGCGTCGGCGATGCGGCGGGCTTTGTGCGCCCCTTTGAGGATCTGGGCCAGTGCCTGGTGGCCAAGTCCATGGACGACCGGGTGGCCTGCGCCGTGGCCATCCAGGCCCTGAAGGAGATCGGCCAGACCCCCAACGACCTGTACTTTTGCTTCACCGTCCAGGAAGAGGTGGGCACCCGCGGCGCCATGACGGCGGCCTTTGGTATCGAGCCCGCCCTGGGCCTGGCCATCGACGTGACCCTGGTGGGTGATACGCCCAAGGCCCGCCCCATGGCCATCTCTTTGGGCCAGGGCCCCGCCATCAAGATCATGGATAGCGGCATGCTGGCCCATCCGGGCGTGGTGCGCTGGATGATCCAGGCGGCGGAGAAGCGCGACATCCCCTACCAGCGCGAGGTGTTGCAGGGCGGCAGCACCGATGCGCGGGCTATCCAGGTCTCGCAGGCGGGNNCTCTCGATCCCCTGCCGCTATGTGCACACGCCCTCCGAGATGGTGAACTATGGCGACGTGCAGCAATCCGTGCAGTTGCTGATGGAGCTGCTGAGCCACGAGATCGCGCTGTAGCGCGATTCGGAGCATGCGGACGGGGGCGCTGCGCACACTGGGCAGCGCCCCCGCTGCTATGCCAGCAGTCGGGGCTGGAGGGGCGCGCAGCGGGCGGGCCTAGGCGTTCTCCGGATAGGGGATCGGCTTGATCAGCGCGTCGTCCACATCCCAAAGGCCCAGGCGACCGCGCATGGGCACAAACTCGACGAGCTGGATCTCATCGAGCAGCCAGCCATAGGGCCCGCCGAACCACTCGCGATCGTTACGGTCCGGGATGTCCTTCTTGCGGGTCACGATGTCGTACAGGCGGGCGACGGCGACGATGCCTCCACGGGGCAGGGGGTCGGGCCAATACCAGCCTTCCTGCCGGCACTCCTCGGCGATCTCTTTGGCGAACGCAGTGTCTACACGCATGCCTGCGTGGATGGCCAGCGGGCCACGGTAGGACGTCTGCCAGGAGCGGTTCTCGACACGCTTGTCGCCCAGGGCGATCAACATCGCGTAGGGCTGCTGGATGGTGAGCGCCTTCATGTGCACCTCCTTTCGTCGCCATTATAGGTGCCGACAAAAGAAAGCGCAACCACCAGTTCCTTTCGAGGCAAGATTGACCGGCGGGAAAAAGCCCCGCGCCTGGTAGCCCTGCGGGGCGGCGCTGAGGTTCAGGGCATAGGCCTCTGCGCTAGCCCGCCAGAGTCTGCTCCCAGGCCGCCTGCAGGGCGGGGAGATCGGCAAAGAGCCAATCGGGAGGCCTGGCAAAGGCCGCGGCCTCTTCCGCCGTCGAGATGCCCGTGAGCACCATGATCGTCTTGAGGCCAGCGCGCTGCCCGCCCAGGACATCGGTCTCCAGCCGGTCGCCCAGGATGGCCGTCTCCTCCGGTCGCGCGCCCAGTTGCCGCAGCGCCAGTTGGAGCGCCAACGGCTCGGGCTTGCCCACCACCAGGGGCTCTACATCGGTGGCCGCCACCAGGGCCGCCAGGATGCTGCCCGCGCCGGGGATGATGTCGCTTTCCAGGGGATAGGTCTTGTCCGGATTGGTGCCGATAAAGGTGGCGCCGGCGCGTATCGCCAGGGTGGCGGTGGCGAGCTTGTCAAAGGTCAGGGTCTTGTCCCAGCCGACGACCACATAGCGCGACTCGCGACCGCCCATGACAAAGCCCTGCTTCTCCAGCTCGTGGATCAGGGCGGCCTCGCCCACCACGTTGACGCGGGTGCCGGGGGGCGCCTGGGTGGCCAGGTAGGCCGCCGTCGCCACGCCCGAGGTCATGATGCGCGCGGGGGGCACCTGCATTCCCATGCCCGCCAGGCGCTCGTGGAACTGCTCGGGCGTCAGGGTCGAGTTGTTGGTCACCAGGAGGTAGTTGATGCCGCGCTCCTGGATAAAGGCGATAAAGGCGGCGGCGCCGCCCAGGGCCGAATGCCCCCGGTAGAGCACCCCATCCATATCCACCAGCAGATTGCGGATCTGCGCCAATGTCCCTTCCATGCACACTCCTATCGCCCCTGGGGCAGCCGGATCCTTTCGCTATGGGTGCGATAATAGCATGGCGGCGGCGTGGCACCAAGAAGGGGGAGGGGGCGCGCCGGGCGCAGCGAACCAGATGACGGGCCCAGGCAGCGCCGCTACTCGGCGCCGGTCTCCGGCTCCGGCTCGGTCTCTGGCTCCTCGCCCGCGCCCTCCGGCGGGGTCTCCTGCTCGGGGATATAGTCGCTGCAGACAAAGGTGGAGGGGGTCACAAAGCCGGTGTGGTTCCGATGCACCTCGTTCTGCGCCTCGACGGAGGTGTCGATCTCGGATTGCACCCGCGCCTGCCTGCGATCCTCGGGCGGGAGGGCTTCGATGGTATCTTTTAGCTCGTTATAGTGCTGGACGCAGACCTGATGGTGCTCCTGCTCGTGCTCGAACAGATCGCCGTAAAAGCTGTTCCAGGCCGCCTGTATCTCGGGCGGCTGGCTGTCCAGCTCGGTCCATTGGGGCATGACATAATAGAACTCGACCGGTATGTTCACCGTGCCCATCTGGTGGTGGGTCCCCGGGACCGGGTCCCAGGTCCATCCCGGGAGGTTATGGTGGAACTCGCCGAGGATATCGGGCAGGACCTCGCACACCTCTTCCATGGTGGCGCCAGAGACCTGGTACCTCTGCATGGCCTGTTCTTGAAAGGTGAGGTTCACCGTCAGGGGGGTATCCTGCTCCTCGTCGCGCATGATGTCCGGGTGCGGCCCCTCCATGGTAGCGGCGAGGGACTCGGCGGCCTGGCGCAGGAGCCCGGGGCTGGGCTGAGCGTCGGGCTGCGCCCTGGTCGGCCCGACCTCTCTGGCGTGGCCGGCCTGCGCCGAGGGGCCCTGCCCGGTTAGTTGGCCAAAGCGACGGTTCCCCAAGGTGTGCGCCAGGGTGGGGGCCACGGAGGGGTTCCCCGTGCCCGAGGCCGGCGCGGAGTCGCGCTGTGAGACGAGTTCGAGCAGCCGCAGGGCCTCGTCATCTGGGGCGCTGCCGCGGTGATGGGCTGCCGACGCGGAGGGCTGAGCCCGTCTGCGTCGGGCGAGACGCTGCGCGCGTGCATAGGAAAGGTGTCTACTGGCCATGGCGCCCTCTCTACGGGATGGCGTTTACAGACTCATTATAGAGCGAGATGGCCTATGAGCGCAATGCTGGCGGCTGCGCCGACCTGAGAGGGGTGCATAGCGAGAAAGAGGCATGGTTGAGGCGCCTTCTCGCGCGCCCTACCATGCCTCTTGCGATCCTTTCTGGCGGAGAGGGCGGGATTTGAACCCGCGAGGCTTACGCCTACACGATTTCCAATCGTGCGCACTCGACCGGACTATGCGACCTCTCCGCAACGCGCCCATTATACTATGGCCCCCCAGGCGGACCAAATAGTCATGGGCCTCACCGCGCGGCCCCAGAACGATTTGTGCCCATCGCCTGAGCGCATATAATCGTAAGGACATCACCCTCATCAGGAGAGACGAGCGATGCTCAAATCACACCATTGCGGTGCGTTGCGTAGCACCCACGCCGGCGAACAGGTCGCTCTGGCAGGATGGGTCCACCGCCGACGTGACCACGGCAATCTGATCTTTATCGATCTGCGCGACCGCTTTGGCATCACCCAGCTCGTCTTTAACCCCGATCATGCAGCGGCGGCCCACCAGATGGCCTCTGAGCTGCGCAACGAGTATGTGGTCCGAGTGCTGGGCGCGGTGCGCGTGCGCCCCGAGGGCATGCGCAACCCCGAGATGGCCACCGGCGATGTCGAGGTTCTGGTGGACCAGGTCGAGATTCTCAACGAAGCAAAGGCGCCCATCTTTCACATCAACCGCGAGGGCGAGGTGGACGAGGCCCTGCGCCTGCGCTACCGCTACCTGGACCTGCGCCGCCCCCGCATGCAGCGCAACCTGATCCTGTACCACCAGGTGGCCCGCTTCATCCGCGAGTACCTTTCCGAGCGCGATTTCATCGAGATCGAGACCCCCATCCTGATCAAGAGCACGCCCGAGGGCGCCCGCGATTATGTGGTGCCCAGCCGCCTGCATCCCGGCAAGTTCTACGCCCTGCCCCAATCGCCCCAGCAGCTCAAGCAGTTGCTCATGGTCAGCGGGTTCGAGCGCTACTTTCAGATTGCCCGCTGCTTCCGCGACGAGGACCTCCGCGCCGACCGCCAGCCCGAATTCACCCAGATCGACCTGGAGATGTCCTTTGTGGAACGCGAGGATATCCTCCAGCTCATGGAGGGCCTGCTGACGGAGCTGGTGCCCGCCATTTCGGACAAGCGCATCCTGCAGAGCCCCTTTCCCCGGCTCACCTATGCCGAGGCCCTGGCTCTCTACGGCAGCGACAAGCCCGATGTGCGCTTTGGGATGCTGCTGACCGATCTTTCGGACCTGCTGGCCGCCTCCGAGTTTCGCGTCTTCCGCGAGGCGGTGCAGAGCGGCGGGCAAGTCAAGGCGATCCGCGTGCCCGGCTGCGCCGGCTACACCCGCCGCCAGACCGACGAGCTGACCCAGATCGCCCAGGAGCATGGCGCCCAGGGCCTCGCCGCCATCCAGGTGCGCGAGGACGGCGTGCATTCTCCCATCGCCAAGTTCCTCTCGGAGGAGGAGATGGCGGCGCTGCTGGCCCGCATGGGCGCCCAGCCCGGCGACCTGCTGCTGCTCGTCGCCGATCGGCCCGGGATCGTTGCCGAGGCGCTGGGGGCGCTCCGCCTGGAGATGGGGCGCCGCCTGGAGCTGCTGGATGACGATGTGCTGGCCTTTGCCTGGATCACCGATTTCCCCCTGCTGGAGTGGAATGCCGAGGAGCAGCGCTACACCGCCGTGCACCATCCCTTCACGGCGCCCTTTGACGAGGACCTGCCCCTGCTGGAGAGCGATCCTGGCCGCGTGCGCGCCAAGGCCTACGATGTGGTCGCCAACGGGTACGAGATCGGCGGGGGTAGCATCCGCATCCACCGCAGCGAGGTACAAGCCCGGCTGTTCCGCGCCATCGGCCTGAGTGACGACGAGGCCCGCGCCCAGTTCGGCCACCTGCTGGAGGCCTTTGAGTTCGGCGCCCCGCCCCACGGCGGCATCGCCGCCGGCATGGCGCGGCTGGTCATGCTGTTGGCGGGCGAGCCCAACATCCGCGAGGTGACGGCCTTCCCCAAGACCCAGAGCGCCGTGGACCTGATGACCGATGCGCCCTCGCGCATCTCGGGGCGCCAGTTGGACGAGCTGCACATCCGGCTCAAGGAATAGCACGGCAAGCGAGGAGTTGCATGGTCAGCAAGGCGTCGCGCCAACGGGGGCTGCGCGCATTCCAGGCCAAGATCGGCGTCCCCTTTCAGGATCTGGCCCTCCTGGATGAGGCGCTCACCCATAGCTCGTTCACCAACGAATCGCCCGAGACCCGGGAGCGGGATAACCAGCGCCTGGAGTACCTGGGCGATGCCATCCTCGATTTTCTGGTGGGCGAGTGGCTCTTTGTCACCTATCCCGAGGCCCAAGAAGGCGAGCTCACCAGCCTGCGGGCGCTGATCGTGCGCACCGAGAGCCTGGCCGAGCTGGGCCGTCGGCTGGATATCGGCCGCTACCTGCTCATGGGCCGGGGCGAGGCCGCCACCGGCGGCCAGGAGCGCGACGCCAACCTGTGCGCCGCCGTCGAGGCCCTGATCGGCGCCATGTACCTGGATCGCGGGCTCGAGGTGACGCGCGCCTTTGTCCACGCCTATCTGCAAGAGCGCGCCGAGCAGTCGGATCTGATCAGCGCCGCCAAAGATGCCAAGAGCTATCTCCAGGAGCACGTCCAGTCCACCCTGCGAGAGACCCCCCAGTACCAGATCATCTCAGAGGAAGGGCCCGACCACGCCAAGACCTTTACCGCCGTCGTGATCGTCAATCAGGAGGTCTGGGGCCAGGGAACGGGCAGCAGCAAGCAGGCGGCGCAGCAGGCCGCCGCGCGCGCGGCCCTTGCCAGTCTGGGCCTCTGAACCCGGGGCCAGGCCGTTCCACGGGTCCCTGGCTCAGCGATTGATCCGCAAGGAGAATATGCGCCTCAAACGCCTGGAGCTGTACGGCTACAAGAGCTTTGCCTCACGCTGCGTGTTCGAATTCAGCAGCGGCATCACCGCCATCGTCGGCCCCAACGGCAGCGGCAAGAGCAACGTCGCCGACGCGGTGCGGTGGGTGCTGGGAGAGCAGAGCTACAGCAACCTGCGGGCGCGCCGCACCGAGGACATGATCTTTGCGGGCGCCGGCAAACGCTCGCGCCTGGGCATGGCCGAGGTCATCCTGACTCTGGATAACACCGACGGCTGGCTACCCATCGACTATACCGAGGTGACCATCGGCCGCCGCGCCTATCGCTCCGGCGAGAACGAATACTTGCTCAACGGCAACCGGGTGCGTCACCGCGACATCATCGATCTGTTGGGCTCGGCGGGCGTCACCCCTGGCGCCTACATCGTCATCGGCCAGGGCCTGGTGGATGCCGCCCTCTCCCTGACCCCCGAGGCGCGGCGGGTGCTCTTTGAGGAGGCCGCCGGCATCGCCCCCCATCTGCGCAAGCGCCAGGAGACGCTGGATCGCATCCAGGAGACCCAGCGCAACCTGGAGCGCGTCGAAGACATCCTGAACGAGCTGCGTCCCCGTGCCCGCATGCTGCGGCGACAGGCTGAGCGCGCCGAGGAGCATCTGCTCCTCTCTCAGGACCTGCGCGAGCTGCAACGCATCTGGTTCGGCTACCAGTGGCAGAGCATCCAGCAGAAGCTATTGCAGGCCGAGGGGCATCTGCGGGTGACCCGCGAGCAGCTCGAGGCCCAGCATAACTACTCTCGCGAGCTGCAGGCCAGGCAGGCGCCCCTGCGCGAGGCCCAGGAGCAACAGGGCCGCATCATCGAGGCGCTGACCGAGCGGCTCTCCACCCTGCGCGACAGGGCCGAGACCCTGCGCCGCGAGCTGGCCGTGGCGACGGAGCGCAGCCGCCAGTTTGAGCAGCAGCGCGCCAGCATGGCCCAGGATCAAGAATCGCTCCTTTCGCGCCGCGCCATCCTGGCGACGGAAGTCGAGCGCTCCGCCTCCGAGCTGGCGGAACAGCAGGCCACCCGGCAGCAGACCCTGGCGGCGCTGGCGGAGGTGCGGCAGGAGCTGGAGCAACTGGACGCCCAGCGCCGCAGCCTCGATGGCGAGATCCGCGAGCGGGAGCGCAAGCTGGCCGAAGGCGAGCGCGCCGCCTCCCGGCTGCAGGCCCGGCTGGACCAGGGCGCGGAGCGCCGGCAAGAGTTGACGCGGGAGAGGGACGACCTGGCCGAGCGCCGCGCCCAGGCGGAGCAGCGCCTGGCCACGTGGCAGCGCCAGGCCCAGGAGGCGCAGGCCCGCGAGCGCGAGATCGCGGCCCAACTGCAGGCCCTCGAGCAGGCCCAGGAGGACGCCGAGCGCCAGACCCTGGCCACGCGAGAGGAGCTGGCCGCCGCCGAGCAGCAGGCCGCCGAGATCCGCTCCGAGCGCGACCACCTGGTCGGGCGGCGGCGTTCGCTGGCTCGCCTGCGGGAGCAGCTCAGCGATTATCACCCCGGCGTGCGCGAGGTGTTGCGGGCGGCCGAGCGCATCGGCGGCGTGCGGGGCACCGTCGCCAGCCTGATGCGCGTGCCCCAGGCCTACGAGCAGGCCGTGGAGGCCGCCCTGGGCGCCCGGGTGCAGAACATCGTCACCGATCGCTGGGAGGACGCCGAGGCGGGCATCGCCCTCCTCAAGCAGAGTCGGGCCGGGTGGGCCACCTTCCTGCCACTGGATACCCTGCGCCCCCCGGCGCCGTTGCGCGCCCGCCAGGGTGAGGGCATCGTCGGGGTGGCCAGTGAGCTGGTCGAGTACGATCCCGAACTCAAGCCGGTGTTCGATCTGTTGCTGGGGCGCATCCTGATCGTCGAGGACCTGGCCGCCGCCCGGCGCCTGCTCCGCGAGCGCACCGGCGCCGCGCTGTTGGTGACCCTGGAGGGCGAGACGGTGCAGCCCAGCGGCGCCCTCAGTGGCGGCGCCCGTCGGGGCCAGAGCCAACTGCTGGCCCAGGAGCGCGAGTGGCGGGAGCTACCCGGCCGCATCCGCGCCGTGGAGGCGCGGCTCACCGAGGCGACCGGCGTCGTCGCCGCCCAGCAGGGTTACCTGGATGACCTGCGCCAGCAGATTCGCCAGCGCGCCGACGACGTGGCCGCCACCCGCCGGGCGCTGGAGCAGGCCCACCATGTCGCTACCCGCCAGGGGGACGAGGCCAGCCGCGGCGAGCGCGAGTTGAGCTGGATCGCCTCGCGGGGTGAGCAGGTGGACCGCGACCTGCGGGATCTGGATGCCCGGGAGCGCTCCCTGGCCGAGGAACGCGAGACGTTGCGGCAGGCCGGCCAACAGCTCGAGGCCGAGTTGCATGCCCTGCGCAGCCAGGTCGCCGCGGCCCAGAATCCCGCCCTGCGCGAGCGCGTGGGCGAGCTAGAGACCCAGGCCCAGGTGGCGGCCCGCATCACCGCCAGCCTGGAGCGGCTCTTGGCCAGCCACCAGACCAACCTGGCGGATCTGGAGCGCCAGATTCAGGAGCGCGCGCAGCAGCAGACGGAATTGAGCGTGCGCCAGCAGCAGCTTGCCCAGAGCGTGGCTGCCGATCGCGAGCGGCTGCAGGCCCTGGAACGCGAGCTGGCCGAGACCCGTGACCGCATCGAGCCCGAACGCGAAAAGCGCGCCGAGCTGGAGCGCGAACATGGCCGCCTGGTGCAGCAGTACAACGATAGCCTGGAGCGGCTGCACGAGGCCGAGACCAGCCACAACCAGGCGCTCCTGGAGCGAGATCGCGCCCGCGACCAGCAGGCCAACCTCAGCGGCGAGATCGAGGAGGCCCTGGGCCCCATTGACCTGCCCGATGTCATCGCCCACCAACTGCGTCTCGCCCTGGATGACAACGTGGTCGAGCTGCCTCGGGTGCCCGTGCTGCCGCCCGGCCTCAACGACGAGATCCGCCACCTGCGCTCGCGCCTGCGGCGGATCGGGAACGTGAACGCGGATGCCCCGCGCGAATATGAAAAGCTCCTGGAGCGCCAGACCTTCCTGCAGAGCCAGGTCTCTGACCTGCGCGGCGCCATCGCCTCGCTTCACGAAGTGATCGAGGAGCTGGATCAGATGATCGAGCACGATCTGCGGCGCACCATCCAAGAGGTGGATGAGGGCTTTCGCAACTACTTTGAGATCCTGTTCGGCGGTGGCACCACTCGGCTGGTGCTGACGGATCCGGAGAACATGGCCACCACCGGCATAGAGATCATCGCCTCGCCGCCCGGCAAGCGCGCCCAGCGCCTCTCGCTGCTCTCCGGCGGCGAGCGCTCGCTTACCGCCACGGCCTTGCTCTTTGCCCTGTTGCGGGCCAACCCCGTGCCCTTTTGCTTCCTGGACGAGGTGGATGCCGCCCTGGATGAGGCCAACGTGGGGCGGTTTCGCGATCTCTTGCTGGAGCACGCCCTGGGCACCCAGTTCGTGGTCATCACCCATAACCGCCGCACCATCGAGGCCGCCGCGACGATCTATGGCATCTCGATGGAGGAGCGGGGCGTCTCGCAGAGCATCTCGCTCAAGGTCGAGGGTCGGCCCACCTAGGCGGGCCGATGTGAGTCACTCGTTAGGCTCGTCCAGCTCCGGCATGGGCGGCAGGTCATCCAGCGAGCTGAGCCCGAAATACTGCAGGCACTCAAAGGTCGTGCCCAACAGCGCCGGGCGCCCCGCCTGCTCCAGATGCCCCTGGATCTCGATGAGATTCCTGGCCAGCAGGGTGCGGATGACGCCATCCGAGTTCACGCCGCGGATCGCTTCGACCTGGGCGCGGGTGATGGGCTGGCGGTAGGCGATGATGGCGATGGTCTCCATCGCCGCGGGAGAAAGCCTGGCCGAGCGGTCGATCCCCAAGAACCGCTCGATCATGGGCGCCGCCTCGGGCACGGTCACCAACTGCACACGGGGCCCCACCCGCATCACGCAGACGCCCCGCTCTGGCGCTCTGGCGATTAGGCGCTCGATGGCCTGCTGAACGCTCTCGGGGTCGGCCTCCAGCGCGCGGGCGAGGTCGGCCACGTTGACCGGCTCGTCGGCGACGAACAAGAGCGCCTCCACCAGCCGATCCAGGGAGCCCTGGACATCTATCGTCTCCACGCTGCACTCCACCATCGTTGATCCGGCCCTGCCTGGGCACACAGGGGCCCTCGCCATCGCCGACGAGGGCCACCACGCGACACGATCACAGACGAGAGGTCAGGCCTGGTCAGGCTTTTCAGGCCTGGACTCGTCCGTCTCCTGCAGAACATCGAGATCCCGCGCCTCCAGATCGAACTCTCCCTCATCCGCCAACACATCCAGGACGGCGGGGGCAGCCTGTTCGATGGTGGGCTCGCCCCATCCTGTGGCTGGGGTCTCGATGGGCGCCGCCCCGGCCCGGGGGCGGGCTGGCTCAGGCCGGGCCTGGACCACCGTCGGCTCCCTGCGGGCGGGCTGGGGCTCTTCACGGCGTCTGGGGGCAGCGGTGGCGGCCTCACCCCATTGGGCCGAGGCGGCGCCGGGCGCCAGCGTCCCACGGGGGAAGGGCTCGTGCGACACATTGATCTCGACCCTGCCGCGGATCTTGACGCCCAACTGCCCCTCGACGATCTCGTGGGCCAGATCCACGATCTGCTGGGCGACGTCGGGGACGTTGACGGTGGGGCTGGTGCGCAGGTCCACGATCACGCGCACATCCTTGCCTCGGCTGATGATGTGAGGCCGCACGTCCCGGATGCCGGGCAGCTCGTCAATGCGGTATTCGAGGCTGTGCATCACCGAATCCACGCCGATGCGCGCCCTGCCGCCGCCCTCGGAGCGAATCAACGCCGACTTCTTACGGGTGCGCCGGATCTCGAGGTAGAGCAGCACGAGGAGCAAGACCAAGAAAGCCGCCAACACACCCACATACCAGAGATACAGGTTCTCGGCATAGAGCAAAAGCTCCTGGAATGCCTCCAGGTTCGTGAGCGCGATGCGCACCAGTTCGTAGGGCGTCAGCAGCAGCGCTACCGCCAGAGCGGCGAGCAGCAGCAGCAGAACGATGACGACAATCCTGTTAAACGCGTTCATGGGGCCTCCTCCCGGGCGCAACACGCCATGCTCCTGGCCCCATTATACATGCTGCTGGCGAGAGCGTCTAGCATCTGTGTTCACCAGGCGGGGCGCCTACAAGCCCCTATCCGTGCCGCTCGTGGGGCAAGGGCGAAGGGCTGCCGATGGGCTTGCTGCCCTAGACCCCATCGGGCCGCAGGGCATCCAGGCGACGCCTGGCCTCCGGTTCGGATTCGAGGAAGGCCCGGAGATCCGGGCAGGGGTATTCGGGGCAGGAGGCGCAGGTCTCCAGGCCCCGAGCCCGGGCGCAGTTGCGCATCTTGCAGGCGCTGCAGGCCACGAACAGACGCTGGCCCTCGCCTGGGCAGCCATCGCAATCGGTGATGTCCTGCGGCGAATACGCCAGGCCGTACTGCTCCCTGCAGACGCGGGCGATCTCGGCCCGCATGCGCGCCTGCGCCCCGGCGTCCTCCTCTCTGGTGGCCAGGTAGATCTGGCATGTGTGGCAAAGCAGTCCGCAGTAAGCAAGGATCTCGCTCATGGCAATCATCCTTTCTCGCGCCAGGGGCCGGGGCCGCTTGCCGATGCACACGCCCATGCTACCGGATCGTGTAGCGCTGGCCGCCCTCGTTGGACATGATGACCTTGAGCCCCTCAAAGGTGGGCAGGGCGGGCTCCTTGGGCGCGACGCGAGGGGGACGGGCCGCGCCACGCTTCTGCTGCAGCGCTTTGTACTCGTAGTGGTGACGCACCAGGCGCACGACCAGCGCGCCCAAGGTAACACAGATCAGGATCCACGCGACCAGGATGGCGCGCCATGGCTGTGGCACCTGGAACACGGCCACAGCCAGCAGCACCCCGGCGACCAGCGCCATGACGAAGAAGAGACCGCGTCCTGAACCTTGCTGCATGTTACCCCCTATCTATAGCTTGACTCAACTATCTCTGCGCACGGGCCGCCTCGGGCGGGTGGGCCGCCAGCCGAATGGCGCGGCGCGCCTTGTCGCGGTTGAACCCGCCGGTGGGCAGCATCTCTTTGGTCATGCGGTAGACCCAGTTGAGGGAGGGCCGTCTCCCGTTCTTGCGGATATAGCGCTGGATCTCTCGCAGGGCCCGCTCCGGGATCTCGTCGGGCGGGCGGCCATCGCCCCCGCCCCCGCCGCCGCCCCCGCTCCCGGCCAGGGCGTACACCGGCGCCCTTTGGGCCGTCCGCACCTCCGGCCGCACGGGCACCATGGCGTCTCGCGGGGCATAGCGGCGCGCCCACTCCTCCAGGTCCGCCTCGGTCAGGTAGGCCACCTGAAAGTGGCGCACGGTACTGCCGTTGACCGCCACAAAGTCGCCCCGCCCGCGCAGGCTCTCGGCGCCCGTGTCGTTGCGGCTGGTGGCCTGGTAGGCCGCCATCCGATCGGCGACGCGCCCCACCAGGCGGACGGGGATATTGCGCAACGTCATGGAGCCCACGTCGGAGGCCAGCAGGTGCTGCGCGCCGATCACCAGGTGCAGCCCGGCGTGGCGGCCGGCCTGGGCCAGCCGCGCCAGGTGCTTCTTGATCTCGGGCCGCTGGGCGATCAGCTCGGGCACCTCGTCCACGAACACAAAGGTGAGGCGGCCGGGGCCGCGGCCGATGCCGCGGGCCAACGCCTCCAGCCCCAGCTCGCAGTCGTCGGGGCGGCTGAACAGGCCACCGCGCCATACGCTGGGGTGCCCGGAAAAGGGGCGAAAGCCGCCGCTGGGGTCGAACAGGGCCACCTGGCTGCCGCCGATGCGCTGCGCCGACATGATCATCGTCTTGAGGAGGGTGGATTTGCCGCTGCCCGTCATGCCCACCACTGCGGCGTGCACGTTGGTCGGCGAGATCATCTCCAGCACCAGTTGCCTCCGGTCATCGTCGATTCCCAGGAGCAGGCTGCCCACGGGGATGCCCTGGGCGATAGACCAGGCCTCCTCAAAGGTCACCAGGCCGTCGCTTTGGCCGTCATCCAGGGGAACCCGGATGTAGACGATGTTGCCGTCCACCTCCACCGAGGTGCTGGGCACGTTCAGGGCATAGGCGAACTGGGGCGCCATCCGCTTGAGGCGCGGCAGCACCCGGGTGTTCACGTGCAGACCGTATTTCTCATAGCGCGGCGTCACCAGCACGCGCCCGACGGGCTCGATATCGTGGACCCGCCGCAGCGTGCTGGAGCCGTTGGTAAAGGCCACGCGCTCCTCATGCCAGAGGATGCCGCAATCCTGGCAGACGCCCAGGATGCGGTGCATCCGATCGGCATAGTGGGTGCCTCTGCGCTTTTGGTCCAGAGCGGTTCTGATACGGTCCATGATCGTACCCCCAAGGCGAAACCAGCGTGACGGGACATGTAGAACGGATGTTCTACATGCATTGTAGCCGATCCGGGGGCGATTGTCAAGTCCTGTGTAGTTATTCTCTCTATTTTGGATACTTGGGATATGCTGTTGATCATTTGGGATATGGGCGGGCAGGGGGCGGAAGGACGGCGGCGTTTTGCCCCGGGCGGCTCTCTGGCCTATAATGTGTCCTTGGTGGCTTGCGGCCTCTGACGCCGAGGCTGCGCGCCCGAGGTCATTTCAGGAGGGAAGGGTCTATGCCGACGTATCAATACAAGTGTGACGATTGCGGCGTCGCGTTTGAGCGTTTTCAGCATTTTTCAGAGGAGCCGGTGCGCACTTGCCCCGAGTGCAACGGCCCTGTCCATCGCGTCATCCACCCGGTGGGCGTCATTTTCAAGGGGAGCGGGTTCTATGTCACCGACAACAAGAGGTCCAGCGCGCTGACCTCCAAGGCGGAGCCCAAGACGGAGAGCGCGCCGGAGCCCAAGGCCAAGTCCTCTGAGGAGTAGCATGAGAAAAGGCAGCGCCTGCTCGCAGGCGCTGCCTTTTTGTATACCTCGGCGGCGGAGGGCTTAGAGCTGGAAGCCGCCCTCCTGCTCCACGACCTTGAAGTCAAAGCCGGTCACCAGTTGTTCCAGGCGATCGCGAAAGGCGCGCCACTCTTTGCTGGCCAGCGCGCGCTCCATCGCCTCCAGGTCTTCGGCGGTGCCCCCGGCCAGCACCTGGTGCCCCTTGCCCCACACGGCATACCAGGCATCGGTAGGCTGGATGCCCATGGCGATGATGGCTTTGGCGAACTCCTGAGTGAGGAACTCGAGATAGTCGGGCTCCTTGCCCTCGCGGATATTCCAGAACATAATCAGCTTGACCATCGTGTGTTCCCTCTGGCGTCAAGATACCACAGTCCGGCGGGAGCATCAACCCTGGGAGTCGGAAAGCGATGCGAGCTTGCATACAGCGGGTGAGCCGTGCGGCGGTCACCATCGAGGACGTCACCGTGGGCCGCATCGGCCACGGGCTGGCGATCTTGCTGGGGGTTCGCGAGGGCGATACCGACGAGAGCGCCGCCTGGCTGGCGGACAAGATCGCCCATCTGCGCATCTTTGATGATGAGGCGGGCCGCTTTGATCGTTCGCTGTGCGATGTGGGCGGCGCCGCCCTGGTGGTGCCCCAGTTCACCCTTTATGGCGATGCGCGGCGGGGGCGCCGGCCCAGCTTCAGCCAGGCCGCCCTGCCGGAACAGGCCGAGCCGCTCTATGAGGCCTTCTGCCAGCACCTGCGCCAGCAGGGCGTTCCCGTGGAGACGGGCCGCTTTGGGGCCCATATGCTGGTGGAGATCCACAACGATGGCCCCGTGACCCTCTGGCTGGATACAGACATCTCACGGCGCGGCAACCCGCGCGCCTGAGAGAGCTACGGCTCGCGCACGTCCTCGCCCCGGAAGAACGCCTCGATGGCATCGGCATAGCCCTGGGCCAGCCGCGCCAGGACGGCGGGATCCTGGGCCATCTCCCCCTCTACCTCGTGGGTGATGTACAGGGGCTCGCTCAGCGCCCCAGGCATCTGTGAGGGCCGCATGATGCGCTCCGATTCGGGCCCCAGCAGGATGAGGTGCTGGCCCGTGCTATCGGGCGTGATCAGGTAATAGTCGTCCTGCACGCCGCGATCGTACATGTCATAGCCCAGATCGGCAAAGGCCGTGAGGATCGCCTGGTGGACCAGGGCGGCGAAGCGGTGATTGTCATCGCCAAAGGGGCGGTCGGCGCAGTAGAAGGTCTGGGATCCGCCGATGTCCGGCGCCCGCGAGCCATCGGGGTACTCGAAGGCGTTCTGATGCAGCGATAGCAGCAGGTCGGCCTCGGCGGCGTTGGCCACATCCACCCGCGCCTGGGATTCGTCCACGGTATAGTCGAACTCGCCATCGCCGTTGATATCCGCATCCTCGCCGTTGACCGAATAGTCGCCATCGCGGGTCATCACCACCTGCAGGCCGCGCCGCTGGAGCTCGTCGCGCAGCAGCAAGCCCAGCTCCAGGTTGACCGTGCTCTCGTGGTAGACCATGCGGCCCTGGTCGTCGAAGCGACGCGCGCCCAGATCATAGCCCCCATGGCCGGGGTCGATGACCACCACGTAGGGCGACAGGGTGGGGACGGGCGTGGCGGAGGGCTCCGGGGTGGCGCTGGGCGCGGGCGTCGCGCTGGCGGTAGGCGTCGCGCTGGGCGCGGGCGTGGCGCTGGCCGGCGCCGTGGGCGGAAGCGCCGTTGGCGAAGGCTCCTGAGCCTCGGGCGCCTCCAGGGTGATCGGCGGGTCATCGCCGAGGGCGGCGCTCGTCTGCGAGAGGTCGTCGGTGCAGGCCACGGCCAGGAGGCCGACCAGCAGCGTGAACAACAGGGCCGCGCCCAGGGTGCGGCCCAGGCAGGTGGGGGAGGATCTGGTCAACAGGCTACTCCCACCCCACGATGCGCACGCACAACCCCGCCAGCAGCACCACGGCCACGGTCATGCCTGCCATCTGGCCGCCGGTGAGCCCCTTGTCTCTGGCGGCGATCCAGAAGATGATCACCATCCCCAAGGCCAGGGCGAACCAACTCGCCCACCGTGGGTGGGTCTGTAGCCAACGGAGCAATCTTGCGGTCATAGCTCAGTCGCCTCCTGATGCTGTGGGGCTCGCCCCTTGTATGCGTTCCCAGGCCTGCGACACCTGGGCCTCCAGATCCTCCAGAGAGCCGGCGTTCTCGATCACCCGGTCGGCGCGGGCAGCCTTGGCCTCCTGGGGCGGCTGGGCGTCTATGCGCCCCTCGGCCTCGGCGCGGCTCAGGCCTCGCCGGCCCATCAGGCGGGCCAGTTGCTGGGCCCGGGGCGCGGTCACCACCCACACCTCGTCGCAATCGGCCTCCATGTGGGCCTCCAGCAGCTTGATCGCCTCGATGACGGCGACGGGGGCCGTGCAGGCCGCCAGGCGGCGCCGCGTCTCTCGCAGCACCCAGGGATGCACCAGGGCCTCCAGGTCGGCCAGGGCCGCCGGATCGGCGAACACGATGGCCCCCAGCGCGGCGCGGTCGATCTCGCCTTCGGGCGCCAGCACGCCGTCGCCAAAGCGGGCCACGATGGCCTGGTGCACCTCGGAACCGGCCCGCATGCTCTCGTGGGTCAACGCATCGCAATCGATGATGCAGGCGCCCCGCCGGGCCAGCATCTGCGCCACAGTGCTCTTGCCGGTGGCGATGTTGCCCGTCAGCCCGACGACCCGGCGGGGCCTAGCCATGGGCGACGCTCGCCAGCCGCTCCCAGCGTTGGAGCTGGGTGCCCAGGGCTTGCTGCAGGCCCTGATACTCGTGGCTCAGGGCCACCACGCGCTCGGCCTGCTGGGCTGCGCTGGCCACCGAGATCTGGCGCTCTGTGGCCTCCAGTTGGCGCTCCAGCTCCTCGATGGCCTGCTCGCAGGCCTCCAGGTCGGCCCGCAGCCGCCGCTCGGCGGCCCGCTCCTCGCTGTTGGCCCGCGGATCGGAGACCGGGCGCGCGGACCTGTCCTCCTCCACTTGAGCCATGGCCTCCTGCCGGGCTTTGGCCTCCAGATAGGCGGTATAGTTGCCCTCGTATTCGGTCAGGGCGCCGTCACGCACCTCCCAGATGTGGGTGGCCAGGGCGTCTATCAGGTAACGGTCGTGGGAGACCATCAGGATGGTGCCGCGAAAGTCGCGCAAGACGTCCTCGAGGATCTCTTGCGAGGCGATGTCCAGGTGGGTGGTGGGCTCGTCCAGCAGCAGCAGGTTGGCGCCGTGGATGGCCAGCAGCGCCAGGGCCAGCCGCGAGAGCTCGCCGCCGGAGAGATCGCCGATGCGCTTGTCGATCTCGTCGCCCACAAAGAGATAGCGCGCCAGGTGGTTGCGGGCGGGCTCGATCTCAAAGCGCCCGGCCTGCATCACCTGTTCCAGCACGGTCTTGTCTGGGTCCAGCTCGTGCTGGGTCTGGGAGAGGTAACCGAGCTTGACGCTGGCGCCGATGCGCAGGTCGCCGCCCAACAAGGGGACCTCGCCCAGGAGGGTGCGCAGCAGGGTGGTCTTGCCGCAGCCGTTGGGGCCCAGCAGGGTCACGCACTGCCCGCGCAGCACCAGCAGCGGCCCCGCTCGAAAGAGCAGGTGGGGCGCGCCGCCGTCATCCGAGGCGTCGGCATCGGGGCGACTGTGGTATCCTACGGCCAGGCCCGTCTCGCTGATGAGCACCTGATCGCCCGAGCGCAGGGTGGTATCCAGCCGCAGCCGCATCTGGCGCTGGGTCTCGGGCGCCTCGATGCGCTCCAGCCGCTCCAGCCGCTTCTCGCGGCCGGCGGCCTCGCGGCTGCGCTGCCCCGCCTTGTAGCGCCGGATGAACTCCTCTGTCTGCTGAATCTGCTCCTGTTGGGCCTCGTACTCCTTGGCCTGGCGTTCCAGGCGAGCCTGTCGCTGGGCGGCATAGTGGCTATAGTTGCCCCGGTAGGTATCCAGGCGGCCGTGGTGCAGGTCCCACACACGGTTCACGACCCGATCAAGAAAGCGGCGGTCGTGGGAGACCACCAGCAGGCTGTGCGGCCAGCCCTGCAGATAGGACTCGATCCACTCCAGAGCGGCCAGATCCAGGTAGTTGGTGGGCTCGTCCAGCACCAGGAGGTCAGGCTCCTGAAGGAGCAGGCGGGCCAGCAGGGCGCGGGTGATCTGCCCGCCGCTGAGCACGGCGATGGGCCAGGTGAACATCTCCTGGCGAAAGCCCAGGCCGCCCAGCACGCGCTTGATCCGCCCCTCATATTCATAGCCGCCGGCCTGCTCAAAGCGCTCCTCGGCCAGGGCGTAGCGTTCCATCAGCTCGGTGGGGTCATCGGCCTCGGCCATCTCCTCGGCCAGGCGCAGCAGCGCCCGCTGCTGGCGTCGCAGCGCGTCAAAGACGGCCAGCATCTCCTCGTACAGGGTGTGCTGGCTATCGAGCTTGGGCTGCTGGGGCAGGTATCCGATGCGCAGGCCCCGGGCACGATGCACCGCGCCCTCGGTCGGCTCCTCCAGACCCAGCAGGATGCGCAGCAGGGTGGTCTTGCCGACGCCGTTGGGTCCCACGAGGGCGACCTTGTCGCCGCGCGCCAGGGTCAGGTCGATTCCAGAAAAGATGTCCTGGGCGCCATAGTACTTGGCTAGGTTTTGGGCTGTGAGGATGGACATAGTACGCTCGCTGGTGTGCCAGATCGGAGCCATTATACCACAGGGGGCCTCAGGGCTGGAACGCCCAGAGGGGCCGACAGGGGGTCGCGAAGCCCGGCGCTGGTGGCGCGCCGGGGCGAATCAGGCGTGGCCGTTCTCGCCTTCGGCCTCGGCCCGTCCGTTGGCGACATCCCGCGCGCGCCGCGCCACCTCGCGGTAGATGGCGCTCAGTTGCTTGCGCGTCTCTTCATCCTGCAGGAAGGGCAGCTCGCCCAGGACCTCCAGCAACTCGGCCTCGTCCTCGGCGGGGGCCAGGGGGGCGCGCGTCGCGCCCACGGCGGCATCCAGCCCCCAGAAACTCGCCGGGTCGGCGGGGAGGGTATCGGGGTCGGTGGTGATGCTCTGGGCGGCGCGGGTCTGGGTCTCCTCGCCAGCGGCCTGGCTGGCCCGCCGGGTGCGCAGCGCGGCGATCACCTCTTCGCGGGTGCGCCCGCGTAGCGTAAAGAGCAGGAAGGGGTCGCGATCGAGC
Source organism: Anaerolineales bacterium UBA1429 (assembly GCA_002329325.1). Taxonomy (GTDB): domain Bacteria; phylum Chloroflexota; class Anaerolineae; order UBA1429; family UBA1429; genus UBA1429. The sequence goes on from DCTX01000020.1 coordinate 49,255, forward strand.
CACTCGCCCAGCGCGTAGCAGACGGCGGCTCGATGCTTGCAGGTGCTGGCCCAATCGGAGCAGGTGCACTCGGCGCCCAGCTCCTGCAGGCTGGTGGGGAACAGCGATACGCTGGCGGCGCGAAAGACGCTCTCGATATCCTCCGGCATCTCGTTGTTCATCAGTTGCGCGGCATAGATGGCCCGCTCGCTGAGCAGGTGGATGATGCGCTCCCACTGGGCGTCGCTGTAGGTGGCAAAGGAGAGGTGCACCCGGTAGGGCGCAGCCTCCAGGGTCTCGGCGCGCACCCGCGCCGACACCAGCCCAAGCCCGGCCTCGAGGCTCAGGATGCGCCCCTCTTGCGCCAGGGCCCGGCCCCCAGCCAGGCGTGTGGCGTCAAAGAGCTGGCTCAGGCCGCGCATCCAGTGGCTCACCCACCAGCCGCGGACCGTCCGCCCGCGGGCGACGGGGGGCGCCAGGCTCTCGGAACCATCCTCCGGCCCGCCCGTGGGGGTCGCGCCGGGTCGTCGGTTCCATTCGTGGTCAGACATCGGCGTTTACTCCGTCTGGACCGCTTCAGCGCGCAGGCTGATCAGGTCGCGCAACTCGTCGGTGCTCAGCTCGGTCACCCAGCCATCGCCCTCGCCGATGACGTTCTCGGCCAGCTCGCGCTTGCTCTCGATGAGGGCATCGATGCGCTCCTCCAGGGTGCCCAGGCAGATGAACTTGTGCACCTGGACATCGCGGGTCTGGCCGATGCGATAGGCCCGGTCGGTGGCCTGGTTCTCGACGGCAGGGTTCCACCAGCGGTCATAGTGAAATACGTGGTTGGCGCGCATCAGGTTCAGGCCGGTGCCGCCCGCCTTGAGGGAGAGGACAAAGATGGAGGGGGCCTCCGGGCTCTCCTGAAAGCGGCTCAGCATCTCGTCGCGCTGGCGCTGCGGCGTGCCCCCGTGCAAAAAGAGCACTTCTTGCTCATAGGTCTCGCGCAGATGCTGCTGGAGCAGCGCGCCCATCTGGGCGTACTGGGTAAAGATCAGGGCGCGCTCGCCCAGCTCCAGGATCTCCTCCAGCATCTCGGTCAACCGGTTCATCTTGCCCGAGCGCCGCCCGATGGCCGAACCATCGGCCAGGAACAGCGCCGGGTGGTTGCAGATCTGCTTGAGNNTGAGGCGCGTGAGCATGGCCAGGATCATGCCGCGCCGCCGGATGCCCCCCTCGCTATCGTCTCGCAGTCCTCGCAGCGAATCCTGGACGATGGCCTCGTACAGGGTGGCCTGCTCATGGGTCAGGTTGCAGTAGATGCGCTGTTCGAACTTTTCTGGGAGGTCGCGGATCACCTGGGGATCGGTCTTGACGCGCCGCAGGATGAACGGGCGCACCAGGCGGCGCAGGCGGCCGGCCGCCTCCAGGTCCTGATAGCGCTCGATGGGCTGGGCAAAGTCTCGCCGAAAGCTCGAACGCGAGCCCAGGTAGCCCGGATTCAGGAACGCCATGATGGACCACAGCTCCGAGAGGCGGTTCTCCACCGGCGTGCCGGTGAGGGCCAGCCGAAAATCGGCCTGCAGCCGGCGCACAGCCCGGGCCTGCTTGGTGACGGGGTTCTTGATGTTCTGGGCCTCGTCGATGATCACGTTGGCCCAGCGCACCCGCACCAGGTCCTTCAGGTCGCGGCGCACCAGGCCATAGGTGCTGATCACCAGGTCGCTGCGCAAGGCCTGCTCCACAAAGGCCGAGCCTTCGGCCCGCCCTGTGCCGTGGTGCACCACCACCCGCAACTCGGGCGCAAAGCGCGCCACCTCGCGCTGCCAGTTGCCCACCAGCGAGGTGGGGCAGATCACCAGGGTGGGCGAGACCTGTTTGGCGCCATTGCGCTGGTGTAGCACCAGGGCGATGGTCTGGATGGTCTTGCCGAGGCCCATGTCGTCGGCCAGGCAGGCGCCAAAGCCCCAGCGCCGCAAGAAGGCCAGCCAAGAGAGCCCCTGCACCTGGTAGGGGCGCAAGGTACCCACAAAGTTCTCGGGCGGCGGCAGCAGCTCGAGCTGCTGGGTCTGGGTGAGGCGGGCCAGCACCGTCTGCAGGGTGTCATCCAGATCGACCTCGCTGACCTGGAGGCCATCCAGCTCCTCTTGGGCGCCCAGGGCCAGGCCCAGGGCATCGCGCAGGCGCATCTCGACGCGCTCGCGGTGCTTTTCCCAAAAGGCCACCGCCGATTCGATCTGGTCCGGCTGCAAGAGCACCCAACGGCCCCGCACCTGCACCAGCGGCGTCTTGAGCTCGGCCAGCCGCTCAAACTCCTCACGGGTGAGGGTCTGGTCGCCCAGGGCCATCTCCCAATCGTACGAGACGAGGGCATCCATGCTGAGCATGCCGGAGCCATTGGTCTCGGAAGCGGCCCGCAGCATGGCCTTGACGCGCAACCGGGTATCGGTCGTGTTCCACCAGGGGGGGACCATGACGCCAAAACCGGCCCCCTCCAGCAGGCGCGAGACCTCGCGCAGGAACTGAAAGGCCTCCTGATCGGTCAGGCTGGTGGCATCCGGGCAGGGGTTGTTGCGCAGGCTGCGGCGGATGGCAGGGCACAGATCGGCGGCCAGGCCAAGGCCCTCCAGGAGCTTTTCCTGGGGGTTGTCAAAGCGGCGATTGAGGTAGCTGAGGACGTCGCCCTGCTCGCGCCACACCTCCCAGGCCGGCACCAGCAGGCTGGGGTCGTCGCTGGCCTGGAGAAAGTAGCGCAGCACCCACTGTTCGTGGGCATCGCCCTCGCGACCCGGCTCGAAGGTGGGTGGCTCCAGGCGGAAACAGAGGCGGAACGAGGAGCCTGCGTCGGGCTTGGCCTTGTGGGCCAGGCTCTTCCAGGCCTGGTATAGCCGTCCGATCTCGGCGGCTCGGGTGGGCGGCAGTGGCGTATCGGCCTCGCGACCGAGGCCGCGCCACCAGTTCGGGTTCGCCGAAAGGGTCTGGCCGATGGGCGTGTGGAAACTGAGGCTGCCAACGCCCCAGGTGCGCACTGCGTGATCGGTCACGGCGGCGAGAAAGCTCTGCAAGAGGGCCTGGGGGCGCAGCACTTGGGCGGCATCGCGGGCGGCGCGTTCCTGGACCACGGCGCGGCAGGCGGCGGGCATGCCCTGGGCCAGCAGCTCAAAGCGCGCGGCGTCGTCCGGCCCGTCGAGCACCGGCAGCCAGATGGCGCGCATGGTGCCGTTCTCGCCTTCCAGGCCGGGCAAGAACCGTTTGCGGGCCAGCAGCTCCAGGGCGAACCGGGCGACGGCGCCCCAATAGACCAGGTCCGTCCCCGGGCGAAACGCCTCTGCGGCGTCCTGGCCGGCGGGCAGCGCGGCCAGCAGCCCCAGCAGGCGATCCAGAGGCCCCTGCAGCCCCTCCACCCGCCAGGGCCGGATCGTGCACGCGCCAGCGGCGACGGCCGGCCTGGTCACGGGCATGATGGGCCCCGCATCGTCAGAGGGCAGGTAGGCGACGCGGGTCAGGCGCTCAGCTCCGCGCCAGGGGACGTCGGGGGCCACGGTATCCAGCAGGGCGGCGACCTCGATGGCCGTTACGGCATAGGGGTGCCGCCGGACCCGGGGGCCTCGGTCACTCGACGCAAGGGCTGCAACGGGCTCGGCCTCACGCTCGGCCCAGAGGAAAAACAGCTCCCGATCGCGCTCGTTCGGGTCTGCAATCCATGTGCCATGCAAAACCGATTGGAGTCTGCGCAAGACGATCCTTCCCTCAAGCAGCACGAACAATAGGCGCTGGGTGACATGCTATTATAGCGTAGTCGTCGCTTGTTGGCGAAAATCCGCAATCGTCCTTGACGGGCTCCCTCCCGGCGCTAGAATGGGCGCATCGTCAGGGCGGCAGGCAGCGTTCGCGCCCGAAAAGGAGGCGGATTCCGATGGAATTGCGGGCAGGTGTGGTGGGGGCAGGGCTGCTGGGCAGCGCCCATGCCGCCAATCTGCACGAGCACCCCCATGTGCGGGTGGCGGCGGTGTGCGACGTCCGGCGCGAGGCGGCTCAGGCCGTGGCCGGGCCCCTGGGAGCCCAGGCCTATGGGGACATCCATGAGATGCTGCGCGCCCAGACCCTGGATCTGGTGGTGGTGGCCACGCCCGATGCCCTGCATCGCGAGCCCTCCATGGCCGCCATGGAGGCGGGCGTGCCCAATATCATCCAGGAGAAGCCTCTGGCCACCACGGTGGAGGACGCCCTGGCCCTCTACGAGGCCGCCGAGCAGCGCGGCACGCGCTTTTTCGTCAACTATGCCAACCGCACGGCGCCGATGGACATCGCCACCTGCTATGTGATCCGCCAGGGGCTGCTGGGGGAAGTGGTCTATGGCGAGGCGCGCCTGGACGACAACATCTCGGTGCCCACGCGGTTGTGGGGCGACCGCAGCCGGGCCTGGGCGGCCGGTTCGTCCACAGCCCACTTCTTGCTGAGCCACGTGGTGGACCTGCTGCGCTGGTACCTGCATCCCGCCGAGGTGCGCGAGGTGTACGCCATCAAGCAAGAGCGGGTGTTGGGCTACACCCCCGACCTGTACGAGGCGCTGCTGCTCTTTGATAGCGGGGCCAGGATGCGGGTCAAGGCGGAGTGGATCAAGCACATGGACGAGCTGGTCGAGTTCTACCTCGCCTTCTCCGGCGCCGAAGGCACGGTGATCTATAACAAGCTGGCGGCCTTTGGCGCACGCCCCAGTTGGCGCGCCAACCTCTCGGCCCGGCTGCAGCCCGAGGAGCTGCTGGCGCACCAGAGGGCCCTGCGCGAGGCGGGCGCCAACCTGCGCGCCATCGTGCACCAACCCGCGCCCAGCGCCGTGGGCCTGGCCACCGAGGGCGAGAGCATGGCCCTGGCCCTGGAGAGCCACGACCACACCCTGGGCAAGTCCATGGCCCTGCAGGATCACTTTGTGGACGCCATCATCGAGGATACGCTGCGGCCCTCCTCGTGGAAGGGGCCCGGCCCCCTGCCCACCCACCGGGACGGCCTGCTGCAATCGCTGGTGGTCGCGGCCATCGTCGCCTCGGCGGATGCGGGGCGGCCGGTGGCGCTCTCGGAGCTGGCGTAGGGCCTCGCCCAGCGAGGCAGAGGCGAACGGGGATCGAGGACAAGCAACGGCGCTCAAGGCATACACAAGGGGAAGGATATGCAACTCTGCGATCTGTTCGAAACGACGGAATACCAGCGCATCGCCACCGACTTTCGCTTCACCGAGGGGCCTGTGTGGCATCCCGAGGGCTACTTGCTCTTTAGCGATATCCCGGCCAGCACCATACACCGGCTGGAACCCGATGGGAGCATCTCGGTCTGGCGGCAGCCCAGCGGCAACTCGAACGGGCTCACCTTCGACCGGCAGGGCCGCCTGGTGGCCTGCGAGCACGGCAACCGCCGGGTGTCGGTGGCGGGGCCCGACGGCGCCCCCCAACCGGTGGCCACCCACTACCAGGGCAAGCAGCTGAACAGCCCCAACGATGTGGTGGTGCGCAGCGACGGCATCATCTACTTTACCGATCCGCCTTACGGCATCCAGGAGGCCCAACGCGAACTGCCCTTCAACGGCGTCTTTCGCCTCATGCCAGATGGCGAGCTGGAGCTCCTGGTGGACGATTTCGACCGTCCCAATGGCCTGGCCTTCTCGCCCGACGAAGCGGTGCTGTACGTGGACGACACGGAACGTCGCCACATCCGCGCCTTTGACGTCGCCGCCGACGGGAGCCTCTCCAACGGACGCCTCTGGGCCGACATGGCCTCGCCCGATGCGGGTGGCCCCGACGGCATGAAGGTGGATCGCCTGGGCAACGTCTATAGCACCGGGCCGGGCGGCATCTGGGTCTTTACGCCCGACGCGACCTGCCTGGGCGTGCTGAAGGGGCCGGAGCTGCCCGCCAACCTGGCCTTTGGCGGCCCCGATCTGCGCACCCTGTACATCACGGCGCGCACCTCGCTCTACACGCTGCGCACCAAGGTATCCGGGTTGCCGGTGTTCTGAGGCAACTGTGAGCCGTGCAAGAGGGTCGAAGCCCCGGCTTCGACCCTCTTGTGTTCATGCACGCCCGTGGTGCGTCCGCCAGGAGCGCCGCAGGGTGGCGCCCGCGGCGGCGCCCGGGGGCGCGTAGGCCTCGGGCAGGCCCAGCAACACCAGCCGCCTCTCCTGGGCCAGGCGCCAGATCGCCTCCATGTCGTTCAGCTCGGGCTGCGAGATATGCAGGCCGTACAGGTTGCGGCTGTCTGCCATATCCCCGACAAAGGCAGCCCCCCGCCCGCAAAAGTGCAGGCAGCCGCCGAACGCGTCCAGAATGCGCTGGTCATAGGGCTGCACAAAGGCGCGGTAGTGGGCCGCCGAGAGCATGACGGCCGTGTCATCGCGCACCATGGCGCCGCCGCGCATCATGAAGTTCCAATGGGCCGTCAGGGCGGTGTCCTCGCCGATCCAGCTCTGCCACGCCCGCAGCCAGGCGATGTAGGTCTGGGTGACCAGATCCAAGAGGGCGTGCACCAGCTCTGGCTCGTCGTAGAGGGCCGTCAAGATCTCGGCGCCCCACAGCAGGTGGGCCACGTCAAAGGGGCCCTGCAGGTCGGGGTGGTAGATGCGCACCGCCGAGGCCAGGGCCGGGTACTCTTGCAGGGTTTCGCGGTAGAACGCCGCCGTCTCGTAGCAGCGCGCCCCCAGGCCGGCGCGGGGGTCGGGCATGCCCCGCTCCACCAGGCGGCGGATGGCGCAGGCCCCACCCTCCAGGGGATGCGCCCAGGGCAGCGAGGTCTCGGTGAGCTGGTAGCGCCCCCCCAAGATGCTGGGCAGGATCACGGTGCCATAGTTGGTGCGGATGGCCAGGGGATAGTCGTCGCCAAGCTGGTAATGCCAGAAGGGCTCGCGCAGTTGGTTCAGCAGCATCATCCCCGGATCGTAAAAGGCATCGTTGTAAGGATACTCGGGCCAATCGGGGTCGGCGACGGGCGGCGCATCGCCCCAATCCTCCCAGATGAAGGGCAGGGCCTCCGTCGCCTCCCAGGCAAAGACCCGTCGGTAGGCGCGCGCCGCCCGCTCCTCTCGGCCCGCCTCGATCAGACGCTCGAACCTTGCCAGGTAGCGCGCCAGCTCGCTGCTCACGGCGGTATCCATCGGGTTCACCTCTTATGGGCGGATCACCGTCCCATCCAGCCGCCGGATCTCGGGCCAGTAGCCGTTGCCGGCCTGCTCCGGGTAGGGATAGCGGGCCGCCAGGTCTTCGTCAATGTCGATGCCCCAGCCGGGGAGGTCGTTGGCCCACAGGGCGCCATCGTGCACCAGGGGCGCGCCGGGGAACACCTCCCGCAGCTTGTCGCTCATCAGGCTCAACTCCTGGATGCCAAAGTTGGGCGTGGCCAGGTCCAGGTGCAGGTTGGCGGCGTGGCCCACGGGCGAAACGTCGCCCGGCCCGTGCCAGGCCGTGCGCACGCCCATGAACTCGCAAAAAGCCGCCAGCTTGCGGGCCATGCTGAACCCGCCGATATCGGAGATGTGCACGCGGATAAAGTCTATCAGGCGCTCGCGGATCAGGGGCGTGTACTCGGCCTGGTTCACGAACAGCTCGCCCATGGCCAGGGGCGTCGCCGATTGCTGGCGCGCCAGCCGGAAGTAGTCGGCGTCCTCGGGGGCGAACAGGTCCTCCAGGAAGAAGAGCCGGTAGGGCTCCAGGGCCCGGGCCAGCCAGAGGCCATCGCTGGGCGGGATGCGCTCGTGCACATCGTGGAGCAGCTCGACCTCGTCGCCCAGGGTGGTGCGCAGGTGCTCGAACAGGCGCGGCGCCGTGCGCACATAGGGGCCGGGCTCCCAGGTGCGCGTCTGGGCCGGGTTCAGGGCCGGCAGAGTGGCCTCGCCCCGGCTGCCGTAGGTGGTCAGCCCCGGGATAGCCACCTGGCAGCGGATGTAGCGAAAGCCTTGCTCCATGAACGCGCGGGCCCGATCCTCCACCTCGACGGCGTCACGGCCCGAGGCGTGGACGTACACCGGCGCGGCCTCGCGGCACTTGCCCCCCAGGAGCTGGTAGACCGGCATGTTGGCCCGCTTGCCCTTGATGTCCCAGAGAGCCTGATCCAGGCCGCTGAGGGCGTTGTTCAGCACGGGGCCGCTGCGCCAGTAGGAGCTGACGTAGGCGGCCTGGTAGAGGTCCTCGATGCGGTCCACGTCGCGCCCGATGGCGAACGGCTTGAGGTACTGCTCAATGGCCGTGGCCACCGCCAGGGCGCGTTGGGTGAATGTGGCGCAACCCAGGCCGTACAATCCTGGCTCGCTGGTGAGCACCTTGACCACCACCAGCCGGATGCCCTCCGGCGCGGTGAGGATCGTCTGGACGTCGGTAATCGTGACGGGCCGGCCCCCTGCTTCTGCCATGCTCTGCCTCCTGCTGTGTAGTCGAACGCGCCCCCATGTTAGGCGGGAGGGGCGCCGAGGGCAAGTGGGGGGAGAGGGAGGCAGGTTCGTCATGCCCTTGCGCGTATATATCACATGTGATATAATGGCAGTGATGGAGACAGAGCCCTGGTCGCTTGAATTCTACATCACGTCGCGAGGCGATTGTCCGGCCGAGGCGTATATCGCGAGTTTGCCGGCGGCCGAGCGCGCCATCCTGGCACGCTATCTCGATCTGCTGGAGCAGTTCGGCGTGGCACTGAGGATGCCCATCGCCCGGCGCATCCAGGGCGCCCTGTGGGAATTGCGACCAGGGCCGCACCGCATCTTTTACTTCATTGCCATTGAGAGACGGTGCGTCATCCTGAGTGGGTACCGCAAGCAGGGAAACAAGACTCCGAGAAAAGAGATTGCCAGGGCCTTGCGCTATATGGCAGACTGGCAGGAACGAGAGGGATAGTAGCATGGCAAGGAACAGCATTCCCTATGGCGAGGTCAAGGCGCGGCTGCTGGCCGACCCCGAGGCCAAGGCGGCGTATGACGCGCTGGAGCCCGCCTACCAGCTCGCACGGCTGCGCATTGCCCAGGGGCTGACCCAGGCCGAGGTGGCCGAGCGGGCCGGGGTGCGCCAGCCCAACATCGCGCGCTTGGAGGCGGGCAAGCACGAGCCCACGCTGGGTCTGCTGCGCCGCGTGGCCGCGGCCCTGGGCTATCGACTGGACGTGCGCTTTGTACCGGTGGAGGAGGGGGAAGGCGTACGTGAGTGATCGCGGCGTGGCGAGCGCCATGCATCGCCTGCCTTCTCTTCCTCAGCAGGAGGATGTCAGCCGCACCCGATGCAGGGCGCACCATCTCTGGCGAAAAGGCCGTCCCGGATTCCGACCTGCTTTGCCCCTCTCTTGCAGCAACATCACGCTGTCTTCTGCGTCACGGACGCACCCCTCTGGGAGCGACGATGGCGGGCGACGCACGGTGCCCGCGTCACGCCGCTCTCACGCGCACCTGCCCCTGCCTCCCTTTGACCCACCCCCGCCCCGGCCTATAAT
>DCTX01000081.1 GCA_002329325.1 Anaerolineales bacterium UBA1429
GGCTGGATTCGAACCAACAACCAACCGGTTAACAGCCGGTCGCTCTACCATTGAGCTACCGAGGAATGCAGTTGACGGACGGGAGTCTACATCAGATGGCCGGGAGCGTCAAATCTTGCGCCCAGGAGGGCTCGGGGCCGCGACCGAAACTCGTCCTATGAAAACAGGATTTTCTTGCTCAAAATACTTGACAATCGAGCGAGTCTATGCTATCATATGGCCAGTGTGAGGGACGACAGATGGCGATCATCTGAACAACGGCCCGCACACATGGCCAAAGAAGGCTCACACGGAAAGGCAATGGCGCCCGGAAGGCCCTCATCCGAGGCGCTTTCCACTTGATTCACGCCGGCCACGGTCAGACCTGGCGGCGAATGTACAAGGGGAGAAACGAAATGGGAAGCCACGAAACCTTTCTCTGGTTCCAGACGAGCCATTACGAACGACAGGTGAATGCGGCGCTGCGCCAGAACCGCTATCGGAATGCAGGTCTCGGGTTCGAGACCCCCAGGCGCCAGACGCTCGGCAAAGTCATCGAGGCAACGCAAGGTGCCCTCTGCCGCTACGGGCTCCTGGAGCGGACCGCCATCTGTCAGGATAACGATATCTAGCCAACACGGCGTGGAACGATATAGATTGCAGCGAGGAGCGAGATGGACAACAACGAGAGCCTGATTACGTTCCATGAGACGAAATACAAAGAGCTGTTGTACGTGACGGCCCACCGCGACCATTTCCGTAACGCAGAGCTGGTCCCTGTGGCCCAGAAGACGAGTCGAGCGGTGGCGCATGCGATCGGTTCGGCGCAGCAAGCGCTCTGTCGCTACGACGTACTGCAGGGCACAGCCCTCTGCCCGGTGCCCATCAGCTAACCAACGGTCGGAGCGATGTCGCTCCAGATCCGCAACCCATATCCCTCTACCTTCTCTTTCCGAGACCCACCCCCGCGGGTGGGTCTCGGTCGTTTCACGGACCACAAGGGCGCAAACGAGCTTCGCCCAGCGTGGGACGCGCACCCGGTCGGCGAGCTAGGTGCACATAGCATGGGCTTGGGTGACGTCCTGTCTTGTCGGATCCCGCAATTGACAGGCGGGGCGGCCTGCTGCTATATTGATGGCCGTCAGTTCCACTTGCCCACGGAATGCGCCTTTCAGGATAGAGATGTCATCCCCATGCTGACAGATACCGAACTCCGGCTCAAATCGGTCGCGTACCGCGAGACCATCCTGCGCATCATCGCCAAGGCCGGCGCAGGCCACACCGGCGGCGACCTTTCCGCCATAGACATCCTCAACGTCCTCTACAACGTCGTCCTGAACGTCTCTCCCCAGAGCATGGCTGACCCCGACCGGGATCGCTATGTGCAATCCAAAGGGCACTGCGTGGAGGCGCTCTACACCGTGCTGGCGGATCGAGGGTTCTTTCCCGCGGAGGAGCTGGAGACCCTGTGCCAGTTCGATTCGCGGCTGATCGGCCACCCCACCCGGGCGGTGCCGGGCATCGAGCACAACACCGGCGCCCTGGGCCATGGCCTGGCTGTGGCTGTGGGGATGGCCCTGGCAGCCAAGCTGGATGGCCGCGGCTATCGCGTGTTCACCTTGCTGGGCGATGGCGAGCTGGACGAGGGCTCCAACTGGGAGGCCTCCCTGGCCGCCGCACACTATCGCCTGGACAATCTGGTGGTGATTGTGGATCGCAACGGCCTGCAGATTACCGGGGCCACCGAGCAGGTCAACGCGCTGGAGCCCCTGCCCGACAAGTTTCGCGCCTTTGGCTATGCGCTGCGAGAGGTGGATGGTCACGATTTGCGTGCACTGGTGGATCTGCTGGGCACTGTCCCCTTTGAGCCGGGCAAGCCCAGCCTGGTGCTGGCCCACACCATCAAGGGCAAGGGCGTCAGCTATGCCGAGAACGTGGCCGGGTGGCACCACCATGTGCCCACGGCCGAGGAGCTGGAGCTTGCTTTGGAGGAGCTGAGGGCTGCCAGGCAAGAGTTGGAGGGTCGCTAGCGTGGAGATGGGCCAAACCAACCTGGATGTATTCGCCCAAACCCTGCTGGAACTGGCGCAGCAGGATCGCGACGTGCTGGCTGTCACCAGCGATTCGCGGGGCTCGGGGCGCCTGACGGGCTATGCCCAGGCCCTGCCCGCCCAGATCATCGAGACCGGCATCGCCGAGCAGAACGTGATCGGCATCGCCGCCGGGCTGGCCTCGGCGGGCAAGAAGGTGTTCGCCGTCTCGCCGGCCTGCTTTATCACGGCTCGCGCCCTGGAGCAGATCAAGAACGACGTGGCCTATTCCGATCACCCCGTCAAGATCGTGGGCATATCGGCCGGCGTGAGCTATGGCGCCCTGGGGGCCACCCATCATTCGTTGCACGACTATGCCGTGCTGCGCGCCATCCACAACATCACCGTGGTGGCGCCCGCCGACAACCTGGAGACCCGCGAGGCGATCCGGGCGGCTTATGCGGCGCCGCACCCTGTCTACATCCGGCTGGGCAAAGCGGCCATGCCCCACGTGCATCCACAGGGCGATCCTTTCACCCTGGGCGTGGCCTCGACGGTGCGCCAGGGGCACGACCTGACCTTTGTCGCCTGCGGCGAGACGGTGCCCGTGGCCCTGGCTGCCGCCCAGGGGCTGGCCGCCGAGGGGATCGAGAGCCGCGTCCTCAGCATGCATACACTCAAGCCGCTGGATGAGGCCGCCGTGCTGGCGGCTGCCCGTGAGACCAGGGCCATCATCACCGTGGAGGAGCACAGCGCCTATGGCGGGCTGGGGGAGGCCTGCGCTGCCGTGCTCTTGCGCCACGGCGCCGCCATCCCCTTTGAGATCGCGGCCTTTCCCGATGAGCACATGGTCAACGGGTCACAGAAGCAGATCTTTGAGCACTATGGCATCTCGGCCGTCGGGTTGGCCGCCATCGCCCACAGGCTGCTGGCGCGCTAGGACCGGCGACGAGGCCGCTCCATTCCTCTTTTGCCACAAGGGAGGCAGCCATGCAGAGCAAGACCGTTTTGGGCATCATCCTCGGAAACCGCGACTTTTTTCCCGATAGCCTGATCGCCGCCGGCCGCCAGGAGTTGCTGGCCGTGCTGGAGGAGCTGGGGATCGAGCCGGTGCTCCTGGATCCCGCCGATACCGTCGCCGGCTCGGTGGAGACCTGGGAGGACGCCAAAAAGTGCGCGGCCCTGTTCGACGAGCACCGCAAGCGCATCACGGGCATTCTGATCAGCCTGCCCAACTTTGGCGACGAAAAGGCCGCCGTGGACACGATCAAGCTTTCCGGGTTGCAGGTGCCCATCCTGGTGCACGCCTTCCCCGACGATCTGGACGCCCTCTCGCCCGATAGGCGCCGCGACGCCTTTTGCGGCAAGATCTCGGTCTGCAACAACCTCTACCAGTACGGCTATGCCTATTCTGTCACCCGGCGCCACACCCTGCGCCCCGGCTCAGAGGCGTTCAAGCAGGAGCTGCTCCGCTTTAGCCGTGTGTGCGCCGTCGTCCATGGGTTGCGCCATGCGCGCCTGGGCGCCGTGGGCGCCCGCCCCAACGCGTTCAACACCNNGCCACCCGCCCCAACGCGTTCAACACCACCCGCTACAGCGAAAAGCTGCTCCAGGATAGCGGCATCAGCGTCCAGACGGCGGACCTCTCCGAGCTCCTGGGGGTGGCGGGCAAGCTCGGCGATGACGACCCGAGGGTCAAGGAGCGGGTCGCCGGCATCCAGGCCTATCTGGACACCGCCGGCGTGCCTTCGGCGGCGCTCTTGCGCATGGCCCGCTTTGGCGTCGCCCTGGACGATTGGATGCAGGCGCTGGATATCCAGGCGACGGCGATCCAGTGCTGGAACTCGCTGCAGGCCAACCTGGGCGCCAACGTGTGCACCTTGATGAGCATGATGAGCGAGGGGCTGATGCCCAGCGCTTGCGAGGTGGACGTCACCGGCGCGGTCTCGATGTATGCGCTGCAGCTCGCCTCGGGCACGCCCAGCGCCCTGGTGGACTGGAACAACGACTATGGCGACGAGGACGACAAGTGCGTCCTGTTCCACTGCGGCAACTGGCCGCGCTCCTTCTACGCGGAGCAGCCCCGCATGGAGTATGCCCCCATCCTGGGCTCGACCCTGGGCAACGATAACACCTACGGCGTCATCGCCGGGCGCGTGCCCGCCGGCCCCCTGAGCTTTGCCCGGGTGAGCAGCGACGATCGCCAGGGCTGCCTCAAGGCCTTTGTCGGCGAAGGGCGCTTTGTGGATGATCCGCTGGATACCTTTGGCAGCCGGGCCGTTGTAGAGATCCCCGGCCTGCAAGACCTGTTGCTGCACGTGTGCACCCATGGCTACGAGCACCACGTGGCCGTGAGCCGCTCGCAGGCGGCGGCGGTGCTGGAGGAGGCCCTGGGCACCTACATGGGTTGGGAGGTCTATCGCCACCATGGCTGAGCGCCAGGGCTATGCAGGGCAGGGGGCCTCTTGATGGGACGCTACATCCTGGCGATTGACGAAGGCACCACCAATGCCAAGGCGTGCCTGGTGAACGAGGCGGGCCAGGTGGTGCGGGCTGCCTCGCGTTCCCTGGCCGTCTCGTATCCGCAGCCCGCCTGGGTGGAGCAGGACGCCTGGGCCATCTGGCAGGCCACGCGAGAGGCCGCCGCCGAGGCCCTGGCTGCGACCGCGGCCGCCGATGTGGCGGCGGTGGGCATCAGCAACCAGCGCGAATCGGTGCTGGCCTGGGAGCGGGCCACAGGGGCGCCCCTGGGCCCCTGCATCACCTGGCAGTGCCACCGCAGCGCTCCCTTTTGCGCCGCGTTGCGCCAGCGCGGCCTGGAGCCGTTGCTCGTCCAGCGCACGGGGCTCACCATTGACCCCATGTTCTCGGCCAGCAAGGCCCGCTGGCTGCTGGACCAGATCGCCGATGGCACGGCGCGGGCCGAGGCGGGCGAGATCTGCATCGGCACCGTGGATGCCTGGCTGCTCTGGAACCTGACAGGCGGCGCCGGGTTCGCTTGCGACGTCACCAACGCCTCGCGCACCCAGCTCTTCAACCTGGAGACGCTGGCCTGGGATGAGGAGCTGTTGGCTCTGTTTGGCATCCCGCGAGCGGCGTTGCCCACGGTGCGCCTCTCCAGCGCTCCCTACGGCCACACTCTCGCCCTGGAGGGCATCCCGGCGGGCCTGCCCATCGGCGCCCTGATCGGCGATTCCCACGCGGCCCTCTTTGGCCACGCGGGCTTTGCGCCTGGCGTGGTCAAGGCTACCTACGGCACCGGCTCTTCCTTGATGACCCCCACCGCGGAGAGGGTCTACTCCGGCAGCGGCCTCTCGGCCAGCATCGCCTGGGGCCACGAGAGGGCCATGTACGCCCTGGAGGGCAATATCTATGTCACGGGCGCGGCCGTGCAATGGCTGGCGGACCTGCTGGGCCTCTCGGACCCCGCCCAAATGGAGACGCTGGCGGCGGAGGATGCCGGGGGGGTCTACTTTGTGCCCGCCCTGGTGGGCCTGGGCGCCCCCTATTGGCGAGAGGACGCCAGAGGGCTGATCAGCGGTCTCACCCGTGGCACGACGGCGGCGCAGGTGGCCCGCGCCACCCTGGAATCCATCGCCTATCAGATCCGCGACGTGTTCGAGATCATGCAGCGCGAGGCCGGCGCCTCCTTGCATGTACTGATGGCCGACGGCGGCCCGACCCGCAACCGGGCCCTGATGCAGTTCCAGGCCGACATCCTGGGGGTGCCCGTGCTGGCCAGCCAGGAGGAGCATGTCTCCGCTGTGGGCGCTGCGTATCTGGCCGGGCTGACCGTGGGCCTTTGGGCGACGCGGGAGGAGCTGGCCGCACTGGCGAGGCCCCACGTGCGCTACGATCCGGCCATGCCAGCGGGCCGCCGCGAAGCGCTGATCGCCGGCTGGCAGGATGCCATCGCCCGCACGCTGTTGCGCCCGGGAGAATCGCCCGTCTAGGGCACGCGGCGGCTGCCGCACGCGTGTCACAATCAAAGGAGCCCTATGGCCCAGCCCCCTGTCGTGATCAAGTTCTTTGCCCCCGTCGCCGATGCCACCATCAACGCCCTGATGCAGGTCATCGACCAGCAGATGGGGCGCGGCGTGCGCCAGTTCAAGCTGCTCATCTCATCGCCGGGGGGCTCGGTGTTCCACGGCCTCTCCGCCTACAACTATTTGAGGGGCATCCCCGTCGAGATCACCACCCACAACTTTGGCAGTGTGGATTCCATCGGCGTCGTCCTGTTCTGCGGGGGGCAACGCCGCCTGTCAGTGCCCCAGGCCCGCTTTATGCTGCACGGCGCCTCGGCGCGCTTTCGCAACGAGCAGCTTGAGGAAAAGCAGGTCGAGGAGCGCCTGATGGGGTTGCGCATCGATATGGAGAATATCGCCAAGATCGTGGCGGCCAACACGGGCAAGAGCGAGGCCGACGTGGTGCAGGCCATGCATGACCGGCTGACGCTGAACCCGCAGGAGGCCCGCGCCTGGGGCCTGGTGCACGATATCCAGGGTGAGCTGTTCCCGGCGGGCTCTCAGGTGATCTCGATCCAGTACCAGCAGAACAAGCCCGGGGCTCAACAGCGTCCCGTGGTTCGGCAGGAGCAGTAAGGCCCTCCTGGCTGCGGGCCGCTGCCGTTGGGGAACGAAGAAGGGCGGGGTGATCCCCGCCCTTTTTGCCTGCGTGATGGCTAGATGCCCCAGTGCTCGTTGATGGGCGCCTGATAGGCGTCCACCTTGCCCGAGATCACGTCGTCCACCTTGACGACCTCGCCGCAGGTAGCCGACTCGTACACCGCTTCGCAGACGGCCAGCGACTTGAGCCCGTCCCAGGCGTCCACCTCGACCTTGTCGCGGTTGCCGCGGAGGACTTCCATGAACTCCCAGATCTCGTAGCCAAAGCCGTTCTCCATGCCTGCCGGGAAGAGGAAATCCCACTCGTCCTCGGGCACGCCCACCTTGTGCAGCGCCTTGAGCTGCTCGAAATCGAACTGAATATTGTCCTGGCGGGTCATCGTGCCGGTCTCGATCCAGTCGTTGCCGCGCCAGTACAGGTGAAAGATGGCGTGGCCGATATCGGTGCTGACAGAGCCCTCGGAGCCGTAGAACAGCACCTTCTGAAAGTTCTCGCCGGGGACGTTGAAACTCCACGACCAGGTGCCCGTGATGCCGTTCTTGAAGGTGAGCACGGCGAACACCGTATCCTCGCGGACCTCGGGCAGGCTGCGGACGACGCCGCTCCCCTGCTCGACGGCGCGGGCATAGATCGTATCCACGTCGCCGATCAGGTAGCGGATGCCATCGCACCAGTGGAAACCGCCGTCCATGGCCGGGCCGCCGCCGGACATGAGCCGGTCGCGGCGCCACTGGGCCGCATAGGGCAGCGGGCCCTGAGGGGCGCGACGGGGGCCGCCGCGGGCCATGGTATGGAAGAAGGTCAGCGGCGTGCCGATCAGGCCCGAGCTGTTGAGCACCAAGTTCATCATGCGCATGCCGGGCAGACGCCGGTAGGGCACGGCCACCGAGAGGACCTTGCCCGTGCGGTCGGCGGCCTCGGCCATCATGCGGCTGGCCTTGATGGTGATGCCCAGGGGCTTTTCACAAAGCACGTGCACCCCGGCCTCCATGCAATCGATGCTAGCGGTGTGGTGCAACCCGTGGGGCAGGCAGAGATCGGCGCCATCCAGCGTCTCTGCCTCCAGCATCTTGCGATAGTCGCCATAAATCTTTGGGCGCGCACCCAGCAGCTCTTCCGCCATGGCCGCGGCCTCTGCGGCGGCCTCGGCGTTCATGTCACATACCGCCGTCAATGCCAGGCCCGTTAGCCCGCGCTCCTTGAGCTCGGCCATGGCCCGGATGTGTGTGCGCGCAATGCCCCCCGTGCCGACCAGGCCCATCCGAATCGTGTCGTCTCCCATTGTCTTCTCCCTGTCGTGTCTGGAATCGCAGCCGCTGTCGGTCCCCGCGCGTCGCTCCGCCGGCCACAGGCCACCGTTTGCTCCGGCCCTCGACGCTCCCAAGCGTGACGCGCC
This sequence comes from Anaerolineales bacterium UBA1429, assembly GCA_002329325.1. Taxonomy (GTDB): domain Bacteria; phylum Chloroflexota; class Anaerolineae; order UBA1429; family UBA1429; genus UBA1429. The sequence continues at coordinate 8,032 of DCTX01000081.1, forward strand.
AAGTATAGCCCCGCCCTAGGGGGCGTCAACCTGTCAAGAGCTCGCGCGCGCCATTATGCGAGCCCGCCGCCGGACCGCGCCCCGACGCCGCTACCAGGCGCCTGGATAGACGAAGCGCACCTGATGGGCGCCTGGGGACAGGATGATGGCCCGAAAGACGTCATCGGCCGCCAGGATCTCGACGGGGCGCCCGTCCACCGTGGCCTGCCAGCCGGGGTAGTGCAGGTCGGCCAGCACCAGCAGGGCATCCTGGTCCACGGTGACCTGGATGGCGACCTCTTGGGCCTCGTAGGTCACGATCTGGGCCGGGATCAACCGCTGCTGCAGCGAACCTTCCGGCAGGCGCGCTGCGCCCTCTGCCAGCTTCACCTCGGCCAGGGGCAGGGCATAGGCCCTGGGCAGGGCGTCGCGGTTCTCATAGACCAGGGCGTCCTCGCTGCGATAGACGATGCCATGGTCGCCCAGACCCAGCAGGTGGGCGGCCAGCAGGGTCTCGCCCCCGGCCGTGAGCAGGCGGATGCCCTCGATGCGCACAAAGGCCTCGGGCATGGCGGGCGCGATGCGCAGGCCGCACAGGTCCGTTGCCGTGGGCAGCTCCCAGCTCGCCAGGTAGGTGTGGCCCGGGTGATCCTCCGGCGGAAAGCCCGAGCGGGCCGGGAAGGTGGTGGCGATGGGGGGCAGGCTATGCTGCACGTTGGCAGCCACATCGCTGCGGGCATAGGCCCATTCGGCCGTCTCCAGCCCCACCCGCAGGGGCAGGCGCAGCTCGTCGCCCTCGCAGGGCCGCAGGAGCAGCTCGGCGGCGAGGGCGCCATCGGCGATATCGGCGGCGTGGCTGACGTAGGACTCGACCTCGATGGCGACAATGCCCCCGGCCTCGATGGGATGCCATTGATCGTAGGGGATGGCCGCGTAGGGATTGAGCACATCATACAGTTCGCTGGGCTCGTCCACGGGCAGCAGTTGTGGGATCAGGTAGTACTTGACGTTCAACCTGTTCAAGGCCTCGGCGTCTCCCAGGGCCTCGGCGCGCGCCAGGTACTCGTCGTACTGGCGCGGCGCCAGGGGCAGGTACATGTTGGCGCTGGAGACGCCGTGGGCCAGGGCGATGTTGGGGTAGAGCGCCTCCCGCTGCACCGAGAGGATGGGCAGGATCTCGGGCTTGGTGTAGGTGCGGTACAGGCTCTCATCGGCTCGGAGAAGGGCCAACACCCGGGGCTCCTGCTGCACCGCCGCTATGGGCGCGCTCTGGTTGTAGGTGCCCCCCAGCACGGCGCCGTAGGCATACAGATCCACCACCAGGGTCAGCACGGCCAGCCCCGCCAGCAGCGTGCGCGGCAGGCGGCGCGCCGCCAGCAGCAGGGCGATGATGGCCAGCGCCAGCGCCAGGGGGATCCAGCGCCAGCGGGCCACCAGGGCCTCCACCCCCGTGGCCGTCAGCGCCAGCGCCGCCACGGCGGCCACGGCCGCCAGGCTCGCGCCGCCCAGGGCCAGCCCCAGACGGTCGGCGCGGGGCGCCGCCTGGGCCTGGAGCCGATCCAGGCCATAGGCCGCCAGGGTCGCCAGCCCCAGGCTGGTCCACAGCAGATAGCGGGCGGGCACGCGAAAGAGGTTCAGCACGGGCACATGGCTCAGCGCGCCATAGAGGGGGTTCCAGCGGCCCAGGGCCATCACGAGCCCCAGTCCCGCCAGGGCGGCGTAGAGCCAGACGTCCCGGCGGCGCGGCCGCCCAAGGGCCAGCCACCCCAGGGCCAGGGGCAGCAAGCCCAGGTAGCCCATGAGCTCGATGGAGCCCTCCGGATGGGGCGCGCCCTGCAGGTAGGGGAGTGCCAGGGTGGCGGTCAGCAGCGGGTGGAACGAGTAGCTGGTGAAGAACGTGCTCTCCAGGCCGCCAGCGCGTTGCGAGAGGGCGCTCAGTTGGGCAGCGGGCAGCAGTTGTGGCAGGGCCAGCAGCGCGCCCAGGGCCAGCGCCCCCGCCCAGAGGGCCAGGGCCAGCCAGGGCCGCGCGCGGCCTCCTGCGGGGCCGAACCCTGCGGGCGCCCTCGGGCTGCCCCGCCCAGGCCCCCGCAGCCAGTATCCACAGGCCAGCCATAGCCCCGCCAACCCCACAGCCAGCAGGTTCAGGAGCGCGACCTGCGGATGGCCCGCCAGGAACTGGAGCGCCGTGAAGGCCGACAGCCCCAGGGCCCAGGGCCAGCGGCGGCTGCCCGCATGCCGTCCCGCGGGGGGCGCAAGCAGCCGGTGGGTGCACGCGAGCAACCAGGGGAGCCAGGCTGCCGCGCTCAGGATGCTGATGTGGCTCAGATGGGCGATGTTGAACCCGCCCAGGGCGTACACGATGCCGCCCAGCAGCGCGCTCGCCCTGGCCAAGCCTAGGACGCGCCCCAACGCATACATGCCCAGCCCGGCCAGCAGGTAATGCAGCACGATGGCCAGGCTGAGGGCCCGCTCGGGAGAGAGGGTCGCATACAGGGGCCAGTTCAGGGGATAGAGGGCGCCGATCTCGCCCTCGGCCAGCATGGGGTAGCCGAGGCCCACTTCGGGGGTCCACCAGGGCAGCCGGCCCTCGGACAGGCTCTCGCCCAGGGCCACGCGCTGGGGGTGATAGATGCGGGCGATGTCGCCCGTGTAGTAGACCTGGCCACCCCCCAGGACGGGGCCAAAGAAGGCGGCGAGGAGGGCCGCCACGAGGACCAGGCCGGCCAGATAGGGGAGGGCGCGTTTGGCGATCATGTGCGTACCCCGGCTGGTGGCGCGCTGCCTAGGGCGCGCAGGAGAACGCCCCCGGGCGCCCGCGCGCTGCGAGGACGCTGGGCCGGGCGCTCACTCACGGATGGGCCGCAGCCCCATATAGATCTCGCCGGCCGTCAGCATCCGCAGCAACGTCTCCGGCGGGCGCCGATCCAGGCGCTCGTGCAGCTCGCGGATCGAGAGCGGCGTGTTGTTGTTCAGCAGGAACGTGCGAAAGATGGCCTCGATGATGGGCGTGTTCGGGCTGATGAAATCGGGCTTGAGGCCGCAACAGGTGCCCAGGCAGTACCACAGGGGGTCCATCTGGGTGACCTCGGCCGTGGTTTCGTCCACCGCATCCATCATGTCATCGAGGTCGTATTCCTGGAGCAGCTTGCGGCAATCGTCGCACAGCATGTCGCGGACATAGATGCGGATGTCGCGGCCCTGCTCTTGCCACCAGGACATATCAATGTGAAAGCGTGTATCGAGGGTGGGGCGTCGCCAACCAAGCGCCATCGGTTTCCTCCCTAGTTCCCGGCGTAGCGGACGGCCTGATCGCGGAACAGATCGTTGCGGTGTGAAAGCGGCCGCTCGCGCATCTCGACCGGGGTGTTGTAGGTCTGCCCTTCGAGAGAAGGATCGTAGGCCCATTCGCCATGGCCGACGGGGTCAAAGCAGGCGTTGCGGGTCAGCACGGCAAAGACGGGCACGGCGCCGCTGCGGCGGTACATATTCACGGCGCTGTAGATCGTCTTGCAGTGGGCCACTCCCTGGGGGCTCAGCTTGGCCAACTCGGAGAAGACGGTGCGCACCAGGCCGCCCAGGCCGCGGCTGGTCTGCTGCGATTGCCACATCAGGCGGGCCACGCCTTCGGGGTCGCTCACGTCGATCAGGGTGTCGGCGTCATAGCGCACGCCGATAGACTTGGGCTGCATCTGGATGACCAGGGCGCCATCCTGCACCGACGCGGTGCGGATCCACTGGCTGCCGCCTCCCCGCCGCTGGGCCGTATTGAGCACCAGGCTCTGCGGCTCGTTGCCGGGTGCGATCGTCACGATGCTGCCCACCACCAGGCCCGCGTTCTTGTACCACTCGGCCAGGCCGGCGACATAGCGCTCCTCGGGGACGACCCAGCCGCCAAAGGACTGGCCGCTGCGCCCGTCGATCAGGGTCACGGGAAAGTGGCGCCCCGGCGTATAGTCGAACAGGGCCAGCAGCTCGTGGGTGGCGGGCAAGGTGCCGGCGTGCAGGTGCGGAAAGTTGAGCTGAAAGCCCAGGGTGGCGGTCTGGCGGGGGCGGGCCTGCTCCAGGCTATCCAGCTCGTCGCCCAGCTCCTCGACGAAATCGAGCATGGTGAGGCCAATGTACTCGTCGCCCGTGGGCACAAAGGGCGTGCGGCTGACGATGGGCCGCTCAAAGACCTGGGGCGGCATCAAGGCGCGCAGATACCAGAGCTGCCGGTCATCGCGGGCCACATTGTCAAAGCGCGCATCCTGCCCCAGGGCGTGGTTGAGGGCAAAGAGCAGGGCATCGCGAGAGCCTCCCTCGTCCAGCTCCAGCACATGGAGCATCTCATCGGCGGGCAGCGGGTGGCCCGCCTCATAGATCACCGCCTCGGCCAGATTCAGGTGGCCAAGGTTGATCTCGGGCAGCAGCGCCTCCAGGAACCAGGTCCCGTTGAAGCGCACCCAGTCGGAGCGGGCCTCCAGGGCGGCGGCCAGCTTGTCGCCCACGGCCTCGAGGCTGGCGGCGATGATCTCGGCCTCGGTGAGGCCCTCCTCCGAGCCGCCGATCAGGTCCTCCACCGGCCGGTTCAGCGGGTGGGCATAGGTGAACGAGGAGGCAAACTGACGCTCCTCGCCCGTCTCCTCCATGACGACCCGGATCACGTCAAAGCGCTCGTAGCGCGGGTTGCGGCCGGGCCGAACGGCCGTCACGGTGCCCTGGGCGAAATCCAGCTCCGTGAACACCAGCAGCTGGCCGACCTCGTACGTGTCGGCGGGCCGGTAGATGTCGCCATCGGTGACCTGTTTGGCAGCCCGATCCTTTTCGCGCTGGATGTGACGCACCATGAGCGCAGAGACCAGCTCCTCCAATGGGCGTGGGCGCCCGCTTTCGAGGATTACCCCTGCCAGGTGATCCAGGTCCTCTTCGCTTACCTGGTATTCGCTCTGCCAATATTCCGGTTCCTGGGTTCGCATCCGACGCACTCGAGCCATGGTCTCCTCCTGGGCTGCCAACGCAGCAGGCCAACGTGCAAAGGCCCCGGCCTGCAGGACCGAAGCCTTTGCGGTCAATGGGCGAAACAGGACTCGAACCTGTGACCCCTTCCTTGTAAGGGAAGTGCTCTCCCAACTGAGCTATTCGCCCTTGCGTGCACCGCGCGAGTGTACCACAGACCCATGGCGCCGTCAAAGCGCCATTCGCGTTTCCAGCCAAGTCCCTTTTTGTCGGTTTTTACCCTTGCTGATCCTTCTGCTACATCACGTCCGGCGCGTTCATGCCCATCAGGTGCAACACCCTCTTGAGCACCACCTGGCACGCTCTCACCAGCTCGAGCCGTGCGGCCGTCAGGGCGCGATCCTCGGGGTCAGAGCTGACCACGCGGCAATCCCGATAGAACCCATGCAGGTCGGCGGCCAGTTCGTAGGCATAGTACGCCAGATGATGAGGCGCCAGTTGCTCCGCCGAGAGGCGGATGATCTCGGGCAGCCGGGCCATGCGGCGCAGCAGCTTGAGCTCCGCCGGGTGCTGCAGAAGGGTCACGTCGGCGGGGCCAAAGTCCTCCGCGCCGGCGTGGCGCAGGATGGAGCTGATGCGGGCATGGGCATACTGGATATAGTAGACCGGATTCTCGTCCGATTGCTGCTTGGCCAGGTCCAGATCGAACTCCATCTGGCTATCGGGCGAGCGAGAGAGCAAAAAGTAGCGCATGGCGTCGGGCCCGACCTCCTCGATCACCTCGCGCAGGGTGATCATGTCGCCGGTGCGCTTGGAGAGGCGCACAATCTCGCCGCCGCGCTTGAGGGTCACGAGCTGGTACAGGATCAAGACGAGGCGTTCGGGCTCCAATCCCAGCGCCTGCATCATATAGTGCATGCGCGGCACGTGGCCCTGGTGATCTGCCCCCCAGACGTCGATCACCCGGTCAAAGCCTCGTTCCACGAACTTGTTATAGTGGTAGGCGATATCCGAGGCAAAGTAGCCGGGCGTGCCATCGGAGCGCACCACTACCTCGTCCTTGGCGCCGCCCAGGCGCGTGGCCATGAACCACACGGCGCCATCATGCAGGTCCAGGTGGTCGCCCTGGCGCAGCAGGCTCATCACCGTCTCGAACTGGCCATTGGTGTAGAGCGATTGCTCGGAGAACCAGCAGTCATACTGGATGCCCAGCAGGGCCAGGTCCTCGCGGGCCTGGGTCAGCACCCGTTCCAGGGCCAGGGCGCCGATGGCGGCCAGGGCCTCTTCGCGGGGCATGCGCAAGAACTCGTCGCCGCGCTCCTGCGCCAGCTCTTGGCCCATCTCGATCATGTACGGGCCGCGATAGCCGTCCTCGGGCACCTCTTCATCGGTGCGCCCCAGCGCCTGGGCGTAGCGGGCGAAGGCCGTCTCGTGAAAGAGGCGCATGCGGCTGCCCGCGTCGTTAACATAGTACTCGCGCTGCACGTCGTATCCGGCGGCCTGCAGCGAAGATGCCAGGGCGTCGCCCAGGATGGCGTTGCGGGCCGAGCCCATGTGCAGCGGGCCGGTGGGGTTGGCGCTCACGTACTCAACCTGCACCCGTTGGCCCGCGCCCAGGTCTAGCTGGCCATATGTTGGTCCCGCCGCCAGGATGGCCGGCACCTGGGCGGTCAGCCAGGCATCAGCCAGGCGAAAGTTGATAAAGCCGGGGTGGGCCACCTCGATGGCGCCCACGAAATCGGGGGCCTCCAGCCGCCTGACCAGGATCTCGGCGATCTTGATGGGGGCCATGCGGGCCACCCGCGCCAACTGCATGCACACGGGCGTGGCGTAATCGCCCATCTCCTCTTGCTTGGGGCGCTCGATCGGGATGTCCGTGGGGACCTCGAAAGAGGGCAGGTCGTTGTGGCGTTGGGCGCGCTTGATGGCGCGGACAAGGCACTCTCTAAGCTCCAGATCAATCATGCAGATTTCATCTCCATCCAGTTTTTCCCCACGGCGACGTCCACCTTGAGGGGGACATCCAGCTTGTAGGCCGAAGACATGGTCTCCACGACCAGATCGGTGACGGGCGCCAGGTCCGCCTCGGCCACCTCCAGCACCAGCTCGTCGTGCACTTGCAGGATCATGTGGGCCTGCACGGGCTGTTCGCGCAAGGCATTGTACAGGCGGATCATGGCGATCTTGAGGATATCGGCGGCGCTGCCCTGAATAGGCATGTTGATGGCCGCGCGTTCGGCTGCCCGGCGAACGGCTTGATTGGTGGCGCGATTCTGCAGCTCGGGGAAGTAGCGCCGGCGCCCCAAGATCGTCTCCACAAAGCCGTTCTCCTGGGCCAGACGGATGGTGTTCTCCAGGTAACGCTTGACGGCGGCAAAGCGCGCAAAGTAGGCGTCGATGAACTGCCCGGCCTCGTCCACCGAGAGATCGGTGCGCGCCGCCAACCCATACTGGGACATGCCGTACATCAGGCCAAAGTTGATCGCCTTGGCCAGGTTGCGCTGCTCATAGGTAACCTGGTCCAGGGGTACGCCAAAGACGGCGGCGGCGGTGGTGGCGTGCACGTCCTCGTCGCGATGGAAGGCGGCCATCATCTCTGGGTCCTGGGCGACATGGGCCAGCAGGCGCAGCTCCACCTGGGAATAGTCGCAGCCCAACAGCACATAGCCCTCGGGCGCGATAAAGGCGCCCCGCACCTGGCGGCCCAGCTCGGTGCGCACGGGTATATTCTGCAGGTTCGGGTCGCTGGAGGAAAGGCGCCCCGTGCTGGTGCCCGTCTGATTGAACGAGGTGTGGACGCGCCCGGTGGCCTTGTTCACCAGGGCGGGCAGGGTGTCGATATAGGTGCTGCGCAGCTTGTCGATGGTGCGGTATTCCAGCAGCATCTCGACCATGGGGTGCTTGTCGCGCAGTTCCTCCAGCACCTGGGCGTCCGTCGAGTAGCCCGTCTTGGTGCGGCGGATGACGGGCAGACCCAACTCGTCAAAGAGCACCTCGCCCAACTGCTTGGGGGAGTTCAGGTTGAAGGGATGCCCTGCCGCGGCATAGATCTTGTCCTCGATCTCGGCGATCCACTCGCCGATGACGCGCGACATCTCGTGCAGGTAGGCGGTGTCCACCAACACGCCGTGCATCTCGATGGCCTGGAGCACCGGCACCAGGGGCATCTCCAGCTCGCGATAGAGCCTGGTCTGATTGTGCTCGGCCAGGTCGCGCAGCAGCACGTCACGCAGGCGCAGGGTCATATCGGCGTCGGCGGAGGCATAGTTGGCCACGCGGGCGATGGGCACCTTGTCCATGGTGGTCTGCTGGCGCCCCCTGCCGATCAGTTCGGTGGTCTCCATCATCTCGACGCCCAGCCGCTGCCAGGCCTGTTCGCGCAGGCCGATGCCGCGTCCCGTGGGGGCCAGCAACCAGGCCGCCAGCATGGTGTCGTCGCTCAGGCCCTGCACGGGCAGGCCATGCCGCTCCAGGATCGTGAGGTCATACTTGGCGTTGTGGCAGACCTTGGCCAGCGACGCGTCAGCCAGGACGGGCCCCAGCACCCGCTGCACCGTGGCGAGATCGAGCTGCCGCTGGCCCTTGGCCAGCGCATGGCCCACGGGAAGGTACGCCCCTTTGCCCGCCTCCGCCGACACCGAGATCCCCACCAGCCGGGCCTGCATGGGATCGGTGCCGGTGGTCTCGGTATCCAGGCTGAACAGCCCCGCCTCGCGCAAGCTCTTGGCCAGGCTCTCCAGGGCGGCGGGGGTATCCACGATGCGATAGTCGCCCAGCACAGGGTCGGCGGGCGCCTGGGCGGGAGCGTCGCCGAACAGACTGAGTTGGCCCGTGTCGCTGGCAGGGGCGCTGGGCATACGGCTCGCCAGGGAGTGAAAGCCCAGCTCGCGCAGCAGGTCCATCAGGCGCTCGCGGTTGAACTCGCCCCAGACGGCAGCCTCCAGGTCGAGATCCAGGTCCAGATCGCACACGATGGTCACCAGGTGGCGGCTCAGTTCGGCATCGGCGCGCCCGGCCTCCAGGGCGTTGCGGAAGCGAGGCGGTTCGACCTCCGCCAGGTGGTGGTAGATGTTCTCCAGATCGCCGTACTTCTTGAGCAGGGTGGTGGCGGTCTTTTCGCCGACGCCCTTGACGCCGGGGATGTTATCGGAGGAATCGCCCATCAGGGCCTTGAGATCGATCAACTGGGGCGGCTCCAGGCCATAGCGGGCGCGCACCGCATCCACATCATAGAGCTGCACGTCGCCGAGGGAACGGCGCGGCGTCAACACCTTGACCTTGTCCGTCACGAGCTGAAAGGTATCGCTATCCCCCGTGACGATGATCGTCTCCAGGTCGTGCTGAGAGGCGAGGCGCGATAGGCTGCCCAGCAAGTCGTCGGCCTCATAGCCTTCCCGCGAAAAGACGGGTACGCCCATGGCCTCGGAGAGCTCGCGGATGCGCTGCACCTGGGGGCGCAGGTCATCGGGCATGTGGGCGCGGGTGGCCTTGTACTCGGCGTACTCCTCATGGCGAAAGGTGCGCCCGGCATCAAAGGTGGCGATCACATAATCGGGTTGGTGATCGTCAATGGCCTTGAGCAGTATATTGGCAAAGCCAAAGGTTGCGTTGGTGGGCTCGCCGTTGGGCGCCGTCATGGGAGGGGTAGCGTGGTAGGCGCGATAGGCCAGGGCGTGACCATCGATCAAGAGGAGCCGCTTCTTCTGGGTCATGGTGCTTGCCTCCGTCAATCGATTATACCACAAGGGGATACGGGATAGAACTTGTGCGGGTGGGGGCGCAGATGCGGCGTTTGCGCGGGCCGGCCGTGGCGCGGCGCGCGCCGCCGGCTGCTTGCGCCGCCTGCTGGCCCATGCTATACTCGGCCGCGACAAAAGTCCTCGTGCACGAGGGAACGACTCATTGAACGAACCAAGCGATGCGCTCGGGTTGGCCGCATCCGGGCTGGATGGAGACGACGCCGAGCAAGAGGGCGATGTCCTCGTCCGCTGCGCCACGGTGCAGAGCTATGCCGGCGCGACCGATCGCCAAACAGTGCGGGCGCTGATCGCGGCCCTGGGTGATGCCGAGCCGCTGGTGCGCTGGGAGGCTGCGGCGGCGCTGGCGCAGACGGCTCAGAATCTGGACAAGCCCCAGGTGTTGCAGCGTGTGCTGGGGCGCGATGGCGCGGCGCCGTTGACCGCCGGCGAGTTGCTGGCCTGGCTGCGCCAGAGCCTTGCTGACCCGGACCCCGCCCAGCGCGAGGCGGTGGCGGATGCCCTGGGGCGCTGGCCCCAGCAGGCCGCCGTCGAGGTCCTGATCAAGACCCTGGGCGACGAGGCGCCCCGTGTGCGGGCCAGCGCCGCCCTTTCTTTGGGGCGGCTGGGCGCCATCGAGGCCATCGATAGCCTGGCGGCGGCCCTGGATGATACCTCGCTCTGGGTGAGGGTCGCCGCGGCCGATGCCCTGGGCGCCATCGGCGATCCGGGCGCGGCGGCGCCGCTGGCCGCCCATGTGGCGGAGGGCCCCGTGCTGGTGCGGGTCGCAGCCATCTCGGCGTTGGGCCGCCTGTCTTCACGCGAGGCGCGGCAGCAACTCGTCGCCTGCCTCGAAGATGAGATCGGGGAGGTGCGCTGGCATGCGGCGCGGGCCCTTCAAGCCGTTGGGACCGTGGCGGCTCTGCCCGGGCTGGAACGCCTCTTGGGTGATGACTATCGCCTCTTCGATCAGCCGATCCATGAGGTGGCGCGGTCCGCCATCCAGGCTATTCGCCAGAGGGAGCAGGGAGCATGGCACGCCGTCCGACACGCCTTCTTCCATCTGTGGGGCTGGCTGCGCCGCCTGCGCCGCCTGCGCTAGCTCGAGGCGTGCTGCCATGAGCGATTCCTGCCCCCCAGAGGCCTTACGCCCGGACCGCCTGGCGAGCGCCTTGCGTGAACGCGGCCTGGCTGCCCCCGCTCTGCTCCTCATCGAACTGCTGCGGCCCTGGCGCTTTTTCGCCAGCCAACTCCTGCTCCTCTCCGAGCCGATGTGGGCCAGCTCCCGACGTCCTCAGGTGCGGCGCTATGCGGCCTGGATGGAGACCCCCGGCCAGATCGAGGCGCTGCAAGACGAACTTGAGCGCCCCCGCGGCAGCGAGGCGGCGGCCCGATGAGCGCGGTGCAGCCGTTCGTCCTGGCCCATGTCCCTGAGGCTGCTCTGGCGACTCTGGCGTGCTTTGCCATCCTGTTCACTCTGTTCACCCTGTGGGCGCGGCGCGGCAGGCCTTTTCCTCTGCGGCCCATCCCCGCGTATGAACGGCTGCAGCGCCTCTGCATGGAGAGCGTGGAGACGGGCGCCCCCCTGCATGTGACCCTGGGGAGCGGCGATTGGGGTCAGGCCACGCCGCGCCTTGTGGCCGGCCTGAACGCCCTGGACTATGTCAGCAGGCAGGCGGCGGCGAGCTCCGCGGCCCACGGTGCTCAGTCCCTCTGCGTCACGGTGGGCAATCCGGTGGGCCTCCTGTTGGCCATGAACCTGGTACAGGCCCGAGGCGCCTTCGGCGGCGACCTGCACCTGTACGGCCCCGAGTCTCTGGCCTACGCGGGGGGCGCCGCGGCCGAGGGGGAACAGGCCCCGCGCACGGCTCACCTGATGCTGGGGCGCTTTGGCGAGGAGGGCCTCTGGCTGGCCGAGGCCCTGCATTACGGCGATGCCCCCGTGCTGGGAGGGACCTGCGATCCCACGGTGGCGGGCCTGATACAGCTCTCCGCCGATTACCCGGTGACGGGCGAGGACCTCTTCGCCGCGGGGGCCTATCTGGGCCGCCGGCTACATCTGGGTAGCCTGGCCGCCCAGGATTGGGCGCGCTTCTTGGTGGCCATCACCCTGATCGGCGGCGCCATCCTGGCGACGCTGAGGATCGGGGGCTAGCCCATGCGCCGCATCCTGCCTGTGGCGATCACTCTGATCACGGGGATTGTGGTCCTCTTGGGCTACCTGACCAGCAGCGAGCCCCTGGTGCGGGCGTCGAACCTGCTCATCGAGGCGGCTGCCTTCCTGGCCTCCCTGGCCCTGCTGATCGGCGCGGCGCACCTGGTCATGGTCCACGGGCGGCGCGCCCTGGGTGGCGAGACCCCCGGCGAGGCCCGGCGCGGCTACAGCGCGGTGCTGGTCATCGCCCTGCTGGGCACCTTTGTCGTGGGCGTAGCGCTGCCCGGCTCGGCGACGCTGGCGTGGATCTTTGACCACCTCTACGCCCCCCTACAGGCTACCATGACGGCCCTGTTGGCCTTTTTCATCGTCAGCGGCGCCTATCGCGCCTTTCGCTTGGGGCGCGCGGGCGGAGTCGTGTTCCTGGTGACGGCCCTGTTCATGTTCGCAGCCCAACTGGGCTCCAGCCAGCGCCTCTCGCCCTACATCCCGGCCCTTAGGGAGTGGCTGCTGATGGTGCCGGTGACGGCGGGCGTGCGCGGCATCCTCCTGGGCTCGGCCCTGGGCATCCTGGCGGGGTCTTTGCGCATCCTTGTGGGGGTGGATCGGCCTCATGCCCAGGAATAGGGGGACAGCGTGAGCATCTGCCCAACCTGCGGCCATCGCAACCCGGAGGGCGCTCCCCTCTGCGAAACGTGCGGCGCTAGGCTAGAGGCCGCGCGCTTTCGCCTCTGCCCTGCCTGCGGGGCGCGGAACGCCGTCGAGCGAACCTACTGCAGCCGCTGCCTGTCGCCGTTGGCCGGGGGCGGCCCGGCCGGCGGCCCGGAACCTGGCGAGGATCTCGATCTGGACCCGTTGGCCGGGTTGGAAGGGTTGTTGCCCGCGCCCCAGGCCACGCCTCCCTACGCGGATATGGGGCCAGAAGCAGACCCTGCGCCCCGCCAGGAGGAGGCGGGCGAGGCCGCCCTGCTGCGTCGCATTGCCACCGAGGCCGCCCCCCTGGGGCAGGCCCGCCATGAGGCCTTCGCGTCTCCGCCGAGGCGACCCTCGCCGGGCCTGCGCCGTTTGCTCTATCTTCTGGTGCTCTTGGCCGCCCTGGCGCCCCTCTTCACCCACAACGCCAGCCGCTCGTGGGGATACCCGCGCCCTCAAGTGGTCTCTTTGGCCGAGAGGCTGGCGGACATCCCGGGGGAGGGGCGGGTGCTGGTGGCGTTCGACTATGGGCCCGCCTATGGTGGCGAGCTGAACCCCCTGGCGGAGCAGGTGCTGGCAGACCTGGCGAGCCGCGGCACCACCCTGGTGGCTGTGGGCACGCACCCCGAAAGCGTGGGCGTGGCCCGCCAGGTGTTGGCTCGCGCCGTGGTCACGGCGCCTGATTACGCCTACGGCGGCGACTATGTGGTGTTGGGCTACCTGCCCGGGGAGGACCGCGGGCTGCGCCTGCTGACCCAGGACCTGGCCTCGATCCTGCCCCATGATGATGTGCACCAGATGCCCCTGGCGAGCCTGCCCATCATGAGGGGCGTCGGCGGGCTGGACGACTTTTGTGCCATCCTGCTGCTCTCCGATGAGCCATACGGGGCGCGGCGCTGGATCGAGCAGGTCTCCGGGCAGACGGCGACGCCCACCTACGCCCTGGTCACGGCGCGGCTGGAGCCCATGCTGGCCCCCTACCTGCAATCGGGGCAGTTGGCCGCCCTGGTGACCGGCGCCTGCGGCGCCATCGAGTATCCCTTGGCGGGCCCACTGCAGCCGAGCAGCCTGTGCAGCGACGATGGCTACCTGGCGTTGTGGGGTGTGCTCGTGTTGACGGCCGTATTGGCCAACGTGGGCCGCCAACGCAAGGCGAAAGGAGCATAGCCGCCGTGCCTTGGGGAGAACTGGGCGCACAGGATCTAACGCAATGGATCGGGCTGTGGGTGGCGGCTTTGCTCACGCTGGCCGTCCTGAGCTATCTCGTGGGCGAGAACCCTCTCTTTCGCCTGGCGCAATACCTCTTTGTGGGGGTGGCCGCCGGCTATGCCGCCGCGCTGGCCTGGAACCACGTGCTGGCCCCGCGGCTGGCGCGCCTGGCCCAGTCTCCCGGCGAGGCCTGGCCCTACGCCGTGTTCGTCCTGCTGGGGTTGCTGCTGCTGGCCCGTGGCTGGCGTCCCCTCGCCCCTCTCTCCAGCATCCCGTTGGCAATGCTGCTGGGCGTGGGCTCGGCCCTGGCTATGGGAGGCGCCCTCACGGGCACCCTGGTGCCGCAGGCGGCCGTCTCCTTTGTCTCGCTGGCCCCGGCCAGCTATGGCGGCGGGTTGCGCGGCTGGGCCTATGCCCTGGACGCGGCCTTTCTCCTGTTCTGCACCCTGGCGGCGCTGGCGACCTTTCAGTATCGCCGCGCCGGGGGCGGGCCGCTGCGCCTCTGGTACACTGGCGTACAGACCCTGGCCCGCGCCGGGCGGTGGGTCATTATGGCGGCCTTTGGCGCCATCTTTGCCGGCGCTGCCCTGACCTACTTTACCGTGCTGCAGAGCCGCCTCGACTTTTTGCTGTTCGAGTGGCTGGGCGGCCTGTTCGGGTGGGGGCGCTAGCATGTCTCGTGGGAACTCGCCATGCTCCATCCTGGCCCTGGATTTCGGGGCTGCCCAAAGCCACGGCGCTCTGATCGAGCCCGTCGAGGGCGTCTACCGTCTGGTCGCCTGCGCCGAGGCGCCCGCCGTGGGCTCCCCTCAGGTTGATCTGGCGGCCAGCCTGGGCCGGTGCGTCGCCCGCCTGGAGGAGACGACGGGGCGGGCCTTGTTGGCCCCTGACGGCGCGCTGCGCCTGCCCAGCGAGGGCCAGGCCGGCGTGGATACGCTGATCGTCACCGCCAGCGCGGCGCCGCCGCTGGATTGCGCCCTCATCGGCCTCACCGAGGAGCTGAGCCTGCAGAGCGGCCTGGCCGTCTGCCGGGCCAGCCATGCCTCCGTCGGCCGTGTGATCGCCCTGGCCCAGGGCCACGAGGGCCGCCGCCGCGACCTGGCGCTCCTGCGCGAGGCCCCGCCGGAGGTGATCGTCCTGTTGGGCGGCGTGGATGGCGGCCCAACCCACCTGCTGGTGGAGGCCGCGGACCTCTTGGCGACCCTGTTCGCCGAGGCGCCGGCGGCCGAGCGCCCCGCCGTGGTGTTCGCCGGCAACCCCGAGGCCCGCCGCCCCATCGCCCAGGCCCTGGGTGAGGGGTGGGATTATACCGTGGTGGAGAATGTGCAGCCCAGCGTAGGCGCGCTGCGGCCGCAGGAGCTGCAGCGCGAGCTGGCCCAGCGCTATGCCCGGCGCAAGCTGCCCCAGTTGCCCGGCTATGACGCCCTGGCGGGCCGGGCCGCCGCGCCGATCCTGCCCAGCGATGCGGGTTTGGGGATCATCCTTCAGTACCTCAGCCGGCAGATGGGCGCCCAGCGGCGCGTCCTGGGCCTGGACCTGGGCGCTGCCCAGACGGTGGCGGCTCTGGCGGGCCGGGGCTATGCCTGGAGCCGCCGCGCCCATGCGCAAGTCCCCCGCGATGGCGACGCCCCCTGGCACCTGTATGCGGCGGCGCAAGAGGCCCTCGCCCCGGCGCTGGCGGACCTGGCGGCCCTGGGGGGTGAGGACGTGGCCGGTGGTTGGGCCGTGGACATGATCGCGGCGCGGGGCGGCCTGCTGGCCTGCGCCGGGGGGCAGCCCTGGGCAGCCCTCGCCCTGCTGGATGCCGTGCAGCCATTGGGGGTCACCCGGTTGGTGCTCGATTGGGCCTCCCTCTGGCCCCAACTGGGCGCTCTGGCCCAGGTGGAGCCCCTGGCGGCACTTCAGGTGCTCCGTTACGATGCCCTGCTGGAGCTGGGCTCCGTGTTGGGCCTGGCCGGCCGGGGCCGAGTGGGGCAGTGGGCGGGCCATGTGAATCTGGCCGCCGAGGGCGGTGCGGGGGCGGATTCCGAGCTCATCTGGGGACATCTGGCGCGCCTGCCCTTGGCGGAGGGCGTTGAGGCCGGGTTGGCGTTCGAGCCCGCGGGGCGCAGGCGACGCCGGGGCGAACCCGCCCCCGTGCGGGGCGGCAAACTGGGCCTGCTGCTGGATGCGCGAGGGCGGCCCCTGGCCTTGCCGGACGAGCCAGCCGCGCGCCGCCAGGCAGTGGAGGCATGGCTGGAGCAGCTCTCCTGAGCCCTGGCCGCGTCGGGCGTCGAGCATTTGGCCGCCTTCTGTGCCCGATGCTATAATCACACGGTATTGTGCCCGCCGATCAGCGGCGCCCCGTTCGGCATGCCCTCCAGACGCCGCGAGCCGCACGGGATAGCCCGAACGCCTCAGGATGTGCCATCATGAAGCTAGACCGCGAACAGGTATTGCATATCGCCGAACTGGCCAAGCTCACGCTGACCGAGCATGAGACCGAGTTGTTCGCCGAGCAACTCTCGGCGATCCTGGAGTATGCCGAGCAGCTCAACGAGCTGGACACGGAGGCCATTCCGCCCACGGCTCAGGCGATCTACCAGCGCAACGTCATGCGGCCCGATGCGGCCGGCCCCTCTCTCACGCCTGATGAGGCCCTGGCCAACGCCCCCCACCGCAAGGACGACTATTTTCAGGTTAGGGCGATTCTGGAGTAGCCCGCGCATGCTCTGGCCCTGCACAGGAGGCCTTTGTGCAATTGCATGATCTGACCATTCACCAGGCCCATGAGCTGCTCGCCCGGCGCGAGATCTCGTCCGTCGAGCTGACTCGGGCGGTGCTGGCGCGCATCGCCGCTGTGGATGAGCGCGTGCGGGCGTATCTGCGCGTGACCGATGAGGCGGCCCTGGCTGAGGCTGCCGCCGCCGACCGGCGCCGCGCCCAAGGCGAGGATGGCCCGTTGCTGGGCATTCCTTTGGCGATCAAGGACGTGCTCACCACCCAGGGTGTGGAGACCACCTGTGGCTCGCGCATCCTGCAGGGGTTCATCCCGCCCTATGACGCCACCGTGGTGGCCAAGCTTCGGGCGGCGGGCGCCGTTGTGCTGGGCAAGACCAACACGGACGAGTTCGCCATGGGCTCCTCCACCGAGAACTCGGCCTACTTTACCACCCATAACCCGTGGGATTTGGAGCGCGTGCCGGGCGGCTCCAGCGGGGGCAGCGCGGCGGCCACGGCGGCGGGCGAGTGCATTGCCGCCATCGGCAGCGACACCGGCGGCAGCATCCGGCAGCCGGCCGCCTTCTGCGGCATCGCCGGCGTCAAGCCCACCTATGGGCGCGTCTCCCGCTATGGCCTGGTGGCCTTTGCCTCCTCGCTGGATCAAGTCGGCCCCCTGGCCAAGGACGTCACCGATTGCGCCCTGCTGCTGCAGACCATCGCCGGGCATGACCCCAACGATTCCACCTCGGCGGATCTGCCGGTGCCCGATTACCTGAGCGAGCTGGGAGCAGGCGTCAAGGGCCTCAAGCTGGGGGTGCCCCGCGAGTACTTCGTCGAGGGCATGCAGCCCGAGGTCGAGCAGGCGGTGCGCCAGGCGTTGACGGTCTATGAGGCCTTGGGAGCCGAGATCGTCGATATCTCGATGCCCCACACCGATTACTGCCTGTCGGTGTACTACCTGCTGGCCCCGGCGGAAGCCTCCGCCAACCTGGCCCGCTTTGACGGCATCCGTTACGGCTATTCCGCCCCCGAGGCCGAGGATATCTGGGAGACGTTCCGCCAGACGAGGGCGGCGGGCTTTGGCCCGGAGGTCAAGCGTCGCATCATGCTGGGGGCCTATGCCCTCTCGACGGGCTACTATGACGCCTACTACCTCAAGGCCCAGAAGGTGCGTACCCTGATCAAGCAGGATTTCGACCGCGCCTATGAGCAGTGCGATGCCCTGGTGGTGCCGACCGCGCCGCTGACGGCGTTTCGCATCGGCGAGAAGGTGGATGACCCGCTCCAGCTCTACCTGGTGGACATCTTTACCCTCTCGGCGAACCTGGCCGGGATCTGTGGGGCGGCCATCCCCTGCGGCATGGCCGATGGCCTGCCCATTGGGATGCAGGTGCTGGGCGATGCCTACCAGGAGGCCAAGGTGCTGCGCATCGCCTATGCGTACGAGCAAGCGACAGACTGGCATCTGCGGCGCCCGGCGCTGTAGGGGCCCGTCATCATACGATATCACGAGAAAGGCAGCTCTATGCAAGTTGTTCTCCCTGTAGCCGGTTTTGGCAGCCGCATGCGCCCGCACACCTGGTCTCGGCCCAAGCCTCTGCTGCATGTGGCCGGGAACACCGTGCTGGGCCACACCCTGGACAAACTCGCGTCCATCCAAGTCGAAGAGATTATCTTTATCACCGGCTGGCTGGGAGAGCAGATCCAGAGCTATGTGGATAGCCACTATCACTTCAAGACCCGCTATGTGCTCCAGGAGGAGATGAAGGGGCAGGCCCATGCCATCCATCTGGCCAAGGAGTACCTCTCGGGACCTTGCCTGGTGATCTTTGTGGATACGATCTTTGAGGGCGACCTGACCGTGCTGGAGAACAACCCCGCCGATGGCGTCATCTATGTCCAGGAGGTGGAGGACCCCCGCGCATTCGGCGTGGTGATGGAAGAGCAGGGCCGCGTGACCCGCTATGTGGAAAAGCCCGAGACCGTAGATCACCGCAAGACCACGGTGGGCGTCTTCTGGTTCCAGGATGGCCAAAAGCTCGTCTCGGCCATTGACTATATGCTGGAGAACGACATCCGCACCAAGGGCGAGTACTATTTGGCCGATGCCGTCAACGTCATGATCGAGCGGGGGAACCGTTTCGTGACCGAGAACGTCACCGTGTGGCAGGATTGCGGCCAGCCGGAGACGATTCTGGCCACCAATCGCCACCTGCTGGCCAACGGCCATGCCAGCGAAGGGACGCGGGGCGAGAACTGCGTGATCGTGCCGCCCGTGTACATCGCGCCCTCGGCCCAACTCCGCGATTCGGTCATTGGGCCGCACGTCAGCATCGCCGAGGGTGCCCAGATCGTATCCGCCATCGTACGCGATAGCATCATCGAGGAAAAGGCCCACATCCAGGATAGCGTCCTGGAGGGCTCGCTCATCGGGCGAAGGGCCACCGTCAAGGGACAGGTTTCGCAACTCAACATCGGAGATGACGCCACCGTCGGCGTATAGGAGAGATCTCACGCCGTTTGGCGTCTAGAATGGGGGCCAGGCATGATCGTCGGGCTGCCACAAGAGGTCATGGACAACGAGTTCCGGGTCGCCCTGACACCGGGGGGCGTGGAATCCCTCACCCATGCCGGGCATCAGGTGTTGGTGCAGCGTGGGGCGGGGGTCGGCAGCGGCTTTGGGGATGAGGAGTACGCCCAGGCGGGCGCCAGCCTGGTGGATACGCCGGGCGAAGCCTATGCCGCCGAGCTGGTGGTCAAGGTCAAGGAGCCTCAGCCCTCCGAGTATCCCCTGCTGCGCCCCGGGATGATCCTCTTCACCTACCTGCACCTGGCGGCCCAGGAGGCCCTCACCCAGGCCCTGCTGGACCGGCACGTCACCGCCATCGGCTATGAGACGGTGCAGCGAGATGACGGCAGCCTGCCCCTCCTGACGCCCATGAGCGAGATCGCGGGGCGCATGGCGGTGCAGATCGGCGCCCATCTGCTGGAGAGGCCCCAGGGCGGACGCGGCGTATTGCTGGGCGGGGTGCCCGGCGTGCGCCAGGGCAGCGTCGTGATCCTGGGGGGCGGCGCCGTGGGCACCAATGCGGCGCAGGTAGCCCTGGGCCTCGGCGCCCGGGTGACGGTCATTGACCTGAATCTGGATCGGCTGCGCTACCTGGAGCACGTCCTCCATGGCAGTCTGAGCACCGTGGCCTCGAACCGGCGCAACATCGCCGAGGCGGTGCGCCGCGCCGAGGTGCTGATCGGGGCCGTGCTCGTGCCGGGCGCGCGGGCCCCCCACCTGGTCTCGGAGGAGATGATCGCCTCCATGGCCCCCGGCTCGGTGGTGCTCGATATCGCCGTGGACCAGGGCGGCTGCGTCGAGACCATCCGCCAGACCACCCACAGCCGCCCCACCTACCTGATGCATGGCGTGGTGCACTATGGTGTGCCCAACGTGCCCGGCGCCGTGCCGCGCACCTCCACCTATGCCCTATCCAACGCGACCTTGCCTCACGTGTTGGCCCTGGCCCAGCACGGCTTCGAGGCCGCCATCCGGGCCGACCGGGCCCTGGCGCGGGGCGTCAACACCGCCTACGGGGAGATCGCCCACCCCGCGGTGGCCCTGGCCCTGGGGAGACCGCATGTGCCGATCGAGCAACTCGTTGCCGCCTAGTGCGGCTTGGCGCAAGACATCATGGCGATAGCGCCACCTACTGGGGAGTACATCGGATGAAACGCAAGTATTGGATCGCTGTAGCGGTCTTGTTGGGCCTGCTGAGTATGCCGGCCTGCGCGCTGGGGGGCTGGCTGGAGGACGCGGGCCTGCTGGTGGATCAGAGCGCCCAGGGCCAGAACCTCACCGATCAACCCATCACCCGCGTGTTGCCCACCCTCTATCCCACCGTCACGCCCAAGGCGCCCCCTGCGGCTGGCGAGCAACCGGCGGCGACGACCCAACCCGCCGAGGAGGCGCAGTCGCCCGAGACGGCGCCCACCGACGATCGCAGCTTTCGGCTGGAGCTGACCGAGGCCGAGCTGGCCGCCTTTGTGGGCGGGGGGGAGTTTGCCCAGCAAGGGCTCAGTGTCGACGACATGACGGTCACCATCACCGAGCAGCAGGTGATCGCCACCTTTAACGCGGCCCACGCCGATTCGGGCCTCAGCGGCGAGATCACCATGGTGGCGGTGCCACAGGTCGTGAATGGAGAGCTCTACCTGCGCATTGTGGATTTCAGCCTGGGCTCGGGGTTCTCGGGTTTTGCCCGCCTGATCGCCAGCGCCCTGATCCAGGCCGCCATCGACAGCTACAACACGGCCAACGGCATACCGATCACCGTCAATGGAGCCGCCGAGATCACGGCTGTGGAGCTGCTCCCTGGCAAGCTGATCGTCAGCGGGGTGTTCCAATAGGGGCTGGCCGGTGAGGCGCCGTCACCCCCACGGGTGATTCTACCCCACGATTGCATCTGCGCCCCGTCCCTCGCATGCGAGGGACGGGGCGCATGGTCACGCGCTATCAGCGACCTCCCAGCTACCTGGGAGGTGTCGTGTCGCTCGCCCCATAGCCTAGGCGCGCCAGCGCCTCGCGCACGGCGTCCTGGTCGCTCCAGGGGTACTCGATCTCGCCAAAGCACATGGAGCGCTCGTGGCCCTTGCCGGTGACGATCACCACGTCTCCCGGTTGGGCCATGCCCAGGGCGGCGGCGATGGCCTCGCCCCGGTCGCCGATCTTCCAGTAGCCCTCGCCCTCCTGGCGGCCCGCGGTGCGGCAGCCCTCGGCGATCTGCTCCATGATCGTCTCCAGCGATTCGGTGCGCGGATCCTCGGCGGTGATGACCACGCCATCGGCCAGGCGCCCGGCGATCTCGCCCATCCAGGGGCGCTTGGCGCGATCCCGCAACCCGGCGCAGCCGAACACGACGATCACGCGCCCCCCGGTCAGCTCGCGGGCCCACTGGAGCGCCTTGTCCAGGGCGTTGGGCGTGTGGGCGAAATCCACGATGGCCGTGAAGGGCTGGCCGCAATCCATGCGCTCCATCCGCCCGATGACGCCCCGCACCCGCCTGATCCCCTCGGCCATGGCAGCCGGAGCGATCCCCAAGGCGTGGGCCACCGTCACCGCGGCCAGGATGTTGTGCACGTTGTAGCGGCCCACCAGGGGCGAGCTGACGGGCACCGCGCCGGAGGGCGTCTCGATCTTGATGTGCAGGCCCGTCGGATCGGCGACCACGGCGGCGGCGCGCACGTCGGCCTCCTCTCCCAGGCCATAGCAGAGCCGCCGCTCGGCCGGGATGGGGCTCAGGTAGGCGTAGGACGAGTCGTCCCGGTTGAGCACGGCCACCTTGGGCATGCCTTCCTTGCGGGCTGACGTGCTCAAGGCGCGAAAGAGCATGGCCTTGGCCTGCTGATAGGCCTCCAGGCTGCCGTGGAAATCCAGGTGCTCGTGGGTGATGTTGGTGACCACGGCCACGTCGTATTCGCAGGCGGTGACCCGGTGCTGGGCCAGCCCGTGGGAGGTGGATTCGATCACGGCATACGCCACGCCCGCCTCCACCATCTCCGCCAGGTAGGCCTGCACTTCGGGGGCATCGGGCGTGGTGGTGTGAAAGCCCGTGGGCGTCTCGTGCCCGGCGATGGTGGCGGCCACCGAGTCTATGGTGCCCACCACGTGGCCGGCGGCGCCCAGGATGCTGGCGATCAGCCGCGTCGTGGTGGTCTTGCCGTCGGTGCCGGTGACGCCGATGACCCGCAGCTTGCGCCCCGGGTGGCCATGCCAGGCGGCCATCAGGTGGGCCAGGGCCTGGCGCGAATCGGGCACCACCGCCGTAGGGACCTTCGCCAGCTCGGGCGTCTCGCGCTCGACCACGCAGGCGGCGGCGCCGGCCTGCAGCGCCGCCGGGATGTAGCGATGGCCGTCCACATTGACTCCGGGCACGGCCACGAACAGGTCGCCGGGCGCCACCTGGCGCGAATCCGTGGTGATCTTGGCGATCTGCAGCGGCCGCCAGCGCAGCCGCGCCGCCGCGGGTAGGGCATCTATGAGGGGATCGAGGGGTCTCATGGGCAAATCCCGCCCTTGCCGGAGGGCGATCGGGCAGCTCGCGGCGTCGCCCTCACCCCCGCAAGGCCCTGGCGGGCCTCGTCTCCCCCTCTCCCGCGTGCGAGAGAGGGGGCATGGGCGCGGTCTTGAGACGGCGTCGTTGGTGGGGATGAGGGCCGCAAAGCGCAGGAGCGCGCCCCGATCATCGGCTGTCCACCTCGTCCTCGGGCAGCTCGCCCAGCAGGCCCGTCAGGACGGCGCGGCGCCGCCGGAGCTGGCCCTTGCGGTCGTACTCGCGCACCACCGCCTGGTAGGCCACCAGCTTATCCAGCGCCTTGACCCAGGCGCCCGATTCGATGGGGGTGTGCAGGATGTTGGTTCGCTGCACGGCGATGGCCCCCTCGGCGGGGCAGACGTGCTCGCACGCCCCGCAGTAGATGCAGAAACGCTCGTCTACGGATACCTGCTGCCCGTCGTAACTGATGCACTTGGTCGGGCAGATATCGGCGCAGGCCTGGCAGCCCTCGGGGCAGAGGGACACATTCAGGCGCACATGGCCCTGGTAGGGCTTGGTGATGGCAAAGGCGCCAGCCGGCCCCAACTGCATGCAGCGGGTGCAGGCGATGCATTTGCCCCGGTCGACCTCCACGTTGCTGACGGAGGCAACCTGCCCATCCTCATCCAGCGCCACATCGGCGCTGATGGCCCCCACGGGGCAGTTATCGATGTAGCCGGTATCGGTCGAGGCTGCGGCGGCCCCCTGGTCCACACGCACGTTGCGCAGCAGATAGGGGAACGCCTTGCCAGAGATCACCGGGATCTCGGGCTTGCCGTCGATGGTCATGGAAAGGGCGTGGGTCGGGCAGATCACGACGCACTCGCCGCACATGCTGCACAGAGCCGGATCGATGTCCATGCGCGGCGCGACGGTCATGCGCCCGTCGGCCAGCTCGCCCGCGCTGAGGGAGATCGCCTCGCGGGGGCACACCAGCTTGCAGAGCACGCAGCCACAGCAGGCCTCGTGATCCACCACCAGCTCGCTGCGGCGCAGCACCATGGGGCGCAGCAGGGTCTGGCGCTCGGGGGTATCGGTCTTGATGATGCGTCCACGTGTGCCCATATCTACCCCTCGCCTCCCGCCGATGGATCGCGTCGCAGCCTGGCCATCTCTTCTCCCTGGGCGTTATACACGGCCACCTCCAGGTCCATATCGCCGGGGGCGGCGTGGGTGGCGCAGGCGAAGCAGGGGTCATAGGCGCGAAAGGCCATCTCGACCCGATCCAGCAGCCCCTGGGTGATCTCCTTGCCGCCGCCGATCAGGGCCTGGGCGGCCTTCTTGATGGACATGCAGATGGCGGCGTGGTTGTTGGTGGTACCTACGATCAGGTTCACCTTGGTCAGGATGCCCCGCTCGTCGGTGATATAGTGGTGGGTTAGCAGGCCCCGGGGCGCCTCCACGATGCCCACGCCCTCGGTGGGCGTCTCGGTGGGGATGACGCGGATCTCGGGGTCGGTGAGCCGTTCGTCCCGCGCCAGCTCCAGCATGCGCTCGCCGGCATAGAGCATCTCCACCAGGCGGGCCCAGTGGGTGGCCAGGGTGGCGTGCACCGGCTTGGCCCCCATATAGGCATAGAACTCCTCATAGGCCTCCTGGGCCAGGGGAGTCGCCATGCCCTCGCTCACATTCAGGCGTGAGAGGGGGGTGGAGCGATAGACGCCGCTCTGCATGCCGTCGGTCAGCCCGTGCCAGCCAAAGCGTTTGAGATAGGGGAACTTGACATAGGTCCACGGCTCGACCCGCTCGGCCAGGTGTTCGGCGTACTCGTGGGGCGCATAGTAGGCCACTTCATGGCCTTCAACGTCCACCACCCGCACCTTGCCATCGTAAAAGTTGAGTTGCTTGTTGGCATCCACCAACCCGATGCTGTGGGTGCGGTGCAGGTAGGCGTCGCCCATGATCATGTCGCGGAACTCGTCGCTGGCCAGCACCAGGTCGCGCCAGACGCCCAGGCTGAACTGGCCGAACTCGACCATGCTCTCGCCGATCTCGATCAGGCGCAGTTGCATATCCGGCGTGACGCCCTTGGCGACGCCGCCGGGGAGGCCCATCACCGGGTGGACAAAGCGCCCGCCCAGCATGGCCACCACCTCGTGGGATTCCGCCAGGTGGCGCAGCACCCGCTGGCCCAGGCGCACGCCCAGCTTGCTCACGATGCCCAGGATATTGCGCTGGGCCGGATCGGCGTCGGGACCCATGATGAAATCGGGCCCTGAGAGGATGAAAAAGTGGGTGGCATGGTCACCCGCCACAAAGGCATCGTACACCATCTCGCGGATGATGCGGGCCGTGGGGGGCGGAGTCACGCCATAGACGGCATCGGCGGCCTTGGTGGAGGCCATGTGGTGGGCCGTAGGGCACACGCCACAGATGCGCTGGGTGATGCGTGGCATCTCCTCCACCGGGCGGCCCTCGCAAAAGCTCTCAAAGCCGCGAAACTCGGGCACCTGAAAGTAGGCGTTGGCCACATCGCCCTGATCGTCCATAAAGATGGTGATCTTGCCGTGGCCTTCCAGGCGGGTGACGGGATCAATGGTGATGCGTTTCACGATGCGTCCTCCCCGTTCCGCTGTGAGGCGCAGATCTGGCCGGAGGCCTCGGCCCCCATTTTGAGTTGATGTAGTAGCGAAGCCCCCAGGCTGAAGCGGTAGAAGGTGCCCACCGGGTCCACGATGGTGGCGAGGACGCGACGGATATCCGCATCGCTCTCGCCCTCGAACCCGGCCACGATGGCATCCAGGAGGGCGGCGCCCTGATCGAGCGCGCCCGCAGCCGGCCCGTAGCAGCCCCGGCAGGGCATCTCGGCCTTGACGCACAGGGCGCCGCAGCCGGCGTGGGTGGCGGGCCCGGCGCAGATCAGGCCCTGCTCTAGCAGGCAGCGCTCTGGATCGGGGATGATCTCGTGGGGCCGCAGGAAGCGCTCCACGCGGATCTTGCCCTCGCGCACCCGCGGACACTGGTCGCACACGGTGCGGTCATCCACGCCCAGCAGGCTGCCCACCTCGGGCAGCTTGTTCTCGATCACGGCCGTCATGGCCTTCCAGATCTGGTCGTGGTTGGGGGGGCAGCCGGGGATCGAGTACTCGATGGGCACCACCTGCTCTAGAGTGCGGACCTGGTTGGCCAGGGCGGGCAGGGTTAGCTCGCCCTCGGGCATGGCAAAGCGCGCCCGGGGCAGCGCCCCGGCGGGGTTATCGGTGGTAGGCGTGGTCAGCGAGGCGCGCTGCAGGGCGTGGTCGGGGCCCTTGATGTTGCCCAGGCCGGGGATGCAGCCCTCCATGGCGCAGGAGCCAAAGGCCACCAGCACTTTGGTCTTTTCCCGGAGCAGGTGGGCCACATGGGCGTCCTCGTCAGTGCGGATGGCGCCGTTGAACAGGGTCACGTCAATGTACTTGTCGGGCAACGCCTGCACATCGGCGTACTTGAAGTCCATGGCGCAGGGCCAAAAGACGATATCGGCCACCTGGGCCAGCTCCAGCAGGTGCTCGCCCAGCTCGACGATGGCGATGTCGCAACCGCCGCAACTTGAGGCCCAGTAGACGGCCAGTTTCAGCTTGTCCATATCTTTCCTCTATGCCTGCTCGACGGCCGGGGCAGGGGCCAGCGCGGCGATCTCGTTGGACATTCGTTCCAGAAGCGCAGGCAGGGCGCTGCGGGTCAGCGCTCCCAGCTCGACAAAGCTCACCCGCTGTGCGGGGATGCTCATCTGGGCCAGGATGGTCTCCAACAGGGCGACTTTGCTGCGGCCCAGGTAGGTGCCTCGCTTGTAGTGACACTCGCCCTCATGGCAGCCGGCCACCAGCACGCCGTCGGCGCCGTGGGTCAGGGCCAGCAGGATCATAGCCGGGTCAACACGGCCCGAGCAGGGCAGGTTGACGATGCGCAGGCTCTCGCTCTGCAGGGCCTCCAGGGCGGCCCACTCGGCGTCGGAGCGGATGCTCCACTGGCACACAAAGGCCAGGATGCGGGGCGCCTCGGCGGCGCCTTGCAGGTGGCCAGGGCGCTCCAGCCAGCCGCCGGCGCCCATGCGGGCCAGCAGCTCCTGGTCGTTGAACTCCTCCAGGCTCATGGCCCCCGAGGGGCAGGCCGCCACACACACGCCACAGTGCATGCACAGGTTCTTGTCCACCTGGGCGATGGTGCGCTCGGCGCCATTGACCATGACGGGGCCGCGGGAGATGGCCTGATAGGGGCAGGCGCGGGTGCACACGGCGCAGCCGGAGCAGACGCCCTCGTCCACCGTGGCAAAAGGCCCCGGCGGTTGGTAACCCTCGCGGATGGCGATGGCGCGGATGGCCTGCATCACCTCCGAGATGTGGATCTCTTTGGGGCAGCGCGGGTAGCAGGCGTCACAGGCGGAGCAGAGCCAGATCTCCTTGCTGGAGAGCACCGCCTGGCGCAGCCCCAGGCCCGCCTTGCGCAGGATCAGGCGCGGGTTGAACTCGGGGTCAAAGCGGCGCACCAGGCAGGTGGCCGCACAGGTGCCGCACGACCAGCAGTCGAGCAGATGCTCGCCGCCGGGCTCGGCCATTACCTCTCGCATAAAGCCGCGATCGAACTCGCCAGAGCGGATCATGATGCCGGCACCTCCTGTTCTGAGGTCAGGGCCGGCTGCGCATCGGCCATCAGGGCCGCCATCTGGGGCGAGTTCTTCCAGCGCTGCAGGCGCCGCTCGATGGTCTCACGGGCCTCGCGGTTCTCCGCCAGGATCTGCTCCCGGGGGATGGATTTCAGCGTCTCGCTCATCTCGGTGATGACGCGGGCGTACTTTTCACCCTCGGCCGCCGAGATCCACTCGACCCGGAAGCGCTCGGGGCTGATGCCCAGGCGCTCGATCTGGCGTTGCAGGCGCTCAAAGCGCTTGGCGCCCACCTGCTGGCCGGTGATATAGTGGCAATCCTGGGGGTGGCAGCCGGAGACGAGCACCATGCCCGCCCCGCGCCGGAACGCCTCCAGGATAAAGTCCGAGTCCATGCGGGCGGAGCACATCACGCGCAGGCCGCGAGAGACCGCCGGGTACTCGAAGTGGCTGGTGCCGGCCATATCGGCGCCGCCATAGCTGCACCAGTGGCACATGAAGGCCATGACCTTTTCCTCGGGCCGGTCGCGCAGCAGCTCGCCCAACTGGGCCACCACCTGGGCATCGGTAAAGTGGGCCTGGGTGATGGCGCTGTGGGGGCACTCGGCCACGCAGCCGCCGCAGCCATGGCACTTGGCCGAGGTGATCTGGGCCGGCTCGCCCTGGACGCAACTGATGGCGCCATAGGGGCAGGCCGAGACGCACAGGCCGCACTTGGCGCCCTGGGCGCTGACGCACACGTCCGCATCCACCTTGGCGATGATCGGCTCGATCTCCCACGTCTCCGAGGAGAGCACGCGGGCGGCGCGGGCTGCCGCGGCGCTGCCCTGGGCCACGCTGGCGGGGATATCCTTAGGGCCCTGGGCCGCCCCGGCCAGGAACACGCCATCGGTGGGCGAATCCACAGGCCGCAGCTTGGGGTGATACTCCATGAAGAAGCCGCCCGGGCTGCGGGAGAGGGTCAAGTTCGAGGCCACCTGCTCCGAATCGGCCCGGGGGATGGCCGCCGTAGAGAGGGCCACCATGTCCACCTCGAGCTCCAACACCTGGCCCAGGCTCTGGTCCTCGGCCTCGATGAAGAGGTTGTGGGTGATCGGGTCTTCGGTGATCTGAGAGGGACGCCCGTGGATGAAGCGGATGCCGGCCTCGCGGGCCCGGTTGTAGAACTCTTCATATCCCTTGGAGGGCGTGCGGATATCCATGTAAAAGATGCTGATATCCATGTCCGGGATCATCTGCTTGAGCAGGGTGGCGTTCTTGATGGCGTACATGCAGCAGAACCCGGAGCAATACTCGTTGAAGCGTTGGTCGCGCGAGCCGACGCACTGGATGATAGCCATGCTCTTGGGCTCGCGGCCATCCGAGGGGCGGATCAGCCGCCCGACGGTGGGGCCCGCCGAGTTATCCAGGCGCTCCAGCTCCATGGCGGTGATCACGTTGGGATAGGCGCCATAGCCGTATTCGGGGATCACCGTGGGGTCAAAGCTATCAAAGCCGGTGGCCACGATGATGCTGCCCACCTCTAGCTCCAGCAGCTCGGGCTCCTGGGTAAAGTCAATGGCGTCCCGATGTCCGCAGGCTGTGACGCACTGGTAGCACTGGATGCAGTGATCCATGTCAATGGCATAGATCAGGGGCACCGCCTGGCCATGGGGCACATCAATGGCCTTGCGGGGGGCCAGGCCCATCTCAAAGTCGTTGGGCACCTCGATGGGGCAGGCATCGGCGCACTCGCCATCGCCGGTGCACTTGTCGGCGATGACGTAGCGGGGCTTTTGCAGCACCTCTACACGAAAGTTGCCGATGTAGCCATCTACCCGCACGACCTCGGAATAGGCAAGGATCTCGACCTTGGGATGACGCGCCGCGTCAACCATCTTGGGTGCGAGAATTCAAATACTACAGTCCATCGTGGGGAACGTTTTGTTCAACTGAGCCATCGTTCCCCCGATGCTCTGCTCCTTTTCCACCAGGTAGGTGTGGATGCCCATATCGGCCAGGTCCAGCGCGGCGCTGATGCCGGCCACGCCGCCACCGATGACCATGGCCGCCTTGGTGACGGGCACGGTGATGGGCTGCAGGGGCTCCACATGGCGCACCTTGGCTACCGCCGCCGCCACCATCTCTTTGGCCTTGAGCAGGGCCGCCTCCGGCTCGTGGGAGTGCACCCAGGTATCCTGCTCGCGGATGTTGGTCATCTCCATCAGGAACGGGTTCAGCCCGGCCTCGGCCACGCAGGCGCGGAAGGTGGGCTCGTGCATGCGCACGCTGCACGCCGCGATCACCACGCGGTTCAGCCGCTGTTGGCGAATATCCTGGGCGATGGCGTTCTGGCCGGGATCGCCGCAGAGGTACAGGTTGTCGCGGGCCAGCACCACGCCGGGCAGGGTGCGGGCGTATTCGGCCACCGCGCCGGGGTCGATCACCCCGCCGATGTTCGAGCCGCAACTGCACACATAGACGCCGATGCGCAGCTCGTTGCTTGTTGTCATGCTCAACTCCTAAGGGAAAGCTTGGACCTAACGATAAAGCAGGCTGAGGCCGCCCCGCGCAAGCTGTCGCGCGGAGCGGCCCTGAGCAGCGATCAGTCCTCGCTCAACAGCTCTTCAAAGAGGCGTTGCACCACCTTGCGGCGGGATTTCTGCCGCAGCACCTCCGGGGTGGCCAGGGAAAGGGCCTCCTTGGGGCAGAACTTGATGCACTGGGGGCCATCCTCGTTATCTGCGCACAGATCGCAGATCTCGGCCATGCGCGTGACGGGGTTGAGCACGATGGCGCCGAAATCGCAGGCCTCCACGCACCAGCCGCAGCCGTCGCACTTGGTCTCATCCACCAGGATGGTGCCGTTCTCCTCGGAGCGGGTGAGGGCGTCGCGGGGGCAGGCCAGGATGCAGGGGGCGTCGGCGCACAGGCGGCAGGTGATGGCCGTCATGGTCACCGGCTCGATACGGACGACCCGAATGCGCGACAGGCTGGCATCAAAGGCGTCGTGCTTGTTGGCCGAGCAGACGTATTCGCATATGCGGCAGCCGGTGCACTCGGCGGGATCGCAGATCACGTGTTGGTATGCTATCTGGGTGGTCATCTGGCTCTCCTTAGCTCGCCGCGCCGGCGACGACAGCATCCACGCCGATCTCCTCGGCCTCCTCCTCCAACCCCAGCTCGATGAGCTTGGCCTTGGGGATCATGCCATCCTCGGTCCAGCCGCGCGCCTGATAGTAGTCGGCAATGAGCAAGTCCAGCTCTTCCGGGCTGATCACGCTGCCCTTGCTGGGGCCCGAAGGGACCGGGTCATGGAGGGCGCGGGGCGGCAGGGTGTCATCGGCCCTGGTCCAGCCCTCGCGGATGTTGAACGCCTTCTTGAGATTCCAGACCCGATCACCTACCGCCGCCAGCTCTTCGGCCGTCAGCTCGATGCCGGTGGTCATGGTATAGATCTCGGCGACCTCGGGGTAGAAATCGTCAAAGCAGTTGCGCAGGAACTTGCAGAGCACCAGGCAATCCAGCACGCAGGCAAAGTTTTCGTTCTCGACCACCTTGGGGCCGCGCCCGTGCTCGGCGCTAAAGCGATCGAACACGCCCTTGATATCCAGCTCGTAGGCCAGGGAGCGGTTGTGGCAAGGGCCGCGGGTGCCCACGGCCAGGCCCATGGCAAAGGTCTTTAGGCTGCGCACATCATAGCCCGGCAGCTCCATGCCCTTGACGTGCATGGCAAAGTGCTCGCTGCCCTTGCCCAGAGTCTCCGAGGCGCGCTTGACGCCCTCGGCCAGCAGGTCGCCGATCCCCTTGCGGCGGGCCATCATGTCCATCACGGCGATGGCGGCGTCCTCGTTGCCAAAGTTCAGCTCCAGGCCGCCGGTGTCCTCCTTGGTCAGCAGGCCGCGCTCGTAGCACTCCATGGCCCAACTGATGACCACGCCAGCGCTCATGGCGTCCATGCCCAGCTCGTCGGCCATCTCCACCAGCTTGATGATGGGGGGCAGGGTGCCGATGCCGCAGTTGGAGCCCACGGCGAAGAGGGGCTCGTAATCCAGGCCGATCTTGGCGCCCTTGTACTTGCCATCGCGCACGACGCCCCACTGCTCGCAGGCGATGGAGCAGCCGGAGCAGCTCACCGACTTGACGCGATAGTGGTCGTGCAGGTATTCGCCGCTGATGGTCTCGGCGTGTTCGAACACCGTCTCGGAAAAGTTGCGGGTGGGCAGCACGCCGATGGCATTCATGTTCAGCACGTTGGCGGGGGTGCCCAGGGTGCGGTACTTGAGAGTGCCCGGCCCCTGCGATCGCTTGATGAGGACGAGGCTCTTCTCCATCAGACCCTGGCGATCGGCCACGGTGATGGGTCTGGTGCCGCGGACGGCGATGGCCTTGATGCGCTTGGAGCCCATTACGGCGCCGTTGCCTGTGCGCCCCACCTGGCGACCATCGTTGTCGATGGAGGCAAAGCGCACCAGGTTCTCGCCGGCCGGGCCGATGGCGCTGACGCGGATGTTCTCGTCTCCCAGCCGATCGCGGATCTTGCTCTGCACCTCGACGGCGCCCATGCCCATATAGGGCGAGGCATCCAGGAACTGGACGTCGTCATCGTCAATAAAGACGACGACCCATTTGGGCGATTGGCCTTTGAAGACCAGGCCGTCCCAGCCGGCGCGGCGCAGCATCTCGGACCAGTGGCTGCCCGAGAGGGAATCGCCGATAAAGCCGGTGAGGGGGGACTTGGCCGCGACGCCGTGCTTGGTGCCCACGGGCACCGTGGTGCCGGCAAAGGCGCTGCAGGCGAAGCACAAGGCGTTGTCTGGCCCCAGCGGGTCGCACCCGGGGACAACGTTGTCATAGGCCAACCGCGTGGCCAGCCCGACGCCGCCCAGGTATAACTTGAGGAACTCGGGCTCCAGTTGCTGCACTCGCCTGGTGTGGGTCGTCATATCCAGGTGCAAAATCTTGCCGGTGTATGCGTACATGGATCTTATCCTCCTGCCTCGGCAAACATGAGCAGCAAGGGCTGCTCTGTTTCCGCGGGCATATCAAGATCGCGCACCATTGCGCGGCCACCAACGTTGAGCATGTAGGAAGGGGCTAGAGTATAGTGATCGGGGATGATCACTGGACCAACCAGCGAGGGGTACTGCAAGGCCAGATGCCTGATGACATCCTTCCAGGCGGCTGGAGGATCAATTTCCACCAGGCCTTCTTTCGTTCCGGCTAGCTCCCTTGCCAGGCCCAGGAACTCTATTCTGACTCGCATGCACGCTGCCCCCACGCCGAGTTCGCATCCATTTCAGGAGTATACCAGAAATCGGCTGGACAATCAAGACTCGCAATGTCCTGATTTCTGCTCTCCTATGTGCTACTGCTATTATAGACCTGCACAAGCAAAACGCAACCATGCACAACCAAAGCGTAAACCGAGCTGCCCTCGCTCAGTCGGTCCGCTGGGATAGGGGCCTCTTGGCGGGAATGCCTGTGCGCCGGGGGTAGCGCTCAGACGTCTTGCTTTCCTTGGCCACCACCACGAGATGATGGTCGCTATCGCCCAGATCGGGCAGGGCCAGGGGCTTGATGGCGACCAGTCTGCCGCCCAGGGCTGCCAGCGCCTCTCGGGCGGCCTCGGCCTCTTGGGCGGCATCCTCGCCCTTGGGGGCGATCAGGCGCCCACCCACGCGGCAAAAGGGCAGGCAATACTCGGCCAACACAGAGAGATGGGCCACGGCCCGCGCCAGCACCACGTCATAGCACTCGCGGTGCGTGGCCAGGTGGGCCACCTCCTCCGCCCGCCCCTGGACGATCTCGACCCCGCTCAGGCGCAGCGTGCGCACCATGTGCTGCAAGAAGGTCACCTTCTTGCCCACCGATTCCAGCAGGGTGAGGCGCAGGTCGGGCAGCATGATCTTGAGCGGCAACCCGGGAAAGCCCGCCCCCGTGCCCACATCCAGGCAACGCAGCCCGAGCCCCCCGCGCTGCACTGGCACCGTGTCGGGAATGACGTCGCTGCCCTCTTGCGGAAAGGCCAGCAGGCAGCAGAGCGAATCCAAAAAGTGGCGCCGCTGGACCTCCTGGTAGCCGGTGATGGCCGTGAGGTTAAAACGAGCATTCCAGGCGGTCAGCTCGCGGTAATAGGTCTCGAACCTCTCCAAGTGCTGAGGCCCGAGGCTCAGGCCCAGCGTGAGAGCGCCCTGGCGCAGGATCTCCATAGAAGCTTCTCGACATCCCTTGGGCGATTCTCAGGCGAAAATCTTGCCCGGGTTCATGATGCCCTTGGGGTCAAACACCTGCTTGATGGCCTTCATCAGAGCTACCACCTCGGGGCCGTGTTCGGCTTCCAGAAAGATCCTTTTGGCCAAACCCACACCGTGCTCTCCGGCGATGGTGCCCCCCACGGCCAGGGCCCGCCGCACGATGGCATCGGTAGCGCGATCGCCCCGACGGGCGTCGTCTTCGTTGCTGCGCCGCAGAATCATCTCGGTGTGCAGGTTGCCGTCGCCCGCATGGCCAAAGACATAGATGCGCATGCCCGTCTCTCTGGCCACCTGGTGCACATACTCGACCATCTCGCCAAAGTGCGAGATGGGCACGCACACATCCCCGGAGACCAGGATCTCGCCCGCGTGGGAGAGCTTGATCGAATCGCGGGCCTCGCGGCGAGCGGCCCAGAGCACGGCGCGCCGTTCGGGCGTCGCGGCCACGTCGAATTCGAGGCAGTTGTGATCCTCGCAGATCTCGCGCATATAGGCCACCTGGTCTTCCACGCCGGCCATAGGGCCGTGGAACTCGATAAAGACGGTGGGCACCTCGCGCAGGTTCAGGCCCATCTGCTCGTTGGTCACGCGGACGGTGCCGCCATCCAGCAGCTCGATGGCCGCCGCATCCAGCCCGTAGCGCACGGCGTCATAGACGGCATCGGTGGCATCCTTGAGGGTGTCGAACACGGCGATGGCAGAGGAGACCTGCTCGGGCAGGCCCATGAGCCGCAGGGTGATCTCGGTCACCACGCCCAGGGTGCCCTCGGAGCCGACGATCAGGCTGACCAGGTCATAGCCGCTGGTGCTCTTTTTGGCGCGGCTGCCGATATCCAGGATCTCGCCATTGGGCAACACGCACTTGAGCTTCATCACATAGTTGCGGGTGACGCCGTACTTGACGGCCTGCATCCCACTGGAGTTGTTGGACACCATGCCGCCCAGCGTGGCCACGTCGGCGCTGCCCGGCGCCGGCGGGAAAAAGAGCCCCAGCCGCCGCAGGTGGGCGTTCAGGTCGTCATAGATGATCCCCGGCTGCACCGTCACCTGGAGATCGTCCTCATTCACATCCAGGATCTCTTTGAGGCGGTACATGGCCAGTACGATGCCGCCGTGCACGGGCACAGGATTGCCCTCCAGGCTGGAGCCGCCGCTCCAGGGGACGACGGGGATCTCGTGCTCATTGGCGTAGCGCAGAACGCCCGCCACTTGCTCGGTGTCGCCCGGCCACACGATGACCTCGGGCAGGCAGGGCGTCACGCAGGATTCGTCTATCGAGTGCGCCTCCAGGTCGGCAGTGCGCGCCGAGACGTTCTCCGGACCGACGATGGCTTGAAGGGCGGGGATATCAATAGAATGTGTCACAATGTTTCTCCTGAATCGGCGGATTGACGTCGTTCCGCCGCGGATCGGTCACGATGGCTTTCGTCCTGGCCAGGCCTGAGCACGTCGCGGGCCTTGCTGGTGCCCGTAGCAGGCCCGATTATGCCGCTTTCCTCCAGGGTGTCAATCAGGCGTGAGGCTCGCGTATAACCGATGCGCAAGCCGCGCTGCAGGAACGATACCGAGGCCCGCTGCTCGCGGGTCACCAGGTCAATGGCCTGCTGGAGCAGGGGATCCTCGTCCGACTCGTCCTCCTGCGGGATCTCGGCCTTGGCCCCCGGCCACAGGGGCCTCTGGATGGCTCGTTGGGGGTCCACATGTTCGATGGTCTCTATCGTGGCCTGGGCCGGGATCTGGCTGCGCCAATGGTTCACGATCCCCTCCAGCTCGCCGTCGGACAGCCAGCAGCCCTGAATGCGCGCCAGCTTGGGCGAATCGGGCGCCATGTAGAGGCCGTCGCCCTGGCCCAGCAGCTTTTCCGCCCCGGGGGTATCGAGGATGACCCGCGAATCCACCTGCGAGGAGACGAGGAAGCTGAGGCGGGCCGGGAAGTTGGCCTTGATCAGGCCGGTGACCACGTCCACCGAGGGGCGTTGCGTCGCGATCACCAGGTGGATGCCCGTGGCGCGGGAGAGCTGGGCGATGCGGCAGACCAGGCGCTCCACCTCGTCTGGGGCGACCATCATCAGATCGGCCAGCTCGTCGATGAACATGACGATATAAGGGAGCCTGGGCTCGCCCCGGGCGGGGGCCTTGGCGTTGTAGGTCTGCAGGTTGCGGGCGCCGGCCTCGGCGAACACCTTGTAGCGGCGATCCATCTCGGCGGCCAGCCACTTGAGCACCCCCACCACCCGGGGAGGATCCACCACCACCGGCGTGATCAGGTGAGGGATGCCGTTATAGTTGGATAGCTCGACACGCTTGGGGTCCACCAGCAGCAGGCGTAGATCGTCGGGGGTGTTGCGGCAGAGCAGGCAGGCGATCAGCGCGTTGATGCAGACGCTCTTGCCCGAGTTGGTGGCCCCGGCGATGAGCAGATGGGGCAGCGAGGCCAGATCGTCCACCACCGGCGCTCCGGAGACGTCCCGGCCAAAGCTCACGGCCAGGGGATACTCAGCCAACTCGGCGAACTCTTCGGATTCCATGACGCTGCGCAGCCCCACCATGGCCATCTCGCGGTTGGGCACCTCGATGCCGACGATGCCCTTGCCCGGCACCGGCGCCTCGATGCGGATGGGGGCGGCGGCCAGGGCCAGGGCCAGGTCGTTGGCCAGCGAGGCGATCTTGGCGACCTGGATCTTGACCCGGCGCACCCGGCCTTTGCGATCGCGCCGCTCCACATAGCCCGGCTCGACGCCGAACTGGGTGACCACGGGACCGGGGTTCACCTCCACCACGGTCACCGGCACCCCCAGGCTGCCGAGGGTCTCCTCGATCAGGCGGGCCTTCTCGCGGATATCCCGCAGGCTGGTGGGCGGGTCGTCATCCTGGGCCAGCAGCTCCTCGATGGGCGGTAGGAGCCAGCGGTGCGGGCCGGGCGAGAAGCTTGACGGCAGCGGCACCTCTTCGGCTTCGGGCTCCGGCCTCCCCACGGGGCGGGGCGCGGGCTCCGCCGGCCGCGAGATGATCGGGGAGAGGTCTCTATCCTCCGGCAGGAGGCGGGGCAGGGGCTCCTCGGGCGCCAGGGCGCGCTTCTCGGCGCGGCGCTGCTTACGGGCTGCCAGCCAGTCGCCGGCGCGCTGCCGCCAGAGGGCCACGTCGTTGACGATCTCCTCCAGGGAGAGGTTCAGCAGCAGGGTCGCGCCGATGGCCAGCAGCAGCACAAAGACGACGATGGCCCCGGCCCAGCCCAGGGTGGTCTCCAGGCTGAGGCTCAGGTAGTAGCCCAGCAGGCCGCCCCCTGCGCCCTGGGACACGGCGGCCTGGCGGTCGGCGTAGAAGTGGTGGCTAAAGCCCAGGAGCGCCACCAGGAGCAACAGGCTGCCAAGGAGGCGCATCCAGGGCAGGCGCACGGGGGATTCCGTCAGGCGGGTGAGCAGCCAGAGGGAGAGCAGGGCCAAGAGCAGGGGCACGGCATAGCGACCCCAGCCCAGGGCGCGGGTCAGCAACCCGATCCACCATTGGGTTACGGTGCCCCGGTTGCCGTCCAGCAGGCTCAGCAGGGTGAACAGGGCGATGCCCAGCAACAACAAGCCGAGCAGCCAGGAGACCTGGGCCGCGCTGATATGGATGCCCCTGGCAGGGCTACGGCGCGGCTGTCTGGCGCGGCTGCTCGTGCGAGGCCGACGCCTCGTGGTTCTCTTGGTCATCTTTTGCCTGTCCTGTGTGCGGGAGCCTCCGATGCATGGGGCCTTCAGGGAGCATTATAGCATGCTTCCGGGCCCTACAGCTTGACCAGGATGGGGATCACGATGGGGCGCCGCCCCGTCTCGGCCTGGGCCAGCCGGCTCAAGGCGGTCTCCAGCCGATTGGTCATCTCGCTGCGGCTGCCGCCCCGCGCCACCACCTGGGCGATCTCCTCGCGGATGCGCCCCGCCAGACCATCCGTCTCGGCCTCGTACATAAAGCCCCGGCTCTCGATCTGCGGTTCGCCCATCAAGCCGCCGGTGTAGCGATCCACGACGACGGTGGCGACCAACACGCCGTTGTGGGCCATGGCGGTGCGCTCCCGCTGGATGGCGTGCTCCAGCTCGGCCACGCCGCTGCCATCCACATAGTAGAGGCCCTTGCCCACGCGCTCCGTCACCCGGGCGCTGCCCTCACTCAGCTCTAGCACGCTGCCCGTCTCGATGATCAGGACGTTCTCGCGGGGGACGCCGCATTGCACTGCCAGCTTGCCATGCCACACCAGGTGGCGGTACTCGCCGTGGATCGGGATAAAGTAGCGTGGGCGGATCAGGTTGAGCATCATCTTCTGCTCTTCCTGGCTGGCGTGGCCCGAGACGTGCACGTCCAGCACCTCGTCATAGTAGACATCGGCCCCCAGGCGGAAGAGGGCATCCAGAGTGCGGTTGACGAACTCCTCATTGCCGGGGATGGGCGTCGCCGAGACGATCACCGTGTCGCCCGGGCCCACGCTCACGGGACGATACTGATCCTGCCCCATGCGCACCAGTGCCGAGGCGGGCTCGCCCTGGCTGCCGGTGCAGACGATGCTGACCTGGTGGGCGGGCAGATGCTCGATCTGATCCACCGGCAACAAGGTCTCCTCATCCACGTCCAGATAGCCCATGTTGCGGGCCACCCGCACATTGCGCACCATGCTGCGGCCCACGATGGCCACCCTGCGGCCACAGCGCACCGACGAATCGATCACCTGCTGGATGCGCGAGATGTTGGAGGCGAACGAAGCCACAATGACGCGGCCGGGCGCGTCGCGGATGATGCGGTTCAGCGTCTCGCCCAGAGCGCTCTCCGAGGGCGTGTAGCCAGGGCGCTCGGCGTTGGTGCTATCGGAGAGGAGCAGCAAGACGCCCTGACCGCCCAGCTCGGCCAGCTTGGCGAAGTCGGTGCGCCGCCCGTCCACCGGGCTGTGGTCGAACTTGAAATCGCCCGAGTGCACGATCAGGCCCACCGGCGTATAGATCGCCAGCCCCACGCCATCGGGGATGCTGTGGCTCACGTGAAAGAACTCGATGCGGAAGGGGCCGATCTCGATCTCGTCGCCGGCGGCGATGGTGCGCATCTCGGCGTGGCGCACCTGGGCCTCGGGCAGCTTGACCTCGATCAGGCCCTGGGTCAGCGTCGTGGCGTAGACGGGCGCGCTCACCTTCTCCAGCAGGTAGGGCAGGGCGCCGATATGGTCCTCGTGCCCGTGGGTGATGATGATGCCGCGCACACGGTCGGCGTTCTGATACACATAGGTCATATCGGGCAGGATCACGTCCACGCCCAGCATATCGTTTTCGGGGAACATGAGCCCCGCATCGATGATGATCAGGTCCTCGCCGTACTCCAGGACCAACATGTTGCGGCCGATCTCACCCAGCCCGCCCAGGGGGATGATGCGTAGTGTGTTGCTAGTCAAAATGGCCCCCATTCAGAAAAGGCTGAGTTGCTCTGGCGGAGCAGCGTGCTGGTCGTCTGCGGTGATATCCTGGATGCCGGAAAGAAGCTCGGGGATCTTGAGGAAATCCTGCTCGATCAACGAGCGGTAGCGGGGCTGGTGCAGCGCCGCCGCCGGGTGGAACATGGGCATGTAGACGACGTCGCCGATGCGCTTGGGCTGGCCGTGCACCCGGCTGATGGAGACGCCCGAGTAGGCCAACTGCATGGAGAAGCGCCCCAGCGTGACGATCACCCTGGGCGCGATCTGGGCGATCTGTCCGTCGAGGTAGGCGCGACAGGCCGTGATCTCGTCCGGCTGGGGATCACGGTTGTCGGGCGGGCGGCATTTGACGACGTTGGTGATGAATACCTGCTCGCGGGTGAGGTTGATGGTGGCGAGCAGGTCCTCGAGAAAGCGCCCCGCCGCGCCCACGAACGGCAGCGCCTGTTGATCTTCGTGAAAGCCGGGGGCCTCGCCGATGAACATGATGCGGGCGTTGGCGGGGCCGGCCCCGGGCACGGCGTGAGTGCGGGTCCGGCTCAGGCGGCACAGGGTGCACTGGCGGATCCGGGCATGCAACGTTTCCAGTTCGGACATAGGCGCGCCTCCCGAGGTCAAGACGGAGCCAGGCGGCCGGACCGTTCTGTAACGGGGGCCGATACCCGGCCATGGAACCTAACCAGGCGATTATACTCGGCCAGGGCGCGATCGTCTAGCCGGCGGGAACGCCCTCACCCCCCTGCCCCCCTCTCCCATATGAATGGGAGAGGGGGTGTGGTCGCGCTGACTATGCGTGACGCGCGTGGGGGAGAGGGCCAGTGCGAGCGGCGGCGGGAACGCCCTCACCCCCGCGGGCGTTCCGCCCA
>DCTX01000060.1:0-6989 GCA_002329325.1 Anaerolineales bacterium UBA1429
CCGTCGCCGCCTCTACCGCGGGGGCGGGAGCAGGCGTGGCCGGAGCCGGGGCGGGCGCAGGCGTCGGGGCAACGGTCTCCGCCGGGGCGGGGGCCGCAGCGGCCGCCGCCTGCTCCGGGGCGGGGGCCTCCAGGGGCGTGCCGCACTCGGCGCAGAACATTTCTCCCGGCAGGTTCTCGGCGCCGCAGCCGGGGCACAGGATCGCGCTGGCAGGCGTAGCGGCCACGGGCACGGCCACGGCCTCAGGCGAGGGCCCGGGCACCTGGGTCGCCTCGGTGGGCTCGGCGCTCACGCGGCTGCCGCACTGATCGCAGAACACGGCGTCATCTTGAAGGGCGTTACCGCACTTGGGGCAATTCATCTTGGGCTCCTTTTCACTCATCCTCGGGCAGGTCAGGCAATCGCTGGGTCAGCTTGCGCGTCTGATAGCGGAGTTTCTTGGTCCCGGCCGA
Source organism: Anaerolineales bacterium UBA1429 (assembly GCA_002329325.1). Taxonomy (GTDB): domain Bacteria; phylum Chloroflexota; class Anaerolineae; order UBA1429; family UBA1429; genus UBA1429. The sequence goes on from DCTX01000060.1 coordinate 453, forward strand.
GGTCATCTGGCCCGAGCTCTCCAGGCTGTCGGCCTCGGCGCTGGCCGCGTTGGCCAGATCCACCTCGCCTAGCTCCAGCAAGCGCGTGGCGGCGGCGCGGAGCTTTTGCGTGGCGCCGGCCACGTTGCCCAGGCGCGCCTCGTCCAGGGCGCGGGTCTGCAGCTTGTAGGCCGTCACCTTCTCCACCAGGTTCATGATGGCCGGATCGTACTGGCGGGTAAGCTGGCCGTCCATGGTATAGTCCAGCAGGATGTCCTGGCGGGCATCCAGGTCGGTTTCGTTGCGCTGGGGCAGGTCGTACACGATCTGCGACTGGGCGATGCGATAGGTTCCGGGCTGGCGGGGCGGCAGCAACAACTCCACCAGGATGGCCTTGCCTTCCTGAGCATCCAGCTCGCCCAGCTCGATCTGGACGTCGTTCTGGCCGATGGGCGTATAGCCCAGGTTGGCGATCAGAGGCGTCACCTGCCAGACCTGCCGCGGCACGATCCCGGCCACCAGCCGCAGGACCAGCCGGGCGTTGCGGATCACGGCCCGCTGGGAGCGCTCCACGGTCTGGGCGAAGAACGGGACGATCTCATCGGCGGATTCGATCAGGTCCGAGGTGCCGCCGCTGCGCCGCGCGATCTCGTCCAGCAGGTCCTCGTTCCAGTCGTTGCCCAGGCCCAGGGCCTGGATGGGGATGCGATGCTCGCCGGCCTCTTGGGCCAGCTTGAGGCACTGGGCCTCGTCGCCATAGGTTTGCCCGTCGGTGAGCAGGAGCACCTGGTTGGCCCGCTGATCCTCCATGTGGCGAAAGACCTCGCGCAACCCGATGCTGAGCCCGCGGGACATCTGGGTGCCGCCCCCGGCCCGCAGACCGGCGATCTTGTCCGCCATGCTGCGCTGGTCGCGCATGAGGCTGCTCTCGGCCAGGATCTGGGCGTTGTCGTTGAATACCGTGATGGCGGCGCGATCATCCGGGGCCAGGCGCCTCAGGGCGACGGTCATGGCCTCCTTGAGGCGGTCGATCTTGTGGCCGCGCATCGAGCCGCTGCGATCCAGCACGAAACAAAAGTTGACGCCCATGCGCGCCTTGGAGAGGATCTCCGTGGGGCGCGCCGAGATCAGCACATAAATCAGTTGCTGGGTGCTGGTCACGGGCACGTGACGCTTGTTCATCTGTACTTCGAGTTGTAGCTCGTTGGCCATTGTTCTCTCCTACTCTCTGCTCTTGGGGCTAACCTTTGGCCTGGACGATGATGACCGAGATATTGTCCTCACCGCCGGCCAGCAGGGCGTTCTGTACCAGGCGATCCGCCGCGATCTGCGGGTCGGGCTCGGCCAGCAAGACCTCCTCGAGGCCATCCTCGCGGACCATCTCCCACAGCCCGTCGCTGCACAGCACCAGGCGTCCGTCCGTCGCGAGTTCGGCGGCAAAGGTGTCGCCCGTCAGGCGGGGCCGATCGCCGATGGAGCGATAGATCACGTTGCGGCGGGGGTGGGTATAGACCTCCTCCGGCTTGAGCTCGCCCGCATCCACCATGCGCTGCACCAAGGAATGATCCTGGGTGATGCGGCGCAGGCCCTCGCTATCGAACAGGTAGGCGCGGCTATCGCCCACGTTGCCCACGAACACCTTGCGGCCCATGGTCAGGGCTACCGTCAGCGTCGTGCTCATCTCGCTGGCCTGGGCGGTGCGCTGGGCATACACCGTCTCGTTGGCGGCGGCGATGGCCGCCCCGATCGCCTCTTCACAGGCCTCGTCCTCGGGCGGGCTGCCCAGCATGGCGGCCTGCCACACGTCATGGTAGAGCCGATCCCACACGGCAGCGATGGCCAGACGGCTGGCGACCTCGCCGCCCTGCTGCCCACCCACGCCGTCGGCCACGACGAAAAAGCCCAGGCTGGTGCCCAGATGGTCGGCATAGAGCCGGGCATCCAACGAGTCCTCGTTGTGGCCATAGTGGTAGCCGGGATGGGTGGCGCTGCCAAAGGCGAGCCGCAGCGTGGCCGGCGCCGGAGCCGGCTGCTCGGGCTCGGGAACGGCGATGACATAATAGTCGCGCCCGCCCCGCTGCCAGTGCAGGTCGTAGGTCTGTGGGCGGCGCACGAGATACTCGACGATGATGACGCGGGGCGGCCTGGCCAACGAGGCGCCGCACTCCTGGCAATAGGCCGTGGGCTCCTCGCCCTCAAAGACATGGCCGCAGCCGGGGCAGCGGGCCCGATCCAGGGCCTCATAGGTGCGGCTGTCGGGAGAGGTTTCCTGCAGCGCCGTGATCTCGTAGCGCCCATCCAGCCAGGTGCCCGGCTCCAGCGGGGCATCGCTCTCCAGGAGATCGGCCAGGTCCAGCTTGCGGGTTACGGCGCCCCCCTCGCGGGGCGGGGCGGGCTGCTCCTGTTCGGCCGTGGCCGAGAGGCGCTCGCCACACCAGGCGCAGTAGCTGGCGCTGCTGCGATTCTCACGACCACAGGCGGTGCAATCCATAGGGCATTCCCCTTGTCAGCGTTGCGTAAAGGCCAGCTCGATGCGTCCCACACGGATGCGGTCGCCGTGGCGCAGGGCGGCGGCGCGCCCCTCTTCCAGGCGCCGCTCGTTCAGATAGGTGCCGTTGGAGCTGCCCAGGTCGGTGATCCAGTAGCGGCCCTCGGCACAGGTGACGCGCGCGTGGCGGCGCGAGACATAGGCATCGGGGTCCAGCGGGCTCAAGTCCAGGTCCACGGGCTGGCTGCCGCTCTTGCGGCCCAGCACCACGGGTTGGGACCCCAGGACAAAGCGGATGGCCCCCGGCGCGCTACCCACGACGGAGAGCGCCGCCGCTGGCTCCCTCTGGAGGGCGCCGCCGCACATGCGGCAGTAGCGGGCGCCCTGGCGGTTGAGAGCGCCACACGCGCGGCAGTAGAGCCCGGCTCGCGTGGGCGGACGCTCCGGCGAGGCCGCCGCTGGGGCGCTGGGCGCGGGAACGGCGCTTGGCTGCGGGGTGGCCGTCGCAGCCGGCTCCTGCAGAACCGTTTGCTGGGCGGGCGCCTCGCGCTCTTGGGGGCGGGCCTGCAGCCGCAGCCGCTCCCAGGGCGGCAGGCAGCGCAGCAGGGCGGTGCGCATCTCGGCGGCCGAATGGTAGCGGTCGCCGCGCTCCGGGGACATGGCGCGCATCACCACCTCCACCATCCGCTCCGAAACTGCCGGATTCAGGGTGCGGATGGGCGCGCGCTCGCCCGGCACATAGGCGGGCAGCGGAGGCTCGTTGGTCAACAGGTGATACAGGGTCGCGCCGAGGCTATAGATGTCGGAGCGCGGATCGGTCTGGCCGTGGCCCCATTGCTCCGGCGCGGCATAGTTCTCCGAGCCCATGGTGATGGTATCGCGCTGCTTGCCCACCTTGTAGGTGCGGGCGATGCCAAAGTCGATCAGCTTGATCTCGCCGCCCGGCGTGACCATGACGTTCCCCGGCTTGACGTCGCGAAAGATGACGGGAGGCTGGCGCGTGTGCAAATAGTCCAGCACGTCGCAGACCTGGACGGCCCAGGAGGCCACCTGGCCCTCCAGCAGGGGGGCGCGGGCCTGGGTCAGGCGCTCTTGCAGCGTCTCGCCGTGGATGAACTCCATCACCAGATAGGAGCGCTCGCCCTGGGTAAAGTAGGCCGCCACGCGGGGCAGGTTGGGGTGGGCGAGCTGCACCAGGATGTGGGCCTCTTGCTCGAACATGAGGCGCGCCTCATCCAGCGAATGCCGGTCGTCGGCGTCCATGCGGAGTTCCTTGAGGGCCCACAACCGCGTGGTGGCATCGCGGCGGTGCTCCTTGACCTGATACACCCAGGACATGCCGCCGCCCTTGATCAGGCGGACGATCTCGTATCGCTCTTTGAGCATGGCGCCCGGCGCCAGCGGCTCGGCGGTGATGGTGACCATAGCGTTCGACTTTCCTCAGGATGCGCGACACACGCATCTATGATTACGCAGCAGGTCGCCCAGGGTTGCGAGGGTTAGGCTCGCCCCTATGATAGCCCAAACCCGGCTCTGAGGGAACCCGCACAACGGTGCGCAAGGCGTTTTGACAGACGGGCGGGGTAATGGTATCATGGTGCGCGTTGGAGGCGTAGTGTAGTGGTCTAACACGTCGGCCTGTCAAGCCGAAGATCGCGGGTTCGAGTCCCGTCGCTTCCGCAGGGGCGAGTAGCATAGCTACTCGCCCTTTGTCTTTGTTTGCGCTGGCGTGGGGTCTTGATGGCCTTCGTTCGCACGCAAAGGAGCGGCGCCAGGCCCGGCTAGCCGGTAAAGACCCGAATCGCCAGGAACACCAGCAGGCCGGTGACGGCATAGCGAAAGGCGCGGGTGCTGAGACGCCGAAAGATCAACACGCCCAAATACGAGGCGGCCACGGTGGGGATGATCAGCAGCAGCGACTGACGCACCAGGGGCCAGGTGGCCGTCCCCGCCGCCACGTGCAGGATCACGCGCAACACGCCCGTGACGAAAAAGTAGGCCGACATGGCCCCCTTGGCCTGACCCTTGTCCCAGGCGCGCAGCAGCGCATAGAGCACGATGGGCGGCCCGCCCATATTCAGCGCGCCACCGAACAGCCCTCCCACGAGGCCCGAGATGTGCGCCCACGGGAAGGCGCGCCGGATCAGCGCCCGCTCGGTGTGGAACATGCTCACGGCGCAGCCGCCCAGGATCATCACCGCGATCCCGATGCGCAGCGTCGTGGCGTTCAGGTGGCGGAGCAGCAGCACGCCCACGATGGTGGTGGGGATGGCCCCGATGATGATGGGCCAGGCCTCGCGCCAGGGGATGTCCTTCCGGACGCTCCACAGGTTGAGGATGATGCTGGACAGGGTGACGATGGCGACGACGACCACGGCATCGGTCACGGGCATGATAAGGGCCATGGCGCCCATGGCGAACAGGCCAAACCCAAAGCCGGAGACGCCCTGAATCAGCCCAGAGGCCAGGATGATGATGAGCAAGAGCAGTGTGTCGGGCAAGGGGTTCTCCTCCATGCCTGCCGAAAGCCGCACTTCCGCCAATGGTAGCATCATGGGGGCCGGGCGCCAAAACGTCCTTCCCGTCGCCAGGGTGTAGCGCCCACACGCCCTGGGCGCATCCCCCTCGGCGCGCTTGACATCCGGCGCCGCGGCCAGGACAATAGGGGCATGGCTGCGCCGGGCGCCCGTCTGCCGTAGGCTGCGCTGCGGGCGCGATCTGTGGGGGAGGCTTGCCATGCGCAAACTGGGTTGGCTTCTGGTGCTCTGTGTGCTGCTGGCCGGTTGTGCCCAGGAGGCGCCCACGGCCCAGGCCACGCCCGAGGCCGCAACGGCTGTGGCGTCCCCTACGCCCTTGGAGGCCGCCTCTGCCACGTTGGCGCCGCCCACGGTCACCCCGCCGCCGCCCACGGCGTCACCCGCGACGGCGACTGCGGAGCCGCCCACCGTCGCGCCGCCCACCGCCACGCCAGAGCCGCCTGCCGGTCCGCCGCCGGAGCCGCAGACGATCGCCTTCACCGCATCGGATGGACAGGAACTGGTGGGCGTCTACTATCCCGGAGCCGCGGACCCCTCTCCCATCGTGGTCCTGATGCACTGGGCCCGGGGCGACGCGCACGACTGGGACGCCATCGCGCCCTGGCTGCAGAACCGAGGACTGGCGCCCTCGCCGGCGGAGGGGGCCCCTCCCTGGCTCGACAGCGCCTGGTTCCCACCCATGCCCGAAGGCCGATCCTACGCCGTCTTCACCTTCACCTTCCGGGGCTGCGAGGGTAGCTGTGCCCAGTTCGATCCCGAAGGCTGGTTGCTGGACGCCCAGGCGGCCATGCGCACGGCCCGCGCACTGGAGGGCGTGGACTCCGAGCGCATGGTGGCAGTGGGGGCCAGCATCGGCGGCGACGGGGCTGCCGATGGCTGCCTGCTGCACAATGACGAGTTCGCGGCGACCTGTCTGGGCGCTCTTTCTCTCTCGCCCGGCAGCTATCTGGGCCGCGCGTATGCGGAGGTCATCCAGGAGCATGGGGAGGCGGCGCCCATGCCCCTCATCCGGTGCGCCTATGCCGATGGTGACGCGCCCGCCGCTCGCGATTGCCGGGCTGCCCAGGGGGAGCGCTATGCGGCCATCGAGTACGCCGGCGACGAGCACGGCATGATGCTGGTGCAGCCCGACGCCGATCCGCCCGTGTTGCCGCTGCTGCTGGATTTCCTGGAGGCGTCGTTCTCGGGCGGCTGACGCGATTTCCGCCGGCCATGGCCTCGCGCTATACTCAAGGTGAACGCCTTCATCGTACGCAGTCGACGGCGTCTGCTCGGGCTGCACGTCGCCGAGGGAGCGTTGAGACCCATGGACCTCTTTGAGCAAGCTCGTCAGGAGCAGGTGGAGCGCGAGGCGCCCCTCGCCGCGCGCATGCGCCCGCGCACCCTGGACGAGTTCGTCGGCCAGGACCACGTGGTGGGGCCCGGGCGGCTGCTGCGTCGCGCCATCCAGGCAGACCAGATCTCCTCGCTCATCTTTTACGGGCCGCCGGGCACCGGCAAGACCACTCTGGCGCGCATCATCGCCAACACCAC
>DCTX01000060.1:7003-63639 GCA_002329325.1 Anaerolineales bacterium UBA1429
CACCGCTGGAACAAAGCCCAGCAGGATGCCATGCTCCCCTGGGTGGAGAACGGCACGGTGATCATGATCGGGGCGACCACGGAGAACCCCTGGTTCTCCGTCAACTCGGCGCTGTTGAGCCGAAGCCGCGTCTTTCAGCTCGTCCCGCTGACGGACGAGGCCCTGCGCAGTGTGGCCGACCGCGCCCTGCACGATGCGGAGCGCGGCTATGGCGGGCTGCATGTGCGTGTCGAGCCCGACGCCCTGGACCATCTGATCCACGTGGCCAGCGGCGACGCGCGCTCGCTCCTCAATGCGCTGGAGCTGGCCGTGGAGACCACCGCGCCCAACGACGAGGGCGTCATCGTCGTGGACATGGCCGTCGCCGAGGAATCGATCCAGCAGCGCGCCGTGCTCTATGATCGCGAAGGCGATTATCACTTTGACACCATCAGCGCCTTTATCAAGTCGTTGCGCGGCTCCGATCCGGATGCGGCCCTCTACTGGCTGGCCAAGATGGTGCACGCGGGAGAGGATCCCCGCTTCATCTTTCGGCGCATGCTGATCTCGGCCAGCGAGGATATCGGCCTGGCCGATCCCCAGGCGTTGGTGGTGGTGCAGGCGGCGGCCGCCGCCTTTGAGCGGGTAGGCCTGCCCGAGGGCCAGTTCCACCTGGCCCAGGCGGCCCTCTATCTGGCGACCACGGCCAAGTCCAACACGGCCCTGGGCTACTTTGACGCACTGGAGGCGGTGCGCACCGAGCGACGCGACGAGGTGCCCACCCATCTCAAGGACGCGAGCCGCGACAAGGAGGGCTTTGGGCACGGCGAGGGGTATCGCTACCCCCACGCCTACCAGGACCACTGGGTTGCCCAGCAGTACCTGCCCGACGCGTTGCGCGGCCAGGTCTTCTACCGGCCCTCCGATCAGGGCTATGAGCGGGGCATCCGCGAGCGCGTGGAGCGCCGCCGCGAAGCCCAACTGGCCGCCGCCATCGAGATGGATGGCCCGGCCCGCGAGGTGCTCACCTTCTCTCCCGAGGACCGCGCCATGGAGCGCTGGCTGGCTCGCACGGTGGACAGCTCCGCCCGCTCCCTGGCCGAGATCCGCGAGCGGGTGCTTGCGCCCCTGACCATTCAGCGCCACAGTCTGGTGCTGGATCTGAACGCGGGCAGCGGCCTGCTCACCTGGGAGGCCCTGCGCCGTGCCCCGGAGGGAGGCGTGTGGGCCCTGGAGCCCCGGCCGGAGCTGGCCCGCGCCCTGCAGGAGCAGGCCGCCCAGTTGGCCGATCTGCTGCGGCCCGTGGTGTTGGCCGGCGAGGTCGAGGCGCTGCCCGAGCTTCTCGCCCAGGCCGGCTACCCCGATCTGCGCTTCGACGCCATCGTGGGGCGCAACGTCCTGACGCGCAGCGACACCTGGCCCGCGCGCCTGGCGGCCCTGCGGGAGCGGCTGGGGGCGGAGGGGCGCTTGAGCCTGGCCGAGGCGGTGCCGCGGGGCGGCCAGCGGCTGTACGCGCTGCCCCAGGCGCAAGGCGTGGCGCAGGATCTGCGGCAACGCTGGGCCGCCGCCGAGGAGGCCTTGTATGACAACGAGGCCAATCCTATGGTAAACTGGGAAGTGGAGGCTCTGGAGCAGGCACTGGGCGCCGCTGGCTTTGCCCATGTCGAGGTCATGGCCTACACGGAACAGAGCGAGCTGCTGGTGACGAGCAATCAGGTGCGGCGCTGGTTCGCCCCCTCGGGCGAAGAGCGCGCGCCCTATCGAGAGTATCTGCAAGCACAACTGACATCTGACGAGATCGCCCAGATCGAAGGGCTCCTGGGCCGGGAACTGGCCGGGCAGGTGACGCCGTGGCAGCGCACGGTGGCCCTGGTTCTGGCCGCACTCTAGCCCTCGCCGTGCGGCGATGGGGGGGATATGCCGCCGTATCTGATCGTGATTCTGGCTGCTGCAGGGGCAGCCCTCATTTGCCTGGCGATCGGCCTGCTGCTCACGCTGCGGCGCGTGCGCCGTATGGAGGATCGCTACCGGCGCCTTGTCGAGGGCGCATCGGGCGAGCAACTGGAAGAGATCCTGCTGGAGCATATCGGGCGCATCCACACCAGCCAGCAGCAGATCGAGCGCCTGGCCGCCCAGGTCGACGCCCAGACGGTCGCATTGGGCCGCGCTGTGCAACATGTGGGCCTGGTGCGCTTCAACCCCTTTGAGGACATCGGCGGGCACTATAGCTTCGCCCTGGCCCTATCCGACGGCCAGGGAGCAGGCGTGGTCCTATGCAGCCTGCACGGCCGAGGCAGTACCCGGCTCTACGCCAAGCCTATCGTAGATTGGGCGTCGCCCGTGCCTCTCAGCGATGAGGAGCAGCGGGCGGTTTCGCTGTTGAGGGACCATGCACCGCAGGTGGAGGAGTAAGCAGCATCATGGCGCTATTTCGCAAGGAACAGCCGATGGCCACGACCAGTGGCAACCTGGATACCGTGTTGGGCGCCGGCGCCAACGTGCACGGCGTGCTCAAGTCCGACGGGAATATCCGCGTGGATGGCATTCTTCAGGGCAAGATCGAGACTACCGGGAACGTCGTGATCGGCCCCTCGGCCAAAGTGGTGGCCGATATCAGCGCCAACTCGGTTCAGGTGTGGGGGCATGTGCAGGGCAACATCCAGGCGGATGGGCGGCTGGAGATCCTGTCCACGGGTCGCGTCTTTGGCGAGCTGTGCGTGGCCGCCCTCATGATCGACAAGGGGGGGCTGTTCCGGGGGCAGTGCTACATGAGCGGACAAGACGTGGACCTGCTCGAGTTCGCCGCTGACGGCAGGCTCCTCACGGCCGGGAGTGACGGGCAGGAGGATGCGGCCGAGAGCGAGGAGGACCCTCCGAAGGCAGAGGACGTGCATGCCTCAGATGACGGTGAGCGGGCGAGCGCAGCATGAACGCCGTCTTTATCCACCAGGATAGCCTGTTACGGGATAGCCACATAGACCCCGAGAGTCCCTCTGAGGGCTGGCACCTGGCGCCTGCCACGCTGGAGGCCCTGCGCTCCCTGGCCTCGGCGACGACCTTTGTGCTCCTGTATGGCCCGGAGAAGCCGGCGTCCGCCCGTGATGGCGACGGCCCGCGGGCCTCTGCGGAGCTGCGTCGGCTGGCCAGCCAGATCGAGGCGGGCGGGGGTCGGGTGGATGCCCTGATCACCTGCACTCAGCAATCGGTGGCGGCCGGACGCTGCTATGGCGAGTTCCCCGGGCTGATCTGGACCGCTTCGGCGCGCTTTAACCTGCGCCCCGAGGGCTGCTATCTGCTGGGCGATTCGGTGCTGGATGTGGAGACGGCCATCAACGCCGGGGTCCGGCCCTTTGTGATCCTGGCCGAGCGCAGCGTGGAAGAGGTCTTTGGTCGCGCCGAGATCGAGCGATCGTTCCCCGTGGCCATCGACCTGACTACGGCGGTGGGCTATATCCAGGTGGAGGAAGAGATCGCGCAACAGCTCGGGCATCCGCGAGAGGAGGCGCCGCCCGCGCCCACCAGCCTTTCGCTGATGGGGCTGGCGAAGGAGCTGCCCACCATCACCGTCGTTTCGCGCCTGGCGCAAGAGATCGAGGACAAGCTGGATCGCAACCGCATCCGGCGCAAGGACGTTGCGCGCTGGCTGTTCTTTCTGAGCCTGGGCGCGTTGGGGCTCAGCCTGGGTGTCGCCTACCTGCTCACCCATCTGTACCGCGTGCAGCCCTTTCCCGAGTTCGCCTACTATGTGACGCTGCAGTTCATCCCGCGGCCCCTGCGCGGGCTGCTGTTCATCCTGTTGGGCGCCAGCCTGATCATCGCGGCCATGCGCGCCCTCTTGCGGGGCACCCAACTGGGCAACTGGCTCAACGGCACGCGCCGCTAGGAGGGCTCCTGCCGGCGCTCGTGGCGGTTCACGCCCAGGAGCCCGCTGAGGACTACGTTCACGATCGCGATGACCAGGGCTCCGAAGAAGGCGGCCGGCCAATCGTCCACGGCAAAGGCGAGGCCCAGCCAGGCGGCGATGCTGGCCGTCAATTGCAGCATGAGGGCGTTGATGACCAGGGCAAAGAGCCCCAGGGTCAGCAGGATCAGGGGGCAGGTCAGCAGCCGCACCAGCGGCGCGATGAGGGTGTTCACCAGGCCCAAGATGAGGGCCACGGCAAAGCAGACGCCCCAGCCACCTCCGGCGTGGATGCCGGGCACCAGGGCAATGGCCGCATAGACGGCGATGGCGTTGGCCAGCCAGCGCAAGAGAAGCCTACGCATCGGCGCCGCATCCCCTCGCTGCCACAGGGCAGCTACTCGACAAAGATCTCGACGTGTTCGCCGTCTTCCTCATCTTCTACGTCGATGATCTTGCCCTGCATTCCCTCTTCCTCGATCTGCCGCAGGATCTCGGAGAGGTCCATGTCCTCGATCTGGGGGGCAAAGCGGGCGCCCATGCGGATGCCCACGTTCACCAGGCCCAGGGGCAGATTCACGTGCACCTTGCGCTTGCCGGTGCGGGTATCGGTCACGCGCACGCGGAACCAGCGCGCCTTGCGATCGGGCGCGCCCTCTGCCGGAGAGGCGCCCTCGCCCAGAGCGCCCAACAGGCGCGCCCCCTCCTGGGCAGTGATCAGCCCCTGCTCGATCATCTTGAGGATCTGCATCCGCTCCATGTCTGCTGTCATCTTGATTCCTCCTCTGCCTCGATTCGTGTAAAGGCCGGAGACCGCTACAGGATGCACCCCATCTGATCCAGCACCCGTGAGGTCTCGAACCCAAGGCGGTGCAGCACGTCAATGCCTTCGGGATGGCTGGTCGAGAGGGTGGCGCGGACCTCACGGCGCGGCGCGCCGTCAAGCTGTGCGAGCATCGCCTCGACGAGGGGTTGCTCCACAGTGCCCCGCCGCGCTGGGGCGACGTACAGCCTCAGCTCGTGCCAGCTCGCCAGCAAGCGCGTGGTGGCGCTGGCCAGGCCGATGGGCCTGTCTCCCGCGGTGGCCACCAGGCCGGGGCGCTCCTGGGGCTGGGCGAGCTGCTCCCAAGCGCGCCGCAGCCAACTCACCACGCCTGGGGCAGCAGGCTCGTCCGGGCTGACATGGTAGCGCTGGGCGCCCTCCGGGATGCTGGCGCGTATGAGGTAGCGCAGCCAGGGCGCGTCGTCGCGCCGTCGCGGTCGGATGGAAGGGTGCGAGGCGCGCAGCACCGGCGGCCAGCTCAGGGGCGAGAGGCGCAGCTCGTGGACCGTGTCATAGACGGCCAAGCCCCTGTGCGCATACAGGGCGCGAGCCGGGGCGTTGTCGCTGCGCACCTGCAGGGTGATCATGCGGCCGCCCTGCCGCCGCACGTGCTCCAGGGCCGCATCCACGAGGCAACCGGCGATGCCCTGCCCGCGCATCTCGGGCAGCACGGCGACGTTGCTGAGGGTCCAGCGCCCGCCGCGCTCCTGGGCCAGGCTGATGTTGCCGACCACGCGCCCGGCGTCGACCCAGACATAGCCGCGCATGGGGGGCATCCCCAGGAAGGCCAGGGGGAGGAGGGGCCCCAAGGAGGCCATCTGGCGCATCTCTTCCACCATCTTGCTGCCGGTGGCGACCAGCTCCTCGCCAAAGGACGCCTGCACCAGGTCGGCAAGGTCGCCCAGATCCCGCCGCAGCGAGAAGGGGCGGATGTGGCTCGATGCGCAGGCGACGCTGATGGATTGGGCTACCATGTCACTTGCTCGTCAGCAGTTCGACGGCCTCTTCGGAGGAGATCTCGCCGGAGGCCAGGCGGTCCAGGATGCGACGCCGCTCTTCGGGCGTGAGGCGCGGCTCTTCGTGCACGGTGTAGCCCAGGGCGCGGATCAGCTCGTTGAGGCGGTTGCGCACCGTGGGATACGAGAGGCCCAGCTCGCTCTCGACGCGGGTGATCTTGCCCTCACAGCGGATAAAGACCTCGGCGAAGGCGAGCTGCTCGCTGGTGAGATTCTGGAAGCGCCCTACATCAAAGTGACCCGAGAGGGTGGTGTCGCAGTTGGCGCAATAGAGCTCGGTCACCTGGAGCGTATCGTGGCAGATGGGGCAACGGCCGATCATGGGATGGGCCATATGAACCTCCTGCGCGAGGGCGTCATGGCCTGTCCTCGCCTGGTTGAATAATACAATAGGAACCTATGAATTGTCAAGGCCCAGAGTGAGAATATTGAGGTCCTCCCGAGCCGGAGGGGCAGGGATCAGGGGACGTTGATCGGGCCGATGGAGACATAATCCTGGGGGGGATCGCTATCCAGCACCACGAGGCGCTCGCCCGTCTCCAGCCGATAGAGCCCCACCCGCAGGCGGTACTCGCCCTCTCGCAGGTTGCGGGGGATCGGCAGCATGTGCACGTCCCGCACCTGCTCGCCCATGTCCCAGAAGGAGGTGGGGTAGCTCCCCTGCAGGGGAGGGCCGTCCACCTGGGCTACCAGCTCGCCGGCGGTATCCACCAGGTGGATGAACACGGTATAGTCGCGGATCAGCGGGCCTTCCGAGCGCCAGTAGAGGACCACCTCCCAATCCTGGCCCGGCACCGGCCGCCAGGGAGAAAGGCCGTATCCCACCAGGCTGATCTCGTTATCCAGGTTGGCCTCCATGGGCCGCTCGGGCAGGTAGCCGACGCGGACCGGCGCCGCCAGCCGCGCCCTGGCCACGCGGATGTTGCCGCCCAGGGGGTTGCCGTGGGGGTCCACCCCGGGCATGGGCTCGCCGCCCGGCTCCGCATAGACCGACAGCCGGATGTCGGCGGCCGTCGGCGCCACGGCGTCCGGCGTCACCGGCAGCTCCAGCCGATCCACCACCACGTCGCCCGGGACCCAGAGGCTCGTGGGCCGGATGCCCTCGCCCAGATACGCCATATGGCTGGCGACCAGGGCCTTGTCTCTGCCCAGCACCGTGACGTGCGCCGTATAGTCGCCGGTCATCCTGAGGCGGGCGAGCCAGTACAGCTCGATGCGCAGCACGCCCCCCGGCTCCATGGCCGAGTCATCCACCCGGTAGCCCAGCAGGAACAGGTCCGACCCAAAGGAGACGTCCAGGGCCCGTAGATCGGCCGGCAGCTCGGACAGGTCCAGGCGCGACGGGGCGGCGTACGCGGGGGCGATGTAGGCAAAGGGCGTGATGGCCGAGACGGCGGCGAACGCCAGGATCAGCATGGCCGGGACGGCGGGCGCGTAGCGGCGGCGGAACCAGGCCTCCAGCCCCAGCACCAACAGCAACGCCAGGCCGGGAGCGAGGGGCAGCAGGGCGCCGCCGACAAAGGTCATCGTGGGGAAGAGGATGCTGGCGAAAAAGATGATCAGGCTCAGCCCGGACCAGACCAGGACGACGCCATAGCGGGGATGGGAGAGATCGAGCTTGCCGCGCCACGAGCTGCCCGGGCCGTGGAGCCAGCGCGCCTGGATCATCTGCAGCGCCAGCCCGGTGATGCACAGCGCCAGCAGGATCGTGATGGTCGTGTAATAGACTGCATCGGCGGGGATGTTGAGCCAGCCGAACAGGCCCCAATAGGCCTGCAGGGCGAGCTGGGCGCGGGCGACAAGGCTCCTGTCAACCACGCTCTGCCACAGGACTTGCCGCTCAAGGCCCCACTGCCCGGCCAGAACCCATAGCAGGGGGCCGATCGCCAAAGCCAACATGGCGGCCATCGGCGGCCACGGGTGTCGCACGGCTGCCCTCGTCGCCAGGCGCTCCCTCTGGGCCGCCTTGGCCTGGGCATAGCCGACCAGGACCACGGCGCACCAGCCCCACCAGGAGGCCAAGGCGGCCAGCCCGGCCGCCAGGGCCGCGCTCCACCGCAAGGCCGGCGAGACCGTCTGGGCGTCGGCCATGCGCAGGCTCAGGTACACCGCCAGGGTGCACAAGAAGAGGCCCCAGGCGCGAGGCCCTATGCCTGCGGTCAGGAACAGGTAGCCGGGCAAGAAGGCCAAAGCCACCAGCGCGGCCAGGGAGGTCGGGACTCTGCCGCGGGTGAGCCGCAAGAAGCCCAGGTAGGCCAGGACCAGGGTGCCCGCGGAGGCGACGATGCTCAGGTAGCGCAGCCGCAGCACGGCGCGCGATAGGGGGCCGTCGGCGCGAGGTGCCTCCTTGGCGATCACGATGTTCCGGTTGCCGATGCCCTCCGGCTCTCCCGGCACGGCGTAAGGGTTGGGCTGGTAGATGGCGGCATCCGAGGACACGTCGAGGGGAGCGATCAGCAACGCACCAAGGGCATAGTAGAGGGGCGGCTGGAGGTCCGCCTGGGGCGCCAGGGGCGCGTCATTCAAGAACGCGAGGCCCTGGGGCAGCGCCTTGCCCAGCAGAGCGTGCACACGACGATAGTGCCAGAGCTCGTCGGGCATCTCGAAGAAGGGCGTCCGCAGGGCGTAGAGACTCGCCACGCCCACGAACGCAATCAGGGCAATGCACAACCCGATGTGTTTTCGCAGCCAGCTCAGGGCCGGCGCCAGGACTTGGGCTGTCTTGATAACGGCGTCCATCCTCATGCACGGTGTGCGGTTGCAGTGGGGCGATTATACGCCGGGCCAGGGCAGGGGGCGAATCGGGCCGCCCCTGCGGGCCGGGCCCCGGCCCGTCGGTGGCCGCCTACTCGATGGTGATCGCGATGGGCGGCACGATGCGGTCAACGCCCGCCGGCGTGGCCAAACGCTGCAGGGTGATGGGATCATACAGGCCGATGGCCAACGTCGCCGGGCCCCGATACTGGAGATCGCCAAAGACCAACTCGTGTCGGTCCACGATCACCTGCCCGGGCACCCAGGCCGACGTGGGCCACGTGCCCCCATCGGGCGCGCCATCGTGCTGGGCGATGATCCGCTCATCGGGGCCGACCAGATGCACGAACACGACATAATCACTCTCCGGCGGCGAGCCGGACAGGGCCTCCCAGTAGAGGGTCACGGCCAGGGGGCCGCCGGCCGACGCCGTCTCCGGCTCCACGGCCACGCCCGCCAGGCGCGCCACGCCGCCCAGCGGCACGTCCATGGCGTGAGGAACGTCCGGCAGCGCCATGAGCCGGTCGGCGGCCTCGATCTGCAGCTCGGCCAGGGCGAGGCTCTGCTCGCCGAGGGTGAGCACTATCTGCGCCGGACCGGCCTCGGCCTCGGGCGCAATGCGCACCAGATGGCGATCCACCACCAGCTCGCCGGCGCGCCAGCGGCTCGTTGGGTATCCGCCCTGGGCAGGCCGGCCATGCTGTATCGTCACCAACGCCCCGTCTGACCCCACCACGGCCAACTGAACATCGAAATCGGGCAGGCCGTCCATCAGGCTGCGCCAGTAGAGGGTGACGGCAAGGGTCTCGCCCGGCCGGGCGGTCTCCCGGTCCAGCGCGCTGCCCACCAGCTCCAACCTCGGCGCCATCTCGACGGAAACGGGCGTCAGCGGCGTCTCGGGCGAGAAGCCCTCGGCGAAGCTCTCTGGCGGCGCTATGGACAGGCGCCCCACGGTCACCACGGTGCCCAGGACGCCGCCATCGGGGGCGGAGAACGCCAACGCGCCCTCGGCGTCGTACACGCTGATCTGCACGTCGTACTCGACGGGCGGGGTGCCCACAGGCAGGGCCAGCAGGTAGTAGCTGCGGGCCGCCTCGCCAGGGCGCCAACGACTGGTCGCCAGAGTGGTTTGCTCGCCCAGCAGGACGCGGTCATCCATGGCCCAGACGTGGCCGCTGGCGTCGGCCAGCCGCACCGAGACCTTGAGGTCGCGGGCCGTCGCCTCGTCGAGCCGCNNCCGCCACTGGAGCGCCACCGGCAGGGCCTGGTCGGCGGGTGATGTGGCCGGAAGGGCGATGCCCGTCAGCGTCAGCGGGCCAACGCGCAGCTCCGCGGCCTCCAGGCGAGGGTCTGCCAGGGTGGGCTCCAGGTCATAGACGCTGACCCAGCGCTCAGCGGACCAGAAGCGCTCCACCAGGCGGCCGTTGCGCTGCAGGAACCAGGGGAGCAGGTCGCGGGGATCCTGGTGCATGTGCACCCACTCGATCAGCACGGCGCGGCGGGCCCCCTGTATGCGCGGCAGCAGCCAGGGGAGCAGGTCGGCGTCGCCCACCCGCGTCTCCAGGTGATAGAGGGCGGCGGCCTCGCCGAAATAGTGCTCAAAGGCATAGTCCTGGTAGGGCAGGAGCACCACCGTCTCGGCATCGGTGCGGGCGATGACCTGCTGGGCCATGGCGCGCACTTCGGCGCGCTGCAGGGCTGGATCGCGCAGGCTCTGGGCGTAGGAGAGCAAAAAGACGCCGGCCAGGAGCAGGGCGCTCAAGGCCCCCAGCAGCCCCCGAAGCAGGTCCCCTCGACGGCGCGGGCCCGATGGTGCGAGCAGGGCCAGGCCCCAGCCGGCGGCGCGGCCTGCCACCAGCAGCAACGGGACGGCCAGCATCATCAGGTGGCGCGGGTGCACGACGCCGGGACGCAGATGGTACATCAACGCGGCGGCGGCCCAGGGCGCCAGGGTCAGGGTCAGCAGCCACAGATCGGCGACGCGCTGCGCATCCGGGCAGGCCTGGCGGCCCAGGCGGCGCCACCTGACGAGAGAGGCAAGCACGCCTACGGCCAGGACGCAGACGGCCGCGCCCAAGGCCAGCGCTGCTGCCCAGGCCAGGGGCCGCACCAGGGCCAGCTCGCTGGTGACGGGCCCCGTGGTGTAGAACAGCCAGGCCTGCGACATAAAGTCGCCCACGCCTGACACCTCCGGCAGGACCGGCAGCACCTCTGCCACGATATAGTCCTCGGCGCCGCCGCGCCCCCCCAAGATCACCAGCAGCCAGGGGATATAGGCGATGGCTACGGCGCCTTCCAGGGCGGCCCAGCGGCCGAGGTCCGCGCGGCGTCCCTGGGCGGCCAGGGTCACCGCCGCCAGCGCCGCGACGCACAGAAGAAAGGGGAGGGCAAAGTAGTGGGTGTACAGGCCGGCGATGGTCACGAGACCGATGGCGAGCCAGAGCCCGAGGCGCGGCGCAAACCCGCGGCGCAGCAGCCGCGTCAGCAGGTAGAGCAGCAGGGCGAACTCGGCCGCCATGAGGCTGTACATGCGCAGCTCTTGGGCGTAGGCGATCAGCGTGGGCGAAAAGACGGCCAGCAGCCCCGCCGCCCAGGCCGCCCGCCGCCCATAGAGCCGCCCGGCGGCGGCATAGAGCAGCGGCGGCACCGCCGTCCCCAGGAGAGCCGACGGCAGGCGCAGCCAGAACTCGTTGTTGGGTACCAGGGCGCTCCAGATGTGCAGCAAGAAGTGGTACAGGGGCGGCCGGTAGGCGCGCTGTACGATCTCGGCCCAGGGGAAGCGCGCCACGAACAGAGTCTGGGCCTCATCGAACCAGAAACACTGGGCGCCCAGCCGGTAGAGCCGCAGCGCTACGGCCAGCAACGAGAGGACCGCCAGCGCAACGCCATCCGGCCCAGGGCGCCATGTCGCTCGCGCCGGTCGGGTCTCGCTCAATGGCCACTCCCCTTGCCCACGGCAAGTGTATCCTGAAAGAGCGCCAGGGTGCGATCGGCGATGCTATCCCAGTCAAAGTGGCGCGAAAGCTCGCGGGCGCCCTGGGCCAGGCGCTTGCGCAGCCCCGCATCGCGGGCCAGCGCGCGGATAGCCTCGGCCACCGCCGCCGCATCGTCGGGCGGCACGAGGTAGATGTTCTCCCCCGGCACGAGCTCGGGCACAGGAACCTCCGGCGTCGTGCTGATGATGGGCACGCCGTGGGCCAGGGCGGCCATCAGGCTTCCGCGCCGGAACGAGGCGCCATCGGCAAAGGGCAATACGCACACATCCGAGCTGGTAAAGGCGGCCGAGACCTCCTCATTGGCGACGTAGCCTGTCCAGAAGATGTGGTCCTCCAGCCCCAGCTCGCTGATGGTGTCCTTGACGCGGTCATAGTAGGTCTGGTTGGAGGCGTTGCTGGAGCTCACCGCCCCGCCGATCATCACCAGATCCACCGCCACGCCCTCATTGGTGAGCTGCTTGAGGGCCTCGATCAGCTCGATGGCGCCCTTGCTGTCGTTGAGGAACCCAAAGAAGCTGAGCAGGGTGGTGCGGTTGCCCACGCCCCACTGGCCGCGCCACATGGCCCGGTCGTAGCCCGCCGGAAGCTGATAGGAGATGTTGCTGCCGATGGGGATCATCTCCATCCGGCGAATGCCGTGGAGCCGCTCCAGTTCGGCGCGATCCTGGGCGTTGGTGACGATCACGGCGCGGCAGGTGCGCGCCAGGTCGCGGTTCACCCAGCGGCGCAGCCACCCGGCCTTGGGCAGGAGGTAGGGCACCTTGAGGTCATGAAACGTGGTCACCACGGGGACGTGGCGAAACACGCGGGGCAACAGGTTGATAGCGGGGCGCATCCCATAGGCCGCCGTCTGATACTGGATGTTGATCAGATCGGGCGAGAGGGTTCGCACCATCTCGCGGACAGTGCGATAGAGCGAGCGAAAGCCCCAACCGCGCATGCGCGGGTGCACCGTCACCGCCCCGGGGCGCTCGCCCTGGAGGGCGGCCTGCTCCGAAGTCAGCACGTGCACCTCGGCGCCGCGCTGCGCCAGGCGCTCGCCGACGATGGCGGTAAAGTCGGCCACACCGCCTTCCATGGGTGGGTATTCACCGGTGATGAGCAGTAGCTTGATCCCATCCATCAAGGTGTCTCCTCGTTGATAGTCGTGGGGCGACGTAGCCCCGAACGGATCACCTCTCGATACGCGCCGATGCGCTCGCGACGCAGCGGACGCTTGTGCCCCAGCGCCCACTTGGCGGCTTCTTCTGCCAACTGGATGCCGAAGCCTGCCAGCAGGCAGAGCCGCAGGAACTCGGCCTTTCCACGGCCATGATGCTTGGCAAAGTAGCGCACCTTGCTGGCGTTGAACAGGATGTGCCGGCGCGCCACCACCTGGCAGCTGCTCTGGCCCTCGTGGTGCACCACCAGGGCGTCGGGAAGGTAGACCCGCTCCCAGCCCGCCTGGGCGGCCCGGCGGCACCAGTCCAGCTCCTCCGAATACATGAAAAAGCCATCGTCCAGCAGCCCGACCTGCTCCCAGACGGCGCGGCGCGTCAACAGGCAGGCGCCGGTCAGCCAGTCCACGGGCTGGGCGGCATCCTCGGGCCGGTCCTCCATGCGATAGGCGGCCGCCCATCGGTTGTGGGGAAACCACTGCTCCAGCACGGTGCTCTCCATCAGCGCCATGGCCAGGTTGGGAAAGCGCCGCCGCGAGGGCTGGGGGCGTCCATCGCCATACCGCAGCCTGGGCCCCAGCACCCCCAGATGGGGCCGGGCCTCCATATAGTCCAGCATGCCGGCCAGGGCGCCGGGGGCCAGCTCGGTATCCGGGTTCAGCAGCAGCACATAGCGGCCCTCGCCCTGCGGGATCGCCAGGTTGTTGGCGCCCGTAAAGCCCAAATTGCTCTCGCTGCGCGTCAGGCGCACCCACGGGTAGCGCTCCGCCACCAGTGCGCAGGTGCCATCGCGAGAGGCGTTGTCCACCACGTGCACCCGCAGCCACCGGGCGCCCAGGGGCACCCGCTCGCCCTGGGGCGCGCCCGCGCCCGGCTGGGCCAGGATCGAATCCAGGCAGCGGGCCAACAGCGTGCCCACGTTCCAGCTTACGATCACGATATCCAGATCAACGGCCATGCTCATCCAGTCCAAACAGCCGGCTGGCGTTGGCCGCGGTGAGCTGCGCCACGGTGTCGCTATCGGTATCCCACAGGCGCGCCACGTGCTCGGCCACGTAGGCGACGTAGGCGGGCTCGTTGCGGCGCCCGCGCCGGGGCTCGGGCGCCAGATAGGGACAATCGGTCTCGATCAGCAGGCGCTCGCGGGGCATCTGGCGCACGATCTCGTCCAGATGGGTCACGCTGCGAAAGGTGATCGGCCCCGCCACACCCAGGTAGAGCCCGCGCCCCAGGGCCCACTCGGCCAGGGCGCTTTCGGCCAGAAAGCAGTGCAACACGCCCCGCAACTCCTGGGGGCCGGCATCCACGATCCGGCGCAGGTCGGCATCCGACTCGCGGTTGTGCAGGATCACCGGCAGGTCCAGGCCCGCCGCCAGCGCCAGTTGATGGGCCAGTACGGCCCGCTGCACCGGCCTCGGCGAAAAGTCATAGTGATAGTCCAGGCCCATCTCGCCCAGGGCGACTATGCGTCGTTGGCCCGCCAGCTCGGCCAGCTCGGCAAAGGCCGCCTCGTCCAGCGCCACATCGCCCGGGGCGACCTCTTGCGCCGCCGAGCGCGCCTCGTGGGGATGGATCCCCACCGCCGCATAGAGCCCGGCATGGGCCTGGGCCAGCGCCACGCATGCGCGGCTCGTGGGCAGGTCCGAGCCACACGTGACCATCCGCGTCACGCCAGCCTCGCGGGCCCGCGCAATGACCGCCTCGCGATCGCCCTCGAAGCGCGGCGATTCCAGGTGCGTGTGCGAGTCGAACAACATCGCGTCAGGCGTCGAGACCGGCCAGGCTCAGCCCGGCCTGAAGGATCTCCTGAACGAGCTCCTGACGCGTGGTCTCGCAGTACACGCGGATCACCGGCTCGGTGCCGGAGAAGCGGATCAGAAGCCAATCGCCGCCCTCGAGCACATAGCGAAAGCCATCGCGCGTGTCGATCTCTTGCACGGCCAGCCCGGCAACCTGCTCCGGTCGGGCGGCCTGCACGCGGGTCATCACGGCGGGCTTGTCCTCGGGGCGCATCTGCCGGTCGATACGGTCATAGTAGTGGGGGCCCACCAGGCCAAAGAGATGCTCCAGCAGCTCGCTGGGCTTCTTGTTCATGCGCGTCATGAGGTCCAGCAGGTAGAGGCCCGCCAGGATGCCATCGCGCTCGGGAAGGTGGCCGGCAAAGGCAAAGCCGCCGCTCTCCTCGCCGCCCATGATGGCGTCCACCTCGATCATTTTGGGGGCCACGTACTTGAAGCCGACGCCGGTCTCGTGGACCGCGACGCCATAGCGCTGGGCCAGCTTGTTCGCCATGGCGGTGGTGCTGATGGTGCGTACCAGCGGCCCGCGCTGCCCACGGCACTCGAGCAGATAGAACGCCAGGAGGGCGTATACTTCGAGCTGGTTCACAAAGACGCCCTTTTCCGAAACAAAGCCCACCCGGTCGGCGTCGCCATCGTTGGCGACCCCGGCATCCGCCCCAATCTCGGGGATGATGCGCAACAGGTCCTGCAAGTTATCGGCGATGGGCTCGGGCCGGTGCATGCCGGGGAAGAGCGGCTGTCGGTCGGCGTGGATCTGGTGCACCTGGGTCGCGCCGCCGCCCAGCAGGCGGGGGAACCAACCCTGCCCGGCGCCCCACATGGGGTCCACCGCCACCTTGAGCCCCGCATCCTGCAGCGGTTTGAGGTCCAGGAGCCGATGGATCTGCTCCAGGTAGGGCTCGTCGGGATCGATGAGCTGGATCAGCCCTTGCTTGACGGCCAGGTCATAATCGAGACGGCGGACCTGGCCGCTATCCTGCGCGACATGGATGCGCTTCTCGACGGCGGTGAGGGTCTCGGGGGCCGCGGCGCCGGCATAGGAGGAGCGCAGCTTGAAGCCGTTGTCAGTGGGTGGGTTGTGGCTGGCGGTGATCCAGATGCCGCCCCCGGCCTTGTGGGGCAGGATGGCGTAGGAGAGCACCGGCGTGGGCGCGAAATGCTTGGAGAGATAGGTCACGATGCCGTTGCCCGCCAGCACCTCGGCCACGGCGCGGGCGAAGTCCTCGGAACGGAAGCGGGTGTCATAGCCCACCACCATGCCCTGGGCCGCCTCGCCGGTGGCGATCAGATGGTCGGCCGTGCCCTGGGCGCAGTAGCGAACGTTCTCAAAGGTGTATTCCTCGGCGATGCCGGCGCGCCAGCCGTCGGTGCCGAACAGGATCGGTTTCGTTGGCATCTCTGACTCCTCTTCTTTGAGCGATCAAGCCATCGGGTATGGCTGCTGTATGCTAGGCCTGCAGCAGGTTCATGTCATGCTCGACCATCATCTCGACGAGTTGCTGGAACCGGACCTTGGGCTCCCAGCCAAGCTTGGCATGGGCCTTGCTGGCATCACCCACCAACTCGTACACGTCGGCGGGCCGCAAGAAGCGCGGATCTATCTCGACGTACTTTTCATAGTTCAGGCCCAGGTAGCTAAAGGCGCAATCCAGCAGCTCGCGCACCGAGTGCTGTTCGCCGGTGGCGATGACATAGTCGTCGGGCGCATCTTGCTGCAGCATCAACCACATGGCCTGGACATAGTCACCGGCAAAGCCCCAATCGCGCAGCGAATCGAGGCTGCCCATGGGCAAGCGATCGGCCAGCCCCAGCTTGATGCGGGCGGCGTTGTAGGTCACCTTGCGGGTGACGAACTCGAGCCCTCGGCGGGGCGACTCGTGGTTGAACAGAATGCCCGAGACGGCGAACAGATCATAGCTCTCACGATAGTTCACCGTGATCCAGTGGCCGTACACCTTGGCCACGCCATAGGGGCTGCGCGGGTAAAAAGGCGTGGTCTCCTTCTGGGGCACCTCTTGCACTTTGCCGAACATCTCGCTGCTGCTGGCCTGGTAAAAGCGCGCGCTGGGCACGGCCAGGCGCATGGCATCCAGCACCCGGGTGACGCCCACGGCGGTGAACTCGGCCGTCAGCACCGGCTGATCCCACGAGGTGGGGACGAACGACTGGGCCGCCAGATTGTAGACTTCGTCGGGTTGGTGTTCGCGCAGAATGTGGATCAGCGAGACCTGGTCCAGCAGATCGCCATTGACCAGCGTGATTCGATCCAGGATGGGGCTGATGCGGCCCAGGTTGGGCATGCTGCTGCGCCGCACCATGCCGATGACCTCATAGCCCTGCTCTAGCAGGAACTCGGCCAGATAGGAACCGTCCTGCCCGGTGATGCCGGTGATGAACGCCTTTTTCGCCATGACCTACTCCTCACTGAGTCGTGGGCGAGGGGGATGCCAGCTCGTGGCGGATCCGCGCTCGCCAATAGTCCAGGGTGTCTTGCAGGGTCTGTTCCAGTGTATACACGGGCGCCCATCCCGTTGCGCGCCGCACCTTGGCGCAATCTGCGACGATGCGCGGGATGTCGCTGGGCCGCATGCGCTGCGGATCGGGCTGCACGTGGACGGGCGTGCGGGCCAGGGCCAGCAAACGCTCCAGGATCTCGCGGATGGCATAGGCCTGGGCCCGCCCCAGGTTATAGACGTCTCCCGGCCGCCCAAGTTCCAGGGCCAGGCGATAACCACGCACGGTGTCGCGCACGTCATGCAGGTCTCGCTCGGCATCCAGATTGCCCACCTGGATGACCGGCTCCTGCCGTCCCACCTCGATCCGGGCGATCTGGGAGCAAAAGTCGGGGATCACAAAGCCGGTCTCCTGGCGAGGGCCGCTGTGGTTGAACGGCCGCACCCGCACGATGGGCAGGTCATGGCTCAGGTAATACTGGAGCCCCATATAGTCCTGAGCCACCTTGCTGACCGCATAGGGGTTCACAGGGCGCAGGGGCGTCTCCTCGTCCACCGGCAGGTCCTCGGGGTGTACGCGGCCGTATTCATCCGCCGAAGCCACGATCAGCACCCGAGGCCGGGCGCCCAGCTCGGCCAGGGCCCGCAGCACATTGAGCTGGGCCACGATGTTGTTGTGCAGCGTGCTGGCAGGATCCGCCCACGAGGCGCCCACCGAGGCGCGGGCCGCCAGGTGGTACACGGCGTCGGGCCGCTCCTGGGCCAGGAGCCCGCGCACGGCGGCATAATCCAGCAGATCCACCCGGTGCAGGCTGACCGCCTGGCCCAGATTCGCCAAGTGAGCCCCGCTGCCCCTGGGGGACAGGACGCCGATGATCTCGATGCCGCCTACGGCATGCAGGTGCTCGGCCAGATGGCCGCCGGCAAACCCGCCGATGCCGGTGATCAGTGCGCGCAGGGTGCCGTCCTCCTCGTTGGGTAGGCCGCCGGTTGCCCAGGCGGCTGGCCATCCTAGCCTGTCTGATTATAACCGAGATGGGCAGGTGCACAAGTGACAAGCCCACCTGCGGGAGCGGGCGTCCTTGCGCCGCCGGCGCATTTCGGCTACCCTCGACCCCTGAGACATCGGCAGAGGGGAGACGCCCGCACATGACCGAAAGCTCTGGGAACGGCTGGGCTGTGGCGGCCCGCGCCATCTGGATTCTGACCACGTGCACCGCCCTGGCCCTCATCGGCGATGGCACCATCTATGCCGTGCTGCCGGCCATGTTCCCGGCCGTGGGCGTGACGGCGCTCCAGGTGGGCATGCTGCTCTCCATCAACCGTCTGGTGCGCCCTCCCCTCAACATGCTCAGCGGTTGGCTCACCACCCGGGTGGACCCCCACTGGCCCTACGTCCTCGGCCTGGCCATCGGCGCCTGCTCGACCCTGGGCTATGGTCTGGTGCATGGCTTCTGGCCGTTGCTCCTGCTGCGAGCCCTGTGGGGCGTGGCCTGGGCGCTGCTGGCCGTGGCAGCCTACGCCATGGTGCTGGATGTGACCGCGCCCGAGTTCCGAGGCAAGTATGCGGGCATCTACCACACCCTGTCCTTCTTTGGCGGGGCGCTGGGCGCCCTGGGCGGCGGGTTCATGGCCGATCACTGGGGGTTCTCGCGCACCATGACCACCCTGGGCCTCGTCTCGGCGGCCGCCCTGGGGCTGGCCCTGTTTCTGCCCCGCGCCGCCTTGCGCCGCGACCGGCGCGGACCGCTCCAGGATGGCCAGCCCACCCTGGGCCTGGCCGCCCGGGTGCGGGCGTTCGGCCGGGCGCTCCGCGGGCTGGATGCCCGCCTTTGGCTGATCCTGGGGCTCAACTTTTGCGAGCGGTTGTTTTTTGCGGGTGTATTCTATGGCACCCTGGGTTACTACCTCGCCCAGGCGTTGCCTGAGGGGGCGACCATTGGCGCCTGGGTGATCGGTGTGGCCTCGCTGACGGGGGTGCTGCTGTTTGCCCGCAATCTGCTCTCGGTGCTCTCGGGGCCGCTGTTCGGCCATCTCAGCGACCGCCTGGGCGACCGAACCCTGGTGCTGCTGCTGGGCGAGGGGTGCGGCGTGGCGGGGCTGCTCTGCTTTGCCGCCGGCGACGGCCTGGCCCTCATCGTGGCGGGCGTGGTGTTGACGGCCCTAGCCTACGGCGTGGTCTCGCCCATGCTGGTCTCGTGGATGGGCGACCTCACCCGGCGCGGCGGCCGCGGCTCCATCGTGGGGGCGTACCAGACGATGGGCGACCTGGGGTCGGGGCTGGGGCCTCTGGTGGCCTATCCGCTCATGGCCCTGTGGGGGCCGCCGCCGGTCTATCTGCTGAGCGCCGTCCTGCTGGCGGGCACCATCCCCCTGATCCTGTGGGCGCGGCGCAGGGGGGCAGCCGGCTAGCCGCGCTGCGATCGGGGCCCACCGGCGCCCGGCGCCCCGCAGGCGCCTTTTCTGTGCTATAATGGGTCTGTCAAGATTCTGTCCGGATGGTCTGCCCGGCTTCGCGCGCGGTGAGCACGGGGGGTCTGCGGCAGGCGCCNNGAGCCGCAGACGGGGGCCCCATGAACAAGTCCGCTCGTCTTGCCGTCGCCGCCATTCTCCTGTCCGACCTGCTTCTCTCCCTCGCCTGCATCACCTTCACCATGGGCATCCAGATCACCCACGATTATGAGCCCGGCGACGTGCGCATGATCTGGGTGGATCTGGTGCAGGAGCTGGACCCGCTGTACGCCCAGGAGGTGCCCGCCGCCAACGCCGATATCCGCGCCCGCTGCGAGGCCGCCGGCGTGGATTGCACCGAGGCGTTGCTCCCGGCGACCCTGACCGAGTTCCTGGCCGATCCCCAGTTCAGCCAGTGGAAGCTCGATGAGGAGGGCGAGGAGGTCACCCGCACCGAGACGGAGAACATGGTGCGCCTGCGTCGAGGCGGCCCTCTGGACGAGTTCCTCGAGTCCCTCAAGGCGGAGGGCGACGATGAGGACCTCAAGATAGAGGTGCGTACCGATTCCGCCACGGGCGATACCTACTACACCATCCAGGTGGCCCTTGAGGGGTTCGGCGAGGTCGATTGGGAGGCGTGGGATAGCTTTATGCGGGAACCCGAGCCGCCCAAGCCCGATGTGATCCCGCCCCCCGAGCCCGAGGAGGAGGTCGTTGTGGAGGGCGGGCCCGCCCTGACCTTCTCCGGCATGGACCGGATCCTGGGTGGGCTCCTGAGCGCCGTGCCCAACACGCCGGGCATGGACCTGCAGCTCTGGTACTACCAACACATCCTGCGCAAGATGGGCTTCCCGACGGTGCTGCGGCTGGTGCTCGATCCGCCGGGCCGGATCCTCAGCCACACGATGAACGGCCAGACGGAGGGCACCCTGCGCGAGGCCGATGGCGAGGTGGTTTTCGCCGTAGATGAGGCCTTCTTGCGCAAGTACATCCCGACCCAGCCGTGGGTCTTTCGCGTGGAGTCGGTTGTGGAGGCAGGCACGCAGGAGAAGCCCCAGCAGCCCGCCGCCGAGGCCATGACGGGCCCCACGCCCAAGCGGTACCGTCGCTTCCGCATCCGCCTGCTCACGGCCAAGAGCCTGGGCTTTATCGGGGGCGTGTACCAGGCCGATTACGAGCTGCAGCCCCTGGACGACCAGACGGGTCCCGGGCCGCGCATCCGCATCCGCTTCACGGGCATGGGCCTTGGCTTCGGGGCAGGCTACGGCAGCGCCTCCTTTGGCGGCATCGAGGCCTGGACCGAGTTCGAGACCCGCCACGGCCCCATGTCTTTGCAGGATTTCGACGGCGTCAAGGGCTGGCACACGGGCGCGGGCGCCGTCGCCAAGTCGTGGACGGGGGCCGTCTTCTGTACCCGCGAGTCCTATTGGCAGCAGCAAGCCCGCTGGCACGGAGCCGGCACGCAGATCGGGCCGCACGCCGGAATAGACTGGTCGTGGGGCAGGTGGCAGATCGTGGGCGACGTG
The DNA here is from genome assembly GCA_002329325.1 of Anaerolineales bacterium UBA1429. GTDB lineage: Bacteria > Chloroflexota > Anaerolineae > UBA1429 > UBA1429 > UBA1429. The sequence goes on from DCTX01000060.1 coordinate 27,862, forward strand.
GTACAATAGCGCCGCGATTCGCCCGCTACCAGCCTGCAGAGGTGCGCCCATGTGTGATACTCTGGTTGCCACCGGCGATGCCACCCAGGATGGCGTGACGCTGTTCGCCAAGAACTCGGATCGCGAGCCCAACGAGGCGCAGCAACTCGTCTGGCGGCCCGCCGCCGATCACCCGGCGGGCGAGATCCTGCACTGCACCTACATCGAGATCCCCCAGGTCGCCCACACCCATGCCGTGCTGCTGAGCAAGCCATTCTGGATCTGGGGCGCCGAGATGGGCGTCAACGAGCACGGCCTGGCCATCGGCAACGAGGCCGTCTTCACCCGGCTCGGCTATGCCAGGGAGCCCGGCCTGATCGGGATGGACCTGCTGCGGCTGGGCCTGGAGCGGGCCGTCACTGCCCGTGAGGCGGTGACCGTCATCACCGAGCTGCTGGAGCGCTATGGCCAGGGCGGCAACTGCGGGTACCTTCACTCCTTGCGCTACCACAACAGCTTTCTCCTGGCGGACCCCCACGAGGCCTGGGTGCTGGAGACGGCCGGGAACCATTGGGCCGCCAAGCAGGTGCGGGGCGTCTATGCGATCTCCAACGCCCTCACCATCGAGGGCGAGTGGGACCTGGCCTCTCGCGGGCTGGCGCAGACGGCCCTGGAGCGCGGCTGGTGCCGTTCCGCCGAGGCGTTCGATCTGCAGCGCTGCTACAGCGACTGGCTGTACACGACCTTTAGCGATGCGCGCCGCCGCCGCTCGCGCAACATGGCCCTGCTGGCGGAGCGGGCCGGGTGCATCACGCCCGAGAGCATGATGGCGATCCTGCGGGATCACGGCGCCGAGGACCGTCCGCCCGAACGCGGGCTGGTGGGCGCCACGACCTGCATGCACGCCAGCCTGGGCCCGGTGCGCGGCTCCCAGACCGCCGGCTCCCTGGTGGCGAGCCTGCGCCCCCAGGCATCCCTGGCGTGGGCCACGGGCACAGCGGCGCCCTGCACCGGCCTGTTCAAGCCGATCTGGCTGGATGCGGGCCTGCCCGAAAGAGAGCCCGCGCCCGGCGGCGTGTACGACGCCGCGACTCGCTACTGGCGCCACGAGCGGCTCCACCGCGCCACGCTGCAGCACTATGGGCCTCGCCTGGCCCTCTACCGCGACGAGCGGGACGGCCTGGAGCAACGCTTCCTGCAGGGGGCGAGAGAGCTGGCGAGCGCCCCGGCCGATGAGCGCCGCGCCTACACCGCCGCCTGCCTGACAGAGGCCGATGCGGCCACCGCTCGCTGGATCGAGAGGGTAGAGCGGGCCCCGGCGCGCGTGGGCCTGGCGGCTCTGCCCCACAGGCTGGCCTGGCGAGGCTGGAATCGCACGGCGCGCATGCCCTAGTCGCCACCGCGTTGCTGGCAGATGCAAAACGCCCCAGGGGAACCTTCCCCTGGGGCGTCGGCGCGCCTGGGCGCCGTTACTCCTTGACGGGCAGCTCGGTGTTGCTGAGCATGGCGATCACCTTGACCACCGCCGAGTGGTCCAGATCGCCCCAGCCGTTGGCCATCATGGCCGTGAACAGCTCGTGGGCCAGGTTGGAGGCGGGCAGCGAGGCGCCATAGGCGCGGGCCGCCTCGCGGATGATGTTCAGGTCCTTGTAGTGGAAGCTGGCGCGGAAGCCGGGCTCAAAGTCGCCCTTGAGCATGCGGGGGCCGCGCACGTCCATGACGCGCGTCTGGGCATAGCCGCCGCTCAGCACCTTGATGATGATCTCCGGATCCACGCCGGCCTTGACGCCCAGCACCAGAGCCTCGGCCAACCCGATAAAGTTCATCGCCACCTGGATCTGGTTGCAGGCCTTGACGGTCTGCCCGGAGCCCGAGGGGCCGCAATAGGTGGGCTTGCCCAGCACCTCAAAGATCGGGCGGGCCTGCTCAAAGATATCGGGGTCGCCGCCCACCATGATAGAGAGGGTCGCCTGCTCGGCGCCCACCTGCCCGCCGGAGACGGGGGCATCCAGCATGGGGCAGCCCCGCGCGGCGGCCTCTTTGGCCACCCTGACGGCGGTGACGGGGGAGATGCTAGACATATCCAGCAGCAAGGTGCCGGGCTTGGCCCCTGCCAACACGCCGTTGTCTCGCAGGTACACGGCCTCTACGTGGGGCGAATCGGGCACCATCGAGATCACGATGTCGGCCTGCTCGGCGGCTTCTTTGGACGAGGACGCCTTGCGGCCGCCCATCTCCACCAGTTCGTCCAGGGCGGCGGCCACCAGATCGAACCCGATGATCTCATAGCCTGCCTTGAGCAGATGGCCAGACATGGGCGTGCCCATGATTCCTAGTCCGATAAAGGCAATCGTCTTTCCCATTGGTTGCTCCCTCTCTTGATGATCGTGGGTACCACGGCGCGTATCATACCCCAAAGGGGCGGCGCGAGGCAAGGCGCGCCCTCGTCCGTCACCAGCACAGCTTGATCGCCTCGAACCGCCCCAGCGTGGGCACCCGCAGGGTCAGCCTGCCCTCGGCGTAGGCCGTGGGCACCGGCGCCCCGGTGGTCAGGCTCTCGGCGCTGGCGGGCGCCCGGTCGCAGGGCAGCTCGACCACGAGGTCGTGCATGGTGATGGGCGCGTAAAAGCTGGTGCCATAGTGGCCAGAGCTGTTCACCAGGTGCACCAGCTCGAAACCGGCGTCGTTGGCCATGCGGGTCACCTCCACCTGCTCGGGGAGGTTGCCGCCCACAGGGGCCACGCCCGCCACATGCTCGATCAGGTCGGCCAGGAACCAGGCGGTGTTGGTGTAGCCCTGGCGGTGGAACAGGCTGCCCGGCAGCCAGGGCACGTGAATGGCCCGCCCCCGCCCGTGGGCATGCACGGTGTATCCAGGGCGATCCACGGCGTACTCGTAGTAGCAGCGCTCAGGCGGGCCAAAGTTGTGGGGCGGCACCAGCTTGAGATGCTGCTCCACCTCCGGCGCATAGGCGGCATACAGGTAGGGGCCGTCCAGGAAGATCAGATCGGTGTCGGCCAGCCGTGGGAAGCAGGCCTTGTCGCGCACCTGCAGGTAGCAGGAGCGCATCTTCTCGCCGATCTGCTGCACCTGGGCGATCCCCAGGCAGGTCAGGGCCGGCGTGGGCCGCGCCTCGTACATATCATCGGAGAAGCCGCTCTGGAAGACCGAGATCAGCGCGCCGCCCTGGGCCACAAAGGCGTCTAGCTTGGCGGCCAGGGCGTCGCTCAGGTAGCACAGGTCGGGCAGGATGATGGCGCGATATTGGCTCCAGTCCCGCTCCAGGGCGGTCTCTAGCAGAGGCGCGTCAAAGAGAAAGTGGTGCTCCACCAACGCCCGGAACCAGCCCCGCGACTCGGGGTCGCTGCAGCGGTTGCTGTTGAGCAGCAGCACGTCGGCGCGGGGATGGTTGCCCACGTACTCGGCCTCGTGGGCGGCGTGGTAGTGGAACATCTCGCGCACGGGCGCGAACCCGCTGCGATCTTCGTGGTTGTCCAGCCGCCCCATCAGGTACCAGTCCAGGGCCCCGCCGTTGGCCAGGCTTTGGGCCAGGCGCAGCGCCTGCTGGTGGGGCGAGACGGCCACATGCCGGTAGGGAAAGTCGATGAAATCCACCGTCGTGTTGGTGGAGACCAGCTCGGGGTAGGTGCCCACGGCCCACTTGGTGTTGGACGAGGCGTCGTGTTGCCAATGGGGCAGGGGCCGATCCACGGCGGTGTTGGATTCCTGGCGGATGAACCCCGCCCGCCGGCCATAGTCTTTGTCAATGGCAATGTCGGGCCGCAGGCCGTGGATGAACTCGCGCACCCGCGCGTTGCACTCGGCCATGGTGCGCTCGGTGAACACCCGGTACTTGCGATAGACGGGGTCGCGCATGTCCTCGATCAAGGGCAGGGGCAGGCCGAACATGGCGTCAAAGGCCCGCTGGCAGGCGGCGCAGTGGCACGGCCCGTAGTAGTTGCCGGAGTAGTCCCGCGACTGGAACCCACCCATGTTGAAAAAGATGCCGTCCACGTCGTAGCCCGTCAGCAGCTCTTCGAGGATGCGCAGGGCATAGATCTGCTGATAGTCGCCCAGCAGGCAGGCGTGCACATCTCCGTTATAGTCCACGATCTCACCCTTGGCGGTGCGATAGGCCCACTCGGGGTGTTGCTCATAGAGGGGGCGGCGCACCTTGCTGAAATCGGTGCGCGCCAGCAGCCGGATGCCCGCCTTGTGGCAGGCGGCGATGATCTCGGCCAGGCTATCGCCCTTGAGGAAGGGGCTCTGAAAGTGGAACGGCAGCTCGGTGGGGTAGCTGGCGATGATGCCGGCGCAGTTGAACAGCACCGCCGTCGCCTTCAAGTCTTGCAGGTCGGCGACCATGCGCTCGGCGTCGATGTCGAGCATGTCGATCTCGCGCAGGTTCGTCTGGATCATGCGCCAGGGCTTGTTCTGCCACCAGTAGGTCATGGCATCGGGTCCTTTCGTCGCGGCGTAGGATGTGGCAGCATGATAGCGCAGGGAAGGAGAGGGGGCAAGGCGAGGCCGACGTTGCTGGCACTGTCTGCTTGGGCGCTGGACACGCCAATGTCCCGCACGTACAATGCAGGCCGGCAGAAGACCAGTGAAAGGATACACGATGCACCTGCGGGCATATGACAAGGAACGAGACCAAGAAGCCACAAGACGCATCTGGCGCGAGATCGGCTGGCTCTCGGCTGGCCAGGAAGACGTCATGGACATCTACATCAGCGCCTGCCAGGGGCACGTGGCCGAGGTGAATGGCCAGGCCGAATGCTTTGTGGTGACGACGCCCGGCACCATGCGCTACCTGGATCATACGCTGCCCTTTTGCGCCATCAGCGGCGTGGCCACCAGCCGCCTGGTGCGGCGCCAGGGCCTGGCCACCCGTGTGACGGCCCGCGCCATCGCCGAGCGCGCCGCCGCGGGCGACGTGGTGGCGGGCCTGGGCATGTTCGAGCAGGGCTTTTACAATCGGCTCGGCATGGGCACCGGCAACTATGAACACCACTTTAGCTTTGATCCCTCGCGCCTCACGCTGGAGGGCCGCCCCCGCATCCCGGTGCGCGTGACGCCCGATGACTGGCAGCAGATTCACCAGGCGCGAGTGGATCGCCAGCTCTTTCACGGCGCCGTGACCCTGATCCCGGCGGCCATCACCCGCGCAGAGATGCTGGAGGACGGCCGCAAGGGGTTTGGCCTGGGCTATCGCGACGGGCCCGATGGCGCCGTCTCGCACTGTGTGTGGCTCTCCGCCGAGGATGTGAGCCGAGGGCCCTATCACGTGCGCTGGATGGCTTATCGCAACGGCGAGCAGCTCCTGGAGCTGCTGCGGGTCATCAAGGGCCTGGGCGACCAGGTGATGCGGGTGACCATGCAGGAGCCTGGCTCCGTGATGCTGCAGGACCTGGTGGAGCAGCCCTTCAAGCAGTCCCGCCTGACGCGCAACACCAACTGGGAGGTGGGCGTGCGCGGCAACGCCTGGTGGCAGTGCCGCATCCTGGATGTGGGCGCCTGCCTAGCGGCCACCCGGTGCATCGAGGGGGCGTTACGCTTCAACCTGACGCTCTCCGATCCCATCAGCAGCTACTTGCCCGAGGATGCGCCCTGGCGCGGCGTCGCGGGCGACTATGTGGTGACCCTGGGGCAAGAGTCGTCGGCCCGCCAGGGCCACGACCCAGCGCTGCCCACCCTCGAGGCGACGGTGAACGCCTTCTCGCGGCTGTGGCTGGGCGTGCGGCCCGCCAGCGGCCTGGCGGTGAGCGACGCCTTGCGCGGCCCGGCGGACCTGTTGGCGGCCCTGGATCGCACCTTGCGGCTGCCCCAGCCCCACGTGGACTGGCCGCTCTAGAGGCGGCTCTTCATGCACAACAACGGGGGGTGCTGCGCGCAGCACCCCCCGTTGCGATACATCAGTGTGATGGGCCCGGCTGAGCTCTCTACAGCGCCTCTTGCGCCAGGCGGTCCATCAGCATGGCGTAGGCCGTCTGCCCCCGACGGAAGCTGCTGCGCCGGAAGAACTCGTTGGGCGAGTGGATGCGCTCGTCGGGCAGCCCAAAGCCAAAGCTGACGGTGTAGACCCCCAGGTAGGCCTGGAAGAAGGTCGTCACGGGCACGCTGCCGCCGGTGCGCTCCAGGTAGGGCTGGCGGCCGTACAGGGCGGCGAGCACCTCGCTGGCGGCCTGCACACCGGGGTGATCGGCGGGTATCAGGTAGGCCCGCGAGCCGTTGTCGGAGCTGGTCACCGTTACGGTGACGCCGGGGGGTGTGTGCATCGCCACGTGCCTGCGGAGCAGCTCGACGATCTGGGCCGGGTCCTGATCGGGCACCAGACGGCAGGTGATCTTGGCATGGGCCTCGCTGGGGATGACCGTCTTGGTGCCCTCGCCGGTAAAGCCGCCCCACAGGCCGTTGACCTCCAGGGTGGGGCGCGCCCAGGCGCGCTCGCGGGCCGTGTAGCCCGGCTCGCCAAAGAGGTCGGTCACTCCCAGGTCGTCCATGTACGCCTGCTCGTCAAAGGGTACGGCGGCGATGTCCGCCCGATCCTGCGGGGTGAGGGGGCGCACGCCGTCGTAAAAGCCCTGCACCAGGATCTTGCCCTCCGGGCTGCGCATGGAAGCGAGCAGCCGCGCCATGGCATGCAGCGGGTTCTGGATCGCCCCGCCATAGACCCCCGAATGCACATCGCGATTGGGGCCCCGCATGTCGAGCTGCACCCCGCAGATCCCCTTGAGCCCCACGGTGATGGCGGGCTCGCTCTCGCTGTACTGGCCGCTATCGGTGCTCAGCGCTAGGTCGCAGGCCAGCAGCTCCCGGTGCCCCTGGATAAAGGCCGGCAACTGGGGGCTGCCGATCTCCTCCTGGCCCTCGAACAGGAGCTTGACGTTGACTGGCAGGGCGCCACGGGTCGCAAGCAGTGCCTCTACCGCCAGGATGGCGATGAACATGTTGCCCTTGTTGTCGCTGACGCCCCGGGCATAGATGCGATCGCCCTCGATATAGGGCGCAAAGGGCGGCCGCTCCCACAGCTCCAGCGGATCGGCCGGCTGGGTGTCGAAATGGCCATAGATCAGGATGGTGGGGCTCCCGTCGGCATGCAGCCAATCGCCATAGACGACGGGGTGGCCGCCGGTCTCCAGCAGTTGCACATGCTCGAGGCCCGCGCGCGTCAGGCGCTCGGTCACCCACTGGCCCGCCCGGCGCACGTCGCCGGCATGCTCGGGCAGCGCCGAGACGCTGGGGATGGCCAGGAAAGCGAGCAGCTCCTGGAGATAGGCGTCCTGGTGAGCGTCGAGATAGGATTCGATCTGTTGCATACTAGTCTCCTTTTTCCCGATTGGTAGCGCTGCTATGCGACCAGGAAGGTGAGCAGGACGCTCATGGTGACGCTGCTGAGCAGCGTGGAGAAAAAGATCACGCTGGCGACATAATCCGCCTCGGCGTCGAACTCGATGGCCATGAGGGCGGCACTTACGGCAGCGGGCGTGGAGGACTGGGCGATGGCGACCTGGCGCGCCAGCCCCGTCAGCCCCATGAGCGGGGCCAGCACCAGGGCCACGCCGGCGCCGCCGATCAGGCGCAAGGCAACGCCCAGGGATATCTCTTTGTACTGGCGGCCGATCTGCGTCTGGGAGAGCTGGATGCCCAGCATCATCAGCATCACAGGGATCTGGGCCTGGGCGATGAGGCTGATGGGGCGCATGATGATCTGCGGCAGCTCCGGGCCGCCGCGCAGCAACAGCGCCAGCACAAAGGCATAGATGCCCGGCAGCTTGAGCACCTGGAGCAAGGTCTGGCGCAAGGTGCCGCGGCCATGGGCGGCGAAAAAGGCGGCAAAGGTGTTCGTGGTCAGGTTGGTGGCCACAAAGTAGGCGGCCCCCAGGCCAAAGCCCGCCTCGCCAAAGGTGAACAGGATGATGGAGAGGCCCAGGTTGCCCGAGTTGGTGAAGGCGATGCTGAGTACCAGGGCATTGGTGGCCTTGCGCGACCAGCCCAGCAGCCGGCCCACCGCCAGGCCGATGCCGCACATGACGACGGTAAAGACCAGGACATAGACGATCATCAGCCCGAACTGGGCGGGATCCACCTCCGACTGGACGATGGAGGAGAACACCAGACAGGGGGTGAGCACATAGATCGCCAGGCGCGAGAGGGTGCGCTTGTCAATGGCGATGCGCCGCTCCAGCAGCACGCCGATGCCGATGACAAAGAAGGCGGGCAGCACATTGTTCGTAAAGATGGACCAGGTGAGTTCCACAGACCGCTCCACAGGTATGTTTCGTAGCGCCGTCGCCAACTATACCGTAGGGCGGCGCTGCTGCCAACTGGCGCGGCAGGGGCCGGTTGGGCGTGCCCAGCCGGGCGCCCACGGCGCACACGGGCGCAGCTCGCCCCACATGAAAAAGAGTAGTAGAACACAAAAAAGTAGGGGCGAAGCTCGTCTTCGCCCTTGTGGCGCGTGACCCGTCATCGGACCGATTCTGACCTCGCCCCAGAAGGGGCTGTCGGGCCAGGTCGCGCGCTCACATGGCACAGCCGGTGGGCCCCGCGGGCGCAGATGGCGGCCGCACCGCGAACTTGGCACCGTGCTCCAAAACGGCTATCATGGGTGCATAGGGCGGCCGTCGCGGCAAGCGGCGCGGCGACACTGTCTCTCTAGATCGCATGGCAACGAGTCGGGAAAGGAGACACATGAAAATCGTGGTGTTGGACGGGGGAACGTTGAACCCCGGAGACCTGAGCTGGGACGGCCTCACGGCCCTGGGCGATACGGATCTCTATGACCGCACGCCGCCGGAGTTGGTCATCGAGAGGGCCAAGGACGCCGATGTCATTCTGACGAACAAGGTCGTCATCGATCGGGCCGTCATGGAGCAGCTCCCCAATCTCAAATACATCAGCGTCCTGGCGACGGGGTACAACATCATCGATACCGCCTTTGCGCGGGAGCGGGGTATCCCGGTCTCCAATATCCCCACCTATGGCACCCAGTCAGTGGCGCAGATGGTCATGGCCCACCTGCTGAACCTCACCCAGCACGTGGCGTACCATGCCGAGACGGTGGCCAACGGCCGCTGGTCGCGCTCCGACGATTGGTGCTACTGGGACTTTCCGATGATCGAGCTGTACGGCCTGACCCTGGGCGTGGTCGGTTTTGGGCGCATCGGGCGCGCCGTCGCCGAGGTGGGCAAGGCCTTTGGCATGAAGATCGTCGCCTTTGACGAGTATGTCCAGGATCCGGGCGATCCGGACGTGACGATGGCCAGCTTTGAGGACCTGCTCCGTTGCGCCGACGTGGTCACCTTCCACACGCCGCTGACGCCCCAGACCGAGGGCATGCTGAACGCCGAGACCGTCAAGCTGATGAAGAAGACGGCCTTTGTGATCAACACCAGCCGCGGCCCGGTGATCGACAACGCCGCCCTGGCGGACGCGCTGAACGCCGGACTGATCGCCGGCGCGGGCCTGGATGTGCTGGACGTGGAGCCGCCTCCCATTGACCATCCGCTGCTCAAGGCCAAGAACTGCTACATCACGCCGCACATCTCGTGGGCCACGCGCTCGGCGCGCGCCCGCCTGATGCAGACCACGGTGGACAACGTGGCCGCCTTTATCCGCGGCGAAGCGCTCAACGTCGTCAACTAGAGCCTGGCTGGCGTCCTTGGGCGCTGGCCGTCCCTCATCATGGACGTGAAGAGACGATGGGTGATCCCCATCGTCTCTTCACGTCTGCGCGCTGGATCTGCTAGCGCAGCTCACTCAGGATGGCCTTGGCGCGCTCTCCCAGGATCAGCCCATCCGAGCCGACGGTCACAAAGCGCATGCCCTTCTGCACCCAGTCGGCGGAATTGTGCGGGCGCCCGGCGATGCCCGGGATCTTGCCCGTCTTCTGGCAGGCCGCCACCACCCGCAGGATGGTCTCCTCGTGCAGCTTGCGGTCGGCGGCCACCGTCAGATCCAGACCCATGGAGGCGGCCAGGTCGGTGGGGCCCACCCAGCAGCCGTCAACGCCGTCCACCGCCAGGATGGCCTCGGCCCTCTCCACCGCGGCGATGGTCTCGATCTGGACGGCCAGATACGCCTCGTCGTTGAACCAACGCAGGTAGTCGGGGCCGTGAAAGGCGGCGCCAAAGGGGCCGATGGAGCGCTCACCCCGGGGGGGATAGCGCACGGCGCGGGCGAGCTCCTGAGCGTCCTCCACAGTGTTGATCATGGGGGCCACGACGCCCAGGGCGCCCCGATCCAGCGCCCGCCCGACGGTATAGTAGTCGTTCTTTTGCGCGCGCAGCATGGGCGTGGCGCCGGAGAGGACGATGCCGCGGAAGGCCATCATCGTCTCGTTCTCGTCCCACAGGCCGTGCTGGTTGTCCACCAGGACAAAGTCAAAGCCCGCCTGAGCCAACACCTCCGCCGCAATGGGCGAGCCGAGGGTGAGGGTAATGCCATAGGCGGGCTCGCCCCGCAGCAGCTTGGTCTTGGTCTGGTTCTTGGCCATCTGTTCCTCCCTAGTTGCGATCGAGATGTGTCGTTAGCCCAGGACGGTTCGCAGTACCCGCAGGGCGTTCTGGCCCAGAATGGCGCGCACGTCGGCCTCGGCATAGCCGCGGGCCAACAGCCCGGCGACGATGGTCTCGATGCCCCCGGCTTCGGCAATCAGCGTGCCGCCGCCGTCGAAATCGCTGCCCAGGGCCAGGGTCTCTATGCCCGCCACGGCCACGATGTGGTCCATGTGGTCCAGCAAGCGCTCCAAGGTGGGGGCCTTTGGATCCACGAAGGTGGGCACATAGCTGATGCCGATGACGCCGCCCCGTTGCGCCAGGGCGCGCAGTTGGTCGTCGGTCAGGTTGCGGGGATGGTCGCACAGGGCGCGGGCATCGCCGTGGGAAAAGAGCACCGGCGCCGCGCTCACCTCCAGGGCGTGAAAGAAGGCCCCCGGGCTCACGTGAGCCAGGTCCACCACCATGCCCAGGCGGTTCATCTCTTGCACCAGGCGCACGCCAAAGGCGGTGAGGCCGACGCCCTCGCGGGCCTCCCAACAGCCATCGGCGGCGCAACTGCTGCGGTTGTGGGTCAACCCGATGGAGCGCACGCCCAGGGCGTACAGGGCGTGCAGCACGTTGAGACTGCCCTGGGTCACATCGGCGTGCTCCACGGCCAGGAGCAGGCCGGGCCGCCGCTCCTGACAGGCGACCTCCAGGTCTTGGGCGCCGCGCACAAGCACCGCTTCCGGCGCGTGCAGGGCGAGGTCGTGGAGCAAGAAGCCCAGCCCATCCAGGGCGTAGGCCAGGTGGGCGTTGTGGGCCTGGGTCACATCCACGGCGAACAGCCCCACGTCGATGCCGGCGGCCCGCATCTTGGGCAGGTCTATCTGCAGCGGCTCCTCCGGGGGATGCTGCACGCCATAGGGCCCCGAGATCACGCCGTTGTAGCCATCTCCCAGGGTAGCGCCCGGCGCGCAGAGGCTGGCGTTGTGGCGGCGGATATGAGCGACGATGGTGTCGTTGTGTAGATCCACGACCGCCGCCTGCTGAAGGAGCGAGCGAGCATCCATGGCAACCTCCCTGGGGCCACGCGCACGGGCGATGTTGACGAGCTACCCCGATGATACCCAGGCCCATGGGGGACGTCTAGCGACGAGCGCCAGCGCCCGTCGCTCGCCCACGGGCCTCTACCAGAGGGTGAACCCGCCATCCACCACGAGCTCGTGGCCGGTGACATAATCCGAGGCCTCGGAGGCCAGGTAGACCAGGGCGCCCTGCAGGTCGCTGGTCTCGGCCATGCGCCCCATGGGGATATCCGCCAGCCAGCCGTCGATCAGGTGAGCGACCTGATCCACCAGCGAGGTCCGGGTGTAGCCGGGCGAGATGCAGTTGACCCGCACGCCCCGGGCCGCCCATTCGGTGGCCAGCGACTTGGTCAGGTGCACCACGCCGGCCTTGGAGGCGTTGTAGCCTACCTGGCATTGGGGGCGGTTCACGATGCGGGCCGACATGGAGGCGGTGTTGATGATCTTGCCATAGCCCTGGGCCAGCATAGCGCGCCCCTCGGCGCGGCAGCAGTAGAACACGCCATCCAGGTTGACGGCCAGGACGTTGTGCCACTGCTCATCGGTCATCTCCTCGCCGGGGGCCCACGTGCCGATGCCGGCGTTGTTGACGCCGATATCGAGCCGACCCCAGGCCGCCAGCACCCGGGCGACGGTGGCATCCACCTCTTCCGAGTGGCGCACGTCGGCCTGGAGGGCCAGGGCGCGCACGCCCCGTTCCTCGACCTGCGAGGCCACTGCCGCCGCCGTCTCGGCGTTGATATCCACGATGGCGACGTCGGCGCCCGCCTCGGCAAGGGCCAGGGCATAGGCCTGCCCGATCCCCTGGCCTGCGCCCGTTACGAGGGCCGTGCGGCCCGCCAGCGAAAAGCGATCCAGTATGCCCATCTGTTACTCCCTCAGATATGGATTCCCGTCCTGCGCGCCAGGCGCTGCGGGGCCGGGTACGTGGCTAGTCCAGCGCGATGAGGATGCGGCCCGCCGAGAGATAGAGGCGCCCGGAGATGGGCCCCGGCGCGGGGAGCCAACCGGCCAGCCACCAGGCGTCGCCGCGGGCGATGTCCAGGGCATAGTACCAGGCCTCGTCCTCTCCCGCGGGGCTGCGCCAAGGCGCCCCCGGGAGCATGAGGCGGGCCTCACCATCGCCGAGGCCGTTGCGCGCCGCTGAAGCGGCCTCCGCCTCTGGAGCGGGCCGCACGTGCAGGCCGCCCGCGGCCAACGAGCGCACCGGCCGGCGACCCTCGTACACCGTAAGGCGTCCCTGGGAGGGGACGATCTCGATCCAGCGGTCGGCGGGCCAGAAGCATAGGCGTTCCAGGCCCAGGGCGGAGGGCGGGGCGGCCTGTAGGGCGAGGTCGCCCTCTTCGCTGGATGCGCTGGTGGCGGCTGCCGGCGTCTCGGCGGCGGCGCCATCCTGCGGGGGCCTGGCTGCTCGCCGCCACAGGAGCGTCGCGCCGATGGAGAAGGCCAACAGCGTCACGATGAGCGCCAGGCTCAGCCAGGGGCCCGTGCCCGGGGTGGGCCTGGCCGCCGCGCGGGGCGGCTCATCGGTTTCCTGGCCGCGCCAATCGCCGCCGGATAGGTCCAGGTCGGCCCAGGCGGGCGTATCGCCGCCCTTGCCCTGGCTTCCACGGTAGAGGGGCGCGCCGGCCCGCACGGCGGCCTCGGGGACGCCGTCCTCCTCGTCGCGGGGAGGGGTCGGGGTGCGCTCGCCCGCCTGTGAGCCCAGGCGCCGGAGGATGCGCTGCGCGTCAGGGCAGCCGGGCCATTTCTGGAGGATGCGCTCGCATAGGGCGCGGGCAAAGAGGGGATCGGTCGCCAGCTCGGCCAGGCCCAGCCAAGCCTCCTGGGCGCTGGAATCGGCGGCCAGCGCCTGCTCGTAGGCGGCCTGGGCGGCCTGGCGGTCGCCCGCCTGGCGCGCTCGCCGCGCCTGCTCGAGCAACCGCCGCGCGGCTCCGCTGCGGGGGGCGCCGCGCTCTTGGCCTTCACCTCTGCTCCCGATGGTCACCGACTGCTTCCTCCGTGGCGTGGGCTCCGGCTAGAGCTCGAACATGGTCGTCATCCAGTGGTACAAGTTGTCGCCAGAGGCGACCAGATGGTCGTACAGCCGCCGCATGAGCTGGCGGCGAATCCCGGCGTAGGCCGGATCTTCGATGCGGTTGTGCAGCTCGTAGGGATCCAGGGCCAGATCGTAGAGCTCGTTCACGTCGGGCGGGTTCACGACGAGCTTGTAGCGCAAGGTGCGGATGCCCCGCTGGGGGTAGGGGAAGTGGTGCCCGTGGAACTGCAGGAAGACGGCGTCGGGCCAATCGGGCGGCGCCGCGCCCTCCAGCAAGGGCCGGATGCTGCGCCCCGCCACGTGCTCAGGGATGGGCGCCCCGGCGATGTCCAGGAAGGTGGGCATCAGGTCCATGAGGGTCAACATGTCATAGCAGGCGGCGCCGGGCGCCGTGTGGCCCGGCCAGCGGGCCAGCATCGGGATGCGGTAGATGTCGTCGTACATCATGGGGCCCTTGTCGCTCAAGCGATGGTTGCCGACAAAGCCGCCATGATCCGTCGAGAAGAACAGCGCCGTGTTTTCCGTCAGGCCCAGGTCATCCATGGCTTGCAGGATGCGCCCGATCTGCTCGTCGATCAACGTGACATAACCCCAGAACATGGCCGTCAGCTTTTGCCAGGTCTCCCACGGATAGGTATCAAAGGCCCAATGCCGGGAGTACCAGCGGTGGACGCGGGGTTTGTCGAAGAAGTCCTCGGCCATGCTGGGGTGGGGCCGCACCAGGCCGGGATCGTACAGATCGGCGTACGCCTGTGGCAGGTAGTAGGGCAGGTGGGGCCCAAAGAAGTCGGTGCGCAGAAAGAACGGCTGGCGCTGATCGTGATAGCCCCGGGCGTAGGCGCGCAGCCGCTCGATGGTGCACTCGGCCAGATAGTAGGGGTAGGTGCCCTCCACTGGCCCCCCATAGATGCCGCCGATGGCGATGGAAGGCTGGCCGTTGGGGAACACGCCGCGGATCTCATCGCGCACAGACCAGGGGGGCAGGCCGCGCTCTTCCAGATAGGCCTCATAGGCCGGGTGCTGCTTGGGGGCGTCCCAGCCGGGCAGGTGCGTCCCCTCAAACCCATACTCCTCCGGGCCCCTGTGCAGGCCCAGATGCCACTTGCCCACCACGCCGCAGCGATAGCCCGCCTCGCGCAGATAGTGGCTAAAGGGGATCAGCCCCTCGGGCAACTCCCACGGATAGCCCACGTTGCGTTCAAAGTTGGCCAGCATGCCGTGGGCATGGGGCTCCAGACCCGTCAGGAGCGTGGCGCGCACCGCCGTGCAGATGGCGGTATTGGTGTAGGCATGCTCAAAGCGCACGCCCTCGGCGGCGATCCGGTCACATGAGGGCGTGCGGCATACGGCGCTACCATAGCAGCCCAGCGAATCCCGTCGCTGTTGGTCCGTCAGGATGAGCAGGATGTTGCTGGGTTCCTCTGGCATGATCCCCTCTCTGGGAGCGCTCGATGACGCCATCCCCAACGCGGGCGCCGAGTGCGGCGGCACAGCCGAGGCGACAGGGGCGCGTAGACGGCCCCGGTGGCGTTCGCCCGTGGCCCCCGGCTATTCCTCGTCGCCCATCACCAGGACGACTCCCAGGTCTTGCAGGCCGGTGGACTGGGTGGCCAGGATGCCGCTGTTCAGCGCCAGCAGAGGCGGGGTCGTATCATGGTGTCGCAGCGCCTCCCGCAGGTCTATGCCATGCTCCCGCGCCTCTGCTACAGTATACCCGTCAACGATGCCGCCCGCCAGCGTGGGCACGTCGCCCGCCTCGGGCACGTACTGGGCCCCGGGGCCGTCGGTGCCATCGGTATCCACGGCGCCCATGACGATCCGGCGGCTGCCGGCGATGCTCAGGGCCGCCGAGAGGGCCCACTCCTGGTTGCGCCCGCCGATGCCTACCTCCTGGCCCACGGTCACCAGCATCTCGCCGCCGGTGATCAGCGCCACGGGGGGCTCAAAGGGCTGCCCCTTGGATTCGATGGTCTTGGCGATGGAGGCGATATAGCGCCCCGCCTGGCTCGCCTCGACGCTCAGACCCGTGGCCAAGAGCACGGTGCGATAGCCCAATTCCTCGGCCTTCTTGCGGGGGCTGCTCCAGACGCCCTCCTCGCGATGGAACACGCAAAAGATCCGGTGCGGGAACTGGATATAGCGCTCCGGCTTGACCGTCTCGTAGGCGGGATCGGCGCGCGTCAGCCAGGCGCGCACCGACTCGGGGGCTTCGTCCCACGCATCCCAGGCCTTGAGGTTGGCGACGGCGTCAGCAAAGGTGGAGCAATCGGGGAAGGTGTGCACCCAGGTATTCTGGTAGACCAGCTCACGCCAGGGGCGGGGGTCCTTGGCTAGCAGGTGGATGGCGCGGGCCGGCAGGAAGCGGGCAGCCAACTGCCCGCCCTTGAGCAGATCCAGATGGTTGCGGATGGGCGAGAGATCGCCGGTGGGAGCGCCGCGCTCGATCTGCATCATGTACACGGTGCGCTGGACGTCCTCCAGGCTGACCCCCGGCGCCGGCAGGGTCAGCAGCGAGGAGAAGCCACTGGATCCGACAGAGAACACCAGATCGTTGGCCGCCAGAGATTCAGTCATCTCCAGGATGCGCTGGCCGCCGCGCACGCAATCCTCGTCAGGGACGGGATGCGAGCCCAGGGTGACCTCGATGCGCTTGAGATAGACCGGGTCGCTGGACTTTTTGTCCACGATATGGCCGCCCGTCAGCCGGTCGCCCAGGATGTCCTCCAGGGCCTGGCCCACTCGCTGGACCCCCTTGCCCGCCCCGAACACCCAGATATGGCCGATATTGGACAGGTCGTAGGTGTCGACGCCGCTCCAGGG
This sequence comes from Anaerolineales bacterium UBA1429, assembly GCA_002329325.1. Taxonomy (GTDB): domain Bacteria; phylum Chloroflexota; class Anaerolineae; order UBA1429; family UBA1429; genus UBA1429. Next base: position 44,268 of record DCTX01000060.1, read on the forward strand.
CGAATCCAGGGGATCGAAGGCCGGGTTGCCCACCAGGAGCCGGTCGCCCTCGACGCGTACCAGCTCGCACACATTGTCATATGGGTCGGCGGCGCGTAGCCCCGCCTCAAGGATCGCCATTGCGTCGCGGCGGCCCCGGACGTTGCCGTGCGACACCAAATCATCCCAATTCCTGACACTCATGCTTTCCCCCATCACACCCGCAGACATGCGGCTCGATGTGCGCGCAGGGCGCGGCGGCAACAGAACGTTCACACGCCCGAAGGCCGGGCGTGTGAACGTTTCTTTCGGTAGCTAGGACTGCTTGTGGCCCCTGAAGAGCGCCTTGCCCGGCCAGATGGCCGCTGCGCCCAGCTCGGCCTCCAGCGCCATCATGCGGCGCTGGTCAAAGCCGCGCACCTGGCCGGCGCGCAGGCCCACGGCATAGTCGGCGATGGCGCGGCGATCGCCGCGGCTGCCGCAGGGATGGACGTTGTACCCATGGCTCAGGCAGTACTCGGCGGCATCCAGCGCCTCGGTGACCGTGCCCACCTGGGTGATCTTGAGCACCATCGAGTTGGCGGCGCCGCACTCGACGCCCATCTTGACCCGCTCGATGTTGGTGGTAAAGAGGTCGTCGCCCACGATCTCGATGCCGGTGGCCTCGGTGACCATGGCGTGGCCCTCCATGTCCTCCTCGTGCAGGGGGTCCTCGATGGAGACGATGGGGTAGTTGGCTACGATCTCTTCATAGTAGGCGATCATCTGGTCGCGGGTCTTTTCGCCCTCGCAGTAGATGCCCACATAGCGGTCGATATCGGCCTCGTGGTAGCAGCCGGCAGCCGCATCGTAGTAGATGCCGATCTTGTCGGCGCCCTCGGTGTTCTCGATGGCCTGGGTCATCAGGTCCAGGATCTCACGGTCGTCCTTGGTGGCGCCGATCATCCAGAACGAGTCATAGCTCCTATCCAGGGAGTGGCGGCGGTAGACGTTGAGGCCGTAGCGATCGAGCACCAGGCGGGTGAACTCGCGGTGCATCCTCTCGGCCATCTCCAGGGCCTGCTCATAGCTGCCGGCGCCGTGAGGGATGATCTCGTAGCTGGGTTTGAGCCAGCGGGTGTTGCCGGGATCCCGGTAGCGGCCCGATAGGCAGATGCCAAAGATGGGCATGGGCAGCACGGTGGCGTTGACGCCGCCGATGTACTGATAGAGGGGCAGGCCGGCGGCATTAGCCGCGGCGTCGCAGACGGCCAGCGAGATGCCCACGATGGTATTGGCGCCCAGGCGGGCCTTGTTGGGCGTGCCGTCGAGGCGGATCATGATCTCGTCGATCTCGCGCTGCTTGCTGACGGGCATGCCGATCAAGTGGGGCGCGATCTCCATAGCGTTCTGAACGGCCTTGCGCAGGCCCTTGCCGCCAAAGCGCTGCTCGCCATCCAGGACGAAGGCGGCCTCATAGATGCCTGTGGAGACGCCCGATTCGGGCGTTGCACGGCCGGTGGCCCCCGTGTCGGTGGTGACAATCACCTCGAGAGCGGGCCCGCGCCCGCCCATGATCTCGTGTGCCTGGATGCTCGCGATCTTGGCAGTCATAAAGCATTCTCCCTTGTCCTGTACTTGCGGACGAATCGGCAGTGTCATCACTGCCGCTAACGGGGCGGATTATACCACGTTTTCGCCCTCGCCCACACGAGCGTTTCTGTGCGGCGGCGGGTCGCCCTCACCCCCACGGGCGTTCCGCGTGCGGAGGGTGTCTGCGCCCCCTCTCCCATGGAATGGGAGAGGGGGTGGGGGGTGAGGGCCACTCCGGCGCAGCGGCGAGTCGCCCTCACCTCCACGGGCGTCCCGNNATTCCATGGGAGAGGGGGGTGGGGAGTGAGTGCCACTCCGGCGTGGCGTCAAGGTCGCCCTCACCCCCACGGGCGTTCCGTGCAGCCAGCGCATCGGTGCCCGCCTCTCCCATTCCATGGGACAGGGGGTGGGGGGTGAGGGCCACTCCGGCGTGGCGTCAGGGTCGCCCTCACTCCCACGGGCGTCCCGTGCAGCCAGCACGCCGGTGCCCGCCTCTCCCATTCCATGGGAGAGGGGGGGGGCGGTGAGGGCCATTCCGGCGCGGCGTCAGGGTCGCCCTCACCCCCACGGGCCGGGCACCTTGCGGCCAGCGACGGCCCGCGCTATACTCGCGACAGGTATGGTCTGCAGGTGTTCGTCCCATGGAAAGCGGGGTGGGGTCGGTGCGCATTCTCACGTCTCCATGGCGCTATCGCCTCTTGTGGGCGCTGCTGCTGGCGTTGACCCTGGCGCAATTGCCCCTGGCGCTCTGCGGTGGGGCGTGGGCTGTGGCCGCCCGACTGTGCGCCTTTGGCCTGTGCCTCGGCCTGGTGCTCCTGGTCTATCTGCGCCTGCGCCAGCAGGAAAAGCAGCATCGGGTGTTGTTGGAGATCAGCCAGGAGCTGAGCGCCCAGACCGAGCTGGGTGATCTGCTGGATCATATCGTCAAGGCGATCGCGGAGTTGATCCCCAGCGCGGAAAAGTGCGTCATCCACTTTTTGGATCCTACGGGGCGGCGCCTATACCCGCGCTATGTCTCGCATACGGATTCCGGCCGCATGGTGGGCATGCCTGCCGATAGTGGGATCGCGGGGCGCGCGCTGCAGCAGCTCGAGACGCTGCTGGTGAACGATGTGCGCCGCGAGCCGGGCTTCTTGCCGCTTCAATCCGACCCAGGGTTGCGCGCCCTGTTGGTTGCACCTCTGTACATCGGCCGCGAGCGCCTGGGCACCCTGAGCCTCAACAGCGCGTCCTCGGGCGCTTTTGACGCGCAAGACAAGAGGCTGGTGGCTCTGCTGGCCACCGAGGCGTCCATCGCCCTCTATCAGCACCGCCTGTTGGCCTCCGCCAGCCAGGAGCGCCGCCACAGCGAGCTGGTGCTGGATAGTTTGACCGATGCCATGCTGGTACTGGACCACGAGCAACGCATCCTGCGCCACAACCCGGCCCTGGCCACGGTCCTGGGGCCGGACCTGGCAGGGCTTGTGGGGCAGGTCGTCAAGCTGCAAAGCCCCGACTATCGCCTGCAGCGGCTAGCCTACCTGCTGGGCGATTGCACCGCCGAATCGTTCACCGAGCGCAGCGTCACCATAGACGAGCCGGTCCACGCTGTGCTGGAGATCGACGTGATGCCCATCGCTGACGAGGCGGGGCAGTGGCTGCGGGTGGTGGTCATCCACGACGTGACTCTCCTTGCCGATGCCCTGGCCGACCAGACCCGGCTGCTGCGCGCCGCCGTGCACGGGCTGCAGGCGCCGCTGCGGGCGCTGATCGCCAGCCCGGATCCGGCGCAGCAGGCCCAATCGGTCATCCGCCTGGAGCGCCTGCGCCAGGACCTGCTTGCCTTGGCCGAGCCCAGGGAGTCGTTGACGCTGAACGGCGAGGCGCCGGTGCCGCTGCGCGCTGTGCTCGATCGCTTGCCCGCCAGCCTGGCGCCCGATCTTCGGGATGCGTTGCAGGTGCACGTGTCGCCTGGGCTGGAGATGCAGCGCGTTCAGGGGCGCTGGCTCGGCCACTTGCTGACCCATCTGGTGGAGCAGACCGGCACTTCTTCTGCTGCAGGGCAGGTGAGTCTGTCGGTAGAAGGGGACGCGGAGGAGATGGTGTTCACGGTGGAGGCGCCGCACGAGGCTGCGCCGCGGCGGCTGCATCCGGAGGATGTGGATCGCCTGGGTTTCGGGGCCAGCCCGGAGGGGCTGACGATGCTAGTGGCGCATCGGCTGGCCGACGCTTTGGGGGGGCATCTGTGGGCCCAGCGCGACGAAAAGGGCTCTCGCTCACAGCTCATCCTGCCGCGCTCAAGGCCCCGCGGGGGATAGCTGTACGCCTCTCCCCCGCGACAAGAAGCCACGCTCGATCTCGGGTGGCGCGCCCGGCGCCACCCGACGCCGAGAGCCCTAGCTCATGTTCTTTTCGAGGTACTCGACGGCCTGGGCCACCGTCGTGATCTGCTGGGCGTCCTCGTCCGAGATCTCGCCGCCGAACTCCTCCTCAAAGGCCATGATCAGCTCGACCAGGTCCAGCGAGTCGGCCTCCAGATCCTCACGGAAGTTGGCCTCCAAGGTGACTTGCTCGGGCTCGACGCCCAACTGCTCGACGATGATGCTCTTGACGCGCTCAAAGGCAGACATGCAGTTCCTCCCACCATGCTTGATTGGCATATCACCACGATTCTAGCACGAGGGGCCCCGCCGGTCAATGGCAGCGCAGGGCGCAATCCGTGACGGCCTTGGCCACTCGCCAAGGGAAAACCCCAGCATGTGGAAAAGGTTGCGCCGAGGCACGGGATTTGGGTGACTCGCCAGGGGAGTAGAAGGCGCGCGGGCCGCGGCTTCTGGCAGAGTCACTCCCCCAGGCAGAGGGGCCGGCCGGGAGCGGCGAGGGCTGCCTCGATCTCTTCGGCGCTCAATCCCTCCTCATCGCAGACGATGAGATCGGCGCCATTGGCGTCCCAGGCATAGCTGTACTTGGTATCGCTGCGCAGATAGCGGCCAAAGAGGGCGATGTGATCGCCGTGATCCGCCAGCCAGCTCTCGTAGGCGGCCGAGTCGTCGCTGTCGTAGGCAAAGACGTCTTCGAGTATCAGGATGCGGGCGGTGGCCACGCGAGGGAGAATGGCCGGGTGGTCCTCGCTGGCGACGTTGTGGGCGTTGTACGCATCGATGGCGCGGCTGACGGTTAGTCGTTCCCACGTCATGCTGCGGCGGCGGGCCGTCTGGGGTAGGCCGCTCACGCTTGCGGCCACGATCCCGACCAGGATGCCCAGGATGGCCAACACGATCAGCAGCTCAATCAGGGTGAAGCCGCGTTGTCTTGCTGCCATGTTGTCCATTTGGTGTATGCGCCGCCTCTCTCGTCGGGCCACGGGGCGAGAGCTGCCTTCCTGGTCCTCGATGCTGATAGGATAGCACACCATGGGGTACCCTGCTCGAAAAGTGACATTAAACTAGGGTATATCTGGCGTGAATACGGCCTCGAGGGCCACAAGACGAAGCCGGTCGGCTCGTGAGAGCCGACCGGCGTGTCGTCCGACAGAGTAGTGTGATGGCCTACTCGAACGGGAAGCAGAGGGCGTCACCTGCCGTGTAGTCCGGATCACCAGGGGTCGTGAAGGTGACCACGATACCAGCCGTGTCGCAGACCACCAGGTCCTCGCCGCCCGTATCATAGGCGAAGTAGTACTTGGTGTCGCGGCGCAGGTACTTGCCAAAGGCGTCTGCATCGTCGTCGTTGATCGCCGAGACGGATGCGGTGCTGGTGACGGCGGTGATGGTCGTGCCGGCGCCTACCAGTACGTCCTGGGTGTTGAAGGTGTCGATGGCCGTCTGCACGATGTCCAGTTCCGAACGCATACCCCGTTCCTTGGCGGTGTCGGTGAGACCGCCGACCGACATGGCCACGATACCCACGAGGATACCGAGAATGGCCAACACGATCAGCAGCTCGATGAGCGTAAACCCACGTTCCTTGCGCATTTCCTTTGCCTCCCAGAATGTTTGATCCAAACCCACTTCGGTCCGCTGCTGTCGAGCGGCCGACCCACCCGACTGCTCACTCTGAACTGGCTGGATCATAGCACAGGGCGAAAAGGAATAGAGTAAATAGAGCGTAAAAGAGAAGTTCAGGGAGTGTAAATAGAGACGAATGCCCCATGAAAGAGACGTAAAGAACGCGTGGAACGAACGAGGCCTTCCGGGGCGCCCTCGGGGAGCATGGCATCCTCGAGGGCGCCCCGCTCAAGAGGCGTGTCGAGAGGGCGTCTACATGCCCTGCAGCCGAGACCGCAAATAGTCTCGGTTCTGGGCCTTGAGCAGGATCTCGTCCAGGGTGACCAGGCCGCGCTCATACAGGTTCAGCAGCGCCTGGTCCAGCGTTTGCATGCCCAGACGCTGGCTCGTCTCGATGATGCCCGGGATCTGGTGGCTCTTGCCCTCGCGGATCATGGAGCGGATAGCGGGCGAGGCGGTCATCACCTCGACGGCGGCCACGCGCCCGCGCCCGTCCACCGTGGGCAGCAGCGTCTGCGAGAGCACGCCGACGATGATGCTGGCGAGCTGCACCCGCACCTGTTGTTGCTGGAAGGGCGGGAACACGTCGATGATGCGGTCCACCGTCAGGGCGGCGCCAGCGGTGTGTAGGGTTGAGAGCACCAAGTGCCCCGTCTCGGCGGCGGTGATGGCTGCCGAGATGGTCTCCAGGTCGCGCATCTCGCCNNCAGGATCACGTCCGGGTCCTGGCGTAGGGCCCGCTTCAGGGCCTCGGAGAAGCTGAGGGTATCGTCGCCCAGCTCTCGCTGGGTGATAAAGCAGCGCTTGTCACGAAAGAGGTACTCGATGGGATCCTCAATGGTGATGATGCGCCGCGCCTGGAGCGCGTTCATGTGGTTGATCATGGCGGCCAGGGTGGTGGACTTGCCGCTACCGGTGGGCCCCGTCACCAGGATCAGGCCGCGGGGCTCCAGCACCAGCTCCTTGCAGATGGGGGGGAGGTCCAGATCGTCAACATCCGGGATCTGGGAGCTGAGGCGGCGCATGACGATGGTGAGGGTGCTGCGCTGACTGCCCACGTTGATACGGAAACGCCCGACGCCGCTCAGCCCGTACGAGAGGTCGAGCTCTCTATCGCGCTCGAACCGCTCCCGGTGCCCCGGGTTCGTGAACTGCTCGAACAGGCGCTCCATATCTTCGGCGCCCAGGGGCGCGTATTCGTCGCGCACCTCCAGCTCGCCATGGATGCGCAGAACCGGCGGGCTGCCCACCTTGAGGTGTATGTCCGAAGCAGCCAAGTCCGCCGTCAGGGCCATCAACTCGTGCACATGCACCTCGGAGGCCGGCTTGGGCTTGTAGGCCATCTGTTGTGTGTCGTAGCTCATATCCATTGGTACATCTCCCTGAAAACAACGATTCGCGACCGGGAGTGAGAGACCCTCTCGCTGCCTCGGCTGAGCCCATTCATACACCTGGCGCTCGCCTGTGCGACCGCGCGGGCCTCTCGGGGCCAGTGGCAGGGGCGATCAGCCGAACAGGTAACGAAGCAACCAGCCATCACCCCAAAGATTCACCACCCAGGTCGCCAATACAATAAAGGGCGCAAAGGGCAGGGCCGTCTTGCGCGAGGCCCTGCGGCTGATGAGCAAGATGGCGCCCGTCACGCCCCCCAAGACGAACGAGCCGCACACGGCAGCCAGGGTGCCGGGAAAACCGCAGAGCAGGCCCGCCAACGCGGCCAAGGGGAGGTCGCCGGCGCCCATGCTGCCCGGGGCTACCAGGTAGATGAGCGCAAAGATCGCCAGAGCCAACACGGCGCCAATCCCCTGGCTGAGGGCGCCCACCTGCTCCAGCGTCAGGCGCGGGGCCCAGCCCGCCGCGATCCAGTAGCCGTAGTGCAGAAAGCGAGGCATCGCCAGCGCCACCCGCAGCGCCGCCACCAGCAGGGCGATCCCTATCACGGGATAGATCACCCGGTTCAGGATCAACTGGTGCTCCAGGTCAATGACCATGATGACCAGCAGGCTGGCCGTATACAGGCTATCGGCCAGCAGCTCCAGGCTCGGGCCGTGGTACCAGGCCAGCCCGGCAAAGAGCGCCCCTGCGGCAAGCTCCACGAGGAACACCCGCACCGGGATGGCAGCGCCGCACGTGCGGCAGCGGCCCCGCAGCGCCAGATAGCTGAACACGGGCACCATCTCCATCGGCGTGAGGGCGCGCTCGCACCCCGGGCAGTGCGATCGGGGACGCAGCAGCGAGGCGCGTCGCGGGGCGCGGTCGCTCACCACGTTCAGAAAGCTGCCGATGGCTGCCCCGATCAGGCCGTACACGATGACAAAGGCGGTGAACATGCTAGGGGATCTGCTTGAGGGCCAGGCCCAGGTTCGTAAAGTAGTCCAGGATGGGCAGATCGTCCGGGCAGGGCATGGGCGCAGGAGGCTGCTCCACAGGCCGGTCGCTAACATGGCGCAGGTACGCCAGTACCTCAGGCTGGCTTACGGACCTCCCGGAGACATAGATCGGCGTGTTGGGGCGGATGGTGGCGTTGCGGTGAGAGTCGTTGTAGAAGCGCATGGTCTGGTTCAGCTCGGTCAACAGCCGCTCGATGCGCTGCTCCATCGTGCCCTGGCTCTGTTCCAGGCCGAACGTACGCATGATGGCCGGCAGCCCCTCGACCACCAGGATGATATCCAGCATGCTCGCTTCCAGGTTGATGATCACCGCCTGATCCTGGCCGACGGCCCGCACCAATGCCAGGGGCTTGAGATCCATGGCCACCGGCTGGATGCCAGCGGCCTCCAGCATGCGCACCTGGACGTCCACCAGCTCGCGGGGCACGCCTAGCAGATAGATGCGCTGCTGATCGCCCTCGGGGGGCAGGCTCTGCCACGAAAGGTACAGGTTCTCCAGCGATACGGGCATCTCTTTCTTGGCCTCGCGGGAGATGGCCGCCTCCAGCATCGACGCCTGCAGCTTGGGCATGGTCAGCAAGCGGGGAATGGCCCGCAGGCCGACGATGCTCGAAATCACTCGCCGTCGGTCCAGGTCGTTGGCGCGAAAGGTCTCGTCAACGATGCGCCCCATCTCCAGGGGGTCGTTGATCACGCCTCCGGTGACCAGCCCCTCCGGCAAGGGGACGCTGCCCCACTTGGCTACGCGCCCGCGAGCGCTCAGAAAGCGGAGGTCGCCTGACTCGATGGCGAGCGTTACCGTCTCACGACGTCCCCCGCCCAGAAAACCCAGCACCGTAGTTCACCTCATGGAATAATGAGCAGAGCCCCAACCAAGATATCTGTATCCGTAAGGCCGTTGGCCTGCTGGATGGCCTCCACCGTCACACCGTAGTGACGAGCCAGCGAGAAGAGCGTGTCGCCCTCGCCCACGCGGTGGGTGCGCGCCGTTCCCGTGGCGGGGGCGCTGCCCGCCTGTTCGCCGCTGGGCGGGATCGTCAGCCGTTGGCCCGACCAGATTGCCGCGCTTTCCAGGTCGTTGGCCGCCTGGATGGCCCGCACCGTCACGCCGTACTGGCGCGCGATGGAGTAGAGCGTCTCGCCCGGCTGCACCACGTGGGTCGCTGGCCCGCCGGAGGCGGCCTGTGGTGGCGGGATGGTGATCGCCTGGCCAGCCTGCAGGCCGTCGCCCGAGAGCTCGTTGGCCTGCCGCAGCTCGGCGACGCTCAGCCCGTAGCGCCGCGCCAGGCTGTAGAGCGTATCTCCCCGTTGCACGGTATAGTCGGTGGGCTCGCTCACCGGCTGGGGCGTGATGGCGACCGGGGCGGCTGGCGCGGGCTTGTTCGTCGGCGCCGAGACGGGCGTCGCCGAGGCCACGGGCGGCTGGGTCAGGGCCGCCTCGGGGCAATGTTGCCGCGCCAGGGCCAACCCGCGCTGCGCCTCGACCCCTCCAGGCAGCAGCCCCAGAGCGCGCTCCAGGTGCCCGTAGGCTGCGACGCACTCGCCTCCCGCCAGTAGCTCCCAGGCATAGTTCAGGTGCGCCCTGTGCTGACGCTCCAGCACCGCCTCGCTGGCGCCCATGGTATCGAGAATGGCCAGCACCACGGGCCAATCGGCTGCGTTCCAGGCGGCATCCAGCAGCGCCTGCGGTTCAGGGCCCTCCTGTGCCAGGGCCGACGGGCCCACCCACAGGCTCCCCACGAGCATCGCGCAGGCCAGCACGCCGGATAGCGCGCGCGCGGACATTAGGGAGTCTCCTCGGGAGGCGGCTGGCTCCACGTGGTCCAGTCCAGATCGGTGGAAAGCACCGTCACTCGCATCTCGGCCCAGGCCGGGCTATCCTGGTTCAAGGTGAGATCGCGAAAGACAAAGGTCTCGAAAGGCGAATCGGTGATCGTAGCCAGCAGGCGCAGCAGATTGGGCACCGGGCCCTGCGCCTCTACCAGGTAGGTCTCTTCTCGGATGGCGGCCTCCGGATCGATGGCCGCCGAATCCACCATGGCCTCCAGGCGCACGATCTCGGCATCGTAACGGGTGGCCAGGGTGTAGTAGGCAGAGAGCTCGGCCATGGCCTCCTCGGAGTTGGGGAACGGCTCCAGGCGCGCACGCAACTGGGCGCGCGCATCGTCGATCTCCTGCTGGAGCTGCTCCGGCGCCAGGTCACGGAACTGGGTGAGCTGGGCGACGTTGCTGCGCACCATCTCCACCTGTTCCTGCAGCTCGGCCTTTTCGCGCATCTTGCTCAAACCCGTGATGGCGCCCAGAGCCAGCAGAGCCAGGGCGGCTACCAGGACCAGCGGCCCCCCAAAGGCCCTGGGGCTCTTGAGATCCAATCCACTCAGACTGCTGGGGCTAGCGCTCATGGCGTCATTTCATCCTAAGTACAAAGACAAAGCGGATCGGGCTGCCGGGATCGGTCTGGGCCAAAGCTCGGGCCAGGGCCGGGTACGACAGGAAGTGAGGCTGGGCGTCCTCGCCGCCGGCCCGGGCCAGCGCGCTGGTGGGAGTGCCCCGCAGCCACGCCCCGCCACCGGTGGGGGTGGGCGTGGGCGCCAGCCGCGAGATGCTGAGCTCGTACTCTTTGTCGGCGCCATAGGTGCCGGCAAAGTTTCGGACCTCCAGCACCACATCCTGGTTGCTGTTGGGCTCGATGCGCAGCTCGGCCACGCGCATCGTATCGGGATAGCCGCGCAACTGCGCGCCATCTACGGTGGCCGAGATCAGCGGCTCGACGCCCGGCGCCAGCCCGGCGGCCCGCACAACGTAGACCCAGCCCACCTGGAGATCGAGCCGCGCATAGTCAATGTCCGCGGCAGGGAAAAAGTTGCGTCTCTGCACCTGGCCGGGCAGCAGGTACTGCTGCGTGACCTCATCGGGTTCATAGGCATCCCGCATGTCCGGTGTCGGCGTGACCGTCGGCGTGGCGGTGGGGGCAGGCGGAAGCAGCGACAGGGATATGTCGTACGTCTGGTCCGGCCCATAGCGCCCACGGTTACGGATGATGGCGATGGCCTCGCCATCGTACATGGGCGTGAACAGGATGCGAGACGACACATCATCCACGGCCACGTCCTCGTTGCGATAGGCGACGCCCTCGAGGTTCATCTCGAGCACGGTGTCGGTCCCCGCCGCCAGGTTGTAGGTGCGCAACTGGTAGTTGCGTCCGGCCTTGTAGAGGATGCGCACATAGTCCACGTCGCCCGACGGGTAAAAGTTGCGCCGCTGCACGTCGTTCACGGCCAGGATGGGCGGATCCTGCTGGTCGGGCTCATAGGGATCGCGCAGATCGGCTGTGGGGGTGAGGGTAGGCCCTGGGCCCACGGGCAGCACCACCACAGTGTAGGTCTGGTCGATGCCATACTGCTCGCGGTTGGTGATGGTGATCAGCGCCACGCCATCCTTCCAGGCGGTGAACGTCACCTCAGAGGCGATGTTGTCGCGCTGGATGTCGTCGCTCCAAAAGACCTGGCCGTCGAATTCGACCTTGATCACGGTGTCCACGCCCGGCGCCAGGTCGTAGGTCTGGATGGTATACTGGACCCCCGACTTGACGTTCAGGGTCATGCGATCCACATCGCCTTCGGGGTAGAAGGAGCGCACCTGCCCCTCAAAGGGCGAGATCGGCTTGGGCGTGTCGTCATCGGGCTCGTAGACGTCGCCGCCCACCACGGCCAGCCCCAGGCTGTAGGTGGCATTGGCGCCGTACAGCCCCTTGTTGGTGACATTGACATAAACCGTCCGATCCACCGGACTGGAGAAGGCGATCTCGGAGCGCACCTCGCCCGGCACGGCGTCGTCGTTGCGATAGGTGTTGTCGCCCACCTGAGCGGTGATGACCGTGTCCACGCCGGGCGCCAGGTCGGTGGTGCTGAGCTGGTACACGACGTTGGCCTTGGCGACAAAGGTCACCCGATCCACGTCGCCGGAGGGGAAGAAGGAGCGGGCCTGCACCTCGCTGACGCCGATCGGCTTGGCGACGGCATCGTCCACCTCCCAGGCGTCGCCCACCACTTCGATGACCTGCAGGGTATAGTTCTGCTCCGACCCGAACCTCGCGCGGTTGCTGACGCGCACCAACACCATCTCATCGCCGGTGCGCGGCACCTGCACCTCGACTTTGGATGCCAGCGAATCGGCGGGGCCGCCGCTGGGGCACAGGCACGCGATGTGGGGCGCGCTCGAGTAGACGCAGTCATCGTTCTCGACCAGCGTCGTGCCCACCTTGAGCTCTAGCACCGGGTCTACGCCCAGCACCTGAGGCAGCGCCAGGACGCAGTAGCGCCGGCCCGCCTTGCCCAGGAACTCGACGGTGTCCACATCCCACTGGGGGTAAAAGTTGCGGGTCTGCACCTCTCCGATAGCGGCATAGCCCGGCACGAGGTCGTCCATCTCGTAGGCATCGTAAGGGGGAGGCATGGGCGTGGCCACAGGCGTGCCGGGGCCAACGGTAGGGGTGGCCCCCAGGGTGCCCGTCATGGTGGGGGTCGCCGTCGGCGTGGGCTCCTCAAAGGGCTCTTCGGAGAGCTCCATCCCCTGCAGTGAGACTTGTACAAAGGCGCCCGAGCGCTCCAGGCTGCCCTGGTACGCCAGCACATCGTCGCGCGAGAGGGCCAGCCCCACCAAAGTCAGCTCCTGCTCGCGCTGAAAGAGCTCGACGATGCGCACCCGCTGGGGGTCGTACTCGGCCAGAGCATCCAGCACCTCGGGCCAGTTGTGGCGCTCGGCCTGGATGATGGGGTAGACGGTCTCCACCTGTTCCAGCAGGCGCACCGTGTGGGAGAGCTCCTCCTGCAGCGTGGCCAGGGCCTCCTCCGGCGTGAGCACCACGCGGCGCGTGCTCTCCAGTTGGGCGCGCGTGTCCTCCAGCTCGGCAACGGCGCCCTGCTCGCGGAACATGAATACCAGCGCCGGCAGCGCCGCGAGCAGCGTTATCGCCGCCATCACCCAGATGACGCGAATGATGGGCGGCACAACGCGAGGCCGGTATTGAGCGGGCAGGATATTCAGATCTATGGAACGGTGGCTCGGCTCGTCCGGCATTTGATACCCTGTTCCTGAGATGCTGTGCGTTTGTTACCCTTGGGCCCTCGACTCCGATGCTTGCGATCTATTGTAGCACACGCCCGGCAACCTGTCAGCCACTTGAGCGTTTGCCGGCCAGATCATGCCCCCATAGTGTGGGCGGCTCGCCCGGCGGCTGCTGGCCTCTCGGACGCCGCCGTCGCCTCTCGATTCCATTGCCTCCGCTGCTGCGCTGTTTGTACCACTGCTGCGCGAGCTGCGCAAGTGCAAAACAAAGCGGCATCCCGTGGGAGCACGTATGCCGCCACCCGACCGAACGTCAACGCCCTATCTGAGGTGCCACGCCACAATATGCAGCCCCGTGCTGCTCTGTTCCACGCGAGCCGTCGTAGTCCCCGATGGGGTGGTGGCGCGCACGTCATAGATCGGGTCAGAAAGGCCCAGGTCAATCCCCGCCGAGGGGGCGATCACGTTGTTGTTCACCGTCAGGTTGTTCTTGGTGATCATCATAGCCTTGGCGAGAAACCAGCCGGCGGTGGTCAGGCTGTTCCCGGCGATCTCGACGGTGCCCCGAGGCGCGTACATGAGGCCCCCCTCGAAGAATGCCTCCTTGTTGCCATCCACAAAGATCGCCTTGGAGTTGGTGCTGTTGGTAAAGAACAACAGGCCAGGCACATAGGGATTGATGAACGTGACCTTGTTGGCGGTCTGGTTGACGGAGATCGTCCCTTCCGCCACGATGGTGATGCCCGTCATCACGTTGTTACTGTCGGTCAACTGCACGTTGCCCGTCACATAGTGCAGGCCCTGCGCCAGCGTGGCGCCCACCGAGAGGCTGCTGTACTGGTAGTACTTGCCTTCCGCCTGCGCCCGGACGGCCCATGCGCCGCCCGGACGGAAGTCCTCGATGTGGAACGGCTCCGGGATGTCCTTGCGCGGCACCTGTTGCGCGTGGGCAAAGGCGGGCGTGGCCGAACACGTGTCCACATACGACACGTCGCCATAGATCTCGGTGCCGTTCTTGTTGTCATAGATGCTGCCGTTGCTGTGGATATCGCCATAGACTTTGGTGTTGTTGGCGTTGATGGTGAGGGTATCGCTCACCCAGATGGAGTAGGTCCACAGGGTGGGCTGCAGGCGCACGACCTGCAGCGTCGGCGTGACGCCGTTGACGGTCGCCACCATGGGCAGCGTGTACGGCGTGCCGGGGTTGTTGATCAGCGTCTGGCGAAAAGCTGTATCGGTCTCGATCTTCCAGATGGCGTATTCGATCCCTGCGTCCTGGGCATACTGGCCGCCCATGGAAAGCTCGACGCGGCGCGTCTGGTTGTGGCGCGTCGAGACAAAGTGCAACACCGGCATGATCAACAGCACCCCGACCGCCATGACGATCAGGGCGGTGATCAGGATCTCACCTTTCTCGTCGCTCGTGCGCTTCATTTTCGCCTCGCCTGTTGCCCGTGCTATTCGATGGACCACGCCAATACGTCCACGCTGCCGTCCTCATCGCCACAGTCGCGTACGCGCACGATGGTGGTGACTTGGCCCGAGACCGAACGGATATCGTAGATATGGCACGTCGCCTCGCCGCCGCCAGATCCGCCCTCGCCGCTGCCAGAGCCGCTCCCTTCACCTTCGCCCTCATCTTCACCCTCGCCCGGCGACTCTTCCTCCGTGGCGGGGAAAGAGAGATCGGGGGGCACGCCGATGGTGGCTTCGTTGGACGTGCTGCGGAAGCGCTGGGCCAGGAACGCGCCTGTGATCTCGGGCTTGTTGCCGCTCAGCAGCACCGCCCCCTGGGGCGCATAGATGATGCCGCCCAGGCACTGGAACCGGTTGCTGCTGATCTGGATGACGCTATCGCCGCCGGCGCTGGAGAAGAGGCTCAGCCCGGCCACATACGCCTCGCCAAGGACCGGCATGTTGCTCGAGATGCTGATGGTCCCCTCGGCCACGATGGTGACCTGCTCGGCTGTGGGTTGGTTGGCCGAGATGGAGACGTTGCCCGCCACATAGTGCAGCCCCGGCTCGATCACGGCATGGTTCGCCGAGACGCTCCAGTCGCCCGCGTGATAGTGGTACGCGTCGCCCGCCTCTAGAGCGTATACGCCGTCAGGCGCAAAGTCGGCCAGGCTCCAGCTGATGGGTGGCTCCAGCGCCAGATCCGGCGCGCTGTATGCATAGGGCGTCTCGGGCGTCTTGGGCGTCTCCTTGGGGTACACGTCGCCTGTGATGGCCGTCTGCTGGTAGGGCTTGTGGTAGATGTCGGCATTGGTGTAGACGTCGCCGTCGATGGTCGCCTGCCAGGCGTTGAGGCTGATCAGCGAGCCATCGCTGTACACATCCCCCTGGATTCGGGTGCCGGACGCGTTCAGCGCGATGCCGCCGGCGTTCTCGACCCGTCCCTCTATCTTGGCGCCGGAGCCGCCCAGGGTGATGGAGCCGTCGCTGTAGGTGTCGCCGATGATGGCGGCGGTGCCGCCGCCCATGGAGATGCTGCCGCCGCTGCTCACGGCTCCCTCGATGCGGCTGGCATAGCCGCCCATCTGTACGCCGCCGTTCACCCAGACGTCGCCCTGAACCTGGGCGCCCTGCCAGTTGAGCAGCAGGTCTCCCTGGGCGCGCACCGGCCCCACGATGAGCGAGTTGTTGCCGCGCAGCTCCACGTTGCCCGCCGCGCGCACCTGACCCAGGATCCTGGCCCCGTTCCAGGTCAGGAATACCCCGCCGGCGCTATAGACGTCGCCATCGATCAGGGTGTCGTTCTCGGCAACATATACATCGTTGTTGCTCAGGACATTGCCATTTACCCTGGACTTGTTGCGATTCAGCCAGAAGGCACCGTTGCTGTGCACGTCGCCGTTGAAGGTGGCCTCGTTGGCGCCCAGGTAGACCCCGCCGGCGCTGTGGACCTCGCCGTTGACGGTGGTCTTGTTGCCGGTGATGCTCACCGACTGGCTGGAGGGCGACGTGGTCCAGATGGCCCAGGGGACGGCGATCGTCTCGCCGCCCGAGCTGCCCTCGCCCTCGCCGCCCGAGCCCTCGGAGGCCGGCGTGGGCCGGTGGATCAACGCCTCGCCGCCGATCACGGCGACGGTATCGGCGTACAGAGAGCCGGTGAACACGTTGCCGCTGCCGTTCACGCTGATCTCGCCGTTGGGAGCAAAGAGGGTGCCGCCGGCGTTGCCCGATCCGGTGACGTCTATGTCGTTGTGCCCATCGGCCCGGTTCGAGAAGAAGGTCAAGCCGCTGCTGAGGTAGGGCGTGAAGGTCTGGCCCGCGCTGCTGAGGTGGATCTGGCCCTCGGCCGCCAGGGTGATGGTGCCCGACATGCTACTGCCCGACATGTGGGCATCGCCCGTGCAGTAGTAAAGGCCCGTGGGGAGCACGCTTCCGTTGCTGGTAAAGTGGCAGTCGCCATCATAGTAATAGTACTGGCCTTGGGCGTCGGCCTGCTCCGCCAGCTCGCCGCCGGGCCGAAAGTCCTCGATCTCCCAGCGGATCGGAAAGTCGCTGGCTGCTACCTGCACCGGCGGATCGGGCACAAAGCCGGTGGCCGCGAAGGAGTTGACGGCCGTCACATACTCGCCAGGGCCGTAGACCGTGTGCTTGGAGGTCTGAAAGTGGATGCCGCCGTTGGAGTGGACGCCCCCATAGACGGTGTGGCCGCTGCTGCCGCCGCCGTTGAAATAGACCTCCTGGTCATTGGTGTCCTCGGCGCGGTTGGCCCAGATCGCCCAGGGCAGATCGCGGCTATCCAGCTCGCTGGCCCCGCCGCCGCCTTCGCTGCCCATCACTGCTACCTGGGCCACGGTGACGGTATAGACGCCGGTCTCGGGGAGGTCCACGATCTCTACGTACCAGTCATCCTCGCTGCCGAATCCCTCGCGGAGCTGCTCTCGAAAAGCGGCGTCGGTGCGCAGCTTCCAGAGGGCGTACTCGACGCCCGCCTCGCTGTTGTACTGATCGGCGAGGCTGCTCTCCACCTTTTTGGTCACGCGGTAGCTGGAGCCCAGGTACGCAAGCAGTGGGATCAGCAGCAGAGCCCCTACCGCCATGACGACCAGGGCCGTGACAAGCACGTCGCCGCGTTCAGGTTGGTGTTCTCTCGCGCACATGGACCTACTCCGGGGGAGTCGCATCTAGCCGGCGGTGCAGTTCCAGCGTCATCTGCTGCTCGTGCACCGGGCTGGTCACGGTCATCGTGACCCACAACGTAGAGGAGATCGGGCCCGACGGGCCCAGATCCAGTTCGGTGACCTGTCGGGAGATGATGCTCGGCCCCAGGCTGTCCGTGCGGCGCAGCGTCTGGTCGGCCTCCGAGTAGACGTAGGTCACCGTGGTAGTGATCGGTTCATCAACGGCGCCAAAGGTAGGGATGGTGAGGATATCCAGCGTCAGCGTCACGCCATCAGCGCTGGCCGTCACCGCGCCGGACGCGGCGCCGACGACGTCGCGGTTCAGCAACGAAGCCGCCTGCTGCAACTGGTGGCTGGCGCGCAGGGCGTCCTGATGCAGGATGGTGAGCCGGTTCATCTGCAGCAGCATGACGGTGACCACGCCGAGCAGGATTCCGCCGATGCCCATGGCGATGATCAGCTCGATCAGCGTAAAGCCGCCCTGGTTGCCGTGGGAGCGCTGGCGCTTCATCACCGTTCCCCTTTGTAGCCTTGCAGGCGGAACACCGGATCTGCGCCCATGCGAGACGAATAGACGCTGATGGTGATCTCCTGCAGGCCTTGGTCGCTCGCTGGCAACGTGGTAGTGAAGGTGGGCGAGACCCAGTAGCGCACCGAGACCGTCGCCGTATATACGCCCAGCGAGCCGATCAGAGGATAGGGCACCGCAGTGGGGTTGGGCGAGTAGGGCGCCGCCTTGATCATCTCCATCTGGCCCCGCGCATAGTTCTCGGCGGCCGTGCGCTGGGTGACGATGGCGGTGCCCAGCGCCGCGGTAGATAGCCCGGTGAGCAAGATCATCAGGGTCAGCCCGATGATCGTCAGCGCGATGAGCAACGAGATGAGGGTGTAGCCTCTCTCGTCGCCCTTGAGCGGCGCTCTGACGTTCGCCCGGCGGGCCCTGGGCGGTCTCATTCGATGGCTCCCATGAGCGAGTACATGGGCATGATCACGGACACGGCCACAAAGCCGACCATGCCGCCGATAAAGATGGTGAGGGCGGGTTCCATGGCGCTGGTGAGGGCGCTCACCGAGCGGTCCACCTCGTCCTCATAGAACTCGGCCAGGGTCTGCATGTTCGAATCCAGCGAGCCGGTCTCCTCACCCACGCGCACCATCTGCACCAACATGCGCGGAAAGACGTCGCGCTGTCCCAGCGGGTCGGCCAGGCCGTGGCCCTGGAGCAGCTCCGAGTGCACGTCCTCCAGGTGTTTGCGCAACACGCGGTTGCTCTGGGTGCGGATGACCATCTGCAGGATCTCGGGCAGGGCGATGCCGGCGTTCAGCAGCGAGGAGATCGAGCGGCACATGCGCGCCACGGCCCCCTGGATGATGATGCGCCCGATGAGGGGCACCCGCAGCAGGAACCCATCCAGCAGAAAGCGCCCCGATTCGGTCTTGATGAAGACCAGGTAAAAGACCGTGGCCGCCACCGCGATGACGCCCAGGACGTGGAACTTGTAGGCCGACATGAAATCGGTGATGGCGATGAGGATCCGCGTGGGCAGGGGCAGCTCGGCGTTAAAGACTGTGAACATGTTCATCAGGGGCGGCAGGGCCACCACCAGCATCAGGAAGAGGACGCCCACGGCCAGCACGAGCACAAAGGCCGGGTACGACATGGCTCCCTTGATCTTGCGGACCAGTTGCTCTTCCTTCTCCATGTAGTTGGCCAACTGGCGCAGCACCATCTCCAGGTTGCCGGCGCGCTCGCCGATCTCGATCATGCGAGAGTAGAGCGAAGGGAACAGCTTGCCGTGCTTGGCGATGGATTCGGAGAAGAAGCGGCCCTGCTGCACGTCCGTCGTCACCTGCTGCAGGATGGCGGCGAAGCGTTTGCTGCTCATCTGCGACTGGAGCAACTGGAGCGCCCGCACGATGGGGATGCCCGATTCGATCAGGGTAGCCAACTGGCGCGAGAACACGATCAGATCCCGGGTGCTGATGCGCCCGGCAAAGAGCTGGATCTCGGCGCGCGCCTGGGCCTCACTCAGGGAGATGATCGTGTACTGCTGTTTCCAGAGCATCTCCTCGGCAGCCGACTCGGACGGCGCCTCGATCTGGCCTCGCAAACGCTTCCCCTGCGGATCAAATACTACATACTCGTACGCCATGGTCTTTCACCGTAATCTAGTGCAACGCAAAGATGTTCTTGAGCACTTCCGTGGGCGTGGTGACCCCTTGCTGTTGTCAATCAGTGAAAATG
>DCTX01000036.1 GCA_002329325.1 Anaerolineales bacterium UBA1429
TTTGACGTGCTGACGGCCAGGGCGGCCCGGCTGATCGCCTCGTGCGCCTGCGCCAACGGCTGCCCGTCGTGCATTGGGCCGGTGTTGAGCGATGACGAGCAGGCCAAGGCGCGGGTGCAGGCGCTGGCCGAGCGGCTGACAACCGGCTCATCCGGCAAAGTGGTATAATCCTGTAAAGAGAGACAGGATCATGGACCTCACCGAACGACTGCGGAGACTCGTTGGCGAGCCGGAGGAGCGCCCCCGGCGGATTGCTGCTGCCACCCCCATCGAAGAGTTGGTAGGGGGGCAGTGGATCGAGAACGCGCAAGGGCGTTGCCTGCTGGCGAGCGCCCGTTACGCGCCGGAGCACCGCCAGGGGAGCGCCGAACTGCGCGCCGCGCTGGAGGAAGGGCCGTCCCTGCTCGCCCTGGCGGGGCTCGCTGCGCCAGACGATGCGGCGGCGATGGAGCGGCTGCTCTTTCTCGACACCGAGACCACCGGCCTGGGCCGCGACGCGGGCACGGTGGCCTTCTTGGTGGGTGTGGGCAGCTACGAGCATGGCTGGTTTTCCGTCCGCCAGTATTTCATGAGTGACTATGACGACGAACTGGCGTTGCTCGATGAACTGGAGTGCGAGATCGCGCGGCGGCCCACGCTGGTGACGTTCAACGGCGCGGGGTTCGACTGGCCGCTGCTCGCCAACCGCTACCTCTACAACGGCCTGCCGCCGCCCGAATTGGCCGGGCACCTCGACCTGCTGCGCTGGTCGCGCGCGTTGTGGCGCAACGTGCTGCCGTCGTGCGCGCTGTCGTCGCTGGAGCGGGCCGTGCTGGGTGTGGTGCGCGCACAAGAGGATGTGCCCGGCTATCTCATCCCGCAGCTCTACTATGACTATTTGCGGAGCGGCGTTGCCGCGCCGCTGGCGGGCGTGTTCTATCACAACCTCATGGATGTAGTCTCGATGGTGGCGCTGCTGGCCACCGTTGCACGTTCGTTGGCGCAAGCGGCCGGCCCTCGCGATGTGCCGCACGATCCGCTGGCGGTGGGCCGCCTGCACGAGCGCCTGGGGCGCACCGAAGACGCCTTGCTGGCCTATGCCGCGGCAGCCGATGGGGCCGATGCCGCCCGGGCGGCCGCCGCCTGGGATAGCCACAGCCTGCTGCTCAAGCGGTTGGGCCGGGTAGAAGAGGCGGCAGCGGTGTGGGGCCGCCAGCTCGATGGCCCCAGCCCGACGCCGGTGGTCGAGCTGGCCAAATACCTCGAACACCGCCAGCGCGACTATGCTGCGGCACATGCAGTGGTGTTGCAGGGGATCGCGGCGCTCAAAGCGGGGCGTATGCGCACGCCCTGGCCGCAAGACCTGCTGGCCGAGTTGCAACATCGCCTCGACCGCCTGGAGCGGCGCCTACAGCGCTAGACGAGCGGCAGGGGAATCAGCCCAAGACGTGAAAGCGCCCGACCTCTTGCCAGCCCAGATGCACGAGTTGGGCGAGATCCTCTGTCAGTGCGCAAGGCACGAGCATGCCGGCCTCGTCGAGGCGGGCACGCACGGCTTCTTGCCCGATGGCCGTCGCCAGCGCCGCGCGGTCGGCAGCGGACTCTCCGACCACCTCCTCGATCCAGCAGCCGCGATAGGCCAGCGTGGTCACGGCCAACGCTGTGGCGGTAGCATGTGGCGCGCGCAGCAGGGCGGCGCCAAGGTAGGGCTTGCCCGGCACGGTGAGGTGCTCTCGCGTGATCGGCAGCGGCTCGGTGGGGCCAGCAGCGGGCCGGTCGGCGCCCCAGATCATCATGGCCGCCAGCCAGCGTGGCGTCAGCCCCGCCTTGCGAAAGGCGGCCAGCGAAGCGGCGTTGTCGTCGCGCACCACGGTGCGCATCTGGGTGAGCCCCGCAGCGCGCGCCTCGTCGAGGGCGTGGACGATGAGCGCCGTGGCGATGCCGCGGTTGCGCTGGGCGGGTAGCACGCCGAGCAGGTCGAGCTCCAGGCGGGCGCCGGTTGGGGTGCAGGTCTCGAAACAGGAGATAAAGCCCGCCAGCGTGTCGCCTTCATACGCGCCCAGACAGTGATGCGCCGGCGAGCGCAGCGTCTGCAAGGCTTCGTCCACCGCGTAATCGCTGTCACCGAGGCTCTGCCGCTCGACGTAGAGCAGCTCGGCCACCGTATTCCGTTGGAGGGGGAGGCGTGTGATCTGCATGGCGCGAGTCTAGGCGCAGTCGGCGTTGCTGGCAATTTGCTATGTGATGGTTGCGGTGCGGTCTCTGAACCGTGATGGAAGAACAAGACTGCGGATAGAATCCGCGGCTACGGGAGATGTTCACGGCGCCACTCCGCCATCTTGGTGCATGGCTCACAACTTGACGCCCCGCTGTGGCCCTCTCTATAATGCGCTGACCTTGCATGGAGAATGCCATGAGCGCATGGAGAATGCCATGACCATCTATGAAGGCTATGCGGCGATCTATGACGCCTCAGGGCAGCTTAGCTTTAGTCTGCGGATGATCCCCTATCTCGAAGAGCTGCTGGCGTTATATCCTGCGCCGGGCCGTCGCTGGCTGGAGTTGGCCTGTGGCACCGGCACAGTGGCCGCGGCGCTGGCCAGACGAGGTTGGGAGGTCGTGGGCGCGGATGGCTCGGCGGCGATGCTGACGCAAGCCAAAGCCAAGGCTGAGGCAGTGGGCGTCACCGTGCAATGGTCGCAGCAGGACATGCGCCAGGTCAAGGTCGCGCCGCCCTGCGATGTCGCTACCTGTCTGTACGATAGCCTCAACTACATGCTGACCAGCGAGGACCTGCAGACGGTCTTTCGGCGGGTGCAGGCCGCGCTGGAGCCCGGCGGCCTCTTTGTCTTTGACATGAACACGCCCTGGGCGCTGGCCACCTACTGGGATGACTCGACCTATGTCACCGAGACGCCCGAGTGTACGGTGATCCTGGAGAGCGACTTTGACGCCTATCGGCAGCGTACCACCGTCCGCGTGACCTGCTTCCAGCAGGAGGGGGAGCTCTACCGCAAGGCGGTGGAGCAGCATACGGAGCAGGGCTATCCGCGCGAGCACATTGCCACCTTGCTGACGGATGTCGGCTTGCAGATCGAGGGGATGTACCATTGCTTCACCTTTCAGCCACCGACCGCCGCCTGCCCCCGCATCCTGTGGGCAGCCCGCAAGCCGGGCGGCTCGGCCGCCGGTTAGCCCTGCTGATCGCGGCTCTGGCCCTGCTGTGGGGCCTCGCCGGCTGCGATCTTGTGCCGCCCTTTGGGCCGGGCAGCGGCCAAGAGCCGACCAGCGCGCCCACCGCGGGCGCCCCCGATCTCGAGCCCTCGCCCTCGCCTACCGAGGAGCGGGCCACGCCCACGGTCGGGCAGGCGCCCGAGCCCTCTGCCACGCCCCCCGAGCTCGCCCCTCTGATCGAGGCGGCCCGGCAGGCCCAGTATGAGGGCGACTATGGGCAGGCCATCGCCCTCTGGCAGCAGGTCTGCAACCAGGCCACGGGGGAGACCAAGGTAAGTTGCGTCCTGAGCCTCGCCCGCTGCTTCCTGGCGGACAAGCAGTACGACCAGGCCATCGCCCAGCTCTCCTGGGTGACG
This sequence comes from Anaerolineales bacterium UBA1429, assembly GCA_002329325.1. Classification (GTDB taxonomy): domain Bacteria; phylum Chloroflexota; class Anaerolineae; order UBA1429; family UBA1429; genus UBA1429. Next base: position 3,570 of record DCTX01000036.1, read on the forward strand.
GCCGTCGAGGCGGCTCCCGAGCCCCGGGCCGAGGCCCTGGGGCTGCTGGGCAGCGCCAACGAGGCCAAGGGCGATTGGGCCGCTGCCGTCGCGGCCTATGAGGCCTATCTCGGCCTGCGCGACGATGCCGCGCCTTATGTCCTCTGGCATATGGCCAAGGCCTACAAGGCGCTGGGCGATGTCTCGCGCCAGATCCAGACGCTGGTACGGATCGACACCTCCGGGCTCGATGCGTCCTTCCGGGCCGAGGTGCTGGCCGAGCTGGCAGCGGCCTACCGGGCCAACCTGGACCCCGATAGCGCCCTGCGCGTCTATGACGAGATCCTCTCCTTCGCCCAGATCGGGAGCTATCGCGCCTTGATCACCCACTACAGGGGCGAGACGCTGCGCGAGGCGGGCCGCGACGACGACGCCCTGGGCGCCTTTTACCAGGTGGCGACGCAGCAGCCGGAGACGTTTGCCGCGTACCTTTCGCTGCAGGAGTTGGCCGAGTTTCCGGAGCCGGCGCCGGCCCCCACCCAGGCCGTGACGCCCACCGAGGGTGTCACCACGACCGTCGCGCCGCCGCCCGCCATGAACGACCTGATTCGGGGCAAGATCTACTACTATGCCCAGCAGTACCCCAAGGCGCTGGAGTATCTCAACTACTACATCCAGGCCGAGCCCACCCTGGGCGTCGCCGAGGCCCGCTACTACCTGGGGCTGACCCTGACGCAGCAGGGCGAGTATGAGGATGCCATCGACCAGTACGATCTGGCCGTCGAGCTGGCTGGCGATCAGGCCCTGCTGGCCGACGCCTGGCTGGATCGGGCCTGGGCTATCGGGGCCAGCGGCAGCGATCCCTCGGCGTTCTACTACCAGTTCTATGTGAACCATCCCACCCATGCCCGGGCCCCCGAGGCGCTCTGGCTGGCGGCCCAGGCCAGCGAGCACGCCGGCGACTGGGCCCAGGCCGCCCAGTACTATGGGGCGCTGGCCGACGAGTATCCGGGCTACAAGCAGGCCTCCGAAGCCGCCTTTCGGCAGGCTCTGGCCGCCTATGCCCAGGGCGATCCGTACACCGCCAGCGTCCTGTGGCGCGAGATGCTGGAGGACACCTCGGCCCCGGCGGACCGCGCCCGCCTGATCACCTGGCTGGGCCTGGCGGCCCAGATGGCGGGCCAGATGGAGCAGGCCGATATCCACTGGGCCGAGGCGGCGCGCATCGCCCCCGAATCGTACTATGGGCTGCGGGCCGCCGACCTGCTCAAGCACGCTCCGCCGCGCCTGGCCAGCGGCTTTGCGCCCCAGGTGTCGCCCGGCATCCCTGCGACGGAGGCCGCCTGGGACGCGCTGCACACCTGGGCCTCGAGCTGGTTCACCCCCTCGGCTACCCTGGATCCCGCCACAGACCCGCGCCTGGCCGAGATCGAGGCCCTGGAGAGCCTCGGCTGGCATGCCGAGGCCACCCAGAGCCTGCTGCGCCTCCGACAGGAGCTGCGCGATAACCCCCGCGATCTCCTGCTGCTGGCCCAGGTCAGCTACGATTGGCAGCTCTACCCGACGATGATCTGGTGTGCCCAGCGCGCCGCGCGCCTGGCCCAGGAGCGCGGCATCGCCGATCTGCCGGATGACCTGCTCCGCATGGCCTACCCCAACCCGTTCGGGCGGCTGGTGGCCGAGAATGCGCAGCGCTACGACCTGGACCCCCTCCTGCTGTTGGCCGTGGTGCGCCAGGAGAGCCTCTTTAGCCCCTGGGCCCAATCCAGCGCCGGGGCGTTGGGCCTGGCCCAGGTGATGCCCGCCACCGGCGCGTGGATCGCCGAACGGCTGCAGGTGGAGGGGTTCCGGCCCGACCTCCTGCTGCGGCCCCATGTGAGCCTGCACTATGGCGCCTGGTTCCTGGACCTGTTGCTGGGGCTGTACGACCGCGACTGGATCGCGGCGCTGGTGGCCTACAACGCGGGGCCCGGCAACTTGAGCAACTGGACGGGGGGCGAGCCGATCCAGGACCACGACCTGTTCTACGAGACCATCCCGAGCCAGCAGGCCCACGACTATGTGACCTACATCTATGAGCACTATCGGAACTACGAGCGGCTCTATCGTGCGCCCGCGCCCTGACCGCCCTTCGGGACGCAAAGAGAGGCCCCCGACATTCGGGGGCCTCTCTCGTTCTGCCGTCTCGAGACGAGACTAGATGAACAGGGTCGCGTTGCCCTTGTCCGTCTCGCTGATGTAGGTCGCCACGCCGCCGATATCCACACCCTCGATCAGCTCTTCCTCGCGGATGCCCATCAGGTCCATGGACATCTGGCAGGCGATCAGGCGCACGCCCAGCTCGCGGGCCGAGGCGATCATGGTCTCCAGCGAATCTACGTTCTTGGCCTTCATCACCTGCTTCATCATCAGGGTGCCCATGCCGCCCATATTCAGCTTGGAGAGCTTGAGGGCCGCCGAGCCGCGGGGCATCATCCAGCCGAACATGCGCTCGATCAGGTTCTTGCGGACGGGCGGAGCCTGGCGGCGCCGCAGGATGTTGAGCCCCCAGAAGGTAAAGAACATGGTCACGGGCTGGCCCATGGAGGCGGCGCCCGTGGCGATCACAAAGGCGGCCAGGGCGCGATCCAGGTCCGCCGAAAAGACCACCAGGGTCTTGGCGCGGGGCAGGGCGCCGTTGTCGCTCACCCGGATCTGGGGCACGGCTGCGCCCTTGGCGATCAGCGCCGTGATGCGCCCATGCTCCTGGCGCAGGTCCAGCAGGGTGTTGCCCGTCTGCTCGGTCCACGCGGCGATGTCGCGGGCAAAGCCCGGATCGGTGGCCTGCACCTGCAGCCTCTCCCCCGGCTGCAGCGTCTGCATGCGCTTGTAGACGGCCATGATAGGGCCGGGGCACTGCAGGCCGCAGGCGTCGAGTTCGATGGTGTCGGCGGTCTCGGCCAAAGCCGCCGCCGGCGCGCTGGTGGGGCGCTGCTCCGCCGCGCCGCCCGGCATGATCTGGCAGGGCGACCAGTCGTCCCAGTTGTCCTGCTGCTCCGTGGCGGCCATATAGATACCCTGGCCGCCGGAGAGGTTCACGACCTGATAGCCGCGCTGGGCCATGATGCGCTCGGCCGTGTAGGCGCGCTGGCCCACGGCGCAGTAGAGCAGCCAGGTCCGATCCCGCTCCAGCTCATCGAGCCGCTTGCGGAGTTGTGTCAGGGGGATATGGCGGGCGCCCTCAATGTGGCCCAGGTCCCATTCTACGCGGGTGCGCACGTCCAGAATGCCCATCCCCTCCGCGCGGCCCTCGGCCAGGTCGCGCCAGGTGATGAACTGGGCATCGCCCCGCAGGCGATTGGCCGCCACATAGCCGGCGATGTTGACCGCGTCCTTGGCGGCGCCATAGGGCGGGGCATAGGCCAGCTCCAGGTCCTCCAGGTCGTAGACGCTCATGCGGGCCTGCACCGCCGTCGCCAGCACGTCGATGGTGCGATCCACGGCGTTGTAGCCGATCACCTGGGCGCCCAGCACGCGCCCGTCCTCCGGCGCATAGAGCAGCTTGATGGTCTGGCGGGTGGCGCCGGGGTAGTAGGTCACATGGTCATAGCTGTGGGTGATGGTATCGGCAAAGGCGATCCCCGCCCGCTCCAGGCTGCGGCTGTTGGCCCCAGTGGTCGCCACCGTCAGGTCAAAGACCTTGGCGACGGCCGTGCCGATGGCCCCCTTGTAGGCCATCTCGTGGCCGGTCATGTGGCTGGCGGCGATGCGCGCCTGGCGGTTGGCCGGGCCGGCAAGGGGCACCGCGGTGGGGCGCCCCGTCACGCCGTCGGTGATCTGCACGGCGTCGCCCACGGCGTAGACGTCGGCAGCCGACGTGCGCATGTTGTCATCCACCACGATATGGCCGCGCGGCCCCAGCTCGATGCCCGCTTCGCGGGCCAGATCGCTCTCCGGGCGCACGCCGATGGCCAGGATCACCATGTCGGCCTCGGTGGCGCGCCCGCTGGCCAACGTCACCTCCAGCCTGCCGGCGTCGCTCTGGGCGACGCTCTTGAGGCCGTCACCCAGGGCCAGGCGCACACCCTGGCGTCGCAGCTCCTGATGCACCAGGGCCGCCATCTCAAAGTCCAGCACGCCCATCACCTGGGGCAGCATCTCTACCAGGGCGACCTGCACGCCTCGCGCCACCAGGTTCTCGGCCACCTCGAGGCCGATAAAGCCGCCGCCGACCACGACGGCGTTCTGCACCGCGTCTCCGGCCAGGCGCTCTATGATCGCATCCATGTCGGGGATGTTGCGCAGGGTATAGACCCCCGGCAGGTCGAGGCCGGGCAACGGGGGCACGACGGGCTTGGCCCCCGGCGAAAGCAACAGCTTGTCATAGGGCTGCTCGTAGGTCGCGCCCGTGGTGAGGTTCCGCACCGTGACACGGTGGCCGCTGGGATCCAGGGCCGTGACCTCTTGGAGAACGCGCACGTCGATGCGATAGGTCTCCCGCAGCATCTGAGGCGTCGCCACCAGGAGGCTATCGCGCGCCTCGATGACGCCGCCAATGTGGTAGGGCAGGCCACAGTTGGCGAACGAGACGTGCTCGCCGCGCTCGAACAGGATGATCTCGGCCTCTTCGTCCATTCTGCGGAGTCGCGTGGCCGCTGTCGCGCCGCCGGCAACGCCTCCCACGATTACGTAGGTCTGCATCGCAACCCTCCTGGGGCATCCTCTTGTGAAATCCGGCGCAATTATACTATACGGGGGTACCCTTGTCAAATCGTGACGGCGGCCGTGATGGCGCTTCATCCAGGCGCGGGCCGCGGGGGTGGCGCGCGCCACCGAATCCACGCCCTCTGGCGGCGAATACCATTTGACGCTTCCCCAGGGGGCGGGTAGAATCCCCCCAGTCGGCGCGATCCACCGAGGGAACCCAGTGTCACGGCGTCTTTTCTTCCTTCTCCTCCTATGCCTGATGGCCGCGAATCTCGGTTTCGGGCCCCCGCGCCTGACCGATTCGGATCTGGGCGCCAAGGCGCTCACCCCGCAGCAGATCGTCCTGATGCGCGAGGCCCGCGCCCCCGAGCTGACGGCGGCCGCGGCGCTGTTGGTGAACCCTACCACGGGCCAGGTGCTCTATGCCCAGAACGAGCATGCCCGGCGAGCCCCCGCCAGCCTGACCAAGCTGCTCACGGCGCTGGTGGCCCTGGAGCGCGCCGATCTGGACCGGCCCATCACGATCCTGGAGGAGGACCTGGCCGTCTGGACCATGATCGGCCTGCGCGAGGAGGAGGTCCTGACGCTGCGGGAGATCCTGCCGGTGTTGTTGGTGCCTTCGGACAACGCGGCGGCCATGGCCATCGCCCGCAACCTGGGCGGCGACGTGGGCACCTTTGTGGGGTGGATGAACGAGTGGGTGGACAACTGGGGCCTGCAGAATACCCACTTTGCCAACCCCAGCGGCCTGGATGACGAGGACAACTACACCTCGGCCTGGGACATGGCCCGCATCGCCCTATATGTGATGGAGAACCCGCTGCTGCGCGATATCCTGGGGCGGCCGGAGATGGTCGCTGCCGACCGCCGGCTCGTCAACACCAACGAGATGCTCACCCGCTATCCGGGGACCGTGGGCGTCAAGACGGGCACCGAGACCCTGGCGGGCGAGTGTCTCATCACCCTTGTCGAGAGGCGTCAGGGCAAGGCCCTGTCGGTGATCCTGGGCTCCACCGACCGCTATGCCGATGCCACCGCCCTGCTGGACTATTTCTACGGCAACTATGCCGAGCTGCGGGTGACGCTGCCCCCTTCGCCCATCAATCGCTATGTGGACGCAAATGGCGAGCTGCACGCCTTTGGCCTGGAAGAGCCCCTCACCCTTCTGGTGCGCTCCTGGCAGGCAGGGTCGGTGACGTTGGTGCGGCGCATCGACAACCCTGCCACGAACCCGGCGCCCGACGAGCCTATCGGCCGCCTGCAGGTGTACCTGGCGGGCCGCCCGCTCTTGGAGGCGCCTCTCTATGCCCAGTGAACCCCAGCGCCTGCAGAAGGTCATGGCCCAGGCGGGGGTGGCCTCGCGGCGCAAGTGCGAGGAACTGATCGCCGCCGGGCGCGTGCGGGTCAACGGCGCCGTGGTGGACCAGATGGGCGTTCGCGTGCGCCCCGGCGTGGATCGCATCGAGGTGGACGGCGTTCTGGTGGGCGAGGCCCCCGCGCTCGCCTACTATCTGCTTCATAAGCCGGTGGGGTATCTCTCCACCGTCCGCGACCCCCACGGCGGCAGGCTGGCCGTGGAACTGGTGCCCGGCGAGCAGCGCCTCTACCCGGTGGGGCGGCTGGACCGCGACAGCGAGGGGCTGCTGCTCTTTACCAACGACGGCGAGCTGGCCCTGCGCCTGACGCACCCGCGCTACGCCCACAGCAAGGAATATCGCGTCCTGATCGGTGGGGCGCTATCGCCTGAGCAGGCCGAGCGCCTGGCCGAGGGCATCGCCCTCGGGGACGGGCCGCGCCCCGCCCGCGCCAGGGTCAAGCGCCTGGGCCCCGGCTGGGCCTGGCGCGGCGAGCCGGTGCCGCAGGGCGCCCAGTGGATCGGCCTCATCCTGCGGGAGGGGCGCAAGCGTCAGATTCGCGAGATGCTGCGCGCCCTGGCGGTCCCCGTGTTGCGCCTGATCCGCGTGCGCATGAGCATCCTGCGCCTGGGCGACCTGGCGCCCGGCCAGGGGCGCTGGCTCACCGCGGAGGAAGCGCAAGCCCTGCGCCAGGCCGTCAGGCTGGATCCCCGCGTCGCGGCGAAAGGAGACCCGTGCGACTGATCACCATCGCCATGGATGGCCCGGCGGCCTCGGGCAAGAGCACCATCGGCCAGCGCCTGGCCGATGCCCTGGGCTATCTCTACTTTGATACCGGCGTCATGTACCGGGCTGTGGCCTGGGCGGCCCTGGACCGCGGCATTCCCATCGAGGACGAGGCCCAGGTGACCGAGCTGGCCCGCGCTCTGGAGATCCGAGTCGAGCCCCCTACGGTGAGCGACGGCCGCCAGAACACCATCCTGGCCGATGGCGAGGACATCACCTGGCAGATCCGCGAGGCCGCGGTGAACCAGGCCGTCTCGCCCGTGGCGACGTATCCTGGCGTGCGCGCCGCGCTGGTCGCCCAGCAGCGCCGCATCGGCGGCCGGGGCGGCATCGTCATGGTGGGGCGCGATATCGGCACCGTCGTGCTGCCCGAGGCGGAGCTCAAGGTGTACCTGGATGCCAGCCTGGCCGTGCGCGCCCAGCGTCGCTACCGAGAGGTGGTGGAGCGGGGGGGCACGCGCTCTCTGCAGGATGTGGTGGCCGAGATCCGGCGCCGCGACGAGATCGACAGCTCCCGGGCGGCGGCGCCCCTCACCCAGGCCCCCGACGCCTTTTACCTGGATACCTCCGAGCTGGATATCGAGCAGGTCGTCCAGCGGATCCTGACGGAGGCGATGCGCGTGGCGGGGCAAGGCCCAGATGGCTGCCGCTGAACGCCACGCCTCGCCCGGCGGCCTGGTGGCCGCTGTGGAGCCCGCCAGCCTCGCCGACGAGGTGGGCATCGAGCCGGGCGACCGCCTGCTCTCCATCAACGGCCATGCCCTGCGCGACGAGATCGATGTGCGCTACTATGGCGCCGATGAGGAGCTGACCCTGGTCGTCCTGCGGGAGAGCCAGCAGTACACCATCGAGATCGAGCGGGACTATGACGAGCGCCTGGGCATCGTCTTTGCAGAGCCTCTGTTCGATGGCATCCGCGAGTGCGCCAATCAGTGTCCCTTCTGCTTTGTGGCCCAGATGCCTCCGCGCAAGGCCTCTGGCATGCGCCGCTCCCTCTATGTGCGCGATGACGACTATCGCCTCTCCTTCCTGCACGGCAGCTATGTCACGCTGACGAATCTGGACGATGCCGATTGGCGCCGTATCGGCGAGCAGCGGCTGAGCCCATTGTACGTCTCGGTGCACGCCGCCGATCTGGCCACGCGCCGCAGGCTGCTGGGCAATCCGAGCGCGCCCGACGTGCTGGCCCAGCTCGCACGCCTGGGCGAGTTGGGCGTCCAGGTGCACGGGCAGATTGTGCTGGTGCCCGGCCAGAACGATGGCGCCATCCTGGCGGATACGATCGAGCGCCTGCTGACGCTGTGGCCCACGGTCCAGAGCCTGGCGCTGGTGCCCGTGGGGCTGACCCGCTACTGCCGCCGCCAGCTGGCCCGCCCCACGGGTGAGGATGCCCGGGCGGCCCTGGACCTGGGCGACCGGTATCGCGCCGACATCCGGGCGATCACGGGCACGACCTGGCTCTACCCCTCGGACGAACTGTACCTGGTGGCGGGCCGCCCGTTGCCTCCGGCGGCGTTCTATGAGGATGACGCGCAGCGCGAGAACGGCGTCGGGCTGGTGCGCGCCCTGCTGGACGACTGGGCGCGGGTCGAGCGCCGGGCCAGGCGGGGCGCCCTGCGGGGGCAGCCGCTGGCCGGCTTGAGGGCTACGCTGGTCTGTGGTATGCTCATCGCGCCGTTGTTGGAGCGGCTGGCCCGCGAGGCCGGCGAGCTGAGCGGCGCCCAGTTGGTGCTCCTGCCGGTGGAGAGCGGTCTGTTTGGCCCCAGCGTGACCGTCTCGGGCCTGCTGACCGGCGCCGACGTGTTGGCCGCCCTGGAGGGGCGCGATCCCGGCGACCTGGTGTGCATCCCACGCGCCATGCTGGACGAGGCCGGGGAGCGCACGCTGGATGACATGACGCCAGCCGAGATGGCCGGGCGCCTTGGCAGCCCGGTGGCGCCCGTGGCGACCATGAGCGAGGTGCTGGCGGCCCTGGGCTGGCCAGGAGGAGCCGTGAAGGGAGGTGACACGAGGAACTAAAGGACCGTGACGGAGGGAAACAGCGCATGGGCTGCCGAGGGTGGGCGCACGTCGCCCGCTCAGGGCAGTTGACGAGGATGGGGTTGCCTGTAGCGATACAGGCCTAACCCGGCAGCCGCCGGGGAAAATCGAAGATCAGCGGAAGCCCCCAGGGTACGCCACACCCTGTTGCTTGCCCTCCTTGGATCAAGATCTGCCGCAAAGACGACGGGTGACCGTCGGGACAGAACGCAGATCGGTGGCGCATGTTGCGCAACGGGCGCGCCTTGGGCGATGCCCCTCTGCGTGATATGTTCCTTGTCGGAGTGCGCCGCCTCTCGGCGCATCCCCCGGCATGGCATGTGATTCCTGTTTCCTACAAGGAGGGACACTCCATGTGTGGCATCGTTGGCTATGTTGGTTCGCGCTCGGCCGCCGATATCATCATCGAGGGGCTGGAGCGCCTGGAATACCGGGGTTATGACTCGGCCGGCCTGGCCGTGCTCAACGGCCAGGGCATCGAGCGCCGCCGCAGCGTGGGCAAGATACAGAACCTGGCGGCCCAGGTCGCGGTCAGTCCCCTGGTGGGTGGCGTGGGCATGGGCCACACCCGCTGGGCTACCCACGGCGCCGTGACCGAGGACAACGCCCACCCCCACACCGATGGCGACGGGATCGTCGCCGTGGTACAGAACGGCATCGTAGAGAACTATCGCGCCCTCAAGGCGGAGCTCGAGGCCGCGGGCGTCGCCTTTCGCTCCCAGACCGATACCGAGGTGATCGCGCACCTGATCGCGCGCCACTATCAGCGCGGCCAGCGCTCCTTGGCGGACGCCGTCCGGCTGACGTTGGCGGAGCTGGAGGGCCCCAGCGCCGTCGTGGTGATGAGCAGTCTGGAGCCCGGCCTGCTGGTGGCGGGGCGCGTGGGCCACGCCGGCGCCGTGGTAATTGGCCTGGGCGAAGACGAGAACCTCGTCGCTTCGGACACCCTGGCCCTCATGGTGCACACGCGGCGCGTCGTGTACCTGGAGCACGGCGAGGTGGCCTCCGTCACCGCCGCGGACGTGTCCGTGTGCGACCTGGCGGGCCGCGCGCTGCACAAGGACGTGGCGACACTCTCCGGCGACCCGGTGCAGGCGGCCAAGCAGGGCTATCGCCACTTTATGCTCAAAGAGATCTATGAGCAGCCCCAGTCCCTCACCGACGCGTTGCGGGGCCGGGTGGATCTGGATAGCGACCAGGTGATCCTGCCGGATCTGCGGGGCATGGAGCCGGTCTTCCCGCACCTGCGGCGGCTGCACGCCGTCGCCTGCGGCACCGCCTGGCACGCCTGCCTGATGGCCAAGTTCATGATCGAGGACCTGGCGCGGCTGCCCGTCGAGGTGGACTATGGCTCCGAGTTCCGCTACCGCAACCCGCTGCTGGAGCCGGGCAGCGTCGTGCTCGTCATCACCCAGTCGGGCGAGACGGTGGACACCCTGGCGGCCATGGAGGCGGCCCGCGAGAAGGGCATGCAGTCCATCGCCCTGGTGAACGTCGTCGGCAGTCAGGCCGCGCGCCTGGCCGATGGCGTGATCCCTCTCAACGCCGGGCCCGAGATCGGCGTGGCCTCCACCAAGGCCTTTACCTCGCAGGTGTTGGCATCGTTCCTGCTGGGCATCTACCTGGGGACCCGCCGCGGCGTCCTGGAGCGGGACCAGCGCGCCGCGCTGCTGGCCGAAGTGGGGCGGCTGCCCGGCCTGGTGGGCGAGCTGCTGGCCGATGGCTCGGACTATGCCCGGATCGCCCGCCAGTACATGCACTGCGAGCATTTCCTGTACCTGGGCCGGGGGATGAACTATCCCATCGCGCTGGAGGGGGCTCTCAAGCTGAAGGAGATCTCGTACATCCACGCCGAGGGCTATCCGGCGGGCGAGATGAAACACGGCCCCATCGCCCTCATCGACGAATCCATGCCGGTGGTGGCGATCTGCCCCGATGACCGGGTGCGCAGCAAGATGCTCTCCAACATCGAGCAGGTCAAGGCGCGGGGCGGCCGGGTGATCGCCGTCGCCACCGAGGGCGATGACGAGGTGGGCGACAAGGCCGATGACGTCATCTGGATCCCCGCCGCGGGGCCATACATGACGCCGCTGCTGGCCGTGGTGCCGCTGCAGTTGCTGGCCTATCACATCGCCGTGCTGCGCGGCTGCGATGTGGACCAGCCCCGCAACCTGGCCAAGAGCGTGACGGTGGAGTAGGGGGGCGGATGCCCGCCAACGCCTTCGCCAACGCAGACTGATGGCGCCGACGCCGAGTCTCCGCCCACTCTCCCATGCCGGCATGGGAGAGTGGGCGGCGCGTGCTCGCCTCGCTAGAACGCCGCTACCTCGGGCAGGTGGCGGGCCAGCTCCTCTCGCACGGCCTGCTTCATGGCGTCCAGGCGCTGCTGATCCACCGCCTCAAAGCGCAAGGAGAGCTTGGGCGAGGTGTTCGAAGGGCGGATCAGGGCCCAATCGCGCTCGCCAAAGTAGATGCGCGCCCCGTCAATGTCGATCACCCGCAGACGGCTGGCAAAGGCGTCGCGGACCTTTTCCACCACTTCTTCCTTCAGATAGTCAGGGCAGTCGACGCGCAGCTCCGGCGAGCTGACATAACGCGGCAGCCCGACCAGCAGGTCGGCGATGATCTGGCTGAGGGGCAAACCCGCCCGATCCAGGTAGTTCATCAGGAGCGCGGCGGCATAGAGGGCATCGTCGAACTCGATGGGCGGGTCGCTAAAGAAGACGTGCCCGCTCAATTCGCCGCCGATGACGGCGCCCTCCTGGTGCATCCGCGGCAGGATCGAGGTGTTGCCGCACCGCGCCATGATGGGGATGCCGCCGTACTTGCGCACCCCATCAAAGAGCATCTCAGAGCAGCGCACCTCCAGCACGACCTTGCCGGGCCCCTGGCGCAGCGCCTCGCGGGCGTAGAGCAGCAGGTACACGTCGGGCGGGACGATCTGCCCCTTTTCATCCACGATCCCGATGCGGTCGCCATCGCCGTCAAAGGCGATGCCCACGTCGCAGCCCTGCTCCACCACCGTGCGCGCCAGATCGGCCAGGTTCTCGGCCTCGCTGGGATCCGGGGCGTGGGCGGGGAACGTTCCATCGGGCTCGCAGTAGAGTGGCACCACCTGGCAGCCCAGTTCGCGCAGCAGGCGCGTCGCCAGAGGGCCGTTGACCCCATGGCCGGCATCCACCGCGACCTTGAACGGGCGGCTCAGCTCGATCCTGTGCAGCAGGCAGTTCAGGTAGGGATAGATGACGTCGCGGGCGCTGTGGCTGCCCTGGCCGCTGGCAAAGGCGCCGCTGGCGATCAGCCGCTCGATCTTTTGCAGCTCGGCGCCCGCCAGGGGCTCCATGCCCACCTGGAGCTTGAGCCCGTTGAACTCGGCGGGGTTGTGGCTGGCGGTCACCTGGATTGCGCCATCCACCCAAAAGTGGTTCACGGCAAAGGAGGTCAGCGGGGTGGGGACCTGGCCGATATCCAGCACCTCGCAGCCGGAGGCGGTCAGGCCGCGGATGGCGGCCTGGCTGAACGGCCCGGAGCTGGGCCGCGCATCGTGGCCTACGACGATCTGGCGGCGACCCGTGCGCCGCTGCACATAGGTGCCAAAGGCGCGCCCCATGGTCTCCAGCACCGAATTGGTCAGCTCGGCGCCTACGATGCCGCGGATGTCATACTCGCGAAAGATGGCGCGGCTCACGGAGAGCTGCTTCTGTAGGGCATAGTCGTGCAGCAGAGCGCGGAGCGCATCGCCCAGCTTGTCCGGATCGTGGCGCACCACCAGGCGACGCTCGCCCGTGAGGGGATCGTCCTGGAGGACCTCGGTGGCCAGGTTGCGCAACACCAGGATCGCCCCCTCCACCAGCACCATCTCCTGGGCTGTATCGGGAAAGACGGCGATCTGCGACCCGTCGTTGACCACCAGTTGAGAGGCCACCAGGTCGGCGGCGCTCTCGCGGTAGCGCTGCAGGACCTCAGGGCTGATGGCGCCCTCGTGGTGGGCCAACACATAGTCAAAGCGCAGGCCGCAGTGCTGCTGGATGGTGCGCACGTGGTCGGCGACGGAGTAGCCCTCGGTCTGGTTGGGCTGGGTCATCAGATTGCAGACAAAGATCTTGCGGGCGGCGCTCTGGCGCACCGCCTGGTTGATCTCCTTGATCAGCAGGGAGGGGATCAGGTTGGTGAAGAGCGACCCCGGCCCGATGACGATGGCGTCGGCCCTGGCCAGGGCCGAGAGCACCTCGGGGGTGGGGCGAAAGTCGCTGGAAGGGTGCCCCATCACCTCGGAGATCAGGAATACGCGGCGGATGGTGCAGCCGGCGCGCCCCTGGGTGATGGCGCTCTCGCCCACCAGCCGGGTGCCATCGCTGAGCTCGGCGCACACCTCCACCCGATCCAGCGTCGGGATCAGGACCTCGTCGGCGCTGGCGCCGATGGAGGAGTGGAGCTGGGCAAAGGCTGCCCCGGCGTTGGCCGGCGGCACGACGCCGATGACATCCCAAGGGGCGTCGCGATAGGCCGAGACGAGCATCGCCAGCCCCTGGGTGCCGGCAAAGGCTACCACCTGGGCGCGGTCGTCAGGCGTTGTGGACATGGGCTCCTCCAGAATGCCTTGCGCAGGCGCACAAGGCGGGGATGGGTAGGGAAGATGGTGCGCGCTCAACGGGGCCAGGCCGCGCCAGATGAGCGCTGGGCCTCGTCGGCGCGTTCACCCGCGTTGGCTGGCCGGACTATAGCATGCGGCAAAAGCGCTGTCAACCGTCGCTGCGGCCGCCCGGCCGGCCCCGGCGTGCAGGCGTCGCCTAGGCGCGGTAGGGATCGTGGGCCTGGAACGCCTCCAGCATGGCCTGCTTCTTCCAGAGCGGCACGCCGATGGCCTCGCCATCGCCATAATCGGAGAGCACGAACCCGCCCTCCGGCGAGGCCCATTCGCGCAGGAGCAGGGCCGCTTCTTCGGCAATGGCCTCGCGCCCCTGGAAGGGGAGGGTGGCCTGGATATCGCACAGCGATTCAAAGCAGAGCCGCCCCCGAAAGCGCGCGCCGACCTCCTCGATGCCAAGGGCGCGCGGCTGCTGCAGGTTGATCACATCCAGGCCGATCTCGATGAGCGGCTCCAGGATGGCGTTCACCTTGCCGCAGGAATGCATCCACACGTCCCAACCCTGGGCATGGGCCGCCTCAAAGATGCGCGCATAGCGCGGCTGGAAGAAGCTGCACCACATCCGCGGGCTGACGAAGGTGGCCGTCTCGCTGCCCCAATCATCGGTAAAGCTGAACCCGTGGATGCGCCCCAGGAAGCGCGCCCCGATCTGCGCGATGACCCGCAGGTCGAACTCGACGATGCGATCGGCCAGGTAGGCCATCCGCCCCGGGTCGGTGTGCAACTCGGTGAGGACGTTGGTCATGCCGCGCAGGCTGTGCATGCGCTCAAAGAGCAGCATAAAGATGCTCGTGAGCACGTACTTGCCCTCGGAGCCGGCAAAGCGCTGCTCCATGCCCGCATAGTAGGCGGGATCATCCGCGTCAGGCCAGTGATAGGCGGCCTCCGCTCCCCAGTCCTCCAGGGGGTGGCCGCGCACCTGGCCCATGTTCGCCACCTCGCTGCGCTCCCACCGGCAGCCCCACTCGTCGTACGTCTGGCGGCGGGCATGATCGCCGGTGCCGACGGCGTTGGTGCCGACGACGTGGGTGTCATCCAGCCCCAGGCTGGGGAAGCGGATGGGCAGGCGCTCGGGCCCCTCAAAATGCACCGCCCGCCGGACCACTTCGTAGGACGACATCCCCATCGTTCCCTCCGCTACGAAGCGGCCTGCAGCCGCTCGAGTCCAAAGGCGGCGGCCCCCAACAGCCCCGGCTGCGGATGGGTGACCAGGTGCACCGGCATCATCTCCACCAGGTACGAGAGCCTGCCCTTGGATTGAAACGCCTCCATAAAGGGGCCGTTTGCGATCGCCTCTCGGAGGCGGTACGACACACCGCCCGACAGGTATACACCCCCCGTGGCCATTACGGTGAGGGCCAGGTTGCCGGCGGCCGCCCCCAGGATGCGCACAAACATCTCGACGGTTTTGCGGCAGATCTCGCAAGAGCGCTCGCCGTCCAGCCCTGCGGTGACGATGACCGGAGTCGGGTCCTCGGCGGCGGCCAGCTCCTCCGCCAGCCAGGCGGGTTCGCTGGCGTGCCCCTCGTCGCGCAGGAACTCGTAGAGGTTGACCATCCAGCGGCCAGAGCAGACCCGCTCGACGCTCACATGGGGGTAACGCTTGCGCAGGTAGCGCAGCAGCTCAACCTCCAGATCGGTATTGGGGCTAAAGCTGCTATGGCCGCCCTCCGAGGGCATCGGGCGATAGCGCCCGTTTTCGCAGACCAGGTACGCCTGCCCCATGCCCGTGCCCGGCGCCACCACCGCCAGGGTACCGCCTAGCTGCGGCGTGCCTTCGTTCAGGGTCTGCAGATCCTGGGAATGCAGATTCGGCATGGCATTGGCGATGGCCTGCAGATCGTTGATCAGGGTGACGCGCCGCACCCCCAAGGCCCGGGCCAGCGATGCCTCGTCGAGGGACCAGGGCAGGTTCGTGCCCGTGGCACGCCCCTGTACGACAGGCCCCGCCACGCCGAACACGGCCTCGTCAGCGCGCACGCCTTCCGAGGCCAGAAACGCTCCCGCAGCGCTTTCGAGATCGGGATAATCGACGCTGCGCACAGTTGTGGCCGCCAGTGGCTGATCCAGACCCTCACTGGTGCTGTAAATCGCCAGATCGATCTTGGTGCCGCCGGTGTCTCCGGCCAGCAAGAGTATATCGCGCAAGGCGCCTTCCTTTCTACAGTGTGGGCCCATCGGGCCTCTCCCTAGTGCGCCTCGATGCCGAGCATACGAGCCGCATTGCCACCAAATACTAGTTTCTTCTGTGCCTCGGTCAAGTCCTGGTACACCACCTGGCGCAGATCCCACTCAAAGCGCATGGGGCAGAAGGGCGTGTCGCTGCCATAGCAGATACGCTCAGGCCCCAGGGCCGCCAGGGCCTTGTGGATCTTGCGGTATTCGACCTCAGAGTCGATCAGGAACCAGTTGGGGTGTTCCGCGGCCAGGTCTGCCACGGCGTCGGCGATATCAGGCAGGCCCGAGCCCCCCATGTGCACGATCATGATCTTGAGCTCGGGATAGCGGGCCGATATCTTGGCGATGCGGAAGGGGTGTGTCTTCTCAAAATCGTTGGCCCCGCAGTGAAAGGCTAACACCAAGCCAGCCTGGGCGATGCGCTCGATCAGCGGCAGACTCAGGTTAGGATCGTCAATATAGTAACCGTCGCGCGCGCCGTTCAGCTTGACGCCCCGCACACCGTAGACCTCGATGCAGCGCTCCAGCTCCTGCAGGGCGACATCCAGCCCAAGCAGAGGGTTCACGCCCCCAAAGGGGATGATCCGATCCGGATGGGCGCGGTAGGCGGCATGGATGGCCTCGTTGTCCGGCGCGATGGCCCGCGTGTACGACACCATGGGCCATGTGATGGCCTTGTCCACTTGGGCGGCATCCAGGCGGCGCAGCAACTCGTCCACGCCGATGCCGCTGCCGTTGCTCGGGGCTGCCAGATGGCAATCCGCATCAATGCGCATCGTACCCTCCCTTGTTCCAGTATCATTGTGCCGATCTCTTGTCTCGGCGCCGGGCGCCCTCGGTCCTCGATCGTCTGGGTCAGTAGCCGCCCACCCTCGGCTGGCCCGGGTTCGTGGCCAGCATAGCGGCGTCGAACATCTGCTGCAAGAGCGCCCACTTGCGCTCTACCTGCTCCGGCTCCCACCAGCTGTTGTGGCACTCCTTCGGATCCTCGCGCAGGTCGTACAGCTCGCCGATCTCCTGGCCGTGGTAGGCCACCAGCTTATAGCGGCCATCGAAGAGCATGTTGGCATGGCTGGCGTGCGGCAGGGCCAGAGCATCGTGATACTCGCATCGCACAAAAGGCCTGTGGCAGTGCACGTTGCCGCGCCCCACCAGCAATGGGTAGAGCGACCAGCCCTGCATGGCATCGGGCACCGGCAGCGCTGCGGCATCCAGCAAGGTGGGCGCCAGGTCCACCAGCTCCACCAGGGCGTCGCTCACCAGCCCTCGCTCCCAGTGTCCGAGCCAGGAGAGGATCAGCGGCACGTGCAACGCGCCCTCGTAAAAGCGACAGCCCTTGAGCCGCAAGCCGTGATCGCCCAGCATCTCGCCGTGATCGCTGGTAAAGACCACCAGGGTGCGCCCGCGCTGGCCTGTGGCGTCCAGGGCATCCAGCATGCGCCCAACGACGTGGTCCAGGTGCTCGATCTGGGCATAGTAGGCGGCCACCATCGCCCGTGCGTCATAGGCATCGGGCGGGGTGGGATTCGTCGTCTGGTGGTCCACCCCGCGGAACAGGCGTTGCTGCTCCTCCTCGCCCTGGCACCAGATGGGCAGCGGCATGGCGTCCACATCCATGCGGGCCCAATACTCGGGCGCCGGGTCCATGGGCGGGTGCGGATCGAACGGGTTGACGCTCAGCAGCCAGGGCCCCTGGCGCGCCTCTCCCATAAAGGCGATAGCCTCCTCCGCACACCAGGTGGTCTGGTGGTAGCGGGCGGCGATGCCCGGCCGGTACTCGCCCTGGATGCGCCAGCCATCGGTGGCCTCGCCGCCATAGGCGGTCTCCCAGTCCACGCCCTGATCCAGCAGCCAGCGATGATAGGCGTGGGCCTCGGGGGGCCAGCCCGGTCGCGGCCTGGGGGCGTGGCTCCAGCGAAAGACGCGATAGCCGTCGTCCACCCGCGGTTCGACGCGGCCGTCGGCGGCGGCCAGGTGCAGCTTGCCCACCAGCCCGCAATCGTAGCCCGCATCGGCGAATCGCCTGGTCACCAGCTCCAGGTCGCCGGGAAAGAAGGCGTTGCCATTGCGATGCACGCCCACGTTGCTCGGGTAGCGCCCCGTCAGGAACGACGCGCGGCTGGGCGTGCACACCGGGCTCTGACAGTAGGCGCGGGTGAAGGCCACTCCCTCGGCGGCCAGGCGATCCAGGTTGGGCGTGCGGATGACGTCGTTGCCCAGGGCATGGATCGTGTCATAGCGCTGCTGATCGGTGCAGATCCACAGAATGTTGGGCTCGTCTCCCGTCATGGGACGGCCTCTGCGCCCGAAAGGATGGCGCCGGCCTCGGCCAGGCTCTGTCGCAAGGCCTGATGGGGGAGCTGCCTCGGCTGGCAGCCGACGCGCACGCTCAACGCGGCGGCCTCTCCCGCCGCCTGGCCGGTGACCATCACGGGCGGGATCAGGCGCACCGCCTGCATGGTCCAGTGGTCGGTGCTGACGCAGCGCCCCGCCGTGAGCAGGCCATCCACCGCGGTGGGCACCAACGAGCGGTAGGGCAGGTGGATCAGGCCGCCCCCGGCAAAGCCAAGGCCATGCAGCCCGATGGTGTCATCGAACGCGCGTTGGCCCCGCACGTCCGCCTCGGTGAGCTCGTACAGGCCGCGGATGCGGCGGCTCTCGCGCACGCCGAGCTGGGGCGCGATGGCCAACAGGCGCACGTCCTCGAACCCGGGCACGTTGGCCTTGTAGAATGCCAGAGAACGAGCGATGCGCTGACGGAGCTCGTACTGGGCGTAACTCAGGTCGCGCACGTCAATGGCGCTCAGTTGCCCCTCGAACATGGCGTGCAGATCGCTCTCGTCGTGATAGGTGGTGCCATCGCGCTTGTCCAGCCCCAGGATATTGATCCAGTAGACGCCGATATCGCTGTGGGGCGTGGTGTTGGGCCCCAACAGGACGCCGCCCTCATCCAGCACGGCTCGGCGTAGCGCCCGGGCGCGCTGCGGCTCGCCCTGGGCAAAGGCCCGCCAGCGCTCCCGATCCACCCCGCCCACCTTGATGTTCAGGCCGATGCGCTGATAGCCCATGTCAAAGGCGGCGCCTGCGCTGGCGGCCAGATCGCCATCGCCGGTGGCATCCACGCACACCTGGGCCAGGATGGCCTGCCGGCCCGACTTGGTCTCCAATATCGCCCCTGCAACCCGACCGTCTCGCAGGTAGGCGCTGGCGGCCCAGGCGTGGAACCAGAGCTGCACGCCCGCCTCGTGGCACATGGCGTCTGCCACCACCTGCAGCCACTCCGAATCCACGTGCAGGTGGGTGGGGCTATCCTGGGCCAGGCCGCCCACGGCCTGCAGGCGCTCCATCGTCTCCCACACAAGCCCGCCCATGACGCGTCGCCCCGCGGTGTCAAAGATGCCATCCATATAGAGCACCAGGCCGCCGGTGGCCAGGCCGCCCAGGCAGCCATAGCGTTCCACCAGAGCCGTGCGGGCGCCTCGGCGCGCTGCCGCCACGGCGGCGCAGTAGCCCGCCGGCCCGCCGCCCACAACCAGCACATCCACCTCGTCCAGGACGGGGATCTCGCGGGCGGGCTCGTGTATCGTCTTCATCATCAGGCCTCTCTCCAGGTGGGCGCACCCATGATGAAGCGATTCTAGCATGGGCACACGGCGGCTGCAAGCCGCACAATGCGCAAGCCGTGGCGGCGAGAAAGCGCGCCGGAATACGTTCCGGGGGACAGGGCAAGCGGGTTGGGCTGGCCGCAGCGACCAACGCCGGGCGCCATTTGTCCTGCGGGCCGGGAACGGGTACCATAGGCCCGGCGTTACCCGCCAGGCAACCATGAAAGAGGGACGATATGCAGGCGATGACGGGCGTCGAGCGCATCGGCAACATCCTGCGGCGAGAGCCGGTGGATCGCATCGGGCTGTTCGAGCACTTTTGGACCGATACACGGCGCGCGTGGAGCCAGGCCGGCCACATCCGCGAGGATGAGGACCTGGGCGACCACTTTGGCTTTGACATCGAGCTATGCTGGGCCTTTGACATGGTGGCCGATCTCGATTTCGAGCCGCAGATCGTCGAGGAGACCGAGGAGACGATCCTGACGCGGGATGGCAACGGTGCGCTGCTGCGGCGCCACAAGCTGCACGAGGCCACGCCCGAGCACGTGGATTTCGCCGTGCAGGGGCGCGCCGCCTGGGAAGAGCTGATCAAGCCGCGCCTGACGGCCGACCCACGCCGCATCAAGTTCGAGGAGTACCGCGCCGCCAGGGAGCGCGCCCGCGCCCAGGGCCGCTTCTTCGCCTGGTCCGGTGTCAACGTGTTCGAGCTGATGCACCCGGTCTGCGGTCACCAGCACATGCTCATGGGCATGGCCCTGGATCCCGATTGGATCAAGGACATGGTGGATACCTACTCGCGGCTGACGGTGGAGCTGCAAGAGATCCTCTTTGCCCAGGAGGGCTGGCCCGACGGCATCTGGTACTATGAGGACATGGGCTTCAAGGGGCGCCCGTTCATGTCGCCCGCCATGTACAAGGAGATCGTGCAGCCGGGCCACATACGCACGATCCGGTTCGCCAAGAGCCACGGTCTGCCGGTGATCATGCACTCCTGCGGCAACGTCACCAAGCTGCTGCCCGGCATGGTGGAAGCCGGCATCGACTGCCTGCAGGTGATCGAGGTCAAGGCCGGGATGGACCTGCTGCAGCTATACCGCGACTATGGCGAGCGGCTGTCGTTCATGGGCGGCATAGACGTGCGCGTCCTGTACACCAACGACCGGGCGCAGATCGAGGGGGAGCTGGCCGCCAAGATCCCCGTGGTCAAGGGCGGGTACGGCTATGTGCTGCACAGCGACCACTCGATCCCCAACACCGTGGATTATGATAGCTATCGGTTTTTTGTGGAGCGCGGCCTGGAGCTGGGCCGCTATGCTGAGCTAGTCTAGCAGGGAGGCGTACATTGGCAGGCAATATCACACCGCAGCAAGAGGATTTCTCCCGCTGGTATCTGGATGTGATCCGCGAGGCCGAGCTGGCGGAGAACTCGCCGGTGCGCGGCAGCATGGTCATCCGGCCCTACGGCTATGAGCTATGGGAGGGGATCCGGGGCGGGCTGGACCGCCGCTTCAAGGCCACGGGCCACAAGAACGCCTACTTTCCCCTGTTCATCCCCATGAGCTTTTTGCAGCGGGAGGCCGAGCATGTGGAGGGCTTTGCCCCCGAGCTGGCGGTGGTGACCATCGGCGGCGGCAAGGAGCTGGAGGAGCCCCTGGTGGTGCGCCCCACCTCCGAGACCATCATCGGCCACATGTACTCCCGCTGGGTCCAGTCCTATCGGGACCTGCCTATCCTGATCAACCAGTGGGCCAACGTGGTGCGCTGGGAGATGCGCACGCGTCCGTTTCTGCGCACCATGGAGTTCCTCTGGCAGGAGGGCCACACGGCCCACGCCACCGCCGAGGAGGCCATGGAGGAGACGCTGCGCATGCTGGACGTGTACGCCGATTTCGCCATCCGCGATGCGGCCATCCCGGTCATCAAGGGTGTCAAGAGCGACAGGGAAAAGTTCGCGGGGGCGGTTGCAAGCTACACCATCGAGGCGATGATGGCCAACGGCTGGGCGCTCCAATCGGGCACCAGCCACTACCTGGGCGAGAATTTCGCCCGAGCCTTTGACATCACCTACCTGGACGAGAACAACGAGATGCGCTACTGCCACACCACCAGTTGGGGCCTCAGCACCCGCATGGTGGGAGCGGTGGTCATGGCCCACGGCGACGACCAGGGCCTGCGCCTGCCGCCGGTGCTGGCCCCCATCCAGGCGGTGATCGTGCCCATCTGGCGCGACGACGCCCAACGGGCCGCGGTGCTCGAGATGGCGGCGCGGGTCGAGGCGATGCTGCAGGGGGCCGGCGTGCGGGTGCACCTGGATGCCCGCGAGGATCAGACGCCGGGCTTCAAGTACAACGACTGGGAGATGCGCGGGGTGCCGGTGCGCATCGAGATCGGCCCCCGCGATGTGGCCAACGACGCCGTGGTGCTGGCTCGACGCGACCGCCCCGGCCGCGAGGGCAAGACCTTTGGCGTCCCCTCGGCGGGCGTCGTGGAGGCGGTGCGCGCCCTGCTGGATGAGGTGCAGGCCAGCCTGCTGGAGCAGGCCACCGTCGCGCGCGAAGCCAACACGCACCGTGTCGAGGACTATGACACCTTCCGTCAGGTGCTGGACGAGCAGGGCGGCTTCATCCGCGTCCACTGGGCTGGCACGTCGGAGGACGAGGCCCGCATCCAGGACGAGACGCGGGCCACGCTGCGCTGCTTGCCGCTGGACGTCCCCGAAGGGGAGGGGCGCTGCTTCCTGACGGGCGCCAAGACGGACAAGGTGGCGATCTTTGCGCGGGCGTACTGAGCGAGGCTCGTAGCCCTCGCCGCGGCGCGCCAGTGGCCGGCGGCGTAACGCAGCCAGCTCGAGCATCGCGATCTCATACACGCAACATCCGCTCGACAGGAGGACCCAGGTCATGACGCTTACTCTGGAGTGGCGCAACCGGATTGACCATTGGCGGCGCGTATTGCCGACCCTGTTGTACCGTCCCTTGGGCGCCATCGAGTGGCATGGTCTCGTCACCACGGAGCAGCTTTCGCCCGCCGAGGCCCTGGCCCGTGATACCTGGCCGATGCCCGCAGGCACCCGCTGGGGCGCCAAGTGGGAATACGGCTGGTTCATCGGCGGGCTGACGGCGCCCCCGGAGGCCGAGGCCCAACGCCTGGTGCTGTGCCCCGATCTGGGCGGTGAGAGCGCCGTCTATGTCAACGGCGCCGTCGCAGGTGGCATCGACCGCCAGCACCGTCACATCACATTGGCGCGCCAGGCCCAGGCCGGCCAGCGCTACGACCTGCTGGTGGAGGCCTATGCCGGGCATGGCCCCCGAGTCAGCTCGCCCGGGCCGATGCCCTGGGGGCGCGAATCGGTGCCCGAGCCGCCCTTGACTCAGGCCACCGTGGGCGAAAGCACCTACGGCATCTGGGAGGAGGAGTTGTACCAGCTCTGCATCGACGTCGAGACCCTGACCCGCCTGCGCGACACCCTGGATCCGGATTCGCTGCGGGTGGCCGAGATAGACCGGGGCCTCAAAGACTTTACCCTGCTGTTCGACCCCGAGCTGCCCCACGACGAGCTGTTGGCGAGCGCTCGCGCCGCCCGCGCGCGGCTGGCGCCGCTCCTGGCCTGCCACAACGGCAGCACCGCGCCCCTGTTGACGCTCTTTGGCCATTCGCATATCGACGTGGCCTGGCTCTGGCCCCTGGCCGAGACCGAGCGCAAGTGCCTGCGCACCTTTGGGACGCAACTGGCCCTGATGGACGAGTACCCCGACTATCGCTATCTCCAGAGCCAGCCCCATCTGTACTGGATGGTGCAGCGACTGGACCCGGCCCTGTACGAACGCATCAAAGCGGCAGCGGATCGGGGGCAGTGGCTGGTCGAGGGCGGCATGTGGGTCGAGGCCGACACCAACCTTTCGGGCGGCGAGAGCCTGATCCGCCAGTTCCTCTATGGCAAGCGGTTCTACCGCGAGGAGTTTGGCGTCGAGAGCGAGATGCTCTGGCTGCCCGATGTCTTTGGCTACTCGGGCAATCTGCCCCAGATTATGCGCGGCTGTGGCATCCGCTACTTTGCCACGGCCAAGATCTTTTGGGCCTACCACGCCTTTGATCCCTTCCCCTACAACACCTTCACCTGGGAGGGCATCGATGGCTCTGAGGTGCTGGTGCACCTGATGAACGACTACAACTCGGAGGCCGACCCGGCGGCCCTGAGCGAGCGCTGGCGCCAACGGGTGCAGAAGGCCGACATCTCCGCCCGGCTGGTGCCCTATGGCTGGGGCGATGGCGGCGGCGGCCCCACCCGCGAGCATCTGGAGTACATACGGCGCAGCGCCGACCTGGAGGGCCTGCCCCGCACCCGCAGCGCCGATCCCCTGGCGTTCTTCCGCGAACTGGAGGAGCAGGGTATCCCCCCGGCGCGCTACGTGGGCGAGCTCTACTTCCAGTGCCATCGCGGCACGCTGACGAGCCAGGCGCGCACCAAGCGGGGCAACCGCAAGTCCGAGTTCGCCCTGCGTGAGGCGGAGCTGTGGGCCGACGCTGCCCACGCCCTGGCCGGCGCGCCCCTGCCCGCCGAGACGCTGCGCGAGGCGTGGCGCACCGTGCTGCTCAACCAGTTCCATGATATCATCCCCGGCTCCTCGATCCACCGCGTCTATGAGGAGGCCGAGGCCGCCTATGCGCAGGCGCTGGAGGCGGCCCGGAGCGTGACCGAGCAGGCTACCGCCGCTCTGACCGCGCCAGAGGACGCCTTGACCGTGTTCAACTCGCTGAACTGGCAGCGCGCTTGCCTGGTGCCGCTGCCCGCCGGTTGGTCGGGCGCGCGGGACGCCCAGGGGCGTGCCCTGGCCGTGCAGCAGCGCGGCGAGGGGCTGCTGGCGGCGGCCAGCGCGCCCTCGTGCGGCTGGACCACTCTCTATCCCGCAGACTCTGCCCCGCAAGACTCCACAGTCGTCTCTGCCACGGCTCGTTCGCTGGAGAACGATTGCCTGCGGGTGACACTGAACGGGGCGGGCGAGCTGACCAGCGTCTATGACAAGGAGCAGGGGCGCGAGCTGCTCTCCGGAGTCGCCAACCGGTTCCTGATGTTCAAGGACGTCCCGTCGCTCTTTGATGCGTGGGACATCGATAGCATGTATCGCGAGACGCCCGTGGCCCTGGAGGGCGAGGCTCAGGTCGACGTCGTGGCGACGGGGCCCCTCTATGCCACCCTGCGGGTGACCCGCACACTGCACCACTCGCGCATGACGCAAGAGATCACCCTGGCCCGGGGCAGCCGCCGCGTGGATTTCGTCACCGAGATCGACTGGCAGGAGCGGCACAAGCTGCTCAAGGTGGCCTTTCCCGTGGATGTCCACGCCAACGAGGCGCTGCACGAGATTCAGTTCGGGCATCTGGCGCGCCCCAACCACCGCTCGCGCCCCTTTGACGCCGATCGCTTTGAGGTCGCCAATCACAAGTGGACGGCCCTGGCCGAGGCCGATCGGGGCTGCGCCGTGCTCAACGACTGCAAGTATGGCGTCAGCGTCGAGGGCCAGGAGATCGCCCTGACTCTGCTCAAGTCGGCCCTTGCCCCGGACATGACGGCCGATCTCGGCATCCAGCGCTTCACCTATGCGTTCTATGCGTGGCGCGGCCCCGTGAGTGAGAGCGACCTGGTGCGCCAGGGGTACGAGCTGAACACGCCGGTGACCACGGCGGCTGGCGCCGCCGGCGAGCGCAGCCTGCTGCAGGTGGATGCGCCGGGCATCGTGATCGAGGCCGTCAAGCCCGCTGATGACGGTTCGGGCGATTGGATCGTGCGCCTGTACGAGAGCCGCCGCAGCGCCACCCGCTGCACCCTGGCGCTGGGGTTGCCCGTGGCCCAGGCCCTTGAGACGGACATGCTGGAGGAGA
Organism: Anaerolineales bacterium UBA1429; assembly: GCA_002329325.1. Lineage (GTDB taxonomy): Bacteria > Chloroflexota > Anaerolineae > UBA1429 > UBA1429 > UBA1429. The sequence continues at coordinate 28,730 of DCTX01000036.1, forward strand.
ACCCGGTCCCCCTGGCGGTGAACGGCGGCGCCATCGCCCTGGCCTTTCACGCCTTTGAGGTCAAGACGCTGCGGCTGGTCATGGGCTCATGAGCCAACGCCCCAACGTCCTGCTGATCCACAGCGACCAGCACCGCTACGACTGCCTGGGCCAGGCGGGGCATCCCCTGGCGCGCACGCCTCACCTGGACAGGCTGGCCGCCCAGGGGGTGCGCTTCACCCATGCCTTCACGCCCATCCCCACCTGCTGCCCGGCGCGCCAATCGTTGCTCTCCGGCCTCTGGCCCGAGCGCCACGGCGGCCTGTGGAACTATGATATCACGCTGCCCGTCTCGCTGTTCGACGCCCCCACCTGGACCGAGACGCTGCACGAGGCGGGCTATGCCCTGGGCTACGTGGGCAAGTGGCATGTCCACCCCACGCGCACACCCCTGGATTACGGCTTTGATGACTATGTGAGCGTGCCGGACTATGGGGCGTGGCGCGCTGGGCAGGGACTGTCGCGCTACGAGCCGCTGGACGCCGAGGCGCTGGGCATCGACGCCCTGACCTCGCGCTGGTTCGGCGGGCGCGACCCGGCCCCGGTGGAGCAGGCCCGTACCCACTGGTGCGCCGACCGCGCCATCGCGCTGATGCGCCGCTACGCCAGCGAAGGGCGCCCCTGGCATATCCGCCTCGATTTCGAGGAGCCCCATCTACCCTGCTTCCCCGCGGGCGCCTTTGCCGAGATGGTCTCTCCCAAGGAACTTGGGCCCTGGGGTAGCTTTGGCGAGACCTTCCAAGCCAAGCCCTACATCCAGCAGCAGCAGTTGTACACCTGGGGCATCGAGGGGCTGACGTGGGAGGCGTGGTCGCAGTACGTCGCCCTCTACCTGGGCATGGTGGCCCAGGTGGATGACGCCATCGGGCGGGTGCTGGCGGCCCTGGAGGCGGAGGGGCTGGCCGACGAGACGCTGGTAATCTATACCAGCGACCACGGCGATGCCTGCGGCAGCCACCGGATGATAGACAAGCACTATATCATGTACGAGGATGTGGTGCGGGTGCCGCTGATCGTGCGCTGGCCGGGCCAGGCCGCGCCCGGCGCCACCTGCGACGCCATGGTGACCCATGCCCTGGACCTGGCGGCCACCGTGTGCGAGGCGACGGGCATCCGGGCTCCTGAGGGATGCCAGGGGCGCTCCCTCGTGCCCTGGCTCCGGGGCGAGCCGGTGGCCGACTGGCGGCAGGACGCGGTGGCCACCTTCAACGGCGCCCAGTTCGGCCTGTACAACATGCGGATGCTGCGCGAGCGCCGCTGGAAGTACGTCTGGAACCCGACAGACGTGGACGAGCTGTACGATCTCGAGAGCGACCCATGCGAACTGGAGAACCGCATCGGCGAGCCAGCGCTCCAGCCCAGGGTGCAAGCCATGCGGCAGAGCCTGCTGGCGCGCCTGACGGAGCAGGGCGACGACCTGGTCGCCAAGCCGTGGCTGCGCGAGCAGTTGGCCCAGGGGCGCAAGCTAGCTCCTCGGAGAGGTAACATCTGAGGACTGGTCATCAGATGTCACCGGCTTGAGGGCGTGCCAGTTTGTCCTTGAGCATCGTGGGCGCAGTGGGCGCACCTTGGCGCAGGGGCGCTGCATATGGAAACAAGCGTTGGGGCGACGCATGCGGCGCCCCAACGAGGCTGTCGTCTCCAGTGCGTGGGACCGGGGGCGCGCCCCGGCCCGCCGCGGTCGGCGCGTCTAGACGGCGCCGATCAGATCCGCCACCCAGGCCACGTCCAGGTCCTCGAGCTTGGCGCGGGTGGGGGCGCCCGTCTCCAGATCCCAGCTCATGAGCCGGTAAAAGTCCTTCAGCGCGGCCTGGAACTGCTCCGCGCTAAAGACCTTGCCCGCCACAGGGCCCTCGGGCAGCGCCTCGGTGAAGCGGGGCGGCACCGTGTCATCCTCTGGGCCGAACCCCTCGCGCGCATTGAACGCCCTGGCCATGTCATAGGCGCGCTCGGCCGCCTGAAAGATCTCCATGATCGAGGTGTTCCAGCCGGTGATGGCCGTGATCAGCTCCACGAGCTGCTGTGGGCTCCACGCCTGGAACGAGCAGAGGCCGGTGAGGTTGTGCTGCACGCGCCACATCATGGCGCGCCGCACCATCTGCATCTTGGCAGTGCTCAGGTCGTCAAAGGGCAGCGGCTCGTACACGCCCAGCGGCTTGAGATCGCGGATGCCGCCATCGGTCTGGTAGCCGTTGTCGTGCACCGAGTGGACGTGATCCGCCCCCGTGGGCGAGACGGCGATGCCGATGCCGTGGCCGTACTTGACGCGGGGGTCGTGCATGGCGACTTCCTGGCCCTTGATCTGCACGGCGTAGCGCAGGGCGTCGCCGCCGATGGCCTCGGCCGCCCGCTTGGAGCCCTCGCCCAGCAGCTTGCCCAGGCCCTCCCGCGCCACGATCTGCCGGATCATGGCGATCATGGCGTCGGCATTGCCAAAGCGCAGTTCGATGCCGCCTGTCTCCTCCAGGCCGATGAGGCCCCGCTCAAAGCACTCCATGGCAAAGGCGATGGTCACGCCAGTGCCGATGCTATCCAGGCCGTTGGCGTTGCAGAGCTGGTTGCCATAGGCGACGGCTTCCAGGTCGCTGACGCCGCAGCAGGCGCCCAGGGCGCCCAGCGTCTCGTATTCGGGGCCGCCGTACTTGCGGTCGACCTTGAAGCGCTCGTTGTCCACCTCTACCACCCACTTGCAGCGGATGGGGCAGCCGTAGCAGGTATCGCGGTCTCGGAAGATAGTGGCCTTGACCGATTCCAGCGAGATGGCCTCAAAGCCGTCAAACACGCCCTGCTGAAAGTTGCGCGTGGGCAGGCCGCCCGCTTCATTGTTCGCCCGCACCATGCGGGGCGTGCCCACGGTGGCAAAGACGATGGAGTTGGTCTCCTCAAAGTGCTCGCGGAACCAACGCGCCATCTCGCGCACCTTGTCGGCATCGGCGGCGGGCGGGCGCTGGCTGCCCCTGGCGGCGACGGCCTTGAGGTTCTTGGCGCCCATCACAGCGCCCAGGCCGGTGCGGCCGGCGGCGCGGTTGGCGTCGTGGATCACATTGGCGATGCGCACCAGGCGCTCGCCCGCCGGGCCGCATTGGCTTACCCGGATCGCCCTGTCGCCCAACTCCTCGCGGATCGCATCCTGAACGTCGGCCGTCTCCAGGCCGCACAGATGGCCCGCCGGGCGCAGCTCGACCTGGTCGTCCTTGATCCAGAGGTACACCGGCTCTGGCGCAGCGCCTTCGAAGAGGATCAAGTCCCAGCCGGCGCGCTTGAGCTCGGCCCCGAAAAAGCCGCCGGATTCGGAGGCGGCAAAGCCCCCCGTCAACGGCGATTTGGCGCCGATCACATGGCGTCCGCCGCCTGCCAGCGGTTGGCCCGTGGTCGGGCCGGTGGCGTATATGAGCAGGTTGTCGCCGCTCAACGGCTCGACTCCGGCGGGCAGCTCTTTGAGCAGGTAATAGGCGACGAACCCCCACCCCCCAAAATAGCGTCGCAGAAAGAGATCGCTGAGCGGCTCGATGGCGATCTCGCCAGTGGTGAGGTTGACGCGCAATCCCTTGCCCCAGTGTCCGTAGCTCATCTCATGTCCTTTCTCAGGCGTGTGGTGCGCCTTGGGCCTATAGCGGCAGGCTGATCCAGCAGCGGGCCGCGTCGGCCCGCGCGATTCCCTCCAGCACCTCCTGTACTCGCAGTCCCTCACAAAAGCCCGGCGCAAAGACGAACGGCTCGTCGCGTTGGTACGCCTCGACGAAATCCATCAGGACGGTGCGGCGGCGTTGGGGCTCGCCGGGCAGGCGCCCCTGCAGCCGCTCTGGCACCAGAATGGTCGTGTACGGACGGTCCAGGCTGCCCCCCCGCTCCAGGATCGTGTACGGCTCCAGGGCCTCCTCGGGCAGCCAGACCTGCAACTGATAGGGGTGTTGCTGGTCGTACATCAGGCCGCCTTCGGAGCCATAGACCTCGGCGCGCTGGTCATAGCCCCGCCCGGTAAAGGTGTAGGATCCGCACAGGTAGCCCAGTGCGCCATTGGCATAGTTCAGGAGCACCATGCCCTCGTCCTCCGTGGTCACCCGCATCGGGGCGCCGGTACCGGCCTGGAGACGCTCGGGCACAACGGTGCGCAGGTTGGCCGCCACGGCGTCCACCCCTGTATCCAGCCACCACAGGACCATGTCAAGCATGTGGCTGCCCATGTCACCCAGGCCGCCAAAGCCGGCCTTCTCGCGCTGGTTGCGCCACGTTCCGGGGCGCTGGGCGTAATGGGGGGCGCCGGCGGCATAGATCGCCGAGACGTGGTAGATCTGCCCCAGCGCGCCGCTGGCCAGGATCTCGCGGGCCAGTTGGGCGGCGGGGGTCCGCCTGTGGGCAAAGTTGACGCCGGTCTTGATCCTACGCTCCTGCGCAGCGGCGTACATCTCCTGCGCCTGGGCGTGGGTCAGGGCCAGCGGCTTTTCGCAGAACACGTCCACTCCCTGGGCGATGGCCTCCATCACCACGGGGTAGTGCATGTCGTTGGTGGTGCAGACGCTCACCAGGTCCACCTGGGCCTCGCGCAAGAGCGCGGCATAGTCGTCGGTGGTGTAGGCGATGGTGTCGGTGAGGGCGGCCAGGGCGGCCACCGCCTCGGCGCTTACGTCGCACGCCGCCACGATCTCGACCCCCGGCGAGCGCAGGTAGCTGGGTACGTGATGATGCTGGGCGATGCCCCCGCAGCCGATGATGCCCACTCGCAGCTTGTCTTGTGGCATGGATGCAACTCCCTCACGTTCGACTTGTGGCCGGGCGAGACGCCGATGGCCGCGTCGCGCCGCCGGGCCTATCCCTCCGCGCCGAGCCAGGCGATGGCCACGGGCTTGCCATCCTCCAGGGTGACGCGGCAGACGCGCCCCTCGCCAAAGCTCTGCTGCTCCTCTGGCAGCGAGCGCCAGTCCCGTCCTTGCCAGCAGGCCAGCAGCAGGTTCAGGACCATCTCGCTGGCCACGATGCCGACCCGGGCCAGGCCGTAGGTCTGGGCGTAGAGCTCGATGCGGGCGCAGGCGGCCGTCAGCCGCCCCCACAGCGAGACGAGCCCTCTCTCCCGCTGATCGTCGGTCCAGGTGGAGACCAGGTGCGATGCGCCCGGCTCGTAGTTGAGATCGTCCAGCGAAAGATCCTCCAGCTCCTCCAGGTCCCAGCGCACCAGATCAGGCAACGCCTCGTGGATGGGGTCGGCGGTATCCATGTCGCGGTGTGTGGTGGCGACGCAGAGCATCTGTAGGTCCCACGCGCGGCTGCGCGCTGCCAGGCGTTGGGCCTGGGCGCGGCCCTGGGCGCTCAGGGGCAGGCTATAGGGGTCAGGGGCGCCTCTGCTATCGATATCGCCGTGGCGGATGAGGTAGAAATCCATACGTGGCCCCGATCCTTCTTTCGATGATTACGATGACGAACTGGCGACGATCCTGCGGCCCAGGAGCCGCCCGGCGAGCTGGGTCAGCAGCCAGAGAAGGCTGCCGAGGGCCAGATCGAGGGCGACGACCAGGGCCAGCACCAGGGCGACCATCTGGGCGGCCCGCAGGCCCCATGTCACCCACTCTGGCGGCACGCGACTCAGGGCGCCGATGGCCTGGAGGGCTACCAGCACCAGGGCGATGCCCAGGGCCAGCTTCCACCAGGCCCGCCGGTCCGATGCGCTGGGCAACATGGCGTTGCCCAGCGCCACGACCAGATACAGCCAGAGGGCGAGGTCGCGAGCCGCGACGAGTTGCGCCCACGTCGCCCCCAGATCCGCCAGACCCGCATCGGCAAGCCATAGCCCCAGCGGCCAGCGGGCGATCAGGAATAGGCTTGCCAGCCCCGCCAGCAGGGGGGCCAGGCCGATCAGGCTCTCACGCACCGGATCGGTGGCGGCGATCTCGACCGAGCCGAACTGGGCCCGGTTGCCCCCTTGCATGCTGGGCCACAGGCTCAGCCGGCCGGCGGGCACCCGCAGCAGCCACGCCATGCCCAGATGGCTGAGCTCGTGCAACAAGGTCCCCGGCAGCAGCAGCGCGTGATAGCCATAGAGCGCCGCCGCCGAGCTCTTGGTGAGCAGCAACAGCAGGGTCTGCACACGGGTGCCGAACCACCGCGTCACCGGGCCGAGGATCAGCAACAGGCAGATCGAGATCGGCAGGACCGTTGGCTCGGGTCGCACCGGCTGTTCCTCGCTTCCCGCTTGTTGGGAGGGCTGGCTAGAGCCCCTTGGCCCGCACCGTCTCGCGCACCAGGGTCACAAAATCCGCAGCCTTGAGGCTGGCGCCGCCTACCAGGCCGCCATCCACGTTGGGCTGCGACATGATCTCGAACACGTTGGCCGGGTTGACGCTGCCGCCATACTGGATGCGCACGGCGTCCGCCGTCGCGGCGCCGTACAGCTCGCGGACGGTGGCGCGCACAACGCCACCACAGACGTCCTCGGCATCGGCGGGCGTGGCCGCCAGACCCGTGCCGATGGCCCAGATCGGCTCGTAGGCGATGATCATGCCGGCCACCTGCTCGGCGCTCAGGCCGTCCAGCGCGGAGATCACCTGGCCGCGCACCCAGGTTTCGGTGAGGCCCCCTTCGCGCAGGGCGCGGGTCTCGCCCACGCACACGATGGGGATCAGGCCGATGGCCAGGGCGGCCTTGATCTTGCGGTTCACGCCCTCGTCGGTCTCGCCGAATAGCTCGCGGCGCTCCGAGTGGCCGATGATGACATAATCGCAGAACTCGCGCACCATGGCGGGCGACACCTCGCCCGTGAAGGCGCCACTGGCCTCCCAGTAGAGGTTCTGGGCGCCCACGCGCAGCTCGCTGCCCGCGGCGGCGCGGCTCACATCCGGAACGGCCAGGAAGGGCGGACAGACCACCCGCTCTACGCTGCTCAAGGGCGCCAGGTCACCCAACATCGCCTGTACCAGCTCGACGCCCTCTTGGGCGGTCTTGTTCATCTTCCAGTTTCCGGCCATAATCGGCTTGCGCATCGCATCTCTCCCTCTGTGGTATGCAAAACACAAGGATGTTACCACAGAATCCAGGCATCTGCCAAGGTGCCCGTCCGGGCGCCGCCGACGCGTTGTCGCCGGCCCGGAAGCCCTGCGAAAGGATCTGCCCTGCATGCATCGTCCGCATCTGGAAACAGACCTGATCCCCCACCTGGCTCAGGCGTTGGCGGGACCTCTGCCGGGGGCCGCGGCCCAGCAGTTGATGACCGTCAGCCCGCCCCCTGTGCGCAATCGCCTCAGCGAGGGGCCGGCGCGCCTGGGCGCCGTCCTGGCGCTGCTGTACCCCCACCTGGGAGAGCTGCACCTGGCCCTGACCCGCCGCAGCGCCCACCTGCGGCACCACGGCGGGCAGGTCTCGCTGCCCGGCGGCGCGCAGGAGCCGCAGGATGCCTCGCTGTGGCGCACGGCGCTGCGCGAAGCCGCCGAGGAGATCGGCGTCGCAGAGGGCGACGTGACCCGCCTGGGAGCGCTGACGCCCGTCGAGGTGACGGCCAGTGGCTTTATCGTGCATCCCTTTGTGGGCTATGCGCCGCGGCGGCCCGCCTTCCGGCGGCAGGAGGACGAGGTCGAGGAGCTGATCGAGCTGCCGCTGGGCGCCCTGTTGGCCGATGAGGCCAAGGCCGTGGAGGAGTGGCAACTGCACGATCGCCTGGCGCGAGTGCCCTTTTACCGGCATGGCCCGGTGGTGATCTGGGGGGCCACCGCCACCGTCCTGAGCGAGTTCGAGGCGGTGCTGCGCCGCGTGAGTCCGCAACGCGAAACCCGGCCCTGAGCGTGTCGCTCAGGGCCGGGCCGTCTGCTTGCCTGTGGGCGGGGCGGTGCGCCTAGGGCTGGCGCCGACGCCGGATGGATCGGATGATGAGCCAGACGATCAGCGCAGGCACGGCCAGGAACAGCACCAGGTAGATCAGCACGTCCACCATGATCTGCAGCACCTGAACGAGCGCACGCACCGCCTTGTTCAGCGTCACCAGCGGGTTCCAGCGCGTGGGCTGGACCACGGGCCCGGGCTGCTGGCGAGGCCGGATCTCGATGGTCACCGTCGCCAGGGCCGTCATACGCTCCAGATACTGGGAGCGGCCCTTGAGCGACTCGATCTCGCTGCGAAGCTCGGTGATGCGGCTGTAGATCTTGAGGATCTCGTCGGCGCTGCCGCGGTTGCGGCGCACCTCGGCCAACAGCTCCAGCATCTCGGTCTCGGTGGCCTCCAGGTTGCGCAGCCGGGCGTTCAGGTCCACATACTCCTCGGTGACGTCCTCGCCGCTGGAGGTTTCGCTCTCCACGACGATGGCGCCCTCGCGGATGATGCCTAGGGCGGCCTCCAGGTTCTCCGCCGGGATGCGCAGCGTTACCGTGGCCCAGGGCTGTTCGTCATCGAGCCAACGGTTCAGGTCCGACACATAGCCCCCGTACTGGCTGAGCACCGCCTGGAGCCGCGCCAGCATGGCATCGGTGTCCTCGACCACGACGCGCATATAGGTGCGTCGGATGATCATCCGCTCACCCACGTCGCCATAGGTCGCCACAGCGCTGCCCATGCCGGCGGGGGCCTCCATGGCAGGCGCCGAGGACTTGCTCATCTCGGCCTCTTCGGCCACATCCCTCCCCATCTCTACGACGACGGTCTCTCTGACGACTTGTTCCACGAGCTCTGGCTGAGCCGCGCACGAGGTCACTAGCAGCGCAGCTACCAGCAACAGCAGGCCGATCCCGATACGGTGTCTCATCTGCATTCCTCCTCCTGGGCTGGCGCAAGCGGGCGTTCTCAGCTATACAACGTCCTGCAGGCCGCCAGGGTTCCCGCCGGACGCGCCACCGTGCGACGCAAGCATTATACGCCACGCTGGCGAGCGCGTACAGCGTTTCCAGGGTCTTGCAGGCGGCTGGACGCCGGTCGTGGGGCCTCTCAATGGCGGCAGGCAACACTCCGCTGCGGGCCGTGCGCGATGACCCCCGCGCGCCAGGGTTTGACACCGCCCTCTGCCCCGGCTACCATGGTATCAGATCACCCCAAACCAAAGGACGCCATGCAGGGCATCATCACCGAAATCCAGCGCTTCTCCGTCCACGACGGTCCCGGCATCCGCACCACCATCTTCTTCAAGGGCTGCAACCTGCGCTGCTTTTGGTGTCACAACCCCGAGACCCATCGCATGGAGCCCGAGCTGCAGCTCCAGCTTGTGCGCTGCATCGGCTGCGGGGCCTGCTTTGCCGTATGTCCCCACGAGGCGCACCAGATGGTGGATGGGCAGCGCGCCTTTTTGCGCGAGCGCTGCCAGGCCTGCGGGCGCTGCGCCGCCGAGTGCTTTGCCGAAGCGCTGGTCCTGATCGGGCGTCGCGTGGAGGTGGAAGAGGTGATGGCCGAGGTACGGGCCGACCGACCCTTTTACGCCAATTCGGGCGGCGGCGTCACCCTCTCTGGCGGCGAGCCGCTGCTGCAGCCCGCCTTTTGCCGGGCGCTGCTGGCCGCCTGCCGCGCCGAGGGCATCCACACCGCCATCGAGACCGCCGCCGACGTGCCCTGGGAGCGCATCGAAGGCCTCTTGCCCCTGCTAGACCTGGTGATGCTGGACATCAAGACGCTGGATGATGGCGTGCACCGCGCCTCGACGGGGGTGAGCAACGCCCGCATTCTGGAGAACGCGCGGCGCCTGGGGGCCACGGGCAAGCCGCTAATCGTGCGCACGCCGGTGGTGCCGGGGGTCAACGATCAAGTCGAGGCGATCGGCGCCATCGCCCGCTTTGCCGCGGGGCTGCCGGGCCTGGTCCGCTACGAGTTGCTTCCCTTCCACCCCATGGCGGCGAACAAGTACGACAGCCTGGGGCGTTCGTATGCGGCCCGGACGCTGCCGCGCCCCGCACCGGAGGCGATGGAGACCCTGGCCGCCGCCGCCAGGGCCTGCGGGGTGGAGGTGCGCTGCGGCCAGAGCTAGCGCCCCGGGCTCCGCCAGAGGCAGCAAACGAACACCGCCCAGGGCACACTGCCCCGGGCGGTGTTGACATAAGGTTCCTGGGCGGCAGCTAGCGGGTGACGACCACGCGCACGACGCCGCAATCGGGCTCGACCCAGACGCCGCTGTCGGTCTCGTCGCCGTTGCGCCGCCGATCCACCACAAAGGCGCCATCGGCGTCGAAATGCCCCTCGTCCACAGAGACATAGGGCGCCTGACGGCTCTGATGGTGCGCGCTGACCATCATCGCGTCCAGCATCTCCTTGAGTTCGCCCTTGCGGCGCAGATGCAGGCGATAGGACGCGCCCACCAGGTAGAAGGTATTCTCGTCCTCCTGGAAGATCAGGCCGCGCCCGCGGGAATCGCCCATCTCGGTGAGCATGGGCGTGCCCTTGGGCGGGTGACGCCAGTCCATGCCCACATACTGGAAGCGGCCGTAGCCGAACTCCACCATGCCTCGCCAACCGACGAACTCGTAGGGCTGCCCGCCCTGCATCTCCTGCTGGACCACGGCATGGATGCGGTCGGTGCCCTGGTACTTGAGGAGCAGGGGGATGGCCGCCTCGGCGCAGCGGAAGCTATCCACCAGCATCTGCGACCGGGGGTTCACGTTGCCCTCGGCATCCAGGATGTGCTCGATGGCGAAAAAGTGATAGCCGATGGCGCCGTAATCCGCCAGGGCGTAGAACATGTTCCAGGCGTTGGAGCCAAAGGGCGCCGATTCGGGCACGAACAGGGGGTTGTCCGGGCGGGCATACGCGGCGCAGACGCCCCGATAGCCGTCAGCGTGGGCGATGTAGATGTCGGGCGCGATCAGGTCCACATGAGGCGTGGCCCAACGAAAGATATCGAGAGCCTGGGTGACGCCGCCGCCCGACGGATAGGCGTCGCCGGCGACGCCCCAGCCGCCATCGCCCAGCCAGACGTTGATGTACAGCGGGATGTTGTGGATCCGTCGGCCTACGACGGCCAGCCGATCGATGTACTGGCCGATGCTCCAGGCGGTCATGAACTCGCCGCCCTTGGGGCCGAACATCTGACCCCAGGTTCCGCCGGCGGGGGCGCCAGCGGCCTGCCAGGCGGCGTACACCTGGCCACCCTCGGCCCCCGGCAGGCGCGAGACGATCTCGACGGGCACGGGCGACTCGAACATGCGCTGCCCGGCCTCGCCATAGTCGCGATCGCTCCCCAGGATGCCCGGCTCGTTCTGGATCTGCACGGCGATGACGGTACCCTGCTGGGCGTCGTTCTCGTGGAGATGGGTCATGAAGCGGCTAAAGGCCCGCTCGTCGGCTTCGTAGGTGGCGGCGCAGTGAGAGGAAAGCACCCACACCGGGTTGCCCGCCGGCCCGATCACGCGCCAGAAGCGCTCTGGGTTCGTCTTGACCCAGGCGGGCGCATATTCCATGTTCCCGTTCTTCCAGGTGCCGAACCAGAGCAGCACCAGCCGCACGCCGTACTCCCGGGCCAGCGCCAGCAGCTCGTCCACGCTGGTGAAATCGAACTGACCCTCAACGGGCTCGACCTGCTCCCAATACACAGGGATCTCGAGGGTGTTGCCGCGCAGTTGCTTGAGGGCCTTGAAGGCGGTCTCGGCCTCGGCGCGGTTGTAGCCGCTCGAGTTGCGGGACTGGCCTCCCAGGGTGAAGAACGGCTTACCATCGACTCGAAAGACGCGCTTGATCTCGGACATGGCGTTGCTGCCTCCTCTTGTGCTGCGAATGCTCGCGACTCGGCCCCCGGGGCCTGCGCCAATTCTAGCCCGGCCATGCTGGGCGGTCAACCGCCGGAACGCCCCCGGCGATCCCTGCGACGCGTCGATCATGGGGCAGAGGCACTGCCGCTGGCCGCGCCGCTAGACCTCGGCCCACAGGCACGCGAACCGCTGGACGAGGCCCTCGTCGAACACAAAGGCGCCTGCATCTCGGGCGGCCGCGTTGTACAGGGGCAGGAACCGGCGCAGATCGCGCACGCAGGCAACGATCTCCTCGCCAGGATGGGCGGCCTCCATGGTGCGGATCATGCGCGCCCCCAGGTAGTGTCCGGCGGGCAAGACGGCCTCTTCCATGTCCATGGCCAGCGCCCGGTAGGCCTCCCAGCAGGCCTCGGTCTCGGCGCCCGGCTCCAGGCAGGCGGCCAGGATCGCCTCCGCCCGCGCCATGAGCTCGCGCTCCTCGCGCCCAAGGCGCTGCAAGCGGGCCACGACCCGCTCGGGCAAGCCCTCCGCGGCCATCTCGAGAAACACATACTGGGGGGTGAGATAGTAGTTGGCCATGCCCTCCAGCAGCAGGTTCTGCACGTGGGCCACGGCGACAGCGCGGCCCGTCGACCCGTGGAGCAGCGCCTGCCGGGCGGCGTCCTGGCCGCTCCAGTAGCCGAACCCCAGGTGGTGGAGCTCGTGGCTGACCACGCTCTCAAAGGTGCTCTGCTCGGTGGCACCGTGGAGCACGCTCACGCCCATGGCGTTGCCGTGCACAAAGGCGTTGTTGAACAGGTCTATGGTGATGTGGATGGTGGCATCCAGGGGGGTGGAGGGGGGCAGATAGGCCAGGACGCGCCCGGCAAGGGCAGAGGTATCCACCTCCTCGAGCCAGGCCAACCTGGCGGCCATCAAGGGCGCCTGATCCACCGCCATGCCAAAGCCCTCGGCCAGCCTCTCGGGCAGCAGACCCCGGGGGGCCCTATCCGGCCGGTCAAAGTGGCGGATGGCCCCCCCGATCTTGTTCGGCGCGTCGGGATCCCAGCCGCCGTAGAACCCGGCAAAGAAGGGATCCACCTGCAGCGCGGCGTCTATCTCGGCGTCGTCGGGATCGTGGCCCTCCCGGATGCGCTGCAACAGCGCCAGCAACGCTCGCGCGCCGTCTGTGCGGATGGTCAGCATGCTCTCATCTCCTCTCATGGGCTGCGTGGGTGCGCACGGGAGCGACCCGGCAGCCAAGGCGGCCGTGTGCCAGGCACGCGGCCGCCTCGCCCGATCGCGCCTTTGTGCGCCTAGGACTCCCTTACCGCTTCCTCCAGCCGGGTCACATAGGGGCCTTCCTCGCCCAGGGCGGCGTGGATCACGGGCATCCATTCGCTGATCGGGATCCCTTGCGGGCACTTGGCCTCGCAGGCCCGGCACTGGACGCACATCGCGGCCCGCACGTCGTGGTCGAGGATGCCCTGCTCCTCAAAGGCGAACTTTTGCCAGGCATAGTGCCCGCGCGCGGCCTCAGGGTCTCCGAACATGATGCCCTCGTTGTACGCCGCCAGGTTGCCGGGGATGTCCACGCCCTGGGGGCAGGGCATGCAGTAGGCGCAGCCGGTGCAGGGTATGGCGATCAGCTCAGCGTAGCGCGCCCGGGCCCGCGCCACAACCGCCAGCTCGTCGCTGCTCAACAGCCCCACCCGCGAGGCGCTGGCTGCCGCCAGGTTCTGTTCCACCTGTTCCATGGCGCTCATGCCGCTGAGGACGACGGACACCTCGGGCTGGCTCCAGAGCCAGTGCAGGGCCCACTCCACGGGGGTCCGCCGCACGGGCGCGGCGTCCCAGATCTCCTGCACCGCCGGCGGCGGGCTGACCAGCTTGCCGCCGCGCAACGGCTCCATGATCACCACCGCCAGCCCCCGGGCGGCGGCGTAGCGCAGCCCCTCCATGCCAGCCTGGTTCTCCACGTCGAAATAGTTGTACTGGATCTGGCATAGCGCCCAATCGTATTCGTCCACGATCTGCTTGAAGGTGGCCACATCGTCGTGAAAGGAGAATCCCAACCGCCCGATGCGCCCGTCGGCCATGGCCCTCTCGGCCCATTCGCGCACCCCGAGATCACGCAGCCGCGGCCAATGGCTCTTGTTGAGGGTGTGCAGCAGGTAAAAGTCCACCTGGGGCACCTGCAGCCGTTCGAGCTGCAGGTTCAGATAGCGGTCGAAATCCTCGGCGGCGCGGATCTCCCAGCTCGGCATCTTGGTGGCCAGCTTGACCCGCTCCCGGTATCCATCCTTCAGCGCCCGCCCCAGGATCACCTCGGAATTGCCCTCGTGATAGGGGTAGGCCGTGTCGATATAGTTCACGCCCTGGTCGATGGCGTAGCGGATCATGCGCGTGGCCTCCGGCTCGTCGACTGCGCCGTTCACCGTGGGCAGGCGCATCGCGCCGAACCCCAAAGCCGAGACCTGGAACCCCGTCTTGCCCAATGCTCTGTACTGCATAGCACCTCCCATGCACTATCCATGTTCCTGACAGAGGCACTATACCCCACATTCGGCGAACGGGCACCCTTCGAAAGGAGGGCGTAAGGAGGGGGCCGAGGCTCACATGACGGGAGGCAACAGCCCCAGGGCCCGGGCCTGGGCCACCGCCTGGGTGCGCCGGTTCACGCCCAGCTTGCCGTAGATGTTCCGCAGGTGCCACTTGACCGTGGTAACGCCCAAGATCAGTTCGCGCGCGATCTCGCGATCCGAGAGGCCCCGGGCCACGTGCTGCAGCACCTCGATCTCGCGGGGCCGCAGCTCCTCCATGAGCGCGCCCGGCGCCTCTCTGGGCGCTGCGGCCGCAGCGGCGGCGCGCTCCCGGGCGAGGGCCTCGGTCACCCGGCGCACATAGGCGCTCTGGCGCCGTTCGGCCGGCAGGCGCTGGAGCAGAGCCGCGAGCCCCGGCGCGGGCCAATCGGCCCAACTTCGGCAAAGGCCCATGGCCTCGCCGATCTCGAGGGCCCGGAGTATCTCCTCCAGGGCGGCTGCGTCGCGCCCCAGGGCGGCATAGGCCGTCGCCAGGAGCACGCTCACCCGGGCCCGTTGCCATCCCCCGCCCAGCGCAGCCATCTGCTGCAAGCGCAGTAGGCGGTCCGCCAGGCGTTCCAGCGTCTCGCGGGGGGCCGAGTGGCCGCCGGCGCCATCGCCGAGCTGATAGCAGGCCAGCATCATGACCTCCTCGGGGGCCAGGTCCTCGCGCGCCAGGTCCACGCCATTCTGCCGCAGCCATGCCCCGGCCTCATCGCCGCGGCCCTGGCGCATCAGCAGGCGAATCCAGGCCGCGTTCACCAGCCGCGACATGGGGACGATGCAGGTCTGTTGCGCGATCGCGCCGGCCTGCTCGAGAAGTGCCCGCGCCCCATGGGGCTGGCCGGTCGTCTGCAGCAGGTGCGCCAGAGGGATCCGGGCGTAGAGCATCGGTTTGGGTTCGGCGCAGACCTCCGCCAGGCGGATGGCCGCCCGCAGGTGCTCTTCGGCAGCCTCCAGGTCGCCCCACTCGTAGAGCAACGCCCCCAGGCCGGCATGGGGCCAGCACGCCAGCGGAGAGAGGGGATCGCTCTCTCGGCACCAGGCCAGCGCCTCCTGATAGAGGCGCGCCGCCTCAGGGGCCTGCCCCTCGTACAGGCAGAGGTCCGCCAGGTAATAGCTCGCCAGCATCCCCGCCCGCAGGTTGCCGGCCTCGCGGCAGGCGACGATGCAGGCGCGGAACGCCTCGCGCGCCTGCTGCGCATCCTGGCCATCGTTGTGGGCAAAGGCCAGGTCCAGCAGGGCCTCGCTGCGCAGCACGCGGGCTTCTGCGGGCAGCAGTTCCAGCGCGCGCCGGGCGTAGTGCGCGTGCTCGCCGGCCCTGCCCTGCAGGATGGCAACCCTGGCCCGCACGGCAGCCGCCTCGCTCGCCAGCAGCGCCGCATCCTCGCCCTCGATGGGTGCGGCCTCCAGCAAGGCCAGATAGGGCAGAGCGGCCTCCGCCTGGCCGAGGTTTGTCGCGGCCCAGGCGCCCAACAGGCAAAAGCGTGGCTCGGCGGCCACGGCATCCTCCGGCAGCGCCCGAAGCCACCTGAGCACCGTGGCGCTCTCGCCCTGCATCAGCCTCTGCCTCGCCACCCGGCGGATCAGGGCGCCGGCCTGCTCGGTGCGGCCCGCCGCTATATAGTGTCCGATGGCCCGGTCTGGCTGCCCCTGGTCGGCATACCAGTTGGCGGCCCTTGCGTGCAGGCCGGGCAGCGCCTGCTCCATCTCCCGCCGCGCCTGGCGCCGCAGAAGCTCGCCGAACAGGTGGTGATAGCGGTAGCTCCCCCGGCGGTCCAGCGCCGTGAGGAAGAGATTGCGCCGATACAGCTCGTCCAGCGTGGCGGCGCCGCCCGCGACTCCGGTGACGGCGTCGCACAAGGGGCCGTTCAGCTCCTCGAGGATCGAGGTCTGCAGCAGAAAGCGACGCAGCCGCTCGGGCTGGCGCTCCACCACCTCCGAGGCGACGTAATCGGCCAGATGCCGGCCGTCCTGGCGCAGATCGGGCAGCGAGAGGCCGGCCCGCTGCGCCCGCTGCTGCTCGATGGTGAGCCCGGCCAGGTGCAGGCCGGCCGCCCATCCCTCGGTCCAGCGGTGCAGCTCGGCCAGCTCCTGCTGCGAGAGCGGGCCGCCCACGATCTTGCGAAGCAGGGCCTGGCTCTCCTCCAGGGTGAACTGCAGATCGGAGCCTCGCAGCTCGCCAAGCCGACCCTGGGCACGCCAGCGCGCCAGCGGCAGCGCCGGGTCGTAGCGGCTGCCCAGCAGCAGATGCATCGGCGCGGGCATATAGTCCACCATAGTCGCCAGCCCGCTCAGGATCGCCTCGGAGCCGATCGCCTGCAGGTCGTCCAGCACCAGGGCAAAGGGATCGGCGACCCGCGCGCACTGGTTGATGAGCATGGCTACAAATGTCCCGCCCACCTCCGGCTGCCGCCCATGCAGCACGGGCAGCAGGCGCTGGCTGACGGTCGGGTCGACCTGGTCCAGCGCGGCAAGGACGCAGGTCCAGAAGCGGGCCGGGTCGTCATCGTCCTCGTCGAGAGACACCCACGCTACGGGCCACTCGCTGGCGTGGGCCCACTGAGCCAGCAGGGTGGTCTTGCCGGAGCCCGCAGGCGCCGAAAGCAGCACCAGCCGGCGCGAGAGCAGCCGCTCCAGACGGCTCACGAGCCAGGGGCGCGGCACCAGGTCGGGCCGGAGCACGGGTGGGCAGAGTTTCGTGCTGATCTGTGTCGATAGGGCAGGAGAGGTCATGGCGTCACCTGTACCCGGATGGTCGGCGGGGTGGACCGGGATCAAAGAGAGGGAGAGCACCGTGCTCGACGCGCAAATGATACACCGCAGCGATGGGGCGCGTCAACTGGCGGGAGCGGGGCTGGTGCGAGCCGGCGCGATTGGCGCGAGCGCTGCTTGGTGGTAGACTGTGCGGGTCTGGTATGCTGGAACCGCCGCGCCGCAAGGAGACTCCCATTGAGCGACAAACTCCGGTCGAATCTCGTGCTTTTCGGCATCGCCGCTCTCATCACCCTGGCAGATCAGGCCAGCAAGGCCTGGATCCGCCAGACCTTGCAGCCCTACGAATCGGCCATGCCCATCGCCTGGCTAGAGCCCTATGTGACCTTTACCCATGTGCAGAACCAGGGTGCGGCCTTTGGCCTGGGGCAGGGCTTTGGCACGTTCTTTGTGTTCACAGCCTTTGTGGCCGTGGTCCTGATCGTCTTCTTCTTCCGGCGCCTGGCCGTTCAGTCAGTCCTGCTGCGCCTGGCCCTGGGGCTGCAACTGGGCGGCGCGCTGGGCAATCTGATCGATCGCCTGCGCCTGGGCGCGGTCACCGATTTCGTCAACTTGCGCTGGTTCCCCGTATTCAACGTGGCGGATAGCTCGATCACAATCGGATCCATCCTGTTGGCCATCTTTGCCCTCTTTATCGATCGCCCGACCGAGAAGGATACGACGCCTCAGGCAGATTCGGGCGCCACGGGCGCCCAGGACTAGCCATGGCGGAGCATCGGATGGACGTGGCGCCCGAGCAGGCCGGCGGGNNGCCGGCGGGCGGCTCGATCGCTTTCTGGCGGAGCAGTTGCCCGATCTCTCTCGCAGCCGAATCCAGCGCCTGATCCGCGCGGGCGAGGTTCTGGTGAACGGCAGAGCTGCGCGTCCCAGCCAGCCGATCGCGGCGGGCGATGTCGTCGTGGCCTGCGTCGTCGAGGAAGCCCCGCCCGAGCCCACGCCTCAGCCCCTCCCGCTGCACATCGTCTATGAGGACGACAGCATCCTCGTCGTCAACAAGCCCGCGGGACTGGTGGTGCACCTGGCGCCGGGGCACCCCACCGATACGCTGGTCAATGCCCTGCTGCACCACCGCCCTGCCCTGGCCCACGCCGGGCTGGACCCTGAGCGCCCCGGCATCGTGCACCGGCTGGACCGTGACACCTCGGGGCTGCTGGTGGTGGCGGCCAATCCGGCGGCGCTGCGGGCGCTGCAACGCGACTTTGCCCGGCGCGACGTGGAGAAGCACTACCTGGCGCTGGCATACGGGGTGGTGGCGCCTCTGGAGGCGGCCATCGAGGCGCCCATCGGGCGGGATCCCGCCAATCGCCTGCGCATGGCCGTGGTGGAGGGCGGGCGCTTTGCCCGCACCGAGTACCGCGTCCTGGAGCACCTGCCGGGAGCGACCCTGCTGGATGTGAACCTGCTGACCGGGCGCACCCACCAGATACGGGCCCACCTGGCCTATCTGGGCCACCCGGTTTTGGGAGACATCAAATACGGCAACCGCAAAATGAACGAGCGAACCGGCCTGAAAACCCAGGCCCTGTGCGCCCAGCGCCTCACCTTCGGCCGCATCCCGGAGGAAAATTCCCTCCATGCCCTTTCCGGCCGGGTGATCAAGTTGGATGACCCCGAGATCGTGAAAACCTTCGACCGTCTGACAGCTTCTTCCTGACCCCCGATACAAAAGAGTGGCGCAGCCAAAGGCTGCGCCACTCTTTTGTATCATTCGTATTCGGCCGGCGGGCCGCAGGACGGCAGGATCAGTACATGCCGCCCATGTCACCGCCCGCAGGGGCAGCCGGGGCCGGGGGTTCCGGCAGATCGGCCACCAGGCTCTCGGTGGTCAGCACCATGGCGGCCACGCTGGCAGCGTTCTCCAGCGCAGACCGGGTAACCTTGGTGGGATCCACGATGCCCGCGTCGATCATATCCTCGACGTACTCTTCCTTCTGGGCGTCAAAGCCGTAGTTCGCCTTGTTGGCCTTGACAATGTTGTCGATGATGACGCTGCCTTCCAGGCCGGCGTTGGCGGCAATCTGGCGCAGCGGGGCTTCCAGGGCCTTGCGGACGATCTTGGCACCGGTGCGCTCGTCGCCTTCCAGCGCGTCCACAACCTTATCCACCGCGGGGATGGCGTTGATGGTGGCGGTACCGCCGCCGGCCACGATGCCCTCC
>DCTX01000029.1:0-1840 GCA_002329325.1 Anaerolineales bacterium UBA1429
CCCGCGTGCGGGAGAGGGGGAAGCGGGGTGAGGGCCACGCCAGCGCTCGCGTACGCAAAAGGGGAGCGCGCACGATGCGCGCTCCCCTGGGCTATCGCAGACAGAATCGAGTGCCTAGGCGACCCGAGAGATGACCTCTTTGGCGACCTCTTCGCTCACCCGCTGATAGTGGGAGAACTCCATGGTAAAGTTGCCTCGCCCCTGAGTCGCGGAGCGCAAACTCGTGGCATAGCCGAACATGTTCGCCAGGGGCACCTGGGCCAGGATGGCCTGCGAGCCGGCGCTGCGCGGCTCGATGCCGGCGATGATCGCCGCCCGAGCGCTCAGGTCACCGATCACGTCGCCGGTGTACTCCTGGGGCGCCACCACCTCGACCTTCATCATCGGCTCCAGCAGCACGGGCTTGCCTCGCAGCACGGCCTCACGCAGCGCCAGAGAGCCGGCCGCCTGGAAGGCCCTATCGGACGAGTCCACCTCGTGATACTTGCCGTCGACCAGCCGGACCTTGATATCCACCACGGGCTGCTTGGCGTAGGGGCCCTGTTGCAGCGCCTCGCGCACACCCTTTTCCACCGACGGGATGTACTCCCGCGGGATGGCGCCGCCCACGATGGCGTTCTCAAAGACGAAACCAGCGCCGGGCTCCAGCGGTTCGACCTCGACTTCCACCACGGCGAACTGGCCGTGGCCGCCCGACTGCTTGACCAGGCGCCCCGTCACGTTCACGGGCCGGGTGATCGTCTCGCAGTAGGCCACCTTGGGCGCGCCCACGGCCACGTCCACGTTGAACTCGCGGCGCAGCCGATCCACGATCACTTCCAGGTGCAGCTCGCCCATCCCGGCCAGCACCGTCTCGCTGGTCTGCTCATCGAACCGGCTGGTGAGGGTCGGGTCCTCTTCCAGTAGCCGCTGCAGCGCCAGCCCCAGCTTCTCGTCGGCAGCCTTGTTGGCCGCCCGGACCGAGAGCTCGATGACGGGCGTGGGGAAGCTGATCTCCTCGAGCATCACGGGCCGCTCTTGCGTAGCCAACGTCTCGCCCGTCTTGGCGAGCTTGAGGCCCAGCACGGCCCCGATATCGCCCGCGCCGATGGTCTCCACTTCTTCGCGGCGCTCGGCGTGCATGCGCACCAGGCGCCCCACCCGGGCCGTGTCGCCGGTGTTGGCGTTCATGATCATGTCGCCACGGGCGATCGAGCCGGAGTAGACCCGGAAAAAGGACAGCTTGCCCACATAGGGGTCCGTGCTGACCTTGAACACCAGGGCTGCCAGCGGCTCGCTATCATCGGGCCGGCAGGCGACCTCGTCGCCATCGGCGACGGAGCGACCCTTCATCGGCTCCACATCCAGCGGAGAGGGCAGATAGGCCACGATGGCATCCAGGAGGGGGATCACGCCCACGTTGCGCAACGAGGAGCCGCACAGCACGGGCACGGCGCGCCCGTTACAGGTCGCCGCCCGAAGAGCCGCCCTAAGGGTGGCCCCATCGATGTGCTCGCCCTCGAGGAACAGGATGGTGATCTCGTCGTCCAGATCGGCCAGGGCCTCGATCATCTGCTCGCGCCGCGCCAGGGCCTCCGCCTGCAGATCGGCGGGGATCTCGGTCGCACGCATGTCGCCTTCGCGGTCAAAGAGGAACGCCTGCATCTCTACCAGGTCGATGACGCCGGAGAGCTCGTCCTCGCGCCCCATGGGCATCTGCACCACCACGGGGTGCGCGCCCAGACGATCGCGGATCATGCCCACGGTGCGGTCCAGGCTGGCGCCTGCGCGGTCCATCTTGTTGACAAAGGCGATGCGAGGCACGTGGTAGCGATCGGCCTGCCGCCAGACCGTCTCCGAC
>DCTX01000029.1:1848-42486 GCA_002329325.1 Anaerolineales bacterium UBA1429
GCCCCGGCGTGTCGATCAGGTTGATCTGATGACCCCGCCACGAGCAGGTGATGGCGGCCGACTGGATCGTGATGCCGCGCTCCCGCTCCTGGGCCATAAAGTCGGTCACCGTGTTGCCTTCGTCCACATTGCCGGTACGGTGAATCAGGCCCGTGTGGAACAGGATCCGCTCGGTGGTCGTCGTCTTGCCCGCATCGATGTGGGCTATGATGCCAATGTTACGAAGTTTGCTCAGGTCCGTCTTTTTCATCGTTCACTCCAAGGAAACGGCGAATCATCCGCAGAAAGGCTTCATGGGCGCCGACGCCGACGCACAAGAAAAGGTGGCCACATCCTGGCATCCGTCGCCATCAAGGCGGGCTGTCGAGATGCTGCCACCCTTCGCCCATGCCTCCCCGCCGATCGTCCGGGGGAAGGTCCTCTGATTCGCCTGACTACACTGCAAGAAAGGCGTGTATGCTATCAGCTCACGCGGAGAATCATTATAGGGCAGGCCAGCCCATCTGTCAAATACGCCCGGCCGCGGACCGCAGTGATGTCGCAGGAAGGGGCATGGTGAAGAGGCTCCTATCGCGGCGTTGCGCGGAGGGGCACCTGCCGCTGCCAATCGGTTGGCGCCACGGTGTGCCGTTTTGCACCGGGCGCGATTTGTAGTATCATGCGAAATAAGGTAAAGGCGTGAGGTTTGGCATAATGCAGACGTGTGCAGGTTCAGCGCACATATCAAGCCAACGCCAGCAGGCTATACCAGCAGTCATGGGCGCGGGCGGCCACATTGTCGTGGCTCGGCCCGTGTTTTGCAGAACACCGGTGTTCCTGGCGCAGCATCGTCGCCGCAAGTGCACCGGTTCTCTGTGCCGAGGTCCTTCGTCGTCGGGTTTGATCGGTCTAGTCAGCAGGAGGAAGTAGCGATGTCTTACGAGGTCAAGCACAAGCGCCTGAATCAGTGGGTCCGCGAGGTGGCCGCCATGTGCCAACCCGACGAGATCTACTGGTGTGACGGATCGCAGGAGGAATATGATCGGCTGATGGATCAGATGGTCGCCTCCGGAGCCGCCATCGCGTTGGCCAAGCGCCCCAATAGCGTCCTCTTTCGCTCGGATCCCAGCGATGTCGCGCGCGTTGAGGCTCGCACCTACATCAGCACCACTCGCCAGGAAGATGCCGGCCCGACGAACAACTGGGTCGCGCCCGATGAGCTCAAGGCCACCCTCACCGAGCTCTCCACGGGCTGCATGAAGGGCCGCACCATGTACATCATCCCCTTCTCCATGGGCCCCATCGAGTCGCCCATGGCCAAGATCGGCATCGAGATCACCGATAGCCCCTACGTCGTGTGCAACATGCACATCATGACCCGCGTGGGCACCGCCGTGATCGAGAAGCTGGGCACCGACGGTGAGTACACACCCTGTCTGCACTCCGTAGGCGCTCCGCTTGCCGAAGGCGAAGAGGACGTGCCCTGGCCGTGCGCCCCCATCGAGAGCAAGTACATCTGCCACTTTCCCGAAGAGAACCTGATCTGGTCCTACGGGTCGGGCTATGGCGGCAACGCCCTGCTGGGCAAAAAGTGTTTTGCGCTGCGCATCGCCTCTGCCCAGGCCCGGCGCGAAGGCTGGATGGCCGAGCACATGCTGATCCTCCGGCTCAAGAGCCCCGAGGGCAAGCAGTATCACATCGCCGCGGCGTTCCCCTCGGCCTGTGGCAAGACGAACCTGGCTATGCTGCGGCCCACCATCGAGGGCTGGGAGGCCGAGTGCATCGGCGACGACATCGCCTGGATGAAGATCGGCCCCGATGGGCGCCTCTATGCCATCAACCCCGAATCGGGCTTCTTTGGCGTGGCGCCGGGCACCTCGTACGACTCGAACCCCTCCGCCATGGATAGCATCCGCGAGAACACGATCTTTACCAACTGCGCCCTGACCGATGACGGCGACATCTGGTGGGAGGGCATCGACAGCAACCCTGCCCCGGCTCACCTGATCGACTGGAAGGGGAACGATTGGACCCCCGAATCCAGCGCGCCCGCCGCGCACCCGAATGCGCGCTTTACGGCGCCGGCGGCCCAGTGCCCCGTCATCTCGCCCGATTGGGAAGCCCCTCAGGGCGTCCCCATCGACATCTTTGTCTTTGGCGGCCGCCGCACCTCGCTGGTGCCCCTCCTCATCGAGGCCTTTGACTGGAAGCACGGCGTCCTGCTGGGCGCGACCGCGAGCTCCGAGACCACGGCGGCCAACATCGGCGCTGTGGGCAACGTGCGCCGCGATCCCTTTGCCATGACCCCCTTCTGCGGCTACAACATGGGCGATTACTTCCAGCACTGGCTCACCATGGGCGAGCGCCTGGGCGACAAGGCCCCGCGCATCTTTTATGTCAACTGGTTCCGCAAGGATGCCAACGGCAAGTGGCTCTGGCCTGGCTTTGGCGATAACTCGCGCGCCCTCAAGTGGATGTGCGAGCGCATCGAGGGCAAGATCGGCGCCCACGAGACGCCCATCGGCTATGTGCCCAACGAGGAGGACCTGGATCTGACCGGCCTCAACATCGCCCCGGAGGCGCTGCATGAGCTCCTGCGGGTGGATGTGGATGGCTGGAAGGCCGAGATGCCTGGCATCGTCGAGTACATGGAGCGCTTTGGCGACCGCCTGCCCGAGGGCATCGCCGAGGAGCTGGAGGCGCTGCAGAAGCGTCTGGGCTAGGCATCGCGCCGCCCGCGACGCAAGATTCCACCAACGTACGAGCCGATTGGCGGCCCCGGGGCGCCAATCGGCTCGTTGTTCCGATTCCTAGGGAGAGCGGACATGGACGAGACCCCAACCATCCGCCTCGATCAGTTCCTCAAGCTGGTCGGGCTGGTCAAGTCCGGCGGCGAGGCCAAGCACCTGATCCAGGATGGCCAGGTGCTTCTCAACGGCGAGGTTGAGACCCGGCGCAGCAAAAAGCTGCACCCGGGCGATGTGGTGACCCTCGGCGAGTACGAGGCCATCGTCGAATGGGAGGAGCCGGACTAGCCGGAGACGCCCACCGGCGCCGGCCCCGTTGCCAGATCCAGCCGCATCTGTTGGCGCGGCCCCATCTCCTGGGCGACCTGAAACCCCAGCCCGGCGTACAGGCGCATGGCGCGCTCGTTGCTCTTGGTGACGTTGAGCGTCAGCACCGCGCGTCCCCGTTCGCGGGCCAACTGGATGGCATCGCTCACGATACGCTTGCCGTACCCCTGCCCCCAGCAATCCTCTGCCACCTGAATGTGCCGTATGTGGGCGCGCCGGTTGCCCAGCCGCCATTCCAGCCACAGCCAGCCGACCAGGCGCCCCCCCACCTCATAGGCATACAGGTCATCCGCGCGCGCGCCCAGGCGGAGGGCCTCTCGAAAGGCGGGCTCCAGGAACACCTCGTTCGGGAAGTTGATCTCCCAGCTACGAACCTGCATGGCCACCAACGTATCGTAATCCGTATCCAGGTCGATTCGGCGACGTTCCATCCACTGCCTCTATGCGAATAGTTGCGTACCCGGCTTGAGGTACTTTTCGGCGGCCTCCAGGTTCAGCTCCACGCCCAGGCCGGGGCGATCGGTCAGCGTGATGGCTCCGTTCTGGATCAGCGGCGGGTCGGCCAGCACCAGCTCGTGCCAGTGGGGCCGCTCCAGCCAGTGCCACTCGAGCACGTAAAAGTTGGGCACGGCGGCGCAGCAATGGGCCGAGGCGACCGTCCCCAGGGGGCCGCAGACGTTGTGCGGCGCAAAGGGCACATAGTAGACCTCGGCCATGTTGGCGATCTTTTTGCCCTCCGCCAGGCCGCAACACTTGGGCAGGTCAGGCATGATGACATCCACCGCCTGCTTCTCCAGCAGGTCGCGGAACCCCCAGCGCAGGTAGAGGTTCTCGCCCGCGCAGATGGGCGTGCGCGTGGCGAGCTTGACCTCGCGCATGGCATCCACGTTCTCCGGCGGCACGGGCTCCTCCAGCCACATGAGGTCGAAGGGCTCCAGCGCCTGGGCGATGCGGATGCCCGAGGGGGTGTCATAGCGGCCGTGCAGGTCCATGGCGACATCCACATGGGGGCCGACGGCCTCGCGCACCGCTGCCACCTTGGCTACCATGTGGTCCAGCTCGCGGCGGCCCACGGTGTGGTTGTAGGCATCCTTCTTGTCGGGGCTCTGGAGATCGTCCAGGTCGAACTTGATGGCATCAAAGCCCATGGCGACCACCTCGGCGGCCTTGGCGGCGTTGGCTGCCGGCGAATCATCGCCCCCGGCGTGGCAATCGGCGTACAGGCGGATCCTGTTGCGGAACGCGCCGCCCAGGAGGGCATAGACGGGCAACCCCACCGCCCGTCCCACCAGATCCCACAGGGCGATCTCGATGCCGGTGAGGGCCGTCACCAGGTTACCGGCCATGGCGCCGTTGAACACATGGGCCCGGCGCATGCGCTCATACAGCCGCTCCACGTTCATCGGGTCCTCGCCCAGGATCAGGCTCCCCAGCTCCCCGATGATGCGCTGGATGCCCGGCCCGCCGTGGATGCACTCGCCCGTGCCCACCAGGCCGCTATCTGTGGCGATGCGCACATAGCAGGAAAAGCCGTGTCCCCTCACCTCGGCCGTGCGGATCTCGCTGATCTTCATGCGTTATTCACCCCCCGCGTGACTGGGCGCCATCCTAACCAAAGGTTCAGCGGGCGTCAAGCCTGAGAACCTGTTTCCTTGGCGCAACAAACAAGTCGACTTTGGTGACGAGCCGAGGGCAGATCACCGGCGACAGGGTCAAAGACGGGATTTGCCTCTGCTTCCTCCGCGTTGTAGCCGTCTTCTCTTGTGGCGGCGAGCCTCGTGTTCGCCCAAGGTGGGCCACACACTAGGCTGACGCGCCAGATACACATCCCATGGGCTTTGGCAACGCTGCACCTTGCCCGCTCCATCCGCCGAATGGCATCGCGTTCCGGAGCATGCTATACTGCGCGCATCTCGCAGCGTTGCAGCACAAGGGGGAAAGCGTGCCGCCTCATACAGAGCAGTTCGTGCTCGACAACGGTCTCAAGGTGATCCTGCAGGAGAGCCACTCCGCCCCGGTGGTGAGCACCTGGCTCTGGTACCGCGTTGGCAGCCGCAACGAGATGAACGGATTGACCGGCCTCTCCCACTGGGTCGAGCACATGCTCTTCAAGGGGACGGAGCGTTACCCTAAGGGCAGCATCATGCGCCTGGTGACCCGCAACGGCGGTTATGTCAATGCCATGACCAGCCAGGACTATACCACCTACTACTGCACCCTCGCCAGCGACCGCGCCCATCTCGCCCTGGATTTCGAGGCCGACCGCATGAGCGGGGCCCTGTTCGACCCAGAGGACGTCGAGATCGAGCGCACAGTGATCGTGGCCGAGCGCGAGGGTGAGGAGAACGACCCCTTCTCCGTCCTGATGGAGGAGATGTCCGCCGCGGCGTTCCGCCAGCATCCCTATCACCACCAGACCATCGGCTGGAAGGATGACCTGCTGCGCATCACTCGCGACGATCTGTACGCCCACTATCGCCGGTTCTATGTGCCCAACAACGCCGTGCTGGTGCTGGCGGGCGATATCGATGCGCGGGCCTACGGGCGCCTGGTGCAGGAGCGCTTTGGGAGCATCCCGCCCGGCCCCACGCCGGATACGCCCATCCGCCCCGAGCCGCCCCAGCGCGGCGAGCGCCGCGTGAACCTGCGCATGCCGGGCGCCGCGCCCAGCGTCCATCTCTCCTACCATGCGCCGGCCACGTCGCACCCGGATTTCGTGCCCCTCACCATCGTGGACGCCATCCTCTCGGGTGGCAAGGCCATGTTCTCCTTCGGGGGCAGCCAGGCGCGCAGCGCCCGCCTCTACCGGGCTCTGGTGGAGACGGAGCTGGCCTCCTCCACCAGCAGCGACTATCAGCCCAGCCTGGATCCGTTCCTCTTTTCGCTGGATGCCACCGTGCGCGAGGGCGTGGATCCCGAGGCGGTGGAGAAGGCCCTCCTGCACGAGATCGCACGCCTGCAAGAGACGCCCGTAGACTCGCACGAGCTCCAGGTCGCCATCCGCCAGACCCAGGCCCACTTTGCCTATAGCACCGAGAGCGTCACCAGCCAGGCGCTGACTCTAGGCTGCCTGGAGATGGTAGATCACCACGAACGCATGGACACCATGCTGGAGGAGCTGAGCCAGGTGATCCCGGCCGACGTGGTGCGGGTAGCCCAGCGCTACCTGGTGCCCGAGGAATCCACCGTGGGGTGGTATATCCCCACCGACGAGACCGCCGAGGACGAGCCGGAGGAAGGGCGCGGCCTGCGCGCGTGGGCCCTCAAGCGGGGGCTGCGCGGCTACACCGGCACGCCGCAGATCGTAGGGGCCGCCACGTTCGCCCGCGCCACTCTGGGCAACGGCATCACCGTCATGGTGCAGGAGCGCCCCACCAGCTCGGCCGTGACGGTGGCGGGCCAGCTTCGGGCCGGCAGCTATCTGGACGAGACCGAGAACCAGGGGATCACGGCCCTCACCGCCTCGATGCTGCGCAGGGGCACCGAACGACACACCTTTCAGGAGCTCAACGTCGCCCTGGACAATGTGGGCGCGTCCTTCAACTTCTTGGCGGGCAGGGACGAGATCAGCTTTGGCGGGCGCGCCCTGGGCGCCGACTGCGCCTTGCTGATCGACTTGATGGCCGAGATGCTGACCTGCCCGACATTCCCGGAGGAGGAGCTGGCTCGTCGGCGTGGCCAACTGCTCACCCGCATGGGCGAGCTGGACATGGAGACCGGCTATCGGGCGAGCCGCGCCTTTATCGAGGGGATGTACACAGCCCAGCACCCCTATGGCCGCCTGGTGTTGGGCACGCGCGAAAGCATCGAGCGCATGGACCGCGAGGCCCTGCTGCAGCACTATGCGCGGCACGTGGGCCCTCAGGGGGCTGTGGTGAGCGTCGTGGGGGCGGTGCACGCTCCGGAGGTGCTAGAGAGGCTGGAGGCCGCCTTGGGCCGGTGGCTGCCTGATAGCGCNNCCCCGCGACCATGCCCTGCCATCGTGCGAGCTCCCCCCCGCCCCCGTGCGCCGCCAGGTGCATATCCCGGGGCGCCCCCAGGCCGATCTGTTGCTGGGCGTGCTGGGGATGCCCCGCTGCGACGGCGACTACTACCCTGCCCTGGTGGCGAACGTCATCATGAGCAGCCTGGGCATGATGGGGCGGCTGGGCGAGACGATCCGCGAGCAGATGGGCCTGGTCTACTATATCGGCAGCGACCTGTACACCAGCCCCGGCAGACGCCCCTGGGTGATATCGGCAGAGGTCGCCCCGTCCATGCTGGATGCGGCCGTGGAGGCCATCCTGGCCGAGATCGCCCGCATGCGCGAGGAGCCGGTCTCGGAAGAGGAGCTGGCCGACGCGCGGGCCCTGCTGATCGGATCCCTGCCGATCTACCTGGAGACCAACGAAGGCATCGCCAGCTTCTTGCTGGGAATCGAGCGCTTTGCTCTGGGCCTCGACTATCTCGAGCGGTACCCGGCCTTGATCGAGGCCGTCAGCGCCCAGGATGTGCAGGCGACGATGCAGCGCTACTGGCCCGAGGGGCGCTATGTGGCGACGGCAGCCGGCTCGCTCCGCGAGGCCGCGTCGGGATCCTAGCGCCGCCGGCCCATGCGGATCCAGAGGATCAGCAGCACCAGCAGCCCGCCGTTGACGATATAGAGCAAGGCGAGCCCCAGCGAGCTGCGCTCGCCCGCAGGCTCGTCGGCCGGCGCCTCCGCCGGCGGCTGGCCCTGCTCCGCCAGCCATTGCGCCTCCACCTCTCGATCCACCGTCAGCCTGGGCACCGGCTGCCCCGTGGGGGCGGCCGTGGGTGCGTGCATCACCACCGGCGTCGGCGAGGGCGTCACGATCACGGCGCGGGTGGCGGTGGGGGCCGGCGGCTCGGTGGCCGTCGGGCTGGGCTCGGGGGTCTCGGTGGCCGTCGGGCGCGGCGTCAGCGTGGGCGCCGTGGTGGGCGTGGGCAGGTCGGTCTCTGTGGGCCGGGGTGTGGGCGTCGGCGTCTCGGCGAGGGAGGCCACCAGGCAGGCATCGTCCCAGTAGGAGTCGTTGTGCTTGGTGCGGAAATCGGGCTGCCCCCGCGTGTAGACGGTCACCTGATCGCTCTCGGCGACGGTCGACACCGTCAGCTGCACCCAGTCGTCCACCGGGTTTTGGGCGGCATCGTATGAGCGGGTATCCACATCGAGGATCCGGTCAGACCAGACGATGGTATCGGGCAGCGCGTCGCCAAACCCGTCGGGGGCGTCGCCGTAGGGATCGATCCCCACCGAGACGTAATAGTCGCCGGGCCCTTTGACGGAACGCGTGGGCTCGGAGAGGGGCTGCTCCAGATCCGAGACGGGGTAGCGGCCATCCACGATGATATCTTCTTGGCCGGTGTAGATCTGGACCCAGATGGTAAAGGTGACGCGCGAGCCCGCGGGCACCTCCACCTGCTGGTAAAAGCCAGCGGTGTGGGTCGAGTACATGGAGAAGAAGGCCTGGGCGCGCTCGCCCTGGTAGACGCGGTACCAGCCGTCTGTCAGTTCGGACTTGTTCAGGATCTTGTATTCGGGCTCAAAGTTGTAGCCCACCTCGGTGCGGGTGGGATCGCCCAGGACGGCCCAGGGGAACCAGTCATTGGCGATGTGGGAGGAGATGCTGGTGCCGATCTGCACGCCCGGGTAAAAGTCACCCTCAAAGCCCTGGTTGCGCAGCAGGTTGCCGGCGCAATCGGCCTGCACCGGCAACGCAACCAGACCGACAAAGGCCAACATCCACGCCAGGGTCATGGCAATCCGGCGCATGATCCTCCCCCTATCCGGGCTGAGGCGGCAGATCGGACACAATCGGTTAGCTCTGAGCAGGGGTCTCGGCCTTGGCTTCTCGCTCCAGCGCCTGGCGCCCCTTGCGAGAGATGCGGTTCCAGATGCTCGTCAGCCCCATGGCCTTGCGCATCATGGCCACCGTCTGCTCCGCTTCCTTGGCGGTGCGCAGCGTCCCCTCGTACAACACCCGCTCCACCATGCCGGACTGGGCCTCAAAGTAGGCGCGCCGCTCGCGGATCGGGTCCAGGAAGGCGTTCAGGGCCCGGGCCAGCGCCTCCTTCACTTCCACATCGCCGATGCGGCCGAGGCGGTAGCGCGCCTTGAAATCCTCGATCTGGGCGCGATCGGGGTTGAACACGTCGTGGTAGATGAACACCGGGTTGCCCTCCACCCGGCCGGGGATATCGGCGCGCACCCGGTTGGGATCGGTGAACATGCTCATGACCTTGCGCCGCACCGTAGCCGCGTCGTCAGAGAGGTAGATGGCGTTGTCCAGGCTCTTGGACATCTTGGCCTGGCCGTCGGTCCCCACCAGCGAAGGCACGTCGCTGATCATGACCTCGGGCACCGGAAAGACCTCGCCGTAGAGATAGTTGAAGCGACGCGCGATCTCGCGGGTGATCTCGACGTGGGCCTCGTTATCGCGCCCCACGGGCACCAGGTGCGCCCGCGGCATGAGAATGTCGGCGGCCTGCAACACGGGGTAGCCCAGCAGGCCAAAGGGCAGCGATTCCTCGTTCAGGTTGGCGGCCTGGGCCATGTCCTTGATGCTGGGCACCCGCTGCAAGCGCGGCACCGTCACCAGCATCTCGAAAAAGAGGTTCATCTCATAGATCGAGGGGATCGCCGATTGCAGGTAGATGGTGCTCTTGGCCGGGTCGATGCCAGCGGCCAGGTAGTCCAGCACCACATCGTGGATGTTCTGCCCCAGCAGGGCGATCGAGTCCCGTTCGGGCTTGGTCGTCAGCGTATGGAGGTCTGCCACGATGAAAAAGCACTCGTACTCGTCCTGCAGGCGTAGCCGGTTGGCCAGGCTCCCGACATAGTGCCCCAAGTGCAGCTTGCCTGTGGGCCGATCTCCCGTCAGAATGCGTTTCCTCTCCATGCGCCTATCCCCTTCGGTGTGTGCCGCACCGGTTGCGTGCGTGGAAAAAAAAGGCTCTCGCCCGAGGCCATGGGCCATCAGGGACGAGAGATGCTCCCGCGATACCACCCTGCTTAGGCGTGCTCTGCACAGCGCGCCTCACTCGATCGGTACGGGCTTGCGCCGATACCGCCAGCCATGCTAACGGGGCTGCCGCCGGCGCGGGCTACTGCTGCTTCGCCCGCGCAGCTCCCCGGCCCATTCGCCGACCGCGCGCGCACCCCCCTCTCACCTAACGGGGGCTCTCTGAGCGCCGCTTGGCCGCCTACTCTTCCGGTTCGTCGCTTTTCACAGCAATGATAGTACAACGAAGGCGGCTTGTCAATCGCCGCGCCGCCCTCGCGCCTCATCAGCCCCGTCCAGCAAGGTCTGCTGCACCGCCGCCAGGAGCTGGGCCAGGCCGTAGGGTTTGGGGATGTAGCGATAGCCCGCCTCCTCCGCCGCCCCCCAGCCCGAGCGCCGATCCGCATATCCACTGGCCAGAAGGATCGGCAGGCCGGGCCACTTGGCGCGCAACTCGGCGGCCAGCTCGATGCCGGTGCGGTCGGGCAGGATCACGTCGCTGAAGACGAGGTCCAGAGCGCCGGCATAGCGCTCCGCCAGCTCCAGCGCCGCGCTCACGTCGTGGGCAGTGCACACATCATAGCCGTGGCTGGATAGCGCCGCCAGCGCAAAGCGGCGCACATTCTCCTCGTCCTCTACCAGGAGGATCCTCTCGCCATGTCCTGGGGCGAGGGTCTGCGCCTGTTGGGCGTCACCGCGCGTTCCTCCGCGAGGTTCCTCGGCCTCCCCAGGCACCGGCACGTACACGCGGAAGGTCGTGCCGTGGCCCGGCTCGCTGTAGACATCGATCCACCCGCCGTGATCCTGCACCACGGCATAGCTCACAGAGAGTCCCAGGCCCGTGCCATGGCCCGGCGCCTTGGTGGTGAAAAAGGGCTCAAAGATGCGCTCGATGATGTCGTCCGGGATGCCCACGCCCGTATCCGTGACCGAGAGGCGCACAAAGCGCCCCGGCCGCGCCGAGACCACCCGCATGGCGTCGTCCGCGTCCAGGCTCACCTCGTCCACCTGGATGGAGAGGGTGCCCCCGTTGGGCATGGCGTCGCGGGCGTTCAGGCACAGGTTCATGAGCACCTGCTGCAACTGCCCCGCATCCGCCAGAACCGGCGGCAGATCGGGCGCGACCTCGGCAGCGATGGCGATGTCCTCGCCGATCAGCCGGCTCAGCATCCGCAACATGTCCTGGGTGGCCTGCCCCAGATCGGTGGGCGTCATCTCCAGGTTGTGCTGATGGCTGAACAGCAGCAGCTGTCGGGTGAGCCCCGTGGCCCGCTCGACGGAGCGCCGCGCCTCGATCAGGTCGTCATACAGCGTGGTCCCCTGCTCGGCGCCGAGGAGGGCCAGCTCCAGGTGGCCGAGGATCGCCGTGAGCATGTTGTTGAAATCGTGGGCCACGCCGCCCGCCAGCAAGGCGATGCTCTCCATCTTGTGGGCCTGCACCAGTTGCGCGCGGGTCTGGCGCAGATGCTCCTCTGCCTCCAGACGCGCCGTGATATCGCGGGCCACCAGGATGATGCGCAACTCCTCACCCGGCTGCACGAGGGGCGCCGCCACGACCTCTGCATAGCGAGGCGAGCCGTCGCGCGCCGTGAGCGGGTAGGTCTCGGCCCCCAGCGTCTCGCCGGCGAGGACGAGACCTGCGGCCTCCTGCGCGCGGGCCGCGACGGACGGATGCAGGAACTCGAGCATCGAACGGCCGACCAGTTCTGACGGGGCATAGCCCAGGGTAGGCTTCACCGAGGGACTGACGGTCAGGATGCCGAGACGAGGATCCAGGACGCAGACGATGTCCGAGAGGTGCTCAAAGATCAGGCGGTAGCGCGTCTCGCTCTCCTCCAGAGCCAGTTGGGCTTCCTCACGCTGCGTGGTCTCGAGCGCCAGCGCCTCCGTCGAGCCGGCCAGCTCCAGACCTCTGCGGCGGGCCTGTCGGCTGGCCCAGTAGGCCCCCCACCCCACGGCGCACAACAACACCCCGGCTACGATGCTCACCGGCAGCAACCAGCGCGGCGACGTGGTGACCACCACATCAGGCATGTTGCGCTCCAGAGCGCGATGGTACACTGAGCCGGGCTGGCTCTTCATCTCCTCCAGGTGGCGGTCCAGATCCGCCAGCAGGCCAGCGGGATCCCCCGGGGGCGCTGCAAACCGCAACGCGATCGGATCGATGATAATGGGGGTAATCTTGATCTGACCCTGGTGGACGTTGAACAGCCCAAAGGCGCGACTCACGATGCCGGCATCCGCCCGGCCCGCATCCAGGGCATCCAGCACGTCCTGGAAATCCTCGACTTCGATGAACTCATGGTGAACATCCATCAACGCCAGCATTTCTCGCAGGGTGATCCAGTGGATGTCCTGAGCCATACCAACGAGGGTCTTGCCTTCCAGGTCGAGGAGAGACTCGATCTTGGCGCCCGCCTGCGCATAGACTTGGCCCCAGTTGGCCAGCACCGTCTGTTGGCCAAAGGCCATACGTTGGGCGCGGTCATCGGTGTAGGCGATGGCGGCTAGCAGGTCGAGGTCACCGTTCGACACGGCCACGAGACAGTCGGTCCAGGAGCAGCGATGCCATTCCAGTTGCCAGGATTCCTGGGCGGCGACCTCTCGCAGGATATCGGCATAGATGCCCTGCCAGGCGCCCTCGTCGTCCTGGTAGATCAGAGGGGGGTTGTCGTACACGCCCACCCGCACGACCTGTGGCGACGGGTTGTGGGCGACGTCGGGGTGCGATTCCGCGGCTACCCGCAGCGCCTCACCCCCGGCAAGAAACGCCAGGGCCAAGATGGCGACGCAGGCTATCGCTAAAAGGTGGGTATGCGCTGTGAGCGTCCCACGACGGCGAACACGAAAATGCATAGTGGCACCTCACCGGGGGGGGATGAGTCGTCACTGGTACGTCGGACAGGCAACTGCACGCATGATACTCTCCCCGGGTAATCTGTCAAGAGTGGGCTTGGCGCTGCAGGACCGCCCCTCGGCAGGCGCCGGGCCGCCGTGAGGCGCAGCCCCGCCGCGCACCGCTGCTTGACAGCCCGGCCGCTCATGCTTACTCTGTCGCTGCACGCGGCCCACGGCGGGTAGCCTGAGCCCCTTGCGGCTCGCCGATCATCGTTCCAGCGGGAGGAATCCATGTCTTCATCGAGCTCTGCCATCGCCCTCGGCTACCGCGAACGCTATGACGCCCTGCGCGCCACCAAGCTGGCCCAGACTCTGGAGAAGCAGCGGGTGGTCGGCTCCATGGACCACGACGATTGGGGCATGATCCTGCCTCCGGAGGACCAGCGGGAGATCGTGCAGGCCATCAGCACCTCGGGCATGCCCATCACCGACGTGCTGCTCAAGGGGTTCGAGATCCGGCCCAACCACCCCTCGGGCGGGTTCTTTGGGGCCAAGGCCGTAGGCGAGAACTTTTCCGCGTTGATGCGCGCCCACCCCGTCTACATCGACCCGCTGGGCTCCTTGGCGGGCGGGTACATGGTCAACTTTTCCTCCTATCGCAAGGTGAGCCACCCGCCGGAGATGGATCTGGGCGATCTGCCAGAGCGCATCGCCCGCTACAGGCTGGCGGCGCCCCTCTTTGGGCAGCAGCACTTTTGCCAGGACATGGCCATTGGCCTGGAGCTGGGCTTTGGCGGCCTCTTGGCCCAGGTGCGCACCTATCGCCAGCGCCACGGCGCCGAAAAGGCCGGCTTCTACGATGGCCTGGAGGCGCTGTTGCTGGGGCTGCAGGACTGGATCGGGCGCACAGCCAGCGCCGCCCGTGACATGGCCGCGGCCCAGGAGGAGACCTGGCTGCGCCAGAACCTGCAAGAGATGGCCGAGATGAACTCCTGGCTGGTAGAGAACCCACCTCGCACCTTCCGAGAAGCCTGCCAGTGGGTCCTCTGGTATCTGATCATGGCCCGCATGTACAACGGCAGCGGCTCCTGCGGACGGCTGGACTTGCTGCTGACGCCCTACTATGAGCGCGATGTGGCCGCCGGCATCCTATCGGACGAGGAGGCCGAGTTCCATGTGGCCAACGTCCTGCTGCGCGATACCACCTACCTGCAACTGGGCGGCCCCGACGAGACGGGCCGCGACGTGACCAACCGGGTCTCCTACATCATCCTGGAGGCCGCCCACAAGCTGCGCATCCCCACCAACGTGGGCGTCTCGGTGGGGCCCAACGTGGACCCGGGCCTCCTGCGCCGGGGCGTAGAGATCCAGTTCGAGGACAAGGCAGGCACGCCCAAGTTCCTTGGCATCGAGAACATGATCGCCGGGTTCAGCCGCAACGGCCTGCCCGTGGAGCTGGCGCGCCAGAGGGCCTACGCCGGATGCCATTGGTTCGCCCTGCCGGGCCGCGAGTACTGCCTGAACGATTGCGGCAAGGTCAATCTCGCCAAGGTCTTCGAGGTGGCCCTCGACGACCTGCTGGCCTCCCCCGCCCCCGAGCGCGGCGCCGCGGAGCCCAGCCTGGAGGCGCTGTGGGAGCGGTTCTCCGCCCACTTGCGGGCGGCGGTGGACACCATGGCCGACGTGTACGACTTTCACGTGCGCCACAAGCACGAGGTGTTCCCGGAGCTGGCCCTGGACCTCTGCTCCCACGGCCCCATCGAGCGCGGCCTGGACGCCTCGGCCCACGGCGTGGACTATTACAACTTTGGGCTGGATGCGGCGGGCCTGGCCACCGTGGCCGATTCCTTTGCGGCCATCGAGCAGCGGATCGTCGGCGAAGGACAGCTATCCTGGGCGCAACTCAAGGCGCTGCTGGATTCGGATTGGGCCGGACCGGAGGGCGAGCGGGCCCGGCTGATGATGCATAGCATCCCACGCTTTGGGAGCGGCGGCTCCCGGGCCGACGCGTGGGCCGTTCGGGTGACTGAGGAGTTCGTGCGTCTGGTCAAGGCGCGGCCCACGCCCGAGGGACACAACATGATCCCGGGGCACTTTTCCTGGGCGAACACGATCCCCATGGGCCGCGAGACCGGCGCGACTCCCAACGGCCGCCATGCCGGCGCCCCGATCTCCCATGGCGCCAACCCCGATCCTGGCTTTCGGCGCGACGGGGCCCCCAGCGCTATGGCTCAGGCCATCGCGTCGGTGCAGTGCGGCTGGGGCAACTCGTCCCCCATGCAGATCGAGCTGGATCCCGGCCTGGCCCGCGATGAAGGCGGCCTGGAGAGCGTCTACCACCTGCTCAAGACCCACGTCGACCTGGGCGGCACCCAGATCAACCTCAACGTCATGGATGCCGACAAGGTGCTGGAGGCCCATCGTGACCCCGCCAAGTACCCCGACCTGGTGGTGCGGGTGACGGGTTTCAGCGCCTACTTTGCCAGCCTCTCGCCCGAGTTCCGCCAGATCGTGGTGGATCGCATCCTTCGGGGATAGTGCCCCCGCAGAGGGCCGGCAACGCCGGGGCGCGGGGGCGCGCGGCAACACTGGGCGGGGTGACCCCCGGGCCCTACACCGCGTCAGGAACGGCCTCAGGACCACGCACAAGCCCCCTCTCCCAGGTTCGGGAGAGGGGGCTAGCACTATCTGATGCACGCAGAGCGCGCGGTGTTGCGGAGCCAGGTGCGCCCGGCGCAGCCTAGTCCAGCGCGTCCTCGGGCAGGTCGGTGGGCAACGGCGCCGGCCGCTCCATGCTGCTCACCGGCGTATAGTAGGCCGACTGGGCCGAAGTCTCCAGGAAGCCATTCATCAGGTCGAGCACGTGGAACGCCTGGCGACCGGTGGCCCGGTGGGGCCTATCCTCCAGGATGGCATAGGCCATGTCCACCACGCCGATGCCCCACATGTTCACCCGGTCAAAGTGGCCGTGGGTCAGAGGGATCTCCTGCCACTCGCGGGTGCCCGCCTTGCAGAAGGTGACGGGGCCGCCCAGGGTGTTGGGGTCGGGCACGCCCAGGGTGCCTTCGGTGCCATAGATCTCGATCCGTGGCAACGTCGAAGGCCAGGTGGCAAACGTGGTGATGATGGTGCCGATGGCGCCGCTGGCGAACTCCATGACGCCCGTGACGTGATCGGGCGTCTCCACCACGATCTTTTCGCCGTACTTGGGCTGGCTGGTGATGGTCCGCTCGCCGATCTGGATGCCCGCCATGCCTGCCATGCGCGCAACGGGGCCCAGCAGGGTCGTCAGCGCCGTCAGGTAGTAGGGACCCATGTCGAACATGGGGCCTGCGCCCAGCTTGTAGTAGTAGGCCGGGTCTGGATGCCAGCTCTCATGGCCGTGGCTCATCATAAAGGCGGAGGCGGCCACCGGCCGGCCGATGACGCCATCATCGATGAGCTTGCGGCAGGTCTGCAGCCCGCCCCCCAAGAAGGTGCCCGGCGCGCAGCCCACC
The DNA here is from genome assembly GCA_002329325.1 of Anaerolineales bacterium UBA1429. Taxonomy (GTDB): domain Bacteria; phylum Chloroflexota; class Anaerolineae; order UBA1429; family UBA1429; genus UBA1429. The sequence continues at coordinate 18,235 of DCTX01000029.1, forward strand.
CGCAGCCCCTTGGCCTCGGCCATGGCAATCACCTGGGCGCCATCCTCGCGAGCGACGGCCAGCGGCTTTTCCGTGTAGACGTGCTTGCCCGCCTCCAGCGCCGCCAGGTTCACCGGCGTATGCGATTGCGGCGTGGTGAGGTTGACCACGATCTGGATCTCCGGATCCGCCAGGAGCTCCTCCATCGTGCAAGCCTTGGGCACGCCGTACTCCTCCGCCCGCGCCTGGGCGCGCTCGGGTAGCATGTCGGCACAGGCCACCGCCTCTAGTACGGGAAAGGCCCGCACCGTGCGAAAGTACGCTGCGCTGATGTTGCCGCATCCAACGATACCGATCTTGACCGTTTCCATGTCTGTCCTTTCTTCTCGTTTATAGAGGTGTCCTCCCGAGGTGGCCTCTCTAGCCCATCTCCTGCGTGATGCGCACCTGGCCGATCAGGCCCCACGCCTTGAGCACATAGTCCGGCGTGAACGTGTCATCGGTGCGGCGGAAGGCGCGCCAGTCGGTCCATGACTCGCGCCCCGGCGCCAGGTGCAGCGGCCCGAGCATGTTGCGCGGACTGCTCACCACCTGGATATCCACATTGTTCACGCCGGGCCCCAGGGCATCGGTGATATCGAGCCCGTTGGCCGAGGCCCAGGGGATGTGTCCCGCCAGCGACCCATTGACGTACACCGCCACGTGCACGGCCTGGCGCTCGCCCAAGTGGAGGCGCACCCGCGTCCCCGGCTTGGGCTCATAGCGATAGGTGCCGTGGTAGATCATGCTGCCCGCATAGTGGGGATAGCCCTGGGTGGTCCAATCGCCCAGGTGCAACCACTGGGGCTCGGCGACGATGACCCGCTCTGCGCTGACGCCGAAATCGCCCAGCAGGAAGCAATCCTCCAGCTCGGTGTGATTCGTGTAGGCGCAGTGCAGCTCCAGCACATTGTCGCCGGAGAACAGGGTTGGCAGCGGCACCTTGTGCATGTTGCGATCCAGGTACCAGCCCTCCGGCTCGTTGGGCACCCCCTCGCCATTCAGCAGGATCTCGAACTGCTGGGCGCCCTCGACCAGGAGATAGACCACGCCGGCGGGCACCTCCTCCACCTCGATGCGGAAGCGCAGGGCGACGGGCGCGCCGTCGTTCTGGTGCGGCTGGACGGCCCACTTGTAGCGTTGGGGCAGCCCGTTGTAGTAGTTGGGGCGCATCTCGAGGGCCAGGCGCACGGCGTTCTGGGCCCGCCAGACCTCCATCGTCTCCGACCAATCCCCCTCCCCCAGACGGTACTGGCACTTGTCCAGCGTCAGGACATTGGGATCAGTGCGCGTAAAGGCGCACGTCGGGCCGATGAACTGGGAGTTCTGGGTGTTGCGCAGGAGCCTCCGGTGCAGGGGATCCCGCTTTGCCGGGCCGGGCTTGAGCTGGCCCGCCGGGTCGATCACATACAGCCGGGAGCCCGCCGGGCCAAAGTGGGCCGCAAAGCGCACCCGCCCGTCAGCGGCGGCCTCCCCGGCCAGCTCGCTGATCTCGCCGGTGAGCGGATCCCACTCCTCCAGGCGGCCCCGCCCTTCCAGCGCCAGCTCCACATCGTAGCCGTTGTAGCGGTCGCCGTTGAAGACAAAGTAGGCCTGGCGCCCGTCGTCCAGGGCGCGCTGCATGTAGAGCAGGCTGGCGGCCTCCTGGCCCAAAGGCGTGCGCAGGCTGACGCGACGCGGGATGGCGGCCTCGAGCGCGGCCTGCAAGCCGGCGCGATCGGGCACGTGCACCACGTTGGCGTGCTGCCACAGGGCGGCCAGACGCTCGCTGGGCTCCGCCTCGATCATGGTGGGCAGGTCGCCCACGACGATCACCTTGCCGCCGGCATCCAGCCAGGTCGCCAGCAAGTCCACCGTGGAGCCGAGCAAGGTGGCCGTCTCCTCGGGGATGACCACGACCTTGTAGGGGCTACGCCCCACCCACAGGGCGCCCTCGGCCACGCGGGCGTCCTGGGCCATGATCTGCTCGTCGCCCAGATCGCAGTCATAGTGGGTGGCCAGCAGGGCCTGTAGGAAGGTGTTCAGCCGCTCGCCATAGACATTGGCCCGGGCCAACTGGTCCTCGCCCTCGCCCAGCATCGCCCAGACGGTGGCGGCAGGGTGGATCATGAGCACGTCGCGCACGGCCTCGCCCGCGGTGAGCACGCGGCCCACCCGCGCGAAGTAGTCCTCCACCACGCCGTTGAAAGGCCACCAGGTGGTGTTGTAGTTGAACGCCGGCGGATAGTCGCGCTTGCGGCAGCCCCGCAGCGTATAGAGCGCCAGGTGCTGGCAGCGCAGGTTCACGCCCAGGACATACTGCCAATCGCCGACCCACTTTTGCCCCTCAAAGGTGAACTCCCAGCTCGTGCAACCGTACAGCTCCGAAAGGACGCGCTTGCGCCCGAACTGGCTGGCCACGCTGGTGCACTGCTTGATGGTCAGGAACTCGTGGTTCTGCTCCTCCAGCATGTCGATGCCGGGCACGTGCTGGTAGCGGTAGTGGGGCATGATCGCGCCGCCCCGCAGCGTGCCCATCCCCAGGTCGTTCTCCATGAGATAGTGCCCGGTGAAGGCTAGCCCGTGCCGCTCACACCATTCGCCCAGTTGCCGGCTGTACGCCTCGGTGAAGCGCTGGCTGATGGTGTACCAGTAGTCGTGGCGGGCCTTGGCTGCTCCCTCGCCCTCGAAGTAGAGCCAGGGGATCACATCCAGCAGGTCATAGCCGCGCCGCTGGGCAAAGAACGCGGGCAGGCCGTCTGTCCAGGGCAGGGCGGGCAGCCCCGAGCGCACCTGGACGGCAAAGACGTTGGGCTCGTCGGTAAAGATGCCGGGCACGGCCTTGCCGAACTCCTGGCCGATGGCCTGGCGATAGGGCTCGTAGGTGGTCTCGATGAAGCAAGCGACGGCGTCCGGGTTCAGGTTGTCCGCATAGGCATCCTGGTTGAACCACTCGCTGGGCCCCGAGATCTCGCGGCGAAAGGCCAGGTAGACCTCGCCCGCTGCCAGGGGCGGCGGCGCGGCCGGGTCCACCCGTCGGGCGGCCCGCAGCGTCTTGCCCTCCACAACGGCGCAGAACAGGGCCAGCAGGTCATCGGCGGGCGCGGGCGCCTCGGGCGTGGCCTGCATGGTGACGACCTTGGCGCGATAGGCGTCTCCGCCCGCCGCCGGCACCAGCCCGCCGGCGGCCCCCGAGGGCCAGCGGTCCTCGTCATAGAGCCAGGCGCCCATACCCTGCTCGGCGGCCACGCGCACCGTCTCGCGGATGCAGCGCATCCACTCCTCGCCCATGTACTCGGTCTCGAGACCCTCGCGTGAGTGCATGAAAAAGCCGCCCATGCCATGGGCCTTCATGTCGCGGGCCTGGCGCGCCAGCTCGGCGGGGTCCAGCCGATCGTTCCACGACCAGAAGGGGGCGCCGCGCATGCTCAGCGGCGGGTCAGCGAACTCTTTGCGAAGAGCATCCACCATTCCATCTCCTTTGATGTCACGAATCCTTGCTTGGAGCGAGTCGTCGAAGGCGAGAAAAGACGACCGTGACCTCGCCTATTCGGCGATCACGGGGTTACGCAGAACGCCGATGCCCTCGACCTCGACCTCGACCGTGTCGCCGGGCCGCAGGAACACGGGCGGCTTGCGAGCGAAACCCACCCCCGAGGGGGTGCCCGTCATGATCACCGTCCCGGGCAGCAGCGTCATGTTGGCCGAGAGGTATACGATCAGCTCCCGGCAGGAGAAGATCAGATCGCTGGTGCTGGAATCCTGCATCACCTCGCCATTCAGGCGGGTCATGATGCGGGCGCGGTCGGGGTCCATCTCGGTTTCGATCCAGGGGCCGAGAGGCGCAAACGTATCAAAGGACTTGGCCCGGGCCCACTGGCTATCCAGCCGGATCTGACAATCGCGGGCGCTCACGTCGTTGCCGCAGGTGTAGCCGAGGACATAGTCCAGGGCATGCTCCTCGGGGACGTGCTTGGCACGCCGCCCGATGACGACGGCCAGCTCGCACTCGTAATCCACCTCGTCGGGGGCCATCCGCGGAAGCATGATCGGGTCGCCGGGGTTGCAGACGGCCGTCGTGGTCTTGAAAAAGACGACGGGTCGCTCCGGCAGAGCCATCTGGCTCTCTTCTGCGTGCTTGCGATAGTTCAGGCCGATGGCGATCACGTTGGGCGGGGCCACCGGCGTCAACAGGCGCACATGGGTCAGGGGTACGGTGCGGCCTGTGGGCGCCCAGGCGCCCAGGACATCGCCCTGGATAAGCCGCAACGTGTCCGCGCCCTCCAACAGACCATAGTGGACGGCGCCGTCATGCTCGAATCGTGCGATCTTGGCCATGCCATCTCCCTCTGCGCATAGTTGGATGATCCGCTTCAGGCGGCATTCTAGCGGCCCCGCATGGCGACGTCAAGGGGAGCATCGCAACGAGGGCGCCGCGAATCTGCCGATCCGCCCCCGGCCGGGGAACCTTTTCGCCGCATCGCGCGTCTTGGGGCTAGTTCGGACAACAGAAATAAACCCGGAGGTTCCGATGAAGGGCAAGCTTTCGTTCGTAGCTACTGTATTGGCCGTGGGCCTGGTCCTGGTGTTGGGTTTCTACGCCCTCCAGGGCGGCTTGTTCTCCGGCGTGCTGGCCCAGCGCGCCACTACCCAAACCCAAACACAGACGGAGGGCGTGGACGTCTCACGCACCATCCTCGTGGTCGGCGAGGGCACCGTCAGCATCCAGCCCGACAGGGCCCAGGCCACCGTCGGGGTAGAGACCACCGGGGCCACAGTCCGCGAGGCGACCCAGGAGTCCGGCGAGATCATGGAGGCCCTGTTGGTCGCCCTGCGGGAACAGGGCGTGGCCGATAAGGACATTCAGACCAGCGGCTACAGCGTCTGGACGGAGCGCAGCGGCCCCATGGCTGAGATGGGCATCGCCGCGCCGGAGGAGGCTGTGACTTATCGCGTCAGCAACATGGTGCGCGTGAACGTGAACGATCTGTCCAAGCTGAGCGCCGTCCTGGATGCGGCCATAGAGGCCGGCGCCAACGCGATCCACGGCATCAGCTTTGCCATCTCTGATCCCAGCAGCGTCGAGACCCAGGCGCGGATCAAGGCCATCGCCGACGCCAAGGCCAAGGCGCAAGAGCTGGCCGACCTGACCGGCGTGCGCGTGGGGGCCGTGGTCGGCGTAAGCGAGGTGATCGGGACCGGGACCTTTGGCGTGATACGCGAAACGGCCGTGGGCATGGGCGGTGGGGCCGGCCCCATCAGCCCGGGTGAGATGGACTACTCTGTGCAGATCCAGGTTACCTACGAGATCCGCTAGCCCTACCAACCGACAATTCCCATCTCTCTCTCCTTGGGGGCGCGCTCCGGAGCGCGCCCCTCAGCTTGTTCCGGCGCGCTGGCAAGGAAGAGAGGCTGGCCCGAGATCACTCGGGCCAGCCTCTTGGAATGTGCGCGTTCGCGATGGAGACGCGAAGGCCAACTAGCCTTTCCGGGGCCTTTGCGCCGTGGAGCCGCCCTCGTCGCAAGGTCCCCAGATCGGGTTGTCGATCTGGCCGGCCACTTCGGCGATGGACCCTGCCGGGAAGGTGACGTTGGCCACGGCGATGAGGGTGCAGCCCTCATCCGCGATGGTCAGCGTACGGGTGAACGTCTGCTGCTGTTGCTGCGGTGTGCCGTCAAAGGTTGTGATGCGGATGCTGGCGACGGTGGTGCGGGCAGGGTACCCATAGTCTCCGCCCGCGCTCGCATCGTCGAGCTCGTCATCCCAGTAGTAGGTGATATACACCTTGTAGACGCCCGCCGAAGCGCCGCCAAAGGGCACAAAGATGTTCTCGGGCCCATAGCCGTCCACATCGTCAACGTCCAGCTCTGCGGTGGGACCCTCCTCGTCACCATAGTAGACCCACTCGCCTGTGGGTTCCTGCACCCACAGATCCACATCCGTCTCGTCCGTATCCCAGGTCAGGGTGACCTGCAGATCGCCGGTGCCCAATACAGGAGAGGTCTCCTCAGGCGTGGGCGTGATCGATTGGCTGGCCACGGGCTTGACCCACTTGCTGGGCAGCATAGCCGAGGCGGCCAGGGCGCCACCCGCCAGGCCGAGGGTCTCGATCAGGCGCCGCCGACCCATCCGCATCTCCGAGAGCCCTCTGACATCCGCCGAACGGTCTGTATCGTCTCTCACTATTTCCTCCTCTTCAGATGCACCAAGAAAATGTCGCTCGCGCGCCACTCTAGCAGATACTTGCCCTCAAGTCCAGAGCACAAGTGCCCAAAATCAGCGAGTTCCCGGGGAGCACGTCATGCAATTTCCGATCGTCGACGGAGTGCGTGCCCCGCCTGGAGAGAGCAGAGGGTCTGGCTGCCGTCGAGTCTCACGAACAGGCGATGCGCCTGGGGGGCCTCCGGACGATGGTTTCGCGATGCGTAACGCCGCAGCCAGGCCGGCGCGACGCGCCAGGAGCGCGAGACGCCGACCCAGGCGTGCCTGGGTCGGCGTCTCGATAGCTGTGTGTCGCGAGAGGATGCTCCCCGGCCTAGCCCTTCTGGGGCCTCTGCGCCGAGGAACCGCTCCCATCGCAAGGTCCCCAGATCGGGTTGTCCATCTGTCCGAACGTCTCCGCGATGGACCCCGCCGGGAAGGTGACGTCTGCGACGGCGGTGAGGATACACCCGTCATCGGCGATGGTCAGGGTACGGGTGAAGGTCTGCTGCTGCTGTTGGGGTGTGCCGTCAAAGGTTGTGATACGGATGCTGGCGACGGTGGTGCGGGCAGGATACCCATAGTCCTCGCCCACGCTCTCGTCGTCGAGCTCATCATCCCAAAAGTAGGAGACGTACACCTTGTAGACGCCTGCCGCGGCGCCGCCAAAGGGCACAAAGACATTCTCCGGCCCAAAGCCATCCACATCGTCAACGTCCAGCGCAGCGGTGGGTCCCTCGTCATCGGCAAAGTAGACCCACTCGCCTGTGGGCTCCCGCACCCACAGATCCAGATCCGTGCCGTCGGTATCCCAGGTCAGGGTGACCTGCAGATCGCCGGTGCCCAACACGGGAGAGGTCTCTTCTCGCTCGGGAACGACGGCCTGGCTTGCCACGGGCTTGACCCACTTGCTGGGCAACAATGCCGAGGCGGCCAGGGCGCCGCCCGCCAGGCCCAACGTCTCGATCAGGCGCCGCCGACCCATCCGCATCTCCGAGAGCCTCTCAGCATCAGTGCGACGGTCTCTGTCCTCTTCCATCTCTACCCTCCCCTTCAGACGCGCCCCTCCAATGCTCCTGATTCACTCTATCAGAAACTCCTCGAAAAGTCCATAGCATGCGCGCCAAGTCACGGCGCCTGCCAGCCCAGGAGGGTGCATCTGGTTCGCCGGTCGAAGCGTGGCCAGCCTCAGGCGAAGGCTAGGAGCTGCCGAGCCGTCGGCGTACCGCCCGGGCAGCCAACCCCGCAGGAAGAACGCAAGACACCGCCCCCGGCGCGCCTGGGGCGGTGTCTGAACTCTCGGACATTGAGGGCAGGTCTGCCCGTGACTAGCCCTTCCGGCCTGCCCCGCCCCGCGGAGCAGCGACGTCGCACTCATCTCCCCACTCAGGGTTCATGATGGTGCCCGTCTTCTCGACGATCGTGCCGCCGGGGAAGGTGACATCGGCCACGGCGAACAGGTTGCAGGTGCCATCCGCCTCGGTCAACTGCCGCGTGAAGGTCTGCTGCTGCTTCTGGGGTGTGCCGTCAAAGGTTGTTATGCGGATACTGACGCTGGTGGGCGGCGCAGGAGGCGGATCATCCTCGGCCGAGGAGGCCCCGCCAGTCGTCCAGTCGTACCCATAGTATCCGACATACACCTTGTACACTCCCGCTGCCGCGCCGCCGGCGGGCACGAACACGTTCTCTGGCCCGTAGCCGTCGGTGTCATCATAGTCCAGCGTGGCCGTCGGACCAGCTTCGTCAGACCAGTAGACCCAGAATCCGCTGGGCTCTTGCACCCACGTGTCGATGTCCGTCTGGTCGGTATCCCACGTTACCGTCACCTGCAGGTCCCCCGTCCCCAGCACAGGCGAGGTCTCCTGCGGCGTGGGCGTGATCGACTGGCTGGCCACCGGCTTGACCCATTTGCTGGGCAGCAGCGCCGAGGCTGCCAAAGCGCCGCCCGCGAGGCCCAACGTCTCGATCAGGCGTCGCCGACCCATCCGCATCTCCAGGGGTGCTCCCGTATCGGGGCGATCGTACTCGTTCTTGACCATCTCCATCCTCCCACCCAAAGCGTCCCCATCGCCAAAGAACCGTGCCCACTCTAGCAGAAAGCTACGTAAATGTCCAGTAAATCAGCCCGTTTGTGTGGCAGGAGGCGGCGATTCACCAGGCGGCGAGCCATTCCCTCAAGCTGGCCTCCAGTTCCTGTAGGTGCCCGTAGGTCGCCTGGTAGGCTGTCACCCTTCGCGCGATCCTGGCCGCCTCGGGCAGCCCCCGCTCCGGCAGGCGCGCTCCGTTGACCAGCGAGTGCAGCAGGGTCATGACAGTCTCGGCGGCGGAGAGGCGTCGCACCGAGGGGGTCGCCTGGGGCGCATAGCGCGGAAAGACGATGAGCCGCAACGTCGGCGCTGCCCAGTCGTGCTCCGCGTTCAGCGCCTCGGGCGGCACCAGGTCGCCCTCACGGCTGGGCCAGGGCTGTGGCGAGAAGGCCTGCCAGGCGCCCTCGGGCAGGGCGACCCTGGAGGGGCGCCGCAGGTTCAGCGGGCGAATCAGCGTCTGCATCTCGTCGGCGCCAGGGGGGATGTAGACCAGCTCGTCGGTGAGGTAGGCGAACCCCTGCAGAGCCAGCCAGGCCGCCAACGTGCTCTTGCCGCTGGTCATGGCGCCCGGCAGCATGATGCCGCCATCGCCGCGGGATAGACCAGCGGCATGGTAGAGCATACCCCCGTGGCTGTGGGTGACCAGGAGACGACAGACCTCGCTCATGAGCAGCTCGGCCAGGTAGCCGTCGGCGTCGCCCAGATGGATGAGGGTGTCGCCTCGGTAGAGGCCCAGTTTACCGGCGCCGCCGACGTGGCGGATGGCATAGGTCGCGCAAGGCTCAGCCTGCCCGCCCTCGGGCATGCGGCCGAAGAGGAAGGACGCGACCCGTTCGCCCTCGGCACCGTCCCAGGTGATGACCACGGCGCTGCCCGCAAAGGAGACGACGCGCCGGCCCCCCTCAGCCGATGCGGATGGCATGGGCATCCAGGAACTGGGCCAGCACCGCCATCGTATCCTGCGAAACCGCCGCGCCCGCCTCGGGGTAGGCCTCGCTCAGCAGCGTCACGATCTCCTGCACGCTCCTCTGGCCGTCGCACAGGCTCCACACCAGCACGGCCGTCTCGTTGCAGTGCACCAGGTGCCTGTTGGCAGGGTCGAACAGCAGCGCCTCGCCATCCAGCATCTCGAGCCGATAGCTGGGCTCCTGCGCAGGGATAGCGTCCATCTCGATCGCCATATCACACCCCCATTTGTCTCACGCCTGTGCCGGCCCGCCCGCGGCGTCTCGGCACGCTGCGCCTAGCGGCCCTTGCCCCGATGGCGCACATAGTGTCGTAGCCAGCCGCACATCTCGGCGGGATGGGCGATCCAGCGCGTCCGCCAGAACGAGTCATGCGCGCCCAGCCCATGACGCAGCCGCAGCCACCACTCGGGTGGCACCCAGGTATCGGCCAGGATGCGCGCCAGGCCCTTGTCGCGCTGAGCCGCCAGCGAGCGGCGCGGCCAACCGGCGAAATCGGCCCCCACCCCTCGCGGCGGGCGCCCGCCCGGCCCTGCCAGCCCGGCGACGACCTCCGTCGGCGCCGCCCCCGGGCGCAGGGGCCGCAGCAACACCAGCAGGCTCAAGGTGCGCAGCACGCTGGGATAGCGCCGCGCGAGCCGCTCCCAATCCAACGTGCCCCCATAGCGCTCCACCACGCCCAGGATGTCGGCCACCCAGATCATGCGCCAGGGCGTGAACACCGCGGCGTGGAATCGCAGGTACTCGCACAGATGCCAAAGCAGGTCCTCGAGCCCCAGGGTACGGGCCATGGGGCCGTCCGGGCCCAGGGCAAAGGCCAACGGCTCCTGGCCCAGGTCGTCCCACGTCATGGCGGCGCCAAAGCTGGCCTCGAACAGATCGTAGTGGAGCTCCAGGCCCACCCAGACCCCCTCCACCGTGAGCCCGGCGGTGGGCAGGCTCTTGTCGGCCTGGCCGTCCGGCGGCAGCGGCGCGCTCAGGCCTTGCTCCAGAAGCACGCCTCGGGCCGGCTCGATATCCTGCCGGCGCACCAGCAGGTCCAGATCGCTCATGGGGCGCAAGCCCGGCTCCGGATAGAGCATGTGGCACAGGGCGCCCCCCTTGACCACCAGCGCCTCGATGCCCGCGGCCGCCAGGGCGCCCAACATCTGCCCCAGGACCCGGGCGCGCACCTGATTGGCGTGGCGATGGGCGAGATAGAGGCCCTGCAGCCCATGGAGGGCCTGCTGGGGCGGATCCACGCGGGCGGCCCGCAGGTGCCGATACAGCAGAGGCGCCACGCCGTGGGCCTCAGCCTCGGCCAGGAGCGCGCCCCAATCGGTCACGCGCCCGGCGAGTTGCGCCAGGCGAGCGGCCTCGTCGGGATCGGGCTCCAGGCGCGTGCAGCAGGCCAGTAGCTCCAGGTTGTTCATAGGCGGGATTCTAGCACGCTTGCCGGGCGCCGTCGAGGTGCGTCAGCACGGCTGTGCGCCTTGTCGGATCGAGGCACCCAGCCTAGAATGATGGGGCCGACGCAGCGGCCAACAGGCCTTGTGCGCTGCCGGCGCGCAGCACCCACGCGAAAGGACACGCCCATGCCCGATGCAACCTGGGGAGAGATCCTGCTTTCGCCGCCCGCCCTGATCACCCTGATCGGCCTAGCCGCCCTGGCAGGGGTGCTGATCTGGCTGCGCGGGCTCTGGGCGGCGCGCCGCCAGCAGCAAGCCCTGGGCGAGCAGCGCCGCCAGCAAGAGGCGACCATCGAGCGCCTGCTCGAGGCCACCAGCCAGGACAAGCAGCGCATCCTGACCGACTATGAGCGCCAGATCAAGGAGCGCGACTCTCGCATCGCCGACCTGGAGCGTCAGGTGGAACGCCTGCGCGACCGCCTCACCGCCGGCGGCGTGATCGGGGTGTTTGGCGGTAACCGCCAGCGCGACGCCATCAGCGCCCTGCTGCTGGAGAACGAGCAGCTCCACGAGCTGCTGAGCAAGAAGCAGGACCAGCTTCGAGAGCTGATGGCAGACATGACCGGCAAGTTGCTGGAGCGGCTGGACGAGCAGGCCCAGGAGAGCGCCCGCGCCGTGCGCTACAAGCAGGCGCTGCTCTCCGCCTTTTTGGAGCGTGAGGAGACCCGTTCCCTCCTGAACCGCATGCTCTCGGACGGGGGCATCGTTCAGGAGGGCGAGATCCGCGAGCTGCCCGACGAGTAGGCTGACAGGGGCGTCCCTCTGATGGGCCGGCCCGCCTACTCGTAGTGCAGGGCGTCGATGGGGTTCAGATTGGCCGCCCGGCTGGCGGGATAGATGCCAAAGAACAGACCCACGGCCATGGAAAAGCCCACGGCCAGGATCACCGCCTGGGGCGACACATACGTGGTAAAGGTGCCCAGCGAGTCGACGATGGCCGCCACGCCCCAGCCGAACCCGATGCCGATAAGCCCGCCGATGACGCTCAGTACCACCGATTCGATCAGGAATTGCCCCAAGACATCGGCGCGGCGTGCGCCCACGGCCTTGCGGATGCCGATCTCACGGGTGCGCTCCGTCACCGACACGAGCATGATGTTCATGATGCCGATACCGCCCACCAGGAGCGAGATGCCGGCGATGGCCCCCAGGAAGATCGTCAGCACGCTGGTGATCTGGTCAAAGACCCCCAGGATATCCTGCTGCGAGGCTACGGTGAAGCCATCCTCATCGGAGGCCAGGGTGCCCTGGCGCTCACGCAGCAGCCAGGAGATCTCGTCAATGGCCATGTCTATGCTGGCCTCGTCCACGGCCGAGGCATAGATCGTATCTACCGTGCGGCCGCTCTGCGAGACGAAACGCCCGGGGAAGAGGCGCGTTTGGGCCGTGGCCAGCGGAATGATCACGATCCTATCCGCCGAGCCGCCAAAGGGGCCCTGTCCACCCTTCTCCTCCAGCACGCCGATCACCTGGAAGGGGATCTGGTTGATGCGTACCGTCGCCCCCAGGGCCAGCTCACGGTCGCCGATCAGCCGATCGGCCACGTCGCTGCCAATGACGGCCACCCGCGCAGACACCGCCTCGTCGCCCTCGCCGATGAAACGGCCATATTCGGCGACAAAGTTGCGCACGAACTCGAACTCGGCCGTAGTGCCCTCGATCTGGACCGTCAGGCTCTCGCCGCCGTAGGTCACGGTGGCCGAGCGCGAGACGGTGGGGGCCACGGCGGCGATATGGGGCACCTGCAGGGGATCGGCGATGGCGTCGGCGTCGGCGCGGGTCAGCGCCACCTGCGATGCAGATAGACCCGCCCCCTGGGTGAACTGGCCGGGAAACACCAGGATCAGGTTCGAGCCGATGCCCTGGATCTCGGAGGTGATGGCGAGCTGGGCGCCCTGGCCCACGGCCAGGAGGGCGATCACCGCGCCGGTGCCGATGATGATGCCCAGCATCGTCAGGGCTGAGCGCATCTTGTTGGCGCCCAGGCTGCGGAAGGCCATGCGAACGCTCTCGTAAAAGTTCATGGCGCGGCGCTCCCTGCCTCGGCGACCGCCATGGGGGCCACCCGCGGCTGCGCCACCGGCTCGTCCTCGATGATGCGCCCGTCCCGCAGGCTCACGATCCGTTGGGTGTACTCGGCCGTCTCGCGGGAGTGGGTCACATAGATCACGGTGATGCCATGCTCGCGGTTCAAGCGCTGGAAGAGGCCGATGATCTCCAGCCCCGTCTTGCTATCCAGGTTGCCCGTCGGCTCATCGGCCAGGATGATATCCGGATCGTTGATCAGGGCGCGGGCGATCGCCACGCGCTGCTGCTCGCCGCCAGAGAGCTCGTTGGGGCGGTGATAGATGCGGTCGGCCAGGCCCACGCGGGCCAACGCCTCGGCCGCCTTGGCCCGACGGTTGCGGGCCCCCGCGTACACCAGGGGCAGCTCCACATTGTCGATGGCCGGGGTGCGCCGCAACAGGTTATAGTTCTGAAAGACAAAGCCCAGCTTGCGGTTGCGGACGCGGGCCAACTCGTTCTCACCCAGCTCGGAGACATTGACGCCATCCAGATAGTAGGATCCCGTCGTGCTCTGGTCCAGGCAGCCCAGGATGTTCATCAAGGTGCTCTTGCCCGAGCCCGAGGGCCCCATGATGGCCGTCAACTCCCCTTCGGCGATCTGCAGGTTCACATCGCGGAGCGCGCGCACCTGCACCTCGCCCATCTGGTAGACTTTGCTGATATCGTGCAGCTCGATCAGCATCAGTTGCCCCCGAATGAGAACTGGAACAGGCTGTCGCGGGGCCGACTCACCACGACTTGTTGGCCCTCCTCCAACCCGCTCAGGATCTCGGCGTACTCGACGTTGCTGACCCCCACCTCGACGTCGGCGCGCTTGAGCACGCCATCTTCCACGATCTCCACATAGCGTCCCTGGGCGTCGCGGCGTAGGGCGCGGCTCGAGACGAGCAACGCGTCGGCCTTGCTGGCCACCACAATGTCAACGGCGGCGGTCATGAGGGGCCGGATCGCGATCTCGGCGGGCTCCAGGTCGATGCGCACGCTATAGACGACGATGCCCTGCACATCGGTGCCCGTCAGGCTGATGCTCGTGACGGTCCCGTGCAGTGTGTCGCCCGGATACGCATCCAGGTTCACGCGCACATCCTGGCCCTCCACGATCTGGCCGATCTCCGTCTCGTCGATGCTCACCAAGATGTAGTAGGTCTCCGTGTCCACCAGGGTGGCCACGGGGTTGCCAGGCGCCGCCGCATCCCCCACCAACAGGGTCAACGTGGCGAGGGTGCCGTCGGCGGGCGAACGCAGGACGGTGTCATCCAGCCGGTGCTTGGCGATATCGACGTTGACCTCGGCCTGGGCGACCTGGGCCTCGGCGATGGCCACGTCCTCGGGCGATGCGCCCTTTTTCACGCGGGCAAGCTCGACCTCGGCCCGCGCCACCTGGGCGCGCGCGCTCTCTAGCTGGCTCAGCGCCTGATCCACCTGGGCCTGGGCGCCGGCGATGTCGCTGGCCCGCGGCCCCGCCTCGACTTGCTGCAACTGCAGCTCGGCGATGCGCACGCCTTCCTCGCTGCGCTGGACGCTGGCCTGGGCCTGATCGCAATCGGCCTGCGAGGCGGCGAACCCGACGCGGCCACAGATCGAGTCGCGCTGGGCCTGGGCGCCCCACAGGGCGTTCTTGGCCTCCTCGATGCGGCGGGTGGCGATGGCCACCTCTTCCGGCGAGGCGCCGTCCCGCACGCGGCTCAGATTGGCGCGAGCGGCGGCCACGCCTGCCTCCGCGGTCTGCACGCCCACCTGGGAGATGGCCAGCGAGGCCTCTGCCAGGGCGATCTCCTCGTCGGAAGGGCCTGCCTTGGTGCGCTCTAGCTGGGCCTGCGCCACGGCCAGGGCGGCCTCAGCCTGCCGCACGGCGAGGGCCAGATTGGTGTCATCCAGGCGGGCCAAAACCTGCCCCGCCGCCACCGAATCGCCCTCCTCGACCAGGACCTCGGTCACGGTGCCGGACGTATTGAACGCCAACCGCTGGGTGCGCTCGGCGCGCACGCTGCCCGTGGCGCTCACAACGGCCTCAAGGGTATCGCGAACGACGGCCGCGGTGGTGATGCCCTCGGGCAGCTCGGCGCTCGGCTCTTGGGTCGAGCGCGAGTAGAGCCACCAGCCGGCGCCGACGGCAGCGATAACCAACAAGACGATCAACAGCCTTTTCATGTACGGAAACGCTCCTCCGATTTCGATAACGCCGTGCGGCCTAGGAGAGCAAGCTCGCCATCAGTCGCGCACTCAATAGATTTGGCAGAATACGAAGAATGGTGATGACCACCCAGAGGCACAGCGACACCACCGTGGCCTTGGCCCAGGGTATCCGCAGCGCCACCTTGGCCGCCACGATGAACAGGGCCAGGTGCCACACGACAAAGGGGTCGATGGCCCCGAGGAACTGGTAGGTCAAGCTGGCAGCGTTGGCCCACGGGTCGGCCGTCGCCACCAGAAAGGCGAGCCCTTCATGAGCGATCGCCTGTCCCCGAGTCACTACGACGCCGAACTGGACCAGGTTGCGCACCGCCAGGGGCAGCGCACTCCACACCACAGCGGCAAAGGTGCCCGGCCAGTTGCTCTCGCCGCCCAGGGCGACGGCGCCCAGGTGCAGCGCGCCCGCACGCACCGCCCAGCCAGCGGCGGCGCCCAGAGCGCCCATCCCGGCAGCCACGATGGCCACGATCGGCCCTTGGGCGGCGGGCAATTGCTGTTGCTCCGCCAGCTCGCGCTGATCGGCGGGCAGCCGCGCCAACAGCGCCTCGGTCTGCTCGGCTTGCAGGGCCGCATTGTAGGGAGCCACAGCCCAGGTCAGGGCGATGCCAGTCAGGATGACCAGCAGCGCCGGAAGCCACCAGGAACGCCCGTGCTCGCGCGCCAGAGCCAGCGCCTCGGCCGGACGATCGAGTAAGCGCACCAGAATCATACCTACCACACAGTCCTCCTGTAGATCGAAGCTATGACAGTTAGCCCCCCTAACAGTTAGTACTCCTAATTATGCTCGCGCCCACCACACGTGTCAAATCCGCGTCGAGAAGGGATCGCACTCCCTTCGCCGGCACGGCGGAACGCCCGCCACCTCGCAGGCAGCCGGGCTGGGGTTCTCGGGGCGTGCGTAGCCTCATGGGATGGCCTTGGCGCGAGGCGGGCGGGGGGCACGGGCGGCTAGGGGAACGGGGCCAGGTCCCGCAGCGCGGCCAACAGCGCCGCGAACTGGGGGGAGCGGCGGTCGCGGGGGCCCACGACCACGTACACGAGCCACCGTCCCAGCTCGGGGGCGTGGGCGATCCCCACGGCCTGGCGGCAGGGCCTGACGATGCAGCGCACGATGACGCCGACGACGCTCAAGAGTGCGCCGGCGGCCGCCAGCCACAGTCCGGGGAGGTGCCAGAAGCCCAGCACGAGGGCGCGCTCCGGCACGATCCGCACGGTCACCTCGCCGATGGCCAGATCGGTGGGCTCGGCGACGAACGCCTCGCCTCGCAGGGAGCCGTCGCGGCCATCCAGCGCCTGCACCTGAATGCGCGCCGGCGCCTCAGCCTCCTCCAGGAGGACGGCGCGTACCAACAGGTTGGCATCGGGCGCCGCCAACAGGTGTTCCTCCGCCGTGGCAAAGGCCACCCTCTGCACATAGGCGGCCGGGCGGCTGCCGACCATGGGGTAGAGCTCCAGCCCCATCCCATTGGCATCCAGCGCCACAAAGCGGGCTGAGGAGATCTCTCGGAACAGGGCGACCCAGCCGCCACCGTAGCGCACCGCCCTGCCGGGGAGCAGGACGACGGGTTCCATCTCGCCGCCCGAATCGCCGAGAAGGACGGTCGCCGCTGCGAGGCCAAGGCCTGCCTGTGGCTCGGGCAGGAGCTGGAGTTCGTCGAGCTGGGCCGCGAGGGAGACGGGCGGGCCGACCTGCACGGCGTCGCCCAGGAGCAGCGGGGCGCTGGCGCTCACCCAGCCCTGCCGCCACAGGATCCCCGCGGCGTCCAGGAGGAGCAACACGCCCAGGTAGAGGCCGGCGGCCGCCAGCCTGCGGATCAAAGGAAGCGCCACCAGGGCACAGCGCCCTTCTGGGGCGCCCGGCTCCGGGTTGGCCCGTAGTTCGTACCCAAGCCGTCTCACGCCGGCACGCACCCGATCCCAGAGGGCTGCGCCTGCCGTCGCATCGGCAGCGACCTCGGCCACCAGCAGCGCCTCGCCCAGGGGCCGCCACGCGGGGAGAAGATCATCGGCCAGGCGCACCAGGCTCGCCAGCACCAGCGCCCCCAGGAGCGCCCGCAAGCCCCATGTCAGCGCCGGGTGCAACGCTTTCCATGCCAGGCAGGTCTCGCCGGGAGCCAGCGCGTGGCGCACGCCCGGGCGCAGCGCCGGCCAGGCGGCCGCAGCCAGCAGGCAGAGGACCAGCAAGGCGCCAAGGCCGGGCAGCACCAGGCTGCCCGCCAGGACGCGCCAGAGCGCCTCCGGCGCCCTGCACACGCTCTGCCATGCGCGGCTCGTCAAGCCGGAACTCGCCATGCCCACTCCGCTCTCACAGACGGCGCCCAGGAAACAGCCCATCTCGCCGCAGCGAGATGGGCTGTCCGCAGGCTGGTCAGGATCATTCCTCTACGGTGAACGTCTCGTTGGGCTGGTAGTTGAGCGCCCGCGAGAGATCGGTGTAGGGGCCCTTGATGGGGGCCGCCCAGCGCACCGCGTTCAGGATCACCTTCTGCACCTCGGCCTGGTAGAAGATCGGGAAGGTCTCGTGGCCGGGGCGGAAGTAGAACACCTTGCCCTTGCCGCGATGGTAGGCGACGCCGCTGCGGAATACCTCCCCGCCCTGGAACCAGCTAATGAACACGGTGGCATCGGGCGTGGGGATATCAAAGAACTCGCCATACATCTCGACGTGAGGGATCTCAAAGAACTCGCCCAGCCCCTCCGCGATGGGATGGGCGGGATCCGTCACCCACAGGCGCTCCCGCTCGCCCACCTCGCGCCACTTGAGGGTGCAGTTGGTGCCCGTCATGCGGCGAAAGATCTTGGATAGGTGGCCAGAATGCAGCACGATCAACCCCATGCCATTGAGGATGCGCTGCTGGACGCGGTCCACGATCGCATCCGACACTTCGTGGTGGGCCATGTGCCCCCACCAGATCAGGACATCGGTGCTATCCAGCACCTGCTGGGTCAGGCCATGCTCAGGCTCGTCCAGGGTGGCTGTGCCGGCCACGATATCGGGCTCGGCGCTCAGGAATTTGGCGATCTGACCGTGGATCCCCTCCGGATATACGTCGGCGACGACCTTGTCGGTCTTTTCATGACGATACTCGTTCCACACCGTCACACGGATGGGCGCTACCATGCTCCGTTCCCCTTTCTGCACAGGTATGGTCGCGATGCAACCGCGAGGTTGCCTACAAGAGCGAGTCTAGCCGAATGCCAGGCCGGACGCAAGCGCGGCGAGTTCACCCGCTGCGGGCATCCAGCTCTGGCGAAAAGGGCTTGATATCCAGCACCGGCGAGCCGTTCCAGGCATCCAGCCCCGAGACCACCAGCCCATCGGGCTCGCACGCCAGGATCTCGACGGTGGTCAGGCCGATGGGCGAGGGCCGGCGGGGGCTGCGCAACGCAAAGACGCCGCGCCTGGGGACCGCCACGTCGCCCCGCGGATGTTGCAGCAGCGGGACCTCTTGGGGGGAGCGATCGAAACAGAACAGGACGTGCACCCGCTGGCCGCGGGCCAGCCCCTCGAGCCCCTGCCGGTACTCGGGCCGGACGACCAGGCGCGAACGCGGGCTGCGCGCGCGGGGCGGCGCCACGCCTGCCTCCAGCTCATCCTCCACGGTGCCGATGGCGGTGACCCGTGGCGGCGCCCCGGCGCCCTGGGCCAGGCAGTCGGCGCAGTAGCGACGCCCCTGCCACAAGGTCAACCGGGAAGCCATCACCAGGGCGCCGCAGCCTTCGCACGGCTGCGACGGCTCGATGACGGCTTTCGCTGGCAGTGGATAGTCGTCCAGAACCTCGACGCGCAGCAGTTCCTCCAGCGGGCGCGCGAGCACCGCCCGTCCACGCGCCTCCCATAGCTCGGCGTAGGCCGCCCGCTCAGCGGCGTCCGCCTGGTTCGCGCGCACCCGCTGCACCAGGCGCCGCTCCTCCTCCGAGTCGCTGCCTCCCTGAGAGGGCTTGACGGTCATACGCACCGCCCGACCGTCGCCCCGTCGCGCCAGGGTGAAGACATTCCTGCCGCGATCCAGATGGATCAGGTTGCCCTTGCCATAGGTGCAGCCGGTCAGGAACTGGATGGCGTCCACGGCGCAGTTGTTGGTCTCCACGATGGCCACCAGCTCCTCGTCGGCCGCCCGTGGCCCCAGGGCGGCCAGAGCCGCCTCGGATATGCGTACCCCCGTGGCCAGGCCGGGGCAAAAGTGGCCATGAAACGCGATCATGGCGCGCATACGTTCATCGGTCCAGGAGAGCATAGCATACTCCTCTTGCTTGCTTGCGGTTTGGAGCTCGACAGTGACCTTGAACAGAGCCATGTCCCAGTCTAGGCCGGGCAGGTGTGGGCGTCAAAGAGAGGCTGGCGCGTTTTCGTTGACATGGCCCCTGCCGCTGCTATAATGAAGCCGAGCGGCGCTCCCCGAAAGGCAGGTGAAGCGGTGACCGCACCGAGCGAGAAGGCCTGTTGGCTGGCGCTGATGACCGATCACAGGATCGATCGCAGCCAGGCCAAGGCCGTCATCTACGGCTGGGCGATAGAGCGGCAGCAGCGTCTGGGCGACCTGGTAGACCTGCAGCCCGCTGCGTTGCGCGAGAGCCTGCCCGATCTCGACGAGGCCCAGGCCGCCGTTTGGCGCCAGGTGTTGCACGAGGCCGCCGACGCCGACCGCTTGCTGGCCTCGTGGCGGCAGCAGGGCGTCGACCTGATCACTCGTGCCGACGCCGCCTACCCAGAGAACTGGGTCGAGCGCCTGGCCGAGCGCTGGCTGCCCTACGTCCTCTTTTACCGGGGCAACGTCGAGTTGCTCGCCAACCCCGCCGTATGCCTCGCGGGGGCTGAGGAACCTGGCGAGGAGGCCGGCGCCGCCGTCGAGGAGGTCGCCGAGCGCCTGGGGCCGGGCTCCCATGTGCTGCTGGGCGGCTATGGCCAGGGCATCGACCGCCGGGGGCTGGTGGCGGGCACCCAGGCCCTGGGGCGCAGCATCGTGATCCTGCCCCTGGGGTTCGCCCATGCAGGGCCGATCATGCGGGCGGGCCAGCTCGCCATCGATCAGGGGCGGCGGATCGAGCTCAGCCCCTTTGAGCCCGAAGCGACCTATACGCCCGCGTTGGGGCGCGCCCGCAGCCTGCTGGTGACCACCCTGGCAGAGGTTTTGGCCTTGTTCGAGCCGCAGGTGGGCCCTGCCGAGTGGCCCGGCTATGAGCCGTTCGCCCAGCACGGGGGCCTGGCGCTCATCTGGCAGGGCGGCGCCGCCGAGATGCAGACCGCCTGGCAGGCGGCCGGCGCCCGAGCCTTTGTCGGCGTGGACGCCATCGAGCGCGAGATCGCCGGGCGCCTGCTGCCCGCGGTGGAAGAGATCCTGCTGGACGAAGAGGATGAGGACGCGCCGGATGCGGGACCGGCGCAGTTCGACGACGCCGAGTCGGCCATCCGGCGGCTGAGCGAGACGGGGCGCGTGCCCGATGCCCTGGCCCGGCGGCTGCGCGAGGCCGAGGAGCGCGGCTGGCTCGGCGAGGAGTAGCGGGCGCGGCCCCCGGTGCAATCGGCCGCCATCAATCCGTACGAACGGGGGAAGAAAGGGAGATGCCATGGCGCGCATAAACAGGCTCGCTACTACCCCAACGGCGCCTGCATGGCTCAGGCAGTTCGTCTCGATCATCATGACGGCCAGCGCCGCGTTGCTGTATGCCATCGTCCTGGGCATCGCCATCGTGCGCACGTTCCAGGAGGGCAACCCCGAGTTCTCCATCACCATGAGCCGCGCCGCCGGCGTGCTCAGCGGGCTGGTGGGCGCCGTGGTGGCGGCCGGCTTCTCTCGCAGCGGGCGGGGCGTCTCCGTCCAGGCAGCGGGGCCGCGCCGCGATCTGATTCAGGCCCCCATCCACTGGGTCAAGCGCAACTTTTTCGGACTGGCCGAGACCCTGGGGCTGCCCCTGCTGCCCGAGATCGTCCTCTGGACCGATCCCGACGACGCCGAGACCCCCGAAGAGCCGTCGCCCAGCGCCCCGTGGTACGAGCTGGATGAGCCGCTGGTCAACAAGATCTCCCTGGGCGTCTCGGTCCTGTACTTTGGCATCTACTTCGTGGCGGGGCTGGGCGCCTTTGGCCTCAGCGTGGCTCGCACCAGCGTCCCCGAGCTGATCTCCAACGCCGCCTGGGTCTGGCTGGGATCTCTGGTCTCCTCCGGCTATTCCTTCTTTGCCCTCAATTCGGATAGCCAGATCGTGTCCTAGCCCCTGGTTCTTTGCCGCACAACGAAGAACGGCCATGCCCACAGTGTGGACATGGCCGTCGGCATTTCGGGGTTCTAGGCCGCCGCCGAGCCTGCCGGGTTGATCACCGCCCGCAGGAACATGACCGGCAGAAGCGGCAAGATGCCAAAGACAAAGGTCGCCAGGATGCGCACCTCTTGCCCCAGGGTCGTCCCCGGAGAAGGCCGGCCCAGCAGGCGGCTCACCAGCGCATCGGCGGTGTTGCCCACCAGCACCCCCAGGGTGACCAGGCGAACAAAGGTGGTCAGGTCGCGGGCCGTGCGAGCGCCGCAATCGGCGCTCAGGCGGTCGAGCAGGTCGGGATGGGGGGTGCCGCGGGTCTCGGCATACTGGCGGGCGAACGCGAGCACCTCGGCCACGTCGGCCGCGGCTGTCTCGCCCTGCTCGCGGTGGCTGGTGCCGCCCAGGGTATAGACCCACTCGCCAGCCTTGGGCCGCGCGCCGCCCAGCGCCCCCTGGATCTCCTGCACGATCCGGTCGGTGAGGGGCGAGGACACCACGGGGTTGCTGCGCATCAGCGCCAATGCCTCCGGATGCCGCCACAGCGCCTCGAACATGCGCACCAGCTCATGCTGGCTGGTTAGCGTCTGGCGGGTGAAGGCCGGCATGATCGCCTTGAGATGACCGAAAGCGCGGCAGGCCAACCTGTACGCGACCAGGCCCGCCAGTAGACCCAATCCACCGAGTACCCATCTACTTCGCTTCATGGCTCACTCACCTTTTGCGTTTGCAGCGCAGCCCCCGCCCCGCGTTGGCTAGCGGCCGGGGACCACGCGGTGGTAGCGCTTCTTGCCCGCCCGCAACAGGATGGCGCCATCCTGCAGGTCCTGGTCCGTCACGGTCCGCTCCACGTCGGCGATGGCCTCGTCGTTGATATAGGCGCCGCCCTGCTCGATCAGGCGACGCGCGTCGCTTCGCGAGCGGCACAGGCCGGCGCGCTGGAACAGCTCCACCGCCGCCACGCCCGAGGTCAGCTCCGCCAGAGCCACCTCAGAGGTGGGCACGGCATCGCTGGCCCCCTGCCCGGAAAAGATCGCCCGAGAGGCCTCGCGGGCCTCGTTTGCCGCCGCCTCGCCATGGGACACCTTGGTGACCTCGTAGGCCAGCACCTCCTTGACGGAACGCAGGGCGGCCCCCTCGCGGCGGGTCAGCGCCTCGATCTCGTCCAGCGGCAGGAAGGTGTACAGCTTGAGGAAACGGGCCACGTCCGCATCCTCCACGTTGATCCAGTACTGGTAAAAGTCATAGGGCGACGTCAGCTCCGCATCCAGCCATACGGCGCCGTCGGCAGTCTTGCCCATCTTGGCGCCCGAGGCCGTCGTCAGCAGCGGGAAGGTCATGGCATAGACCTCGTTGCCCTCGACGCGGCGGATCAGGTCCACCCCCGCCAGGATATTGCCCCACTGGTCGTTGCCGCCGAGCTGCAGCGTGCAGCCATAGTTCCGGTGAAGGTGCAGGTAGTCATAGGCCTGCAGGATCTGGTAGTTGAACTCGATAAAGCTCAGCCCCCGCTCCAGGCGTTGACGGTAGGCCTCGGCGGCCAGCATCCGGTTGACGGAAAAGTGCTGGCCCACATCCCGCAGGAAGGGGATGTAGCGCAGTTCCATCAGCCAATCCGCGTTGTTAAAGATCAGGGCCTGGCCATCGGCAAAGTTGATATAGCGAGACATCTGCCGCTTGATGGCCTGCAGGTTCGCGTCGATCTGCTCCATCGTCAGCATTTGGCGCATCTCGGTGCGTCCCGTGGGGTCGCCGATCATGCCGGTGCCGCCGCCGACGATGATGATGGGCCGGTGCCCGTGGCGCTGCAGATGCGCCACCGCCATGACCGTCAGCAGGCTGCCGGCATGGAGGCTGGTGGCTGTGGGGTCATAGCCGATATAGAAGGTGATCGGCCGCTCCAGAGCGGCGCGCAACCCCGCTTCATCGGACACCTGCTCCACAAAGCCCCGTTCCTTGAGCACATCCCATACGTTCACGCTGTGGCTACCCCCTGTTGCGAACCCGCTACACTCGACATGGCCGATCAGCAAGATACTAGGCTGCGGCTGGCGCTTTGTCAAACGAGGGTCGCGTCCGCCCCTGGCGCCTCGGCCGCCTCCGCGCCTGCTCCTCCTCGCTCTTCGCTTGCACAAAGCAACGGTTCGCCAGCGCTTGACGGCAGCGCCTCCGGCGGCTAGACTCCCTCAAGGTGGGACGCGCGCGCCACAGGATGCCGTGTGATGACCACTCCCCCAACCGTTCCTGTTTTCAGCAGCAACAAAGGATAGACACGATGCAGTACCGCACCTTTGGCAAGCTTGACTGGCAGCCCTCGGCCCTGGGTTTCGGGGCCATGCGCCTGCCCACCCTCGGCGCCAGAAACATCATTGACGAGCCCCTGGCCATCCGCATGATCCGCTACGCCATCGACAATGGCGTCAACTACATCGACACAGCCTACCCGTACCACGGGGGGCAGAGCGAGGTGGTGGTCGGCAAGGCCCTCCAGGATGGCTATCGCGACAAGGTACGCATCGCCACCAAGAGCCCGGTGCGCCAGGTGGAAAAGGCCGACGACTTTGACCGGTTTCTCGACGAGCAGCTCGAGCGCCTGGGCGTCGAGACCATCGACTTTTACCTGCTGCACGGCCTGCGGCAGCCCCGTTGGGACATCGTGCGTCAGCACGACCTGCTCGCCCGCGCCGACAAGGCCCTGGCCGACGGCAAAATCCGCTACATGGGCTTCTCGTTCCACGACACCCTGGCCCTGTTCCGCGAGATCCTCGATAGTTATGACAACTGGACCTTCTGCCAGATCCAGTACAACTATATGAACGAGCAGTACCAGGCCGGCACCGAGGGGCTCAAGCTGGCCGCCGAGCGCGGCCTGGGCGTGGTGATCATGGAGCCGCTGCTGGGGGGACGCCTGGTGAACCCGCCCCAGGACGTGCAGGCGATCTGGGATCGCGCCCCCGTGCAGCGCACGGCTCCCGAGTGGGCCCTGAGCTGGCTCTGGTCCAAGCCCGAGGTGTCGCTGGTGCTCAGCGGCATGAGCGCCA
>DCTX01000051.1 GCA_002329325.1 Anaerolineales bacterium UBA1429
GGGCGCCCCGCGGCTGCCCCGCGCAGGGCGCCGTTGGGGCGCGTCGTGGCCCTGGCAGCCATCTTCCTGCTCGTTCTGCTGGGGAGCATCCTGGCCCTGGGCCTCTCGGTCCCCGACCTGGAGCCCAGGCTCGTGCAGCTCGATCGGCTGCCACAGGCGACGGCCCCTGGCTATCCGGTGAGCGCCGCCCAGAGCTCGCTGCTGCAGCAATACGGCTATCCGGATGCGTTCATCATCCTGTTCTACGACGAGGCGGAGCAGGCGGCGCAGGGCGCCACGCGCCAGGAGCTGTGGGCCTGGCACCAGCAGGCCCTGAGCGTCACGTTCATCGATGGCGAGCCGGTGAGTACGCAGGTGCTTCCGGAGGGCGGGCCCGTGTACGCCACGCCCTATCGGCCGGAGCAGTTCACGGCTGCCATGGGCCTGGAGGAGGTGCTGGCAGCCGCTCAGGTCGCCGAGTACCTGGTGGCCCCGCTGGAGGAGGAACTGGTGCCAGGGGCCGAGACGTACTTTGCCGATCAGCTCGCCTTCGGCCTCAAGGATGGACGCCTGCTGTATGTTGAAGGGATTGCGTTCGATGACACAGAGAGCTAGGGCCCTCCGGCCGGTCGTCTGGCGCTGGCTGGCGGCGCTCTTGCTCCTGGTGACGGGCGTCTGGGCAGGCCGGCCCGCCGCCGCCGATGAGCCCGCCGCCCTGGACCAATCGCTGTTGCTGATGCTGGCCAGCCAAAACCACCTGTACGGCTCGACGGGGGATCCGTCCGGCGCCGCCACAGCCGACGCCGCTGGCGATCCCCGCCCGTTGAGCGAGCAGGCCAATGAGCACCGCCAGCTTGCCCAGATCTATGACAGTTGGTCGTGGGATCTGGACAAGGCTGCCCTGGGCGACCACTTTGCCGACCGAGCTGCCGAGCACGAGGCCAAGGCCAAGGCGCTGGATCAGGCGCGCCAGCGCGCCTATGCCCGCGGCAAGGGGCTGCAGCTCTTCTTGCGGCGCCGCGTCGTCCGCCCCATCGGCCAGGCCATCGGGTGGACCGCCCGGGGCGTCGTCAGGGGCGGCCGGGTCGTGCTGGTATTCGTCCGGCAGGAGATCGCCGCGCAGGCCAGCCAGATGGTCCGCGCCAGGCTGGCCGACGTGCGCAACCTGCTCCAGGGGCGCATCGATGCCGTCTGGCATCGCGTCGCGGCCAAGATCGGGATGCCCCTGGCCGAGCTGATCCGCCAGCTGGTGGTAGACCCGGCCTTTGTGCGGCTGCGCGACCAGGTGGCCAACCGCACAGGCGCGGGGCAGGCCATCGCCAACCTGGAGGGGCGCCGGCAGGATAGCCAGGAGAGCGATGTCCCGGATGACGAGCCGGACCTGTATGGCGACGTCCCCTACAACGAAGAGGGCGATACCGATTATGGCGAGGACGAGCCCGCCGGTGCCGATGGCATCTATGATATCCGGAGCTGGTTCTCTGAGGAGACGGTCGTCGCCGACTGCGCCGCGTTGATGGGCGAGCACGCCCACGATGCCGCCAACATGCTGGATTTCTTCAAGAACTCGGTGGATGGCGGCGATGGCCTCGTGATCCGGGTGCAGTGCGACTATCGCACCGAGCCGGATTTGGTCGGCGCAAGCCTGGATCTGGAGGTCTTTAGCGAGGACAGGTTCGTGGAGCAGGCGCGAGGGGCGGGCTGGTGGGAGAGCTACTGCGGCAGCGGCGCCCGCGAGTACACCAATGGCGAGTTGTTCTGCGAGGCCAACGGCCAGTACATCGAGAAACGCAACTGCACCTCCTCCGACTGCGCCGGTTGCGACCCCAGCAAGTGCGACACGTTTATCACCTTTACCGATGGTAACGCCTGGGCCACAATCCTGATGACGCTGCCTGCCGAAGGCCAGCAGGATCGCGTGGCGATGGCGCGCGCGCTCGCCGAGCGGGTGCGCCAGGTGCTCGCTGCCAAGCGCCGGGCGGAGCAGCCCTAGCGCGCCCATGGGCGCGTGCGCTATGCCAAGTCGTTCTGTGAGAGATTGTATATGGCCAAGACACTGCTTGTCGTCGATGACGAGGCGCGCATGCGCGCCCTGCTGGAGGCCTACCTGATGGGCAGGGGGTACCGGGTGCTCACCGCCGCCGACGGCCTGGAGGCGCTGCAGGTTGCCCGCCACGATCGGCCCGATCTGATCATTCTCGACCTGATGATGCCCCGCATGGACGGCTATGCTTTCCTGCGGACGTTTCGGCGCAGCGAGGCGACGCCGGTGATCATCCTCACCGCCAAGGTGGACGAGACCGACACGGTCTTGGGGCTGGAGCTGGGCGCGGATGATTATGTCACCAAGCCCTTCAGCCCCCGCGAGCTGGAGGCGCGGGTGCGGGCCGTGCTGCGCCGCATCGAGGGCCCCGACCGCGCCTCGGACATGCTGCGCGTGGGCGACATCGTGCTGGATCGCGGCGGCCACACGGTACAGGTGAACGGCCAGCCCGTCAGCCTGACGCCCTCCGAGTTCGCCATCCTGGCGGCCCTGATGGCGGAGCCGGGCCGGGTGCTCTCCCGACTGAGCCTCCTGGTGGAGGCCCAGGGCGAGGCTTACGCCGGCTATGAGCGCACCGTGGACGTGCACATCAGCCACCTGCGCGCCAAGATCGAGCCCGATCCTGCCAACCCGCGCTACATCGAGACCGTCTATGGCATCGGCTATCGCTTTGTGGAGGGCTAGATGATCCCCTCCCGCTCCCTCAGCACCCGCCTGATCCTTGCGTTCTTCGGCGTCAGCCTGCTGGGCACGCTGCTGGTGGGCGCCTATCTGGCCCTGACCACCCGCGAACGCTTTGAGGTGTACTGGACCGGCCAACGGGCCGAGAGCCAGGCGACCTTGTGGGCAGAGCGCTATCGGGTGGCGGGAAGTTGGGGCGCCCTCACCGCATCGAGCACCGAGGCGCCCCTGATGCGCTCGGAGCCCTTCGCCGTGATCGCCGATCCCTCCGGAATCACCGTCATCGCCAGCCCTGGGCATGTGGTGGGCCAACCCGTGCCCCCCGAGATGCTGGAGGAAGGGTTCCCCATCGTCGTGGATGACGAATTCGTGGGGACCCTGGTGCCCTTCCGCGAGCGACAGCCTGCGCCCAGCCGCGATCAGTTCCTGCAGGGCTTTTACCGCGCGCTGTGGATCGGCGGCCTGGGGGCCACGGGCGTGGCCCTGATCCTGGGCGTCTTTCTCTCGCGCTCCCTGACGCAGCCCCTGCGCGAGTTGACGGCCGCGGCCGAGGCCGTGGCCCGCGGCGAGCTGGGCGTCGAGACGCCGGTGTATGCCGAGGACGAGCTGGGGCAACTGGCGCGGGCCTTTAACCGCATGAGCGGTGACCTGGCCGCCGCCGAGGAGCAGCGGCGGCAGATGACCGCCGATATCGCCCACGAGCTGCGTACGCCGCTGAGCTTGATCCTGGGCCACACCGAGGCCATCGCCGATGGCGTGCTCCCCGCCGATGCCAAGACCATGGGCGTCATTCATGACGAGGCGAGGCGGTTGGCCCGCCTCGTTGAGGACCTGCGCACCCTTTCATTGGCCGACGCCGGGCAGTTGAGCCTTTCGCTGCAGCCGCTGCATGTGGGCCGTCTGATGCAGAGCGTCGCCGCAGCCCATCAGCCCCAGGCCGCCGAGCGCGGCATCGCCGTTCGGTGCGCGCTGGCCGACGACCTGCCCTTGGCCCTGGCCGATGGCGATCGGGTAGCCCAGGTCATAGGCAACCTGATGAGCAATGCGCTGCGGCACACGCCTCCCGAGGGCGCCATCACCCTGCGCGCGGAACCGGCAGAGACCTGTGTGCGCCTGGGGGTGAGCGACACGGGGCCAGGCATCGCGGCCGAGGACCTGCCTCGCGTGTTCGAGCGCTTTTACCGGGGGGATGCCTCACGGCAGCGGGCCAGCGGGGGGTCGGGGCTGGGCCTGGCGATTGCCCGTTCGCTGGTGCAGGCCCAGGGCGGCGCGATCTGGGCCGAGAGCGAGCCGGGCCAGGGTGCCACCCTGTGGTTCACGCTCCCCCTCGCCGAGGCGTCGCGCGCCTAGCGGGGTTCGCCCTCCCCGGTACGACTACCCTCTGACGGGACCTTGCCCTGAAAGCACGATCTTGGGTGATTGAGTGCGCCCTCGTGCCCGTGGCCCTGGCGAATTGACGTCGCACCCGGGGCAGGCTATCATCGGCCTGCTGTGGGGCGGTGGCGGAATGGCAGACGCTGCGGACTTAAAATCCGCTGGCCCCAAGGCCGTGAGGGTTCGACCCCCTCCCGCCCCACCAGATACAGTACCGCATGGGCTTTAGGGCACCATATCTTGTGGTGGTGGCCGATTATGGCCCCCGCTGGCCGCCCCAGGCCGATGCTGTACTGATGCTGTACTGGTGCTGTACGGATGCTGTAAACGTACAACGCAGAAAACCCGCCCCGGTGGGTTGTCACCTTGGGCGGGTCGTGTTACACTTCCCTTGCTCGGGTGAGCATCCACCTGGGCCACGCCTCGGGCTGCTCATAACAGCGCCGGGGCATTCCTATGCCCCAGTATAGCACGCGCCCGCGACAAAGTACAGCCGCGGGCGCGTGATTCTGCAGGCTATTACGGGTTGGGGGCGGGTCGGGGCCTAGGCGTCACCCCCCTCGGGCCAGTACGCGCCGCCCGCGTCCACCTTTTCGACAGTCACCCGCATAGGCGCGTGTGGGTCGCTGGCATCCTCAAAGCTAGCCCGCACGCGCACCGCCCGCAGGGTGCGGGCAGCAGGGTCAAGCGATAGCGGGCCTACGCCCCCCACCATCTGCGATAGCTCGGCGTGGGCATCGGCGGCGTCCATCTCCAGAGCGTGCAAGGAGGCCTCGGCAGCTTGCACATCGGGCGTCGCCAAAGACGCCTTGCGGTCGCGCTTGAGGGTCGCCAGCAGGCCCCCGACGGCTGCGTCTTTGGGCCAGCGCCCCGCCACCGCCTCAGCGCCCACGTCCTGCAGCGCCCGGCGCTCGTAGGCGTCGGCCTGGTCAACATACCACGCCTGTAGTTCGCCCACGTTGCTGGCGCCCGCCACAATCGAGGGTACCCGCTGGTAGGTGTTCATCAGGCGGCCAGTGTCCAGCGTGTCGGCGGCGGTGCGAGCTTCACGCACCTTAGCGCGCAGCGCATCATGGCGCTCCCAGAACGCACCGCCCTCAAGCCCTTGCGGGCCAACCTTGCCAAAGATGGCCTGGGCCGCATAGCCTACGGCATCGCGCAACGCATCGGCAAAGGCCGCCCGTTGCTCGCTCTTGGCCTTCTCACTCAAGCGGTAGTCGGCCTCGGTGCGCTGCAAGCTTGCCTCCAGGTTGCGCTTCAACGTCTGCAAGCGGGCCAGTTCGTCACGAATCGAGAGGGTTGCCATTGTCGTATCCTTGTCCTTCACGTTCTTGCCACACTTTCCCGCACAAGCCGGAATATCACCACCTCGCCGCCGCACCGTTGGCAGCGCCCGTCCGCACCCAGTCGCGGCCCATCTCTTGGCCTGTCTGCCCACTGGACATACAAGCCGCCAGCTACACACCTACACCGCCCGCCGGGTGCGGCCTGCTCCAGGCGGTCAACACGTCGCCTAAGGTCGCTCATCGCTCCTCCAATCATCCACCTCTACAAAGCGCACCGTTACCACGTCGCCGCCGCAGACGGTGCAGCGCCCGCCCACCGTTGGCGGGCCTGGGTCGGGGCTCTTGCCCATCAGCAGGTCACCGGCGGGCACCACCAGGCGCGCCCCGCCAGGCGTGCAGGTGCAGATGCGCCCCCCGCCCGCCGCTCTCTCCAGACGGTTCGCCCGTTCGCTCAAGCTGCTCATAGCTCGCCCGTCCTTTCCTCAAGCCGCGCCACCCGTTCGCTCAAAGACACCAGTTCAAAGAGCCGCAGCGACGCATCCAGCACGGCCCTGGCCGCCGAGACGCGGGCGCTATCGCCAGCCTCGCGGTCGTTCATTATCTCTCGCAACGTCGCCCGCGCATCCACCAGGTCGCTCAAGAGCCCCGCCGCAGCCTGGGCCAAGAGCGCGTCGGTATACTCGGCCAGCCGCGCCCTTACCGCCGGGTCTTGCAGGTAGCGGTATCCGGTCGCTTCCGACACGTCGGCCAGCTCGCAAGCTTGCCGAACGCTCTTGGCTTCCAGCACGGCCAGGGCAAAGCGGCGCTTGGCGGGCGTCAATCTCTCATTTTCAGCCATTGTCTATCATCCTCTAGGGGTGGGCCGGAAGAAAGCTTCCGGTCTGGAAGAAAACTTCCGGTCTGTCGGCTTTCAGCAGAGGGCGGGGGGGCGGCGCAACCGCCCCCCCTCGCGCCCGCTCGTAAGGCCAAGTTTCATCGCTCATCGCCCCAAAACATGCCCAGCACTTGCCAGGGGTTATCATCGTCAAGGGCCGGGAGTTCATCGGGGCTCTGCACACAATCACAATCATCACAATAGTCACAATCATCAGCGGTATTATTGTGATTATTGTGATTGTTGTTATCCACCATAGGGGCAACAATCTCGTAAGGTTGCTCTCGCCCTCGCTTGGCGGCTTTGCGTACAGCCCCTTTCGCCACAAGTTCGGCCAGCTCGTGATGCACATTGCCCCGGTCGCGGCCCAGGGCCTCGGCAAGCTCGGCGGTTGTGCCCTCGCCCCACTCTTCCAGGGTCGCCAGGATAGCATCTTGCACGGTGCCCCGGCGCACGCCCTGGGCGGTTTCATCCACCTGCCATGTGCGCGTGAGGGGGTCAAAGGCCAGCCCCAAGCTCGCCTCTTCCACATCGCGCCCCGTGACGGCCAGGGTCGCGCCCTTGTCGCCGCGTTGCCGATAGAGGCCCAGGATGGTATCACACACGGCGGCCTTGCCCGTTGAGCCCATCACATCATCCACCACGTCGGCGGCCAGGCCGTTGCCCTTGCGGTGATGGTCAATGAGCAAGACGCAGCAGTTTGCGGCCAAGGCCAGCTCTTGCAACGCCCCCAGCATGGCCGTTACCTCGGTCAAGTTATCCCAATCCAGACGGCCCTTGATGGCCCGCGCCAGAGTGTCTATCACCACCAGCCGCAGGCCGTTGCTGCGGATGGCGTCGGCCAGGGCATCAAGCCCCTCGGGAGTGTTGAGGGCGGGCCAGTGGAAGGCCACATGCAGCCCCTCCAGGGCCTCGGCCCCCATGTCTCGCAGGCGGCCCTGCAAGCGGCGGGGCGAGTCCTCCAGGGCAATGTAGAGCGCCTGCCCTCGGGTCACGGGCCTATCCAGGAAGCGACCCCCGGCCCCCACCGCCAGGGCGAGCTGCAACCCCAGGAACGATTTACCCAGCTTGGGCCGTCCGGCCAGCAGGCTCAGGCCCGCCGGTAGCAGACCGTCCACCACCCAAACGGGCTCGGGGAAGTCGGCGGCCAGCAGCTCGGCCAGGCCCCAGACCTTGACGGGAGCACGGGCGGGCTGCTCTACGCTGGGTACAGCGTCCGGCTCCCACGGTGGCGCATCGGCAGCCAGGGCCTCTAGCTCGGCGACGGTGTGCCCGGCATCCAGCCAGACCGACGCATCGCCCTTGTCGCCCAGGCCGGGCAGCGCCAGCACCTTGACGCTGGCGGCCACGCCCTGGAGAGAGCTTGCCACGTCTTGCGCATGGGCCTGGCCCGGTTCGTCTCGGTCTGGGATGATGCGCACGATGCGCCCCCGCAGGCTCTCGGCATACTCGGGCCGCCACTTGCCCGCCCCGCCAGGGCTGCACGTCGCCAGCAGTCCCAGGGCGGCCAGGCGGTCGGCGTCCTTTTCACCCTCTACCACGTAGACGGGCTTGTCCGCCTGGGCCAGCAGCTCGGGCAGGCGGTAGAGCACGCGGCGCGTATCGCCCAGCTTCCATATCCAGCCACCGCGCCCATCGGGGCGACGCTGGCGGAACGCCTTGGGTTCCAGGCGCACCACCTGGTAAAGCATCTCGCCGTCGGCGTCCTTGTAGTCATACTCGGCCAAGATGCGGGGTTTGTCGTGTCCGTTGCCGTCGTGCAGGTCGCCGGGGGTGAGGCCCAGGGCCGACAGCACCGCGTCAAAGCTGCATCCGGCGTGACAGTGGAGCAGCAGCTTGCCCTCACGCTCGGCCACGCTCAAGCTGGGGTTCCTATCCGCATGGGCCGGGCAAAGGGCCTGCCAAGTTCCCTCGCCGGTGGCCTGCACGCCCTGCAGCCGTTCCAACACGGTTTGCGCGCCCATCACCATAGCGCCCCCTGCACCGGGCCCGCCGGTTCTGGCTCGGGCGTGCGCTCTCGCAGACCCTCGGCCACGGCATCAGCCTCGCCGGGAGAGGGCCGCCACCACTCCAGCGGCAGCGCTACCTGCTCGCCCGCGTTGCGCTCAAAGACAAAGCCCTTGGCTCGCAGTGTCTCGGGCCGGGCCCAGTAGTGGCGCATCTGCTCCAGGTCGTGAATCAGCACGTAGCGCACCCCCAGGGCCTCGATAAGGGCCAGGTCGCCAGCATCCACCGCCCAGGCTTTTGGGGCCCGCAGCATGTGCTTTGAGGCGCTGGCGGTCTTGCGCCAGGTGGCGCCCTCGATGCGCCCGTAACGCGGCTCTTGACGCCGGTCGGGCCTCATGCCATAATGTGAACAGAGCTGGTTGCTGCCCGCGCCGCTCAGCCCGCCGCCGCCAAGTTCCCGCTTGGCGGCCTGTGCTTTATCACGCATCTTCTTGCCCCTCCTGGGGCTGCTCGGGGCCCCTTGCTTGTTGACACTCGCGCCTCACTGCCTCGCGGATGATGCTGGCCAAGGTCTGCTCTTCAGACTCGCCCCGCCGTTGGGCAAGGTCGGCCAGCGCCAAGCGCTCAAGCATTGGCACATGCACCTTCTGTAGCGTCATGTTGCTGCCTCCAAAAAGAACACTGGCCTTGACTCATCGTCAAGACCAGTGTATCAGCCGCAATGGGGAAGAAGTGTTTATTACCCCTTTTCTGCCATTTCCTGCCGCGCCAGTTCGTCACGCCGTTTGGCCCAGCTCCTCAGCGTCCTGGGCGCCTCCCCCACCATGCCCGCCGCCACCTCGGGGCTCTCCCCTTTGGCTATGCGAGCCTCCCACTTGCCAACCTTCTCCAGTTTGGCTGGCCAGTCGGCAGCATCCTCAAGTCGGGGGCGGCCCCGGCTTGGGGCGCGCTCGCTTTCTGCGGGCTCGGGAGCAGGGGCCTGGGCCTCAGGCTCGCCCTCGGCTACTAGTTGCGTCGCGGCCTCGGGCCAGCGCTCGGCGATGGCCCGTAGCAGTTCCTCAAACAGGGGCAGCGCGGGGGCGAATCTGCAGGACGCTTGTACCTCGCAACGCTCTCGGCTCAGGGGAACAGTGCGCATCTCGATGATGGAGAATGGCATGCTCATGCTCTCAATGCGTTTGCCCCCATCCTCGAACGGCGTTGCCACGAACCCCTCAAGCTCAAAGCTGTCCAGTCGATTGCCACCCAACGCCGCCCAGCTATGGTAGCACCCACCAACCAGGTGCACTTCGGCAGCTTCCGTAGGCCAATGGCCCCTCTCTGTTCCCGGCCAGCGCTGGGCATAGCGCCAACACCAGTCCAGGAAGAGGCTGCTGGTGGTGTTGAGGCAGAATGTTCTCTTGCTTGCTCCCGACATGGCTTCCCTCCTACCAGGTCTTTGCGCCAGATGCGCCGGGCCTCGCCGCTGGGTAGGCAGCGGTTCGCTTGCGGCCCCCCGTCGAGGGCACCCGGCTCGCATCTCAAGTCTACGTCCGCTCACCTACCTTGGCAAGCGGTTTTCGCTTATCGCCTCGGCCAGTTCCTCGGGGTCAAGCTCCTGGGCGTCGCCGTACCAGGCGAGGCGCACGGCCACCTGCTGAGTGTGCTCAAGTTCGGCCCACTCCCGGTAGCGGCCCCGGTTCCAGCACCAGAGAAACCAGGCGTGACGCAGCGCCTTGCGGAAAGGCTCCCTCATCTCTTGGGTGCGGACCTCCAGCTCATAGCGCAAGAAGCGCAGCCCCCGGATGAGGTAGCGAACCCGCCACGCGATAGGGCCCCACAGCAGCAGCGAGGCCGTATTTACATCCAGCAAGAACCGCCTCCAGAAGTTGCGCATCGGCCTCCATAGGTTGCGCATCATCGAACTCCTTTCCTCTCTCAAGTGTAACTCAAAAAGCCGTGTTGGGGTCGGCGCCAGGGGCTAGGTCACCCGCTCGATGGCCCGCTCTCTCTCGGCGCAAGCGGCGCATTGGCTCGGCCCCGCCCAGCCCTGGGGCGTTCCCACCGGCGGGGCGGGCTGCCCAGCTTCCCACACGCCAGCGGTGTGGGCCTCGGCTGCGTCCTCGCACCAGTGCGAACGCCCCGCCGCGTCTATCCAACCCCAGCAGTAGTGTGCATAGCGCACCCGATGCGACCTGAGGGCCGTCACCCTGAAGTGGTCGTTCCAGGCCCCCACGCCACAGGCCCGCAGCATCTCCTGGCGGGCCAGCCGCAGGGCGTTGTACGCTGCCCGTCGGCTCGTGTGGCGGCTAAGTTCCCGCCAAGCCGTGTCGGGGATGCGCTCTGCCGGGGCAAAGGCCCGCCCCGTGTGCTCCAAAGCGTACAGGTAGCGGCTCATGCGGCGTCCTCCTCTGGGCCGCTGATGGCCCCGTCGCCGTTGTGCTCGGCATAGAGAAGCGCCAGCAAGCGGTCGGCGCCGCGCAAGGCCCAATGCAGGTCGGGGGCGTTGGCCGCGTGCTCCAACAGCAGCCCCAAGGCGGCGATGATGGCCCCCGTTCGGTCGCCCAGCTCGTGGGGGTAGCGCTGCCAGGCGGGGCGCGCATCCTCTTGGTCGGGCCCGGTGAGGGCCTCCATCACGGCAATCAGGGTTTCGCGCTGGCTGGGGTTGAGCTTGATTGCCTCGGCTATGATTTGCCGGTCTGTGTCTGTGAGCTTACGCATGTCGGTCTCCTTTTCGTGTGTCTTGTGTGGCAAACGTCCAAGTCGGCAGGTCGGTGTCGTGGTCAATCTCACCCCCTTTCACCTATCGCCCTGGCGATGGCCGCCGTCGCCGCCGAGTCGTCTTTACCGATGGCGTGGGCATAGACGGCCAGGGTGATGGCGCTATTGGCATGGCCCAGGCGCTGCGACACTGCCGGGATAGGCAGCCCTTGGGCCAGCAGTAGGCTGGCGTGCAGGTGGCGCAGGCCGTGGGGGGTGAGCGGTGGCAGGCCCAGGTGCTTGCACGCTCGGCGCATGGCGTGAGCCACGGTGGAACGGTGCAAGGGGCCGCCCTTGGCATTGGCGAATACCAGACGCATGGCTGCGTCCGCGCCGCCGCCCGACGCCAGCCGGTGCATGGCCTGCCCCCGTAGGGCCTCTATCCCCTCTCTCGGCAGGGTAACGGTTCGCACGCTTGCCCGTGTCTTGGGCTCGGTGGTGACATACTCGCCCCCGATGCGCTGCACGCTCTTGGTGATGGCGATGCGCCCTGTGCCCAAGTCCACATCGGCCCACTCCAGGGCCAGGGCCTCGCCCAGGCGACAGCCCGAGTAGGCCAGCGTCGCCCAGAGAGGATGCAGCCAATGGTCACGGGTGCCGTCTAGGAAGGCCCGCAGTTGCTCGGGCGTCCAGGCGGCTTTGCGCTCGTAACGGTGCCGGGGGGTGTCTACTCGCTCGCAAGGGTTGGCCGCCAGCCAACCCCAGCGCACCGCCAGGGCCAGGGCTTGCGAGAGCACACGATGGCACTTGAGAGCGGTGCGGCTCTTGCCAGCCCGCTGCCACTTGGCATAGAGGCGCGCCACCCTATCGGGGGTCACTCGGGCCAGCAACGTCTTGCCCAAAGAGGGCCGCAGGTAGCGGTCGCAAGTGTCGGCATAGTCGGCCAGGGTGCGCGGCTTGACGGTGGGGGCCTTGGTGTCAAGCCAGGCATCCAGCAGGTCGGCGACGGTGCGCCTGCCGGGGCTGGGGATGGCGCCGGTAGTGACCGCCTGGCGCTGCAGTTCGGCCAGCTTGCCAATGGCCTCGCTGCGGGTCTTGCCGTAAACGGTCTTGCGCCTGCCGTCTATCTGGAGAGATGCTTGCCAGCGTCCATCTTGGCGCTGAAAGATGGTGCCCTCGCCAACGCTGCGCCTAACCATAACTGCCTCCGATGCTGTACTGGTGCTGTACGCTTCGGAAGCATCCGTTCAGCTACTACCGGTAGTAGTGCTCGGCGCTTGGGCCTACTACCTGCTGTGGGGCGGTGGCGGAATGGCAGACGCTGCGGACTTAAAATCCGCTGGCCCCAAGGCCGTGAGGGTTCGACCCCCTCCCGCCCCACCAGATACTCACTCGATCAGCCGGGCTCGTCGCCCTGCCCCTCGTGACGCGCTTGCCCAGGCTTTAGGGCGCATAGACCCAGCGCGTCACCTGGATCTGCCCCCCGTACGCATCCGGCACGTCGAGGCTCAGCGTCCCCCAGACCTGGATGACCCTGCCCGTATCTCGCAGGGCCACAAGCTCGCTGCGGATGGCGTCGTCCAGGGAATCGATCCCATAGCGCGTGCCGTTCTGATCCATCATCTGGAAATAGTCGTCGAACTGGGCTCCGGGCGGGTTGCTGACCACCACGCCCCACCACTCCTCGACCTCCTGGGTCCGAACTTGCGGGAGCGGCTGCGCAGCCTCCACCCGCGTCGCCTCGATCTGAGCGTCGCCCGCATCCATGCGCCCGCGATATAGGGCGCCCCAAATGCGGAGCAGCGTGCCGC
Organism: Anaerolineales bacterium UBA1429; assembly: GCA_002329325.1. Taxonomy (GTDB): domain Bacteria; phylum Chloroflexota; class Anaerolineae; order UBA1429; family UBA1429; genus UBA1429. The sequence goes on from DCTX01000051.1 coordinate 12,676, forward strand.
TATCGCGATACCCCTCCGCCAGACCCCGGAGGACGGGATCGGCGAACACAATGCCATAGCATTGGCCATCATCCGCCCGCTGGAAGCAGTCGTCTATCTGCGGCCACTGGGGTGTGCTCAGCAGCGTGCCCTCCCACCCGTTGACGGGCTCGCCCATGGCAGACTGCTGATCGCCGCCCTCAAGGGCCACCGAGGCCAGCACGGCCTCGACCTGGCCGAGAAACGCCGCGGGGATGTCCACCTCCTCGTAGCCAAGCGATTCCTCTGCCTCGACCCGGACGTACAGCTCGATGTCCCTCGTGCTGGCGCTGTACCAGGCCAGTTTGGTCCGCCCATCCTGCACCAGGACGTTGCGCGACGTCTGGCGGCCCAGCAGCGTGGCCTCCCCATCCGCCAGCACCGTCCCCGGCGGCATTGCCCCGCCGACCACTGTGGCGTCGCCGCGATCCTTGATGTGGATCAGGACGCGATAGCCGCCATCGCTGAGGACCACCAGTTGCGAGGCGGGCATGTCCGCCGAGGGCGGCGCCCCCACCCGCTCCTGCAGAACGCCCCAGCTCGAAGGATAGCCCAGGGTGAGGCCAAAGGTCTCCACCCCCAAGGTCTGCGTGGCTGGAGCCTCCTCCGCCGGCGCACTCGGCTCCTGCACCTCGATGGTCTCAGCGGGTGCGACGGTTGGCGCGAGGGTCGGGGCGACCGTTGGCGTATCGCTCGCCGGGGCGACCACCTCTTGCCCGTCGGCCTCGCTCCGGGGCGGCACCACGGAACAGCTGCAGAGCACCAGGGCCATGGTCAGGGCCAGGGCCAACAGGGGTAACATACGAACGCGTTCTCGATCCATGCGTGTTTGTTTCATCTTGCACCTCCGCATCCATTCTAGCGGTATAACGGGTGAGGGCACCTCACCCTTCCGGGTGAACCCAAGGGGTGAATTCGGCTCTCAACGGGGATCTCGCCGCAGGCCCAGGCGGAGCGCTACAGCAGGCCCAGCTCGCGCGCGCGGCTGACCGCCTGTACCCGGCTGGTGACGCCGAGCTTGCCATACACGCCGCGCAGGTGGGTCTTGATCGTGTTCACCGAGAGGAACAGCTCGCGGCCGATCTCGGCGTTGCTGAGGCCCGCCGCCAGCAGCCGGAGCACATCCTGCTCGCGGCCGGTGAGCGCCTCCGGCAATCTTCCGGCGGCAGGCGGGCGATTCGCCCCTGTGGGCAACGCCAGCTCCAGCGCCTGCAACATCTGGGGCGCCCGCCCGGCGCGGGCGAGCTCGCGCAGCAGGTCGCCGATGGCCTCGCGCCGCTGCGCAAAGGGCTGCAGGTAGGCCTCGTCGGCGGCCAGATCCCGGGCCCGCCCCAGGGTTGCGGCGGCCAGCGCCCCCTGGCCCTCGAGCTTGTGGGCCAGGGCAAGCTCGACGAGCACGTCCACCAGGCGACCCGTATGCCCGCGGGCCTCGCATGCCCGGGCCAGCTCCTGCAGGATCGCCAGGGCGCTGGTGAGCGCATCGGGGGCCATGGCGTGGGCCGCCAGCAGCGCCCTGGCCTGGGCCAGGCCCTCCCACTCGGCGCCATAGCTGCCCACGGTCTCGCCGCAGGACGGACGGTCCTGCGCCCAGCGCAACGCCGCGGCGAGCTCGCCGCGGGCGAGCCACGCGCTCACCCGCACGTACTGCCAATCGGCGAGGACATTGGCATAGGGGGGGTAGCTGCGCATGCTGGCCTCGGCCTCATGCAGGGCTCGCTCCGCCGCCTCATCCTCACCCATTGCCAGATGCACCTGGGCGAAGACGATGGCAGGGCTGGCATCTTGGGGCGCCCCCCGCGATGAGGCGCTCACCTTCTCGCACGCCCTTCGGGCCGCTGGCAGGGCCCGCTCGACCTGGCCGCGCCCCAAAAAGACCCGGGCGAGGGAGGCGCATGCGGCCGCCTCGTACACGCCGCTGGCGCCCTTCTGCAGGATGAGAGCCAGGGCGCTCTCATAGTGTGCCTCCGCCTCGGCGAGTTGGCCCCGCCAGAAAGCGATGTGGCCCAGGCCAAGCCGCATCAAGATCTCGTGGGCGGGACGCTCCAGGGCGCGAGCCTGGCGCAACACCTCGCCCCACAGGCGCTCGGCCTCGTCCAGTTGCCCCTGCAAGAAGAACACATCCCCCGCCAAAGTGGTGACAAAGAGCCGCAGCGGGCTCCGCTCCGGCAGGTGGGCTCGGGCAGCCTCGGCCAGTCGCAGGGTGCCGGGCAGGTCGCCCTGCTTTTCGGCGATCCAGGCCGCGGCGCCGGTCAGCAGGCCGTCCAGCAGATCGGCCTCGCCTGGGGCGTCCCCCGCACCAGCGCTGCTCGCCCGCGCGGCCCCCAGAGCGTGGCGTGCGCCTGCCAGGTCCCCCTGCTGGATGAGCGCGAACGTTCGGCCGATGCCCAGCCACGGGTTGGCGGCGACCAGGGCCGGCGGCAGGCGCCGGAGCCAATCGCGCAGCGTAACTCGCTCGTCGAAAACCACCATCGAGCGCACCACGTCGGCGACCAGGGCCGCGGCCAGGGCCTCGTCGCCCGCGGCCAAGGCGTACTCGATGGCGTCGACGGGCAGCTCGTTTCGGGCGCACCAGCGGGCCGCCTGGGCGCGCAGCCCGTCCGGGAGCGCGGGATCGCGCCGGGCCAGTTGCTGCCGCAGGCTATCGGCGAACAGGGCGTGGTAACGATAGCAGCGGTGGGCATCGTCCAGAGGTTCCAGGAACAGGTTCTGCCGGTACAGGCGCTCGAGGAGTTCGTGGGCATCGGCAAAGCCGGTGATCTCCTGGCACAACGGCGCCGTCAACCTGTCCAGGATCGCGGTGCGCACGAGGAACTCTTGCACACGCTCCGGCTGGCCCGCCAGGATCTGCTCGGTGAGGTACTCGGCGACGAACCGATGCTCCCCGGTAAAGCCCAGGGCCGCGGCCTCGGCGCCGGGCCTGCCCTGCAGCGAGAGGGCGGCCAATTGCAGGCCGGCCACCCAGCCCTCCGTGCGCTCCTCCAGGGCGGAGAGAGCTGAGGGCGAGAGGTCCAGCCCCATCGTATCGCCAAAGAAGCGCGCCGTCTCCTCGGGGCCAAAGCGCAGGTCGGGCGCGCGCAACTCGAGCAGTTGGCCCCGGGCCCGATGCGCGGCCAGGGGCAGCGGGGGATCGGCCCGGGTGAGCAGGGCCAGGTGCAGGTTGGGCGGGGCATGCTCCAGGAGGAAGGCGAGCATCTCCAGCGCAGCCGGCTCGTGCAACAGGTGCACGTCGTCCAGCACACAGACCACCTGATAGGCGGCGACAGCCAGGCTGTTCAGGCGATCCGCTAGGCGCGCCCGGAGCCAGGAGGCGTCGCTGCCGGTGGGCGCCCCCGACCACGGCTCGGCGACCGCCTCCAGTTCGGTCGTCTGGAAGGCAGCGACCAGATAGGAGACCAGCGTCAGCGGATCGTTGTCGCTCGCATCCAGTGAGACCCATGCGAAGCGCAGGGCATCCTGGGCGGATCCCCTTTCGTGGGCCCACTGGGCCATGAGGCTGCTCTTGCCATAGCCCGCGGGCGAGGAGAGCAGGATGAGCGTGCGATCGAGGGCCCCATCCAGGCGCGCCATCAGCCCTTCACGGCGGACCGCGCCTGGCCGCTGCGGCGGGATATGGAGCTTGGTCAGCAGCAGCGTCATGCTCTCCGCACCTTTGCGTTATGGTAGCGGCGTCCTCGCCCGGCGACCGGGGCTTGCCCCGGCAGGGCGCGGGGTCCCCCTCCCTACGACAGGGGCGACACCATCACCTTGACCGTGTCGCCAGAGAGGAAGGCATCATAGGCCGCGCGCAGCTCGGCCAGCGGGAAGCGGTGGCTGGCCAGGGGCTCGACGCGCAACGTGCCATCCAGGATGAGTTGCTGGTTCTCATGGAATTCGGGGATGGTAAAGTAGAACGAGCGGATCAGGTGGATATCGTTGATCATCCACTCGGACTTGGGCCGCTCCAGCTCCACCTGCCCCCAGTACTCGCCCACCAGGCTGATGGCGCCGCCCGGCTTGACCAGATCGAAGGACTGCCAGATGGTGGGCAGCGATCCCACCGCCTCCACCACCAGGTCCACGCCGTAGGGTTGCGCCGCCCGGATGCGCGCCGCCACATCCTCGCTGCCTGCGTTGATGGGGATGGCCTCATAGCTCTCGGCGATGCCCAACCGGTAGGACGAGAGCTCCGAGACATACACCTCTGGTACGCCCATGGCGCTCAGGTAGGCGATGGCGCCCATGCCCACCGGCCCGGCGCCGATGACCAGGGCGCTCTGGGCCGACTCACAGTCGGCCAGGCGCAGGCCGTGGCTGGAGGTGCCGATGGTATCCAGCAGCAACACCCCCTGCTCAAAGGAGAGCCTGTCATCCAGCCGCAGGGCGTTGCGATCGGGGATGATCATGTACTCGGCATAGCCGCCATCGGTGGCCCAGCCCAGCAGCCCCTTCTTGTGGGGGCAGAGGTTGCCCCGCCCGGCCTGGCAGTAGACGCACTCGCCGCAGTGGCGAGGGATGTACACCGCCACGCGAGCGCCCACAGGCGTCTCGCAGCCCTCGGTGGCCTCGACCACGGTGCCCGCCACCTCGTGGCCGGGGATGTGCCCGAATCCGCCCCGCAGGATCTTGCGGTCGGACCCGCAGACACCGTTGGCGGCCACCTGTATCAACAGCTCCCCCGGCTGCGGCGCCGGACGCGGCACATCGCACAGCTCGATCACCCCATCGCCCCGGAAAAAGGCAGCTCGCATGAACCCGTTCCTCCCTCGACATGTGATCTATCTGAGACCCCCTATGGGGGTAGCTCCACATTTGGTCGCGCCGCGCGGCCTACCGTCGCCCCCGCAGCTCGCGCGTGACCTGCAACTGGTTCGCCCAGGGCGCCAGCAGCTCCTCCGCCAGAGCGCGCCCCAACTCCCTGTGCAGGCCGCCGCGCCGCAGGCGGCGGATGCTCACCGAAACGATCGCCTGCAGCAGAACATAGGCCAGCGCCCACACGGCGCCCACCGCCATCGCCCCGTTCTGAAAGTAGGCCGAGGGCAGATACGTGCGCCGCACAAAGGCGACCACGGCCTCGACGCCGATCCAGCCCACCATGCCCAAGACGGGCAGGTTCAGCAGCGCCTGGATCGGCCAGGCGGACAGCCGCTCGGCCAGCAGGGCGAGCCTCTCGCCATAATGGGACGCGCTTCGGGCTGCCATTTGTTCCAGGGCCGCGTCCAGCCGGGCCTGCCAGGCGGCGGCATCCCTGGCGCGGGGGCCAAACCCCGCCGCCACCAGCAGGTCCGCCGCGGGGGGCCAGCCCGCCAGCAGGACATGGGTCACCTCGGCGGATGGAAAGCCGGCGGCCAGCTCCTGCTCAGAGGGCTGCGCGGGCGCCGCCTCGCGCGAGAGGAGCGAGGGCGCCCGGCGGCCCAGGCGCGCCACAAAGGAGGCCGCCCGCAGCACCAGCGCCCACAGACCCACCAGCCAGCCCACCGGCCCCCACCAGCGTGGCCCGAGCATGCCATAGAGGCTGGCGCCCAGATCCAGGCCGCGCACGCCCGCCATCGGCCCCGGCATGGAGCGGTGGGCCGTCTCGGCCAGCTGCCGAGAGAGCTCGTCCAGCGCCTCTTGGGCGCGAGCGCGCGGCGCCGCCGTGGCGTCCAGGGCGCGCTGCACCTGGTCCTCGAACAGGGCGTAGAGGCGTTGGGCTCGCCCCGTCCGCCGGTCGATCACCTGGCTTCCGCGATTCAGCGTCTCAAAGATCAGGCGCTCCAGCTCGGCGAACTCGTTCAGATCGGTGAGGGGCGTCTCGTCGTCGGGAAAGTAAGGCTGGGGGCCGCTGCGCTTGGCCGAGATGCGGTAGATGCGCTCGGGCTGCAGATCCCACTCGGTGTGCAGGGCCCGCCGAAAGTCCGCCGTCACCTCTTCCACCTCACCGAGGGGGACGCGGTCCACCATGTTGAGCACGGGGATCACATTCTCCCGAGGCAGGCGCTGCACAAAGGGGCGCAGAAAGGTCAGGTTGTCGTGCAGGCGGGGGTTCTGGGCCGGAAAGACGGCCAGGATCACATCGGCCACTTCGAGTACGCGGCGCAGGATGGCCTGGTTCTCGGGGAGGGTGTTCGTGTCGGGCGTATCCAGGAGCGTCAGGTAGTCCAGGGCCTCGCCGCGGCTCGAGGTATCCACCTGCATCTCCAGGCCCCCCAGGGCCTCGGCCAGAGGCCGGGCCGCCTGAGGATCGCCCACAAAGGCCATCACCTGACGGGTGGTGGGGCGCTCTAGCCCGGTCTGGGATAGCTCGGCCCCCGCCAGGGCGTTCAGCAGGGTGGACTTGCCTGCCCCCGAAGGCCCCACGACGGCCACCACCAGCCGGGTATCCCAGGAATCGCGGATCCGCTGCAGGCGCCCTCGCAGCCAGGCCGCCTGGGCCAGCAGCACCGCGCCGGGCTGCCAATCCGGCGCCCCCTGGAGCTGCGCCTCCAGGCCATCCAGCCCCGCCTCGATCTCGGCCAGGGCGGCCACATGCTCCAGCTCCCACACATCCCTCTCCAGGCGCGCTGGCTTGTCGTTCATGGCGTCACCCCCAGGCCATCGAGGGCCCCGGCCACGCGGGCGAAGCGCGGATCGTCCTCGCGGGGGGCCGCCTGCAGCGCCTGGCACAGCTCGCCGCAGATCGCCTGCCGAAAGAGGGCGACCACCGCCTCGATGCGCTGCGCCAGCCAGAGCTCGAACACCGGCTTGAGCATCGCCTCCAGTTGGCGGCGATCCTGATCGCTCAGGCCCGCCGAGGCGGGGATCGAGACCAACGCCCACAGATCGTTCAAGCCCAAGACCCCCTCCAGGTGGATGAACAGCCCGCTGCCGGCCACGGGGTTGGCCGTCAGCAGGGTATAGGTCACGCCCAGAAGCGGGGGCAGGGCGCTGAGGGAGGCGAACAGCGTCTCGCGCATGCGCTGGCCCAGGCCCATGTCCTGGCGGAAGCGCAGCACCGCCTGGCGCAGCTCGCGCTCGATGCCCGCCGGCAACCCCACCAGGCCGGGAGCAGCCCCCTCCAGTTGGGCCGTGACGGCGGCCCAGTCGCGCTCCAGCAGCCTGGCGTGCTGCGCCTGGGCCAGGGCGGGCGTCGGAATATGCAGGTTAAAGAGCCCGCGCCCCAGCGGCTCCACGCTCACCACCCCAGGGGCGCCGCCGCGCCGCAGCCAGGCCTGGGCCCGCTCCAGCAGCGGCTCGCGCGCCCGCACCTGGACCACCAGGGAGCCCTCCAAGAGCCGGTTGCGCAGGGCATTGGCCGCCAGCAACAGATCCTGGCCGACGCAAGACTCCAGGTCCTCGGGGGCCGGCTCGGCCTCGCGTAGCTTGAGCCACTCGGCTGCCTTGTGCCCCACGGCCCGCACCGCGCGCAGCGGCGCGCCGACGATGCGGCCCGTCTGGCGCAGAGCCCGCACCAGGGGCGGGCTGGTCTCCATGAACAGGCGCGTGGTGAGGGTGAGGGCCTCGTTGGCGGGGAACGATGTCAATGCCTTGAGCGCCTCCTGGGCCATGGCGTGATCCAGGGCCTCCCGGTAGAGGGCCGCCTGCGCCGCCGCCTGCAGGGCGCGCTGGTGATCGGCGCCCGCCTCGCGGCGGATGCTGCGCAGGTCGCTGGCCAGGACGTGGCGCTTGACCCGGGCCACATCCAGCGACAGGAGCAGCTCGGGGAGCGCCCGCCCCCTGGTCATGGGGCCCAAGGGGATCAGGGTAGGCGCGGCGCGGCCCTCGGCCACCCGGTCGGATTCGTGCATCCGATAGACGCCGATCACCTCGGGCGGAAAGGCATCCTCGCTGCCGCCAGCGTACAGCCTGCGCGCCACCACCCGGCAGTTCTCCAGCGCCTCCTGGTCGCTGGCCACGCGAGAGATGCGGTACACCAGGATCGTCGGGCGCCCGCCGATGCCCCCCACGATATCGGCCATGAAATCGGTATTGGCCAGGTTGCTGTAGACGGCATTGGTAAAGAGATAGATGATCACCTCGGCGGTGCGCAACAGGGGCTCGGCGCGGCCCCGGTTCACCAGCCTGCCCTGCTCGCCCGTGTCAAAGTCGGGCGTGTCGATCAGGAGGAGATTGGGCGAGATCTCGGGCGAGGTGGCATAGAGGGGCGGGCCCGCCGTCGCCATCTGTTCGGCTTGCTGCCAGGGCACGGGAGGCTGCGGCAGGCGGTGCAGCAGCCGGGCGGCGATCTCCTGGCTCGCCAGCACCCGGGGATGGCCGACCAGCAGCGCCCGCGACGTCAGCCCCGCCCGAAAGGCCACCTGCGACAGGTACCGCCCGGCCAGGGCGTTCACCAGAGTGGATTTGCCTGTGCTGCCCCCGCCGCAGACTGCGGCCAGCAGGACGGGGACATCGAACGCCAGCGCCGGGAGCACGTTGCGCTCTAGCGTCTGCAGCCAGGCTCCCTCGGGCCCCGCCCCCAGGGTCTCGGAGAGCAGGCCCGGCAGGACGTGCTGCAACGTCTGCACGTGTCCCTGGAGCGCGAGATAGGCCCTTTCTTCCATGGAGTGAATATAGACGCCGAGGGGCATTCTGGCAAAGCAGATCTACACACATCCCGGCGACCGGCGCACTCCCGGGAACGCAAAACGGCACAGGGAAGACCCTGTGCCGTTTGCTGTGCGTGTGCCTGGATTTACCAGCGGCTGGACGAGCCGCCGCGGCCACGGCTGCCCCGGTCGTCACGGGGGGCGCGAGGACGGGCCTCGGCCACGGTGATGTTGCGACCGTCCAGGGACGTGTCGTTCAGCGTCTCGATGGCCTTGCGAGCATCGGCGTCACTCGCCATCTCCACAAAGCCAAAGCCGCGCGAACGGCCGGTCTCACGGTCGGTCACCACGTCCGCCGTGGAGACCTGACCGATGGCGGCAAAGGCCTGCCGCAGGCTGGCATCGGTCGTGTCGTAGCTCAGATTCCCAACATACAACCTCATGATCTCGTACTCCTCTTGATGTGTGGTGCAAAATCGCACCTGGCTTGTTCTCAGATCAGGTTGCGCCCAAAAAGAAAAACCCCTCCAGGAAGAGAGCCTGGCGGGGTAAACCGATCAAGTGCTTCCGAATCCTGCAAAAAGTATGCCCCATATTCCCCCAGGATGCAAATCGGCCCCAATCACCTGCGGCTCGCTGCGATTCGGCGATACAGGGCCGGCCGTGCGCGGGCAAGTTGCCGCCTGAGCGTTCGCGCCTATACTGGCATCCGTCGCACCCATACCATTCTGCGGAGCATGCCACTATGCATCTCGTTCGGCACTACGTTCTGGCCCTGGCGTTCCTGCTCGTCCTGCTGGCCGCGCCCCTGAGCGTCCTGGCCGATTGCCCCGGCAACTTGCTCGTGAACCCCGGCTTTGAGGATGGCAAGTACAAGGGGGAACAGGTGGGCACCAGCCTCTCCTCCTGGCTTTCCGTGAACTGGCTGCCCTGGGCGATCCTGGGCGACCAGCAGATCAACCGCGAGATCGAGTTCTTTGTGGTGGATAGCCAGATCCTGCAAGAGGGGACCTATCGCGTCCACCAGGGCCGCTATGCGCAAAAGTTCTTTAGCGCGTATTCCACCCATCACGCCGGCTTTTACCAGCGGGTGCCCGTCACGCCGGGCGTCCGCGTGACCTTTAGCATCTGGGTGCAGATCGCCACCGGCCAGGTGGAGCAGTGGAACGGCATCCTGCCCCTCTCGGATCTCAACGAGCCGGGCAACTATCGCGTGTGGGCCGGCATTGACCCCTATGGCGATACGCCCCCCGGTTTCGGCGCGCCGCCCTCCGCCAACACCGTCTGGTCGGCTCCGGTGATCGATCGCGAGACGCGCATGCTGGATGACCAGGGTCACCCCATTGATGGGTGGGTCAAGCTCACCGTCTCGACCATAGCCCAGAGCAACTATGTCACGGTCTTTACCAAGGGGCAGCCCGAGTTCCCGGTCAAGAACAACAGCTCCTTCTGGGACGACGCCTGCCTGGTGGCCTCGGCGCCGCCCACGGCCACGCCGGCGCCCACCAATACGCCCAGCCCCACGCCCGAGGCCACGAGCACGCCCCTGCCCTCGGCCACGCCCACGGCGACCGCCACGCCCACCGCTACGGCCACGCCGACGGCATCGCCCACGCCCTCTCCAACGGAGACAGCGACCGCGACGCCGACGCCCCTCCCCACGGAGACCCTCGCGCCCACGGCGACGCCGGAGCCCACCGCGACCCCGCTGCCCCCCGTCGAGGAGGTGGAGCCCGCTGCCACGGGAGGCAGCGATCTGGCGCTCTACCTGGCCGGAGGCGGCGCGGCCCTGATCGCCTTTGCCGGCGGTTGGCTCTTGCGCGGACGCCGACGCGGGCGCGCCGACCGCTAGCGCCCTACTCCCTACCCACTTGGGCCCGTTTGCTTGACAGGCGGGCCCCCCCTCTCTATCCTTTAGCCGACTGATGATTGGTCGGCTAACTGTATTTTCAGCAGGAAAGGATCTACCATGTCTGCAGATGCATCCTCTCTCTATCGCGATGCCGCCCAGCCCATCCAGGCCCGCGTGGAAGACCTGTTGGCGCGCATGACCCTGGAGGAGAAGGCAGCCCAGACCGTCACCTTCCGCGTGGGCGGCTTGGGGGGTGGCCTGCTGGAGCGCGTGCCCCGCGAGGAGATGCGCTCCTTCATGGTCCGCATGGGCGCCGCCGCCGACATAGACTTTTCGGCGATGGCGGAGAGGCCCGAGCGCATCTCTTATGTCAATGAGGATGGCGACCTGGATCTCGAGCGGGCCACCGCCTACCTCAAGAGCTCGCCCGGCGGCTTTTCGTCCGGGGCCGTCTCCTCCAGCCCGCGCAAGAACGCCCAGATCGCCAACGCCCTCCAGCGCATCGCTGCCGAGGAGACCCGCCTGGGCATCCCCTACCTCCTGGTCGGCGAGGGGCTGCACGGCCATGTGGCCGCCGGCGCCACCATCTTTCCCCAGGCCATCGGCATGGCCAGCACCTGGGATCCCGACCTGATCGGCCGGATCGGCCGCGTCATCGGCACCGAGGCCCGCGCCGTCGGCACCCACGAGCTGTTCGCCCCCGTCCTGGACCTGGGCCGCGACCCCCGCTGGGGCCGCACCGAGGAGACCTATGGCGAGGATCCCCACCTGGCCGCCCGCATGGGCGTGGCCATGGTCAAGGGCATGCAGGGCGCCCGGCTCTCCGATCCCGACGCCGTGAGCTGCGGCGGCAAGCACTTTGGCGGCCATGGCGAGCCCCTGGGCGGCCGGGATAGCAACATGGAGGGTATCACCGAGCGCGACCTGCGCGAGATCCACCTGCGCACCTTTGAGGCCGCGGTCAAAGAGGCGGGCGCCCGCTGCATCATGGCGGCCTATCATGCCCTGGACGGGGTGCCCTGCCACGCCAACCGCTGGCTGCTCACCGAGGTGCTGCGCCAGGAGTGGGGCTTTCTAGGGCACGTGGTCTCCGATGCCGGCGGCGTCGAGGGGCTACACAACAAGCACCGCGTGGCCGCCGACTTTTACGAGGCCGCCAAGCTGACGCTGGAGGCCGGGCTGGACGCCTTTCTCGCCATGGGCACCGATTTTGCCTCGATCCTCGTCGATCTGGTGCGGCAGGGGCGGATGGCGGAGAGCACCCTGAACCAGGCGGTGCGCTGGATCCTGCGCCTCAAGTTCGAGCTGGGCTTGTTCGATGATCCCTATGTGGATCCCGACCGCGCCGAGGCCATCTGCAATGCGCCCGAGCACCGCGCCCTGGCGCTCCAGGCCGCCCGCGAGAGCATCGTGCTGCTCAAGAACGAGGGCAACCTGTTGCCCCTGAGCCGCGACGTGCGCTCCATCCTGGTGGCGGGCCCCAATGCCGATAGCCCCTGGAATCAGCTCGGCGACTATTCGGGCGAGGCGCCGGTGGTCACCGTGCTCGAGGGCGTTCGCAACAAGGTGGGCGCGTCGGCCCAGGTGCGCTACGCCCGGGGCTGCGGCATCAAGGATGGCGCCACCGATGGCATCGCCGAGGCGGTCGCGGCGGCCCAAGAGAGCGACCTGGCCATCCTGGTGTTGGGTGAATCTTCGTGGACCGAGGGCATGACCGGCGGCGAGGGCAACGACCGCGCCGAGCTGGATCTGCCCGGCGCCCAGCAGCAGTTGCTGGAGGCCGTGTGCGCCACCGGCACCCCCGTCGTGCTGGTGCTCATCAACGGCCGCCCCTTGACCATCAACTGGGCCGCCGAGCACGTCCCCGCCATCCTGGAGGCCTGGTATCCCGGCCAGGAGGGCGGCACCGCCATCGCCGATGTGCTCTGGGGCGACTATAGCCCCGGCGGCAAGCTGCCCATCACCTTCCCCCGGACGGTGGGCCAGTTGCCGCTCTACTACAACTACAAGCCGACGGGCCGCGCCTATGACTATGTGCTCACCGAGTTCGCGCCGCTGTTCCCCTTTGGCTACGGCCTCAGCTACACCCAGTTCGCCTATCGCGATCTGACCATCGAGCCGGAGGCCATCGCGCCCGCGGGCCAGGTGCGCGTGAGCGTCACGGTGCAGAACGTGGGCGACCGGGCGGGCGACGAGGTGGTGCAGCTCTACATCAACGACGTGATCAGCAGCGTGGTGACCCCCGTCATCGAGCTCAAGGGGTTTCAGCGGATCCACCTGGAGCCAGGCGAGAGCCGCACCGTCCGGTTCGTGCTGGGGCCCAAGGAGTTGGCTCTGCTGGACCGCCACCTGGAGCCGGTGGTGGAACCGGGCGAGTTCGAGGTCATGGTTGGCGGGCTCAAGGGCGCGTTCCGCGTGATCTAGGGCAACAGCCTTCGCCCTCACCCCCAAGGGCGTGACGCGCAACGACCGCGTCTGCGCCCCCTCTCCCACTGTGTGGGAGAGGGGGAAGCATTGCTCGCCATGGGCGGGCAACGCCGGGGTGAGGGCCATTGCTGCATCCCCCATGTCGCCCTCACCTCCAAGGGCGTGAAGCGCAACGAACGCGTCTGCGCCCCCTCTCCCACTGTGTGGGAGAGGGGGAACCGTTGCTCGCCTTGGGCGGGCATCGCGGGGGTGAGGGCGATTCCTGCATCCCCCATGTCGCCCTCACCTCCAAGGGCGTGAAGCGCAACGAACGTGTCTGCACCCCCTCTCCCACTGTGTGGGAGAGGGGGAAGCGTTGCTCACCTCGGGCGGGCAACGACGCGGTGAAGGCGAGCGCCTCTTGACACAGCGCCCCCTGGATGCTAGTATTCGCTTTACTGAGAACGGTTTGCAGTTAGTTGGCCACGCCTGGGAGATGCCATGACGCCGTCACGGCGAAACGCCCTTGCCTACCTCGTGCTCGTCGCCTGCGCAACCGTCGCGGCGCTGCTGGCCGCCTGCAGCGCGCCCGCTGCCCCGGCAGAGACCGACGCCTCTCTCCATGTGACCGTGAGCATCGCACCGCAGGAGTACTTTGTGCGGCGCATCGCCGGCGACCTGGTGAGCGTCACCGTCATGGTGCCGCCGGGCGCCGACCCGCACACCTACGAGCCCCTTCCCGAGCAGATGCGCGCCTTGGCCCGCAGCGATGCCTACCTGCTGATCGGCGTCGGCTTTGAGTACGTCTGGATGGACCGCATCCGCGACGCCAATCCCAACATGCGCATGGTGGATACCGCCCAGGGCGTTCAGCGCCAGCCCATCGCGGCCCATGGCCACGATGACAAGGAGGAGGCCCATGCGGGCGAAGACGATCCCCGCGTCCTCGACCCGCACATCTGGCTCTCGCCTCGCCTGGTCAAGAAGCAGGCCCAGGCCATCTATCACGCCCTGGCCGAGCTGGACCCGGCCCACGAGGCCGAATATGCCAACAACTTGATGGCGTTCGAGCTCGACATCGAAACGCTGGATACCGAGATCCGCAACATGCTGGCGAATGTCGCCAACCGCCAGTTCATCGTCTTTCACCCCTCGTGGGGCTACTTTGCCTCCGACTATCGGCTGGAGCAGATCCCTGTCGAGATCGAGGGGCAGGAGCCCAGCGCCGCCGACCTGGCCCGGCTCATCACCCTGGCGCGAGAGCAGGATATCCGCGTGATCCTAGCGCAGCCCGAGTTCAGCACCCAGGCCGCCCAGACCATCGCCCAGGAGATCGGCGGGCGGGTGGAGCTGATCAGCCCGCTGGCCCCCGATTGGCTGGAGAACATGCGCCGTGTGGCGCGCACCTTTGCCGAGGTGCTGAGCGAGTAGGCGGCCTTCGGCCCGAGCGCTTCTCTATCCGAGTCCTTGTACACGTGCAGGAGTTACCCATGAGCCAGCCAACCGCCCCAACGCCGGTCATCTCTCTCCGCAACGTGTGGGCCGCCTACGACCAGGGCAACGTGCTGGAAGGCATCGATCTGGACGTCTATGACCGCCAGTTCGTCGCCCTCATCGGCCCCAACGGCGGCGGCAAGACCACCATCATCAAGTTGCTCCTGGGCCTGCTGACGCCCACCCGGGGCCAGGTGCGCGTCCTGGGCCAGCCTGTGGAGCGCGTCCGCCCCCAGGTCGGCTATGTCCCCCAGGAGATCCGCTTCGACCACGATTTCCCCGTGAGCGCCTGGGATGTGGCCCGCATGGGCCGCCTGGGGCGGCGCGGCCTGCTGCGCCCCTACCGCGCCCAGGATGACGCCATCGTGGAGGAAGCCATGCGGCGCGCCGACGTGCTGCACCTGCGCCACCGCGCCATCGGCGAGCTCTCCGGCGGCGAGCGCCAACGCGTCTACATCGCCCGCGCCCTGGCCGTGGAGCCGCGCATCCTGCTGCTGGACGAGCCCCTCTCCAATGTGGACCCGGAGGCCCGGGCGGGGATCCAGGCCCTGCTGCCCGCCCTCAGCCGCCAGATGGCCATTGTGATGAGCTCCCACGATGTGGGGGCCATCCTGCCCCATGTGCACAGAGTCGGCTACCTGCAGCGGCGTTTGCTGTACTATGGCGCGCCCCAACAGGCCCCCGAGGCGATCCGTCACACCTTCCGCTGCCCCGTGGATATGGATTGCGAGCACTGCCCCTGCCCCGTCTGCGCGGAGCAGGAAGCGGTGCGGGAGGCCCTGGTATGATCGAGGCGCTGCAGTTTGGCTTTATGCGCAACGCCCTGCTGGCGGGGCTGCTGGTGAGCGTCGCCTGCGGCATCGTGGGGACGCTGGTGGTGATGCGGCGCATCGTCTTTCTCAGCGGCGGCATCGCCCACGCCGCCTATGGCGGCATCGGCCTGGGGTTCTTCCTGGGCATCGACCCGCTGCTGGGCGCCATCGGCTTCTCGCTGCTGGCGGCCCTGGGCATGGGCCTGGTGGAGCTGCGGGCCCGCCAGCGCGCCGATACCGTCATCGGCGCCATGTGGGCCATCGGCATGGCCAGCGGCATCATCCTGCTGGACCTGACCTCGGGCTACAAGGCCGACCTGATGAGCTACCTCTTTGGCAGCATCCTGGCGGTGCCGGGCCGCTACCTCTGGTGGATGTTGGGGCTGGATGTCCTGATCGCCGTGCTGGTGATGCTATTCTTCAAAGAGCTGCTGGCCACATCCTACGACGAGACCTTTGCCATCACCCGCAACATACCGGTGGAGGCCATCCACCTGGCGATGGTCGGCCTGATCGCCCTGGCCGTGGTGATGATGATGCGCGTGGTGGGCCTGATCATGGTCATCGCCCTCCTCACCATGCCGGCGGCCATCGCCGTGCAGTGGGTCCGCAACGTCAAGTGGGCCATGCTGCTGGCCGCCGTGCTCAGCGCCCTCTTTGTGCTGGCGGGGCTATGGCTCTCCTACAGCCTCAACCTCACCTCGGGCGCCACCATCATCCTGGTCGCCGGGGTGAGCTATCTGCTGAGCCTGGCGCTGTCGCGGCTGCGCCGCGCTCCGGCGCCCAGCGAGGAGGTCGCCGCCTAGCTCGTGGCCAAGGCTGCGCGCGACGGGGCGCCGGCCCCCTGCGAGGGGGGTGGCGCCCTCTTGGCATCTTTGACGCGGCGCGCCCCCACAGGCCACAGGCCGCGCAAGCCCCCTGATCTCTGGCACAGAGAAACGGTGCGCCCCCCAAGGGAGCGCACCGTTCTTTTGCTGTCAGGTTCCCTCTACGAGGGGGCCTGCCCGTACCCCGGGCGTGGGGCAGGCTCCCCTCGCAGGTTCGCGGCTAGTAGGGCATTCCGAGTAGGCCCTCGGTGTCCATGTAGGCGTCACTGACAATTCCGGGGATCTCGAAGTTGAGCGACTCAAAGAAGCCGAAGGGCGGCGTCCATGACTCTGCGGGGCCGTAGATGTTATCGTAGGCCCAGCCCATCAACTCGTGACCCTCAAGCACTCGTCCATACGACGAGCCGTCGGGGCTGAAGGAGTCAACCTGAGCCCAGACTAGCGTGCCGTCGATCAGCGGCCAACTGATACCGGTGCTCGTGTGCATATCATTCACCTCGAGCACGATTGTCTCGTTGGGATCCAGCGGCAGCACCGTCGGAGAAACCCACCAGGCATGCCCCTGGCCACCGACACCGAACGGACCATCACCCCAGACCTGGTTCACGCCCGTCGGTATCGTGCCTGGGCTGACGTAGAGGTCCACCCGGAACGGATGCTGCACTGGGTAGTCCCCGATGTTTCGCACGGTCACCAGAACCCGGCTGTTCGTCACAAGGACTTGCTCGATCACCAGGTTCGGGAGACCCACGAACGGCGGGGCGCCCCAATCCAGCGAGATGGGCATAAAGTACAGGGTCGGCTCGTTGGTGACGGACGCCGGACCGTTGTTTTCCAGGTTGGGATCCATCACGTCGCCCAGGTTCAGGATAGCCGTATTGGTGAACGGCCATGCCCAATTGACCTCGCCGACGATGGTGAACACAACCCCGCTGCCAGCGGGCAGATCCACCGGAACTTCGAGGCTGCCATAGCCGCTGGCCGGGCATACCGCCCCACCGGAGGCCTCGCAACTCCACTGCTCGCGGTCGATCTGGATCGGCAGGGTGTCAACCACCCATACGCCAGTCGCATCACTGGGGCCTTCGTTGCCGACGGTCACAGTGTACACGATCTGTCTGCCAGGCAGCGCCGGTACCGGCGACGCCTCCTTGGCCAGCCACAGGTCAGACCAAGCGCTCACGGTCGTCACGTTGTCGGCCCAGTTGCTGCCGGTGTTCTCGTCGTAGGTTTCGCTCGAGACACTGACGTTGTTGCGGAGGAGCGAGCCACCAGGGATACTGGCGGGCACGTCCATCACAACCACGATCTCGACCTCTTCACCCGCGGCGATCGGCCCAAGCGCGCAACCGAGCTTGTGGGTGGCCACGTCGTAGAGGCAGGTGCCTTGCTCAGGCGCCGCGCCCACGAACGTGATACCCGCAGGCAACGTGTCCGCGACCATGACGTTGGCCGCCTCGGACGGGCCATGATTCGTGACGAGGATGGTGTAGGTCATGGTGCGGCCTGCGGTGACCTCGTCCTCCACCAGGGAGACGACGCCGCCCGGCTCACCTTCCACCTGCACCTCACCCATCGCGCTCTTGGCCACTTCCAGGCCAGCCATCGGCACGAACTCGTGGCCGGCGCAAGCCTCGTTATTGGCCATAGCCGGATCCACATAGTCGCTGCTCACTGTCACACAGTTGTTCAGGTCCAGTCCCTCATCCGCCGTGGCGACGATGGTCACAATCCAGCGCTCACCCACCTGGAGGGTTTCCGTCAGAACGATGGTCAGATCCATCGCCTGGACGCCCTCGATGGGCAGAGTGACCGCCTCTTTGATCACAAAGCCGCGCTCCGACGTGATGCTCAGGACGGAGAAGAGACCATCCGACCGCATCAGCTCATGGATGGCAACCTCGGGGGCATCGCCCGGTCCAAGGTTATCCACGACGATGGTGTAGGTCAGGAGATCGCCTGCCTGAACATCGCCCTCGGGCTTGCCGAACTTGATGACCTTGAGGTCCGCGCGGCCGACCACGTCGCTGGTGACGACGGCCATGTTGTTGCCCATGTTCTCGTCAGCGGTGACGGCGCTGGCGACCACAGCCACATTGTCGATGTAGCCGGGCTCAGCGTCGGCGTTGACTCGGACATAGACGTCCCATGTCACCGTCTCACCCACGGCCAGGTCGCCCAGGGCAAAGACGAGCTCGTCTTCGTCCAGAGTCCACGGTCGCGTGGCGATCTCAAAGGTCACTTCGGCGGGCAGCGTGTCCGTAACGGTCACGTCACGCGCCACCGTCGGGCCATTGTTCGTTACCGACAGGGTGTAGCGCAGCAGCTCGCCGGTGATGGCCTCATCGGCCGGATCGGCGGTCTTGCTGATCACCAGGTCGGCAACGTTCGTTACCAGGACCTCAACCCAAGCGCTGTTGTTCTCGGTATCCTGGTCCCAAGTCCACATGGACTCGGCCCGCGCGCTGTTCATGATAACCGTACCGTGAGGCACGTCATCGCGAACGATGGTGCGCACGTTGATACCGAAGGAAGCGCCGGGCATCATGTCCCCGATCTCGCAGCCGATGCCAGAGGCCTCCGGCGAGTAGTTGCAGTTGCCGCTGCCCATGACGACGTCAATCCCAACAACCTCGACCTCAGTCGGCAGGTCGTCCCAGAGGAACACATCCTCTGCCATCGAAGGCCCGTTGTTGTAGACCTCGTACCAGAACTCTAGCGGCGTACCGGCAACCACTTCGCTGGCGCTGGCCATCTTCCACAGCTCGAGATCGGCCATAGCGATAACGTCCCCGATGACCGAGGCCTGGTTGTTGCTGTTGTCCGGGTCAAAGACGTCGCTGCTCACCATGGCATCGTTCTGGATCCATGACCAAGGCATGTCACCAACGAGATGCATGGGATAGTCGGCGTCCACACCGACGATGATGAACACTTCCTTGCTCTCACCCACCGCCAGCGTGCCCATGTTGCAGGTCACCTGCCCATTGGCCTCGGCGCAGAGCGCCTCTTCCATGGAACCGAGATCCTTGACGGCCTCGACAAAGGTGGTGTGCAACGGGAGCTGATCCACGACGACCACGTTCTCGGCCGTCGAGGGACCATTGTTGGTGGCAGTGATCACAAAGCCCACCGTCAGACCGGCCACGATGTCGTCCCCACGGAGGACGATATCCTTGGCAACTTCCAGATCGGCCACAGCCATGACCGAGGTCATGACCTTGGTTTCGTTGTTCGAGTAGTCCGGGTCGCGGGTCGTGGCGTAGACGTTGACCAGGTTGTTCATGCTCTGGGCTTCGTCCGCCGTGACGACGATCACGATCTCCTCGCGGCCACCCTCGACCAGCACGTCCCACTCCCAGACCATGGTGTTGTCATCCAGCACCGAGGTCGGCATCGGGTCGACGCTGACCAGTTCCCAAGCCAGATCCGACAGGATGTCATCGGTTACGATCACACCCCGGGCATCCGACGGGCCCAGGTTATCCACAAAGATCGTGTAGGTCAGCCACTCACCAGCGCGCACCACGTCATCGGGCTTGCCAACCTTGACGATGCGAAGGTCGGACAGATCGGTGACAAAGGTGCCTGCGCAGATGCTGTTGTTGGCCTCATTGCCGTCCGGCTGATCGCCGGTCACCACGACACAGTTGCTCAACGGCAGATTGTCGTTGACCACGGCATCCGTGTTGACGAACACCTGGACTTCGACGCTCTTGCTGGTGCCAGCAGGCATGTCGCCAAAGCTGAACACCAAGGTCTCGGGCGGGCCGGCCATGTAGGTGGCGCCGCCGTTGTCGGCGACGTAGGTCACGTCAGCCGGCAGGGTGTCCGTCACCACAACGCCCGTCGCGTCCGAGGGGCCCTCGTTGACCACGGTGATCTGGTAGTACAGGTACTCGCCCGCCACCACAGGGTTCGGCGAACTCGTCTTGTACGCGACCAGGTCCGCATCATGGATCACTTGCGTGCTGGTTGTGGAGTAGTTGTTCTCCATGTCGGGATCGGGTGTGGCTACACCCCAGCCCATCGGATCCGACTCGACCCGGACAAAGTTGCTGATCCAGCCCGCAGGCGCGTCACTCTTGACGCGGGTGCGTACCAGAACACCAACCGTCTGCTCAGGCGCCAGCGACCCGATGTCGCAAGTCATCACGTGCCAGGCCTCGGAGTAGGTGCAGTTGGCGCTACCCAGGGCCACCGACGCCGACAGGAACTCGACCTCTTCGGCCAGGGTGTCCACCACGATGACGTTCACGGCCGTCGAAGGCCCGTCGTTCGTCACGTTGAACGCCCAGTCCAGGATCTCCCCGGCTACCACCGGGTCCGGCTCCTCGTCTTTGTCGACCCACAGATCCGCCAACGTCTCTACGGCCGTC